>JABEEB010000001.1:0-733619 GCA_012999515.1 Salifodinibacter halophilus | reverse complement strand
TGCATCTAATATCTGCCATACACGAGGAGATCGCATGAGTGGCTGAAGCTTCGCTGCCCCAAACCCAAGTCCCGCAAGCCAAGTCGCGGAACCCGCGACCGCACCGGCTACAAGTGCAGCCCTGTAGCCGAAGTCATGGCCACTCGCAAGCCCTCCAAACAGCACGACCGTATCCAAATACACGTGAGGATTTAAGAGTGTGACTGCCAACGCGCCCAAGGCTACGCTAAGCCTCCCACCGCCACGTGTTTCATTGGCTGCGTCTAGACTGCCGCCACCCCGAAGTGCCGAGCGCAGTGCGACCATCCCATAGGCTCCTAAAAAGCCCACCGCTAAAATTCTGATGGCGTCGGCAAACAGACTCTTGCCCTCGACCATTGCGCCTCCCCCAAGCGCACCCAAAGAGAACAGCAAAACGTCGCATAGTATGCATATTGCGACCACTATGCTTACGTGCGATCGATGCAAACCCTGGCGCAGAATAAATGCGTTTTGGCTTCCAATTGCAACGATAAGAGATAGAGAAAGAAAATAGCCTTTAACTGTCGCCGTCACCAACGCTAATAACTCCCTGCCGTTCTTCTAATATGAACCCGTATGATTTAAGGCTATTGGACGCCTTGCGCACGTTCTCATGTCGAGCGAATATGTGATCTGTTTGAAAGACGATGATAGCCGCCAGAGACGCTATGGCATTGCCAAACAGTGAGCTAATTGATACTCACGAGTAAACGCTGATGTAGCCCAAAGATCTACGCTCGGTCAGCGGTGGCGTATGGTCAAACTGACGTGTCCATGGCTATCAACGGATTCATGCCCCTTATAAACTGTATCGTTGTCCAAGTCCAATAAAACTTCAAAGTTTATGCCGCTGAAGCCACCATTTATTTGGACAAACTTGGCACATGTCTTTGACCACTCGGTATGCTACGGTTGCTTAATAGATCAGTATCACTAGCGGTCAGAGGAAACACTATGCCAATTAGACAGTTTAAATCCATCGTTCTTGTTGCGCTCGCACTTCTCGTTGGTCTGATTAGTAGCGCACAGGCAGCCCAGTCGATCACGATCGCGACCAATCCACCGTACCGGCCGATGGAATACACAACACCGAGCGGTCAATTGAAAGGCTTCGATATCGAGCTCGGTAATGCCATGTGCAAGCAAGCTGGCCTGGAATGTGAATGGACGCCACAGTCTTGGAACGGAATCATACCGGGGTTAATGGCACATAAGTACGACGCCATCATGTCCTCGATGACCATCAATAAACGGCGTAAAAAGCATGTGTTGTTTTCGAACCCGTATATCGTCGTGCCGTCGGCTTTTTATATTCCGAAAAGTAGCTCGCTTCAAGAAATTGGTAAAAAGAGCTTAAAAGGCAAGAATATCGGCGTGCAGCGGGGTACCGTTCAGGATGATTACGTTACTGCCGAATATGACGATATTGCCACGATCAAACGTTATAAAAATGCCAGTGGCGTAACCACGGATATGTCGACAGGCCGAGTGGATGTCGCGTTTTTCGATGAAATTACCGGCCACGCGTCATTGATCGAGAAACATCCGGGTAAGTATAAGCAAATCGGTCCCAAGCTAACCAAACCGAAGAAATACTTCGGTAGCGGGTTTGGCATCGCTTTCCGGAAAGGTGAAAAGGCACTGGCCAAGAAAGTCAACAAGGCGCTTGCTACGCTCAAGGAAAACGGTACTTACGCCGAAATTCACAAGAAGTATTTCGGTAATAGCTCCGATAAGGGGTATAGCGAGTAATCGGTTCGTTGCAGACTAGGCGACTGCCGGCTGCTAGGCGCTTTATGCGCTAGTTAACCCTGGCGGGGGCGTATCGTCCACGGCACAGATCGGGCTGCTCAGGTTGCTGGGCAGCCCGTTTGTTTGTGAATAGACGCGCCAAGTTGCACTTGGCTGGTTTCTCGGGCGCGGGCCATTCGTTGCCGAATGGCCCGCTTAAAATACCGAGCTTTTAGCGCTTAGCTAAGCGCTGGCTCAAGTGCGCTGGAATGGGTAAATCGACCCGAGCTGTAGTAGTTGGCTGAGCTCATCCAGTGCGGCCGCGGATTCTGTCACCAAGGCTGGATCGGCCAGGTCCTCGATGGCTAGCCGATCGCGGTAATGGCGGCGCACCCAGTCGCAAAGTGTTTCGTAGCGGGCATCGTCAAGCATGACTTTGGCGCCCAGCGCGTCGCGTTCGGCGTCGTTCAACACCACGCGTAAACGTAGGCACGCCGGGCCGCCGCCGTTGTCCATGCTTTGTTTGATGTCGAATGCGCGTGCTTCGGTGATTGGATTGTCGGTGTCGTCGACAATGGCTTCGATCACCTCAGCGACCGTTGGATCGGTATCGCACTCGGCGGGGACAATGAGCATCATCGACCCATCTTCTCGACTTAGAAGTTGCGAATTGAATAAATAGGTCGATATAGCCGTTTGCAGCGGCAACGAATCATTGGATACGCGTATCGGACAGAGCGTGGTATCCAACGTGTCCATGCGGCGGGATAGGGCGTCTAACGTGGCCTGTTCATCGCCAAAAGCATATTCGTGATAGAACAAAACGCGGCCGTTACCGACCGCGATCACGTCGTTATGGAAGGCGCCGGCATCGATTGCGTCCGGATGCTGGGCGCTGAACACGCATTGCTCGTCGGTTAATCCGTGCTGGCGTGCAATTGCCTGGCTGGCTTCCAGACTCTGGCGGGCGCTAAAACGCCGGGTCGCGCTATCGCCGCCGAAACCATGCCGGCCGTAGACAAATAGATGTATGCCCGGATGCGCATAACCTTCGCACAAGCGGGTGTGGTTGGCCGCCCCCTCGTCGCCTAAAATAGACGTCGCCGGCAGCGCCGGGTGGTGACTAAAGTGTTGCTCGTCGGCAAAGATCGCCGACAGTGCGGCGGCTGTCGTCTCGGTTTCCAGTGAGCGATGCAAACTCGCTTGGAGATTGGCTGGCGTAAAATGCACGCGTGCATCGGCACTGTCCGCGCTGGGTGTCACGGTGGCGGCGTTGGCGGTCCACATCGCAGCCGCCGAGGAGGCTGAGCGCAGCAGTTGCGGCGCTTCGCGTTCCGCTTGGCGGATAATGGTTGTGTCGCCGCCCGCGAAACCGAGGCGGCGCAGCAGATCGAGATTGGGCCGGTGGTGCGGTGGCAACACAGCCTGGGCAAAGCCCTCGTCATGGAGGGCTTTCATCTTGGCCAGCCCCTGGAGCGCGGCAGCGCGCGGGTTGGCGATAGCACCTTGGTGCCGTGCGGCGGCCAGATTGCCATGTGCCAACCCGCTGTAGTTGTGGGTTGGCCCGACCAGGCCATCGAAATTAACTTCGCGGGCAGTTGGCTTGGGCATCATGAGCCGGCGCCGATGCCGGCTAGCGAAATGCCGTGCGGCAAGGTCTCGGGTAGCTCGGGCGCCGGCGATTCCATCGAGGCCATTGGCCATGCGCAGTAGTCAGCTGCGTAGTAAGCACTTGGCCGATGGTTACCGGAATCGCCGATGCCACCGAAAGGCGCATCCGAGGCCGCGCCGGTAATCGAGCGGTTCCAGTTAACGATGCCGGCCCGGATGCGTAGCCGGAAATCGTCCCAGTGGCTGTCACCGCCGCCGATCAGCCCGGCGGACAGACCGAAGCGTGTGTTGTTGGCCTCCTCAATGGCCGCGTCCCAATTGCTATAACGCTGGATCTTCAAAAGGGGGCCAAAATGCTCTTCGTCGTCGGTTGCAACGCTGGTGATATCGATCAATCCAGGCCTGAGCATGCTGGTTTCGGGGGCGACACGCGATAACCTCGATAGTACAGTCGCCCCGCGGCCTTCGAGCTCATCCTGGGCCTCGAGTAATGCGTCGGCGGCTGCGGATGTGGCGAGCCCGCCGTAAAAGGGGGGATCTTCCTCTGTCATCGGGTGATCGACTTTGATTTGGCCCAGCGCGTCGATCAAATCGGTAATCAGTTGGTCACCGGCCTGGCCGTGCGGCACTAATAAGCGGCGCGCACAGGTACAGCGCTGGCCACCCGACATATAAGCCGACTGGATGATGGTCAGTACCGCCGTGGCTATGTCGTAGCCATCCTCGGCGACGACCAAAGGATTGTTACCGCCCAATTCCAGCGCCAGGATCTTGTCGACATGGCCGCCGAATTCGGCGTGTAGTTGCTTGCCAGTGGCGGCACCGCCGGTGAAAAGCAAGCCATCGATAGTTGATGCGCCGGCAAGCGCTTTACCGGTTGAACGGCCACCTTGTACGAGATTGAGCACACCCGCCGGCAACCCAGCCTTCTGCCAGCATTGGATGGTTAGATCGGCTGTTGTCGGCGCTTGTTCACTGGGTTTGAACACTACCGTGTTGCCGGCCAGGAGTGCCGGCACGATATGGCCGTTCGGTAGATGGCCTGGAAAGTTGGAGGGGCCGAAGACAGCTAACACGCCGTGTGGCCGGTGGCGTAAAACGGCACGCCCGCCGCTGATCGCCTTTTCACGTTCACCGGTACGTTCGGCGTAAGCGGTCTGCGACACGTCGATCTTGCCGATCATGGCGCCGACTTCACCGCGGGCTTCCCATAATGGCTTGCCCGTGTCATGGGTGATCGCGTGGGCTAGGTCTTCCTTATGCGCGGTCAGCTGTTCGCCAAATGCTTCGACGCAAGCGACGCGCTCGTCATACGAGCGCCGCGCCCAGTCGGTAAATGCTGCGCGTGCGGCGGCCACGGCTTCGCTAACTTGCTCGGTTTCAGCGACCTGGCCAGTCCACGTCGTGTCGCCGGCAACCGGGTCGTCTTTGGTTAGTGTCTGTCCGGTGCCGTCGGACCAGCGGCCGGCAATAAACTGTTGCTGGTGTGGGGTCAAACAAGTCGTATCGGCCATAGTGTGTCTCCGGAGCTAATCGGTAAGAATGCGTACCGTATCGCCGGTTGAAACATTCAGACGGTTGGCTTCATGGGGATGAAGTATGACTCCCGTCGAGTCGGGGTCAGTCGGTGTCCGGCCGACCCAGGTTGCCCGGAAAGCAGCGGGGTCGCCCGTGCTCGTGGCCAGAGCCCGGGGGCTGGCGGGTTCCGACGCTTGCTCGTCGATGCCGGTCACGGTCACGGTTCGACTATGACGCACCGCGCGGACGTCGTCCAAATAGGCTTCAACGGTTGGGCCAGCGTCGAATATGTCGATGTATCCTTCGAAACGCAGCCCCTGGGCACGCAACATAGCGAGTGCCGGCTGGGTTTGTTTGTGGACCTGGCCGATACAGTCGCGCGCGGCCTGGGGCAGCATGGCGGTACAGATCGGATAGCGCGGCATCAATTCGCCGATGAAGCGCTTTTGGCCGAGCCCGGTCAATTGGTCAGCGCGGCTGAAATCGATGGGGAAGAAATGGGCGCCGAGCGCTTCCCAGAAGGGATTGACCTGGGCGTTGTCGAAACGGCCGCGCATTTCGGCTAGCACTCGGTCAGGGAAGTGCTCTCTGAATGTAGCCATGAACAGCCAGCGCATTTGCGATAACAGGGCGGCGTTACGCGCGCTGCCACCACGCCATGGCTCGCGCAGAAACAGCGAGCCGACTTCGGCGTCGCCTGTATGGTCCGACGACAAGAACAAGGTGTCGATGACGCGATGTAGATCGAGTTGTGGAGCGGCTTGGGCCAGTCGCCCGACGCGATAGTTGTAAAACGGTACGTCCAGGCCCACACGCGCTTCGATCGCGCAACAGCCGGCGATACGCTCGGCACGTGTGGCGTGTGTCAACTCGTCGTCTTCAGCTAAGAAGAAATACAGTGCCGCGTTTTCGGCATCCGCGGGTTCATTGGTCGCCGCATGAAACGCGGCTTGCGCTTGCGCGATCTTGTTTTCGAGAAAGGCGCGGTTATCGGGTAACGAAGTAAAGCCTGCGCCGGTCTCGACCGCAATCGCGGCCAGCGCGTCGAGATCGTCATGTTCGATCGGCCGAATTAACATGTCGCGTTCGCCATTGGCATATCGATGGGGGCGGCCAGGGCGGCTTCGCCGGGCGTTACGTCCAGTGCGGAGAGCGTAGCTTGTTGCAGGCCGAGCGTATGGGTCGCGCTGCAGGCGTAGGGCACCAGCGTGCAACGAAAGTCGGTCGTCTGCTGGTTGGCCACAAGCGCCGATTTCCAAAGGCTTGGATCCACGTAATCGACAGCCCGTACTGGATGCCATTGGCTGTAGCGCTTGGCATGCAAGTGCTCGACAGGCGTCTCGAGAATCAAGCCGCCATCGAAGAGATCTATGTGACGGGAGGCCCTAAAGCCTTCGGCTGTCAGGTCTTCCATGGCGCCATCGTGGGTTTGGTGCACGGTGCCGATGGAAGCGCGGCCAGCTTCACTCAAGAGGGATTCGTAGAGCGGAAATGGTGGCATGATCTCGGCAATGAAGCTTTTTGAGTGAACACCGGCAAGTTCATTCATCGCCTGGAAATCGCGATCGAAAAAATGACGGCCGACCGATTCCCAGAATGGTGAGTAACCGTCGGCATCCAGCCAGCCCGGCATGGCAACCGCCATTTGCTGGGTGAATCGCTCCGGGTGTTGGGCAGCAAACGCCAGACGAGCGCGTCGCAATAGCCGTTCGGCGGGCGTGTTGCGGTATTCATCGGCCAGTGCATACGCGCACAGCAGCGATGCCGCGGACAATTCATGCGACAGCGATAGGATCGCGACCTCGCGGCGAACATCAAGTTGCTGCGAGGCGTGAATCAGCATTTCGCGGCGCCAGGTATAGTAGGCTTCGCGCGCACCGGTGCGTGCGCGCAGGCTGGCCGTGCCAACCACACGGCGTTCACCGTCGTGCCGCTGGTCTTCGACCACGAATACATAATATTCGGCGCCGGGTGAGGTGACGGTGCGGGCCAGATCAGCGACCGACTGTTCGATACGCTGACCCAAGCGCTCGCGATGGGCGGGTAGGTTGGTCAGCGGTGGCTGTGCCTGGCTGGCGAGTGCGACGAGCGAATCGAGATCCGTTAACGCGGCAGGTCGAACGACTAGCGTCATGAAGGCCTCAGGCCGAAATCTGGTCCAGCGCGCGATCCAACTGCGCCATACCTTCGCGAATATCGGCTTCGGAGATAATCAACGACGGTGTGAAACGCAATACATTGGGCCCGGCGATCAGCAGCATCAAACCGTTGTTGATGGCGGCTGCCAGAACCTCGCGCCCGCGCTGTTCGAAAGATCCCTTGAGCTCGGCGCCGATCAGCAGTCCCATGCCGCGGATGTCGGCAAAGCAGTCGTGTTTGTCGTTGATTGCTTCCAGTTCCGCGCGGAATAAGGCGTGGCGCTCACTGACGCCGTTTAACACTTCGTTGCTGTTGATGGTTTCGAGCGCGGTAAGCGCGACCGTTGTGGCCAACGGATTGCCGCCAAATGTTGAACCGTGGGTGCCGACGACAAAAACTTCGGCAACCCGGTCGGCAATTAGTGTCGCGCCGATCGGAAAACCGCAACCGAGCGCCTTGGCACTGGTCAGGATATCCGGCGTGACGCCATAGGCCATGTACGCGAACAGGTGCCCCGTACGACCCATTCCGGATTGAACTTCATCGAAGACCAACAGCGCGTCGTGGTCATCGCATAGTTGTCGAAGGCCGGCCAGAAAGTTGGCTTGAGCCGATGTTACGCCGCCTTCACCTTGTATCGGTTCGACGACCACCGCGCAGGTATTGTTGTCGATCAGCGCGGCCGCACTGTCCAAATCGTTATAGGTGGCATGTTCTATGCCGCCGGGCACTGGTCCGAAACCCTGGGTATATTTTTCCTGGCCGCCGACCGAGACGGTAAACCAGGTTCGGCCATGGAACGACTGGTTGAACGATACGATTTTGTCCTTGTGTTCGCCGAAGCGGTCGTAGGCATAGCGACGGGCGAGTTTGAACGCGGCTTCGTTGGCCTCACCGCCAGAGTTGGAGAAAAACACCTTGTCGGCGAATGTCGTCTCGGTCAGTCGGCGCGCCAGCTTGATTGCAGGCTCGTTGGTATAGACGTTGGACAAATGCCAAAGGGTTTCGCTCTGCGATTTCAGCGCGTCAACCAGCGCGGGGTGCGCGTGGCCGAGTGCGTTGACCGCGATACCGCCGGCAAAGTCGATGTATTCATTGTCTGCCTGATCCCATAGTCGACTACCTTGCCCACGCACGGGGATGACTGACTGTGGATTATAGTTGGCCGTCAAATAGGCTGGATAATCATCGCGGGTCGGGGTCCAGGTCATGGCATTCGCCTGTTGAGTCAATCGAATGGGTGGTGTGTTTGTCTGTATACACAGCGGGCAAACAATGTTGCTTCTTGATTCTCGTGCGCGAACATTAGGTGCTTGCAATACATAGCAGCAGGTGTGCGAAGCACGTTCTGACGGCATCAGATGTTGGGAGAGGTTGCATCAGATTGGCTGCCTGCACATAGGCGAATTATTCTAATGACTCCTTGCGATCCGGTAAATGCTGCCTTGTGTCGAAGGGATTCGGGCAGCGAATAATCGAACATGGCGGCGTCTATTTGGGAATCGGCCGGTATCGCTGATCAGTTCAAGTTAGATTTGCCCATCATCACAGACAATCGTCGATCCAGGATTCTGTTCAAATGCGGCGGCGACGAGTGTTGGTGCGTGTTCCAATAGTGTTTGGGAAATGAGGGCTGTCTTATGCGCTGCGTGCTAGCAATGCCATCACGCTTCAGGTGACGAGCGTGCAACAAACATATCGCGCCATTGTTGCCCGAGGCTGGCCCGTGGCACTGCTTATCGTTGCGATGAGCGCCATCCAAAGTGGCGCGTCGTTGGCTAAGGGTCTGTTTCCTATAGCGGGACCGGCCGGCACCATGTCCGTTCGCTTGATTCTGGCCGCGCTGTTGCTTCTGGTTATATTGCGCCCGTGGCGCCAGCCGATAGCAGCCGGGGCTTGGCCGGCGATCGCGATCTACGGTATCGCCCTCGGGGCGATGAATTTTTTGTTTTATCAGGCGCTGGCTCGGATCCCACTGGGGATTGCAGTGGCGTTCGAGTTTACGGGGCCATTGATGGTCGCGGTTATCGCTTCGCGCCGCACGCTGGATCTATTTTGGGTGATGTTGGCGTTGGCCGGGTTGGCCGTGTTGCTGTGGCCCGGCTCGGATACCACGGGGGCCGTGAACTGGCCCGGCGCGGCTTGTGCGCTGGGCGCTGGTGCCTGCTGGGCGTTATATATCCTGTTCGGCCAGAAGGCCGGGGCGGTTCACGGCATGCATAGTGCCGTGCTCGGTATCACCATTGCCGCGATCGTGATCGCGCCGATTGGCGTCTGGGAGGCCGGCGCCACATTGCTTGAGCCGCACGTTTTAGTGTTGGGCGCTGGCGTGGCGATCCTGTCGACCGCGCTACCTTACACTTTGGAAATGATTGCCTTGCCGCGTCTGCCGACTCCGACTTTCGGCACACTGATGAGTCTGGAGCCGGCTTTTGGTGCCTTGTCTGGACTGGTGTTTCTAGGTCAGCAGTTGGGCGTTTGGCAATGGCTGGCCATCGGTGCCGTGATGGCGGCGTCAATCGGCACTACGCTCACGCCGGGCGCCGATACCACGGCCCATGCCGAAGAGCCGCCGCGGCCGGATTAAGCTCCCAATCCGAATGCGCTCGCAGGGCGTGGCGTGTGAGAGGCCTCGAAATCGCGGTCAGTATGTTGGGCTGCCATCATGGATCGGGTAGTGGCTTCGGCCTCGTCGGTGCGTTTTGAAATACGGGGTGGCACTGTCCACTGCCGCATGGCGGCCACATGCGGCCGCATCAGTGTTGACCCTGCGAGGGTCGGTCGAGTTCGATGGTGAGAGCGCGTCTGAGCTCGCGTTGGGCGTCTCGATTCGAGATTGGGTCGCCGTCATGGTCCGTAATAAAGAAAACGTCCTCGGCACGCTCGCCGATAGTCGCGATCTTGGCGTTTTGTAAAACGATATGTTGGCGACGAAAAACGCCGCCAATCTCGGAAAGGACGCCCGGTCGGTCGGCGGTGATGATTTCCATCGCCGTAGCGCCACGCTCGGTGGCCGACCGGAAATAGATCTGGGTCGGCACGTTGAATTGCCGGTGGCGGCGTGGCGCTCGCCGTGCGACGGCGATGTTGTCACGAGATGGGTCGTTGATCGCGCCGGCTAGTGCATCGCGGATCTCGGCTTCACGGCCCGGGCCCGCGATCTGAGAGCCGTCCGCCTCGCTGACGATGTAAGTGTCCAGCGTGTGGCCATCGTGTGTGGAATTAATACGCGCATCCTGGACTGAAACACCGGTACGCGCCAGCGCACCAGCAGTGACGCCGAACAGGTAGTCGCGGTCACGGCAGTAGACGAAGACGATCGTGCTGCGGTCGGCGATATGCTCGATCGATATCAACGGTCCATCGTCGTGGTGGTGAGCGATGGCTTGTGTCTGGCGAGCGATTTCCTCGGGCGTATGGCGCAGGAAATAATCGCGGTCCAGTTGTGCCCAGATATGCTTGAAATCCGGGGTTTTTATTCCGGATCGGGTCAGCATGGCGGCCGCGCTGCTGCGGGTCTCGGCAATCAGCTCGGTTTCGCTGATGGGCGTATCCAAACCGCGTTCCAGCACGCGCCGCGTGCTGGTGTAGAGCTGGCCGAGCAGCGTCCGGCGCCATCCGTTCCAGAGCTCGGGATTGGTCGCCCGAATATCGCAGATCGTAAAGATATACAGCCGATCGAGACGAGCCTGGGTTCCTACTTCACGTGCGAACTCATAAATCACATTTATGTCGTTGATATCGCGGCGTTGAGCGGTCATCGACATATCCAAATGGTGACGCACGAGCCAGCAGACGAGTTCGGTGTCGGCCGAGGCAATGCCATGTTGGCGACAGAACTCACGCGCATCAGTAGCGCCCAGTTCGGAGTGGTCGCCGCCGCGGCCTTTGGCGATGTCGTGCATCAGTCCGGCGATAACCATGAGCTGGGGCTTGTCGAGGTTTTGCATCAACGAACTGGCAAATGGCAGCTCATCGTTGAAACGTGGCAGTGCCAGCCGGCGCAGGTTACGGACGACGAACAAGGAGTGCTCATCCACAGTTAGCGTGTGGAAGAGGTCGTACTGCATGCGGCCGATGATGCGGCCGAAATTGGGCAGATAGCGCCCAAGGATCCCGTAGCGGTTCATGCGTCGCAGGGCGCGGGTAACGCCGCTGCGTTGATTCAAGATTTCGCTGAATAGTAGCCGGCAACGGAGTGAGGTGCGGAACTCGTCGTCGATGTGCTTGCGTGCGTCACGTAGAAGACGAAGTGTCCGGGCGCGGATGCCGACAAGGTTGGGCCGCGTTTGGAGCACGTGAAAAAGTTCGAGGATAGCGCTCGGCTGGCGGTCGAATACCGCATCGTCGACGACTTCGATATAGCTGCTGCGGGATTGGAAGTTGTCCGTTAACGGTTGGGGCGTGTCGGTGGGGTTCGCGTTTAGTGTGGCTTCAGAAAAAAGTTGAATTAAAATATCACCAAGCGCAGATAACGACCTGATAATTCGGTAGTATTTCTGCATGAAGTTTTCGACAGCAAGGTTATTCTCGCTCGCGGTGAAACCGAGTTTCTCGGCAATGGCGACTTGGTAGTCGAAAAGCAGTCGGTTCTCGGCGCGGCCGGTTAAACCGTGGAGCACAAAACGTACACGCCACAAAAAACGCTGGCCGTCGGTTAGTTCGTTGAGCTCCTCGCGGGTCAGAAACCCATGCGCGACCAGGCCGTCCAGCGTGCCCGTCGCGAAATAGCGCTTGGTGACCCAGGCGATCATCTGGATATCGCGTAAGCCGCCAGGTGATTCCTTGATGTTGGGTTCGAGCCGATAGGCTGAATCATCGAAGCGGGCGTGGCGGGCACGCTGTTCCTCGCATTTGGCGTGGAAAAACGCTGTGGCGTTCCATAGCTGGTCTGGTGATGTCGCTGCATGCACGGCATCGAACAGCTGTCGGTCGCCGGTCAGTGCGCGCGACTCCATCAAATTGGTGGCAATCGTAATGTCCGCCGCAGCCTGGTCGCGGCATTCACTGGGGCAGCGCACGCTGTGCCCGATGGCCAAGCCGATATCCCATGCGGCGGTGATGAATGATTCGATAGCGCCGGCGAGTGTTTCTAGTTGGTCCTCCGCATAGAGGACCAGCAGATCGATGTCGGAATGCGGCAGTAATTCAGACCGGCCGTAGCCGCCCACGGCCACTAGACACGCTGGCGCGTCGGTGGCCATGTGGCGGTTCCAGACGCTGATCAAGATAGCGTCGACTAGTTCCGCGCGTGCCTGCACCAGCCAGCCGATATCAGCGCCGTCGGTGAACGCCGAAGCCAGGGCGTCATCGCCGGCCGTTAGCGCTGCCTTGAAATCGGTGACTGTGTGATCCGGGGTATGGATTGTGGCGAGCCGGGCCTGCCAGTCGACTGTGTGGTTCGTGTCTGTCGGTGGGTGGCCGAAGTCGCCGGCGGTGTTATTCACGTGGTATCCGAGGAGGGCGTGAGTATTTCGTGGCCGGTATCCGTAACCAGAATCGTGTGTTCCCACTGCGCTGACAGTGAGTGATCTTTGGTGACGACGGTCCAGTCATCGCCGAGTGTTTTGACGCCGGGTTTGCCGGCGTTGACCATCGGCTCGATCGTGAACGTCATGCCAGCGACCAACTCGGTTCCGGTGCCGGGGTGACCGTAATGGAGGACCTGCGGCTGTTCGTGAAATGCCTCGCCAATGCCGTGGCCGCAGTACTCGCGCACTACTGAGAACCGCTGGGCTTCAACATGGCGTTGAATGGCGGCTCCGACGTCGCCCAGGGTCGCGCCCGGCGCTACGACGTCTATGCCGGCGTACATCGATTCGCGTGCCACATCGGAGACGCGCTGTGCGCGGATCGACGGTTGGCCGGCAAAGAACATGCGCGATGTGTCGCCGTGGTAGCCGTCCTTGATCAGCGTGACATCGATGTTGACGCTGTCACCTTTTTTTAGCTTCTTGTCGCTGGGAATGCCGTGGCAGACCACGTGATTGACCGAGATGCATACTGACTTGGGAAACCCGTGGTAATTCAAAGGCGCCGGCGTGGTGCCGAGTTCGTCGACCATGTAATCGTGACAGCGCGTGTTCAGCTCATCGGTAGTCACGCCGGGCACGACATAGGGCTCGATCATATCGAGCACCTGGGCAGCGAGGCGGCCGGCGACACGCATTTTGTCTTGGGCGGCGGGGCTTTTGGGAATAACGCTCATGACGGATCCGGGTCGAATGTGGCGGGTTGATGATGTCGCCGCGTATGGCTTATCAGGCCACGCTATGTTATAAATGACGGCTGTCGGCGACAAATCGATAGTGTCATGTCGTCCGGCAAACTCAATAAATCCACACGCACTTCGATAACCAGCAACGGGGTGCTCGCGCAAGGCGCGGGTCGTTAGCTTGGGAAGTGCGGAGGCCCAACCCGGAGCTTAACAATGTCCGATATCAGCATGCGCCAGTTGCTGGAAGCCGGTGTGCACTTTGGTCACCGCACCCGCTACTGGAGTCCGCGGATGGCCCCGTATATTTTCGGCCACCGCAACAAAATCCATATTATTAACCTCGAAGAGACGCTACCGCTCGTTCGTGAAGCATACAACTATGTCTCGCGACTGGCGGCCAACGGCGGCACGATCATGTTTGTTGGCACCAAGCGTGCGGCCCGCGAGGCGGTTGGCTCGCACGCCCAGCGCGCCGGTATGCCGTTTGTCAATCACCGCTGGTTGGGCGGTATGCTCACCAACTTCAAAACGGTGCGCAACTCCATCCAGCGCCTTCACGATCTCGAGAAGATGATCGCTGACGGCTCGATCCGCAAACTCTCCAAGCGCGAAGGACTCGATCTCTACCGCGAGCGCGACAAACTCGAGCGCTCCATTGGCGGCATGAAAGAAATGACCAGCCTGCCGGATGCGCTGTTCGTGGTCGATGTTGGTTTCGAAAACATCGCGGTCGCCGAAGCCCGCAAGCTGGGTATTCCGGTTGTCGGCGTGGTCGACACAAACTGCGCACCGGACAAGGTTGATGTCGTGATCCCGGGTAATGACGACGCGATTCGCGCGATTCGGATTTATTCCGAGGTTATGGCCGATGCTGTATTGGCTGGTCGCGGTAGCAAGGGTCACTTCACGGGCAACGACGACACCATGGCAGCCCAGACCGCAGGCGCATCGCATGAGCCGGGCAAGCCGGCCGAGGGCGAGGCGGCTCGCGAGCGGACGCAGAATTCAGTGATTCAGGAATCGCTCGGTGAAAGTGCGCCCGCGGCGACGGCAAGCCTCGGTGATGTCGCCGAGTCCGAAGAAGACGGCCAGAACTCGAAACAGTAATCCATGAGTATATCCGCAGACCAAGTAAAAACCCTTCGAAGCCGCACCGGAGCGGGCATGATGGAGTGCAAAAAAGCGCTCCAGAAGGCCGACGGGGATCTCGAACAGGCCGCGGCGGACATGCGGCGCGAAGGTCTGGCTAAAGCCGATCGCAAAGCTGATCGAGTCGCTGCCGAAGGCCGCATATCGATTGCGCAAAGCGCTGACAATCAGCATGCAGTGCTGCTGGAAGTCAACTGCGAGACCGATTTCGTCGCTAAAAACCCGGACTTTGTCGACTTCACTGATCGCGTTGCGCAGGTAGCGTTGGCCGAGACGCCGGCCGATGTCGATGCCTTGGCCGCGCTCACTATCGAAGATGAGGCAATTGATCAGAAACGCCGGGCACTGATCGCTACGCTCGGTGAAAACATCACGATCCGTCGTTTCCGGCATTTTGTGGCCAACGATGCCCATATCGGTGTCTACAGCCACGGTGCGCGTATCGCTAGTGCGGTCGTGATCACCGGCGCTGACGGCGATATGGCGCGCGATCTGGCCATGCATGTTGCGGCACAGGCGCCGGCCTATCGGTCGATCGACGATGTGCCCAGCGACGTGCGTGAAACCGAGCGCGAAAATCTGGTCGCGCAAGCCCAGGAAAGCGGCAAATCCGACGACATTATCCAGAAGATGGTCGAAGGGCGCCTCAATAAGTATCTGGGTGAAATCACGCTTCTTGGCCAGCCTTTTGTCAAAGATCCGGACAAGACAGTGTCGGCGCTTTTGGATGAAGCTGGCGCCCAGGTCACCGAATGTGGTCGGCTTGAGGTCGGCGAAGGCATCGAGACCGAGAGCCAGGATTTCGCCGCCGAGGTCAAGGCGCAGGCCGAAGGCTCGGGATGAGGAAGATGTCGCGCACCGATGCGCGGTGCGCGACATAATTGATCGCCGTCGGCACCTGGTCCGATCGGCGTTAGCGTAGTATGTATAGGCGTTGTTGTTCGCCATCCGGGGAAAGCATAGATGACAAGTTCGCCACCGATTTATCGACGCATCCTGCTCAAGCTGAGCGGCGAAGCGCTTCTCGGTGGTAGTGAGTTTGGTATCTCGGGTGATGTTCTAGCGCGTCTAGCCGACGAAATCGCTGGGCTCGTGGCCAACGGAGTGGGTGTCACGCTCGTGGTTGGTGGCGGCAATATATTCCGCGGGGTTGGTCTTTCTGGTCGCGGCATGGACCGTGTGACTGGTGACCAGATGGGCATGTTGTCCACGGTGATCAACGCTTTGGCGCTTCAGGATGCGCTGGAAAAAACCGGCTTGACCGCGCGTGTGATGTCGGCGCTTCGCATTAACGAAGTCTGCGAGGACTACATCCGGCGACGAGCGATCCGTCATTTGGATAAAGGGCGTGTCGTAGTTTTGGCGGCTGGCACTGGCAATCCGTTTTTTACCACCGATTCCGCGGCCAGCCTGCGAGCGGTGGAAGTCGGCGCCGAAATACTGCTTAAAGCGACCAAGGTTGATGGGATTTATAGTGCCGATCCGGCACGTGAGGATAGCGCGCAGCGCTATACGCATTTGACCCACGACGAGGTCATCGACAGTCGCCTCCAGGTGATGGACACAACGGCGATGGTGTTGTGTCGAGACAATGACATGCCCATTCGCGTATTCAACGTCCAGCGTGCCGGTGAGATCGGAAGGATCGTGCATGGCATTGGCGATGCCGGCACGCTGGTCGATTCGGGACCGAAGGATAAAGGCCAATGATCGACGATATTCAATCCGACGCTAGCCAGCGCATGGACAAGACGATCAATGTGTTGTCCGACAATTTCAGCAAAGTACGTACCGGGCGTGCGAACACTGGCATCCTGGATTCGGTTCGCGTGGATTATTATGGCGTCGAGGTGCCGCTGAACCAGGCCGCCAATGTCTCGGTCGAGGATGCGCGTACGATCGCCATCAAACCGTTCGAATCATCGATGGTGGGCAAGGTGGAGCGTGCCGTTATAGCCGGCGATATTGGTCTCAATCCGAATACCGCGGGCCAGGTGATTCGACTAGTGTTGCCACCGCTGACCGAAGAGCGGCGTAAGGACCTGGTCAAGGTCGTGCGGCGGGAAGCCGAAGAAGCCCGCGTGGCGATTCGGCATGTACGGCGGGACGCCAATGCCGACCTCAAGGAGTTGGCGAGTGAGTCCGAGATCAGTGCCGACGAGGCACGCGATGCTGAGACACGCATTCAGAAATTGACCGATCAGCACGTCGAACGTGTCGACGACCTGCTCAAGGATAAAGAGCAGGAAATCATGACGGTATAGCGATGGCCGCGGTGTCTGGCCCTGACCATGTTGCGATTATCATGGACGGTAACGGTCGCTGGGCCAGTCGGCGCAACTTGTCGCGCTCGGTTGGTCATCGCGAGGGCGGTAACGCTGTCGAGCGTATCGTCGAGGCGGCGCCGAACCGTAGTATCCATCGACTGACGCTGTTCGCCTTTTCAAGCGAGAACTGGAATCGGCCCGAGGCCGAAGTGCAAGTACTGCTTGGTTTGTTTCGCCGCACGCTACGCCGGAACCTCGAACGTCTACATGCCAATAATGTGCGACTGCGCTTTGTGGGCGCGCGCGACAAGCTCTCGGAGTCGCTAACCCAGCAAATGGATGCCGCCGAGGCGCGCACCGCCGGCAACGACGCCTTGGAGTTGTACATCGCCGTCGATTATGGGGGGCGTTGGGATATTGTTCAGGCCGCGCGCGAATGCGCTCGGGGATGCGTCGAAGATGGCGCAGCACCGGAGACGATCGACGAGTCTGGCTTTGCTTCGAAGCTGGTGTTGGGCGATGTGCCGCCACCGGATCTTTTTATCCGCACTGGCGGTGAGCGACGGATAAGCAATTTCTTGCTGTGGTATCTAGCCTACAGCGAACTCTATTTCTGCGACGAACTGTGGCCGGATTTCGATGCCGAGAGTCTGGACGCGGCGCTGGCTTGGTACGCAGGCCGTAATCGACGGTTTGGCCAGATTCCGGCCATTGCTCAGTCGTCGGGTTAGGCCGTGGCCGCGTTCGATACGTCTAATGCTGATTCGGGGGGCGCCGCTCGACGTCGGCTTGAGTTGATAAAGCGCGTGGCCACAGCCGCGATCGCCATTCCGCTCGTTGTGGCCGGCCTGCTCCTGTTACCGGCAAGCGTTATCACTGCGATTTTCGGTCTGATCATGGCGGTCGGTGCGCGCGAATGGGGGCGACTGATTGGTGCCGGCGGCTTGGTGAGTCATGCACTCGTAATCACGATCATCGCTGTGGTCGTGGTCTACGTTGGGGTGATTATTGGCGCGCCCGCCATATCCTCCACCGTGTACACGGTTGGCGTCTTGCTTGGGGTGTTTGCCTCGTTGGTCGGTATTTGGTTGCTGATGCGGCCGCGCGGCATGTTCTCGCAACGGCTGATTCAGGGGTGGCCCGGATCGGTTTGGGGCATATGCGTTTTCACCGGCGCGGTCGCCACGGTGGCCGCCTTGAGTAGCGATGTCGGTGGCGGCGGGCTGGTGCTCGCCTTTTTTGTGCTGATATGGCTGGTCGATAGCGCCGGTTTTATCGCGGGTAAATCAATCGGAGGCCGGAAGTTGATACCAACAATCAGCCCTGGCAAAACCATCGTCGGTGCGGTTGCTGGTGTCGTGGTTGCCGCGGCTGCTGCTGCAATCTATGGCGTCGCGACCGCTTCTGCGGGCGCATTTATTGTGTTTGGCTTGGTTGGCGCCGTTTTGGCCATCGTCGCGATATGGGGCGATCTGACAATCAGCTTTTTGAAGCGTCGCGCGGGCTTGGCCGATACGGGGGCGCTATTTCCGGGCCACGGCGGTATGCTCGATCGGTTCGACGGGCTAGTGTTTGCCGCACCGTGGTGTGCTTTGTTGCTTCAATGGTTGACTGTCTCAGCGTGATACGCCGATGTTTACGATTATTCCTATCTCAGGAGCATAACGCGCACTGCGCTGTCGAACATAGCCAGTCGATCTCGGGAGCCATGCGATCTTGATACAAGTGATTATTGCCGTCGCGGCCTTCCTGGTTGCTATCGGGATTTTGGTGGCGGTTCACGAGTGGGGGCATTACATCGTTGCGCGCCTGCTGGGCGTTGGCGTTGTCCGATACTCGATCGGGTTTGGCAAGCGGTTGGCTGGTTTTACCAGTAAACGCACCGGCACCGAATATCAGATCGCGGCGCTGCCGCTCGGCGGCTACGTCAAACTGCTGGATGAAAACGACGCGCCGGTTGCCGATAAGGATAAACCGCGGGCGATGAACCGTGCACACCCGCTGCGACGCATCGCGATCGTTGCCGCAGGTCCGGGTATCAACTTCTTGTTTGCGATTGCTGCCTATTGGCTCGTGCTGATCATCGGCGTCGGTGGTATCCAGCCAATTGTCGGTGCACCGTCGCCGAACTCGCTGGCAGCCGAGGCCAATATACAGGCGCATGACCGGGTCGTGGCAGTCGACGGTCAGTCGGTCGACAGCTGGCGAGGTCTAAAGCTCAAGCTGATCGATCATGCGCTCGATAACGACAATTCGGCCGTATTGACGTTGCAACGAGAGGGGCAGACACGTCATTCGACGACGTTGAATCTAGCCCACGTGCCCGACGATCCCGAGCAGTTGTTCGATAAACTCGGTTTGGCGCCATATCAGCCGCCGGCGACACCCATCGTCGATCATGTGGTCGACGGCTCGCCAGCAGCTGCAGGTGGTTTGCAATCCGGAGATCGGATTAAGGCGCTGGCCGGCCAGGCCGTGGATTCACCGAAAGCCCTCGTACAAGCGATCCGTGCGCGCCCCGGTCAGACTGTTGCGGTCAAGTTCGAGCGTAGCAACCGGACGTTGATGCGTGACATAAAGCTCGGTCGTCAAACGGCCGAGCAGGGTGGCAGCAGCGATGTCGGGCATCTGGGCGTGGCTATCGGTGTTGATGCCAGTGCACTCGAGACGATGCAAACCACACGTCGGATGTCGCCCATTGCCGCGGTTCCGGCGGCGGTCGATAAGACCTGGCGACTGTCGGCGCTGACGGTCCGTATGTTTGGCCACATGTTTACCGGGCAGGTATCGTGGGACAACATCGGCGGGCCGATCCAAATCGCGGATTACGCCGGTAAGACAGCGAGTGTCGGATTCGTGGCATTCGTTGATTTTCTGGCACTGATCAGTTTGAGTCTTGCCGTTATCAATCTCTTGCCAATTCCGGTGTTAGACGGTGGACACATTCTGTATTATTTAGCCGAATGGATCATCGGCCGTCCACTAGGTGAAGCGACGCAGGCCCTAGTGCAACGTGTCGGCGTGGGCGCGTTGATGGCGCTCATGGTTCTGGCTTTTTATAACGACATCACACGCCTGCTGGGATAAGCGAGCTCTATGCCCGTATTGATTATCCGCGCGCTGTGCGCGGTTTTGCTGGCTCTGTTTGCCGTTGGCGGCTGGGCACAATCTCTCCACACACAGCCGTTTCGAATAAGCAAAATTGAAGTCAACGGCGTCAAGCGATTATCGCGTGGCACGGTGCTGACCTATCTGCCGGTCAGTGTCGGTGACCGCATGACAACCAAGCGTGCCGCGCGCTCTATCAAATCGCTCTATCAAACCGGACTATTCGGTAATGTGTCACTGGATCGGTCGGGCGGACGTCTTATCGTCGATGTCGAGGAACGACCCAAGATCGCGTCGTTTAAGCTCGAAGGCAACAAGGCGCTATCGAGCGATAAGCTGAAAAAGGCCTTGAAAAAACAAGGGCTCGCGCAGGGGCGCTTATTCAAGCGCAAACTGCTGGATCAACTGCGCCAACAGCTGAATCAGCACTACTACGCCAACGGCTACTACAGCCTCAAGATCGATACCAAGGTTAAACAGCTCGAGAATAACCGGGTCGCGATCGACGTTAAGGTTGATGAAGGTCCGATCGCCGCGATCAAGAAAATCAACTTCATCGGCAACAACAAGTTCGCGGACGACAAACTGCGTTCGGTGTTCAAACTCGAGCAGAAAAAATCGTGGCTCGGCCAGCTCGGCGCTCACCCGGTGACCTTCTGGAAGTCGCATGACCATTATTCGCGTCAGAAGCTGCTAGGCGATCTGGAAAGTTTGACCTCGTTCTACAAGGATCGCGGTTATCTACGCTTTAATGTGTCGTCGGTTCAGGTCTCGATCGCGCCTGACAAAAAAGATGTCTATCTCACCGTCAATGTCGACGAAGGCCATAAATATAAGATCAGCGACATCAAGATTGCTGGCCAGACGATCGAGCCCAAAGCGAGTTTGCAGCGATTGGTCGGCGTGCAGGAGGGCCAGACTTACTCGCGCAAGCAGGTGCAGGATACAGCCAAGCAGATGACCACCAGCCTGGCCAACTTCGGTTACGCGTTTGCCGACGTTAAGCCTTTGAGTAAGGTCGATAAGGAAAAACACACGGTTGCGCTGACATTTCTGGTCAAACCGGGAGACCGTACCTACGTACGCCAGATTGGTTTTACCGGCAATAAAAAGACCACGGATCAGACGCTACGTCGCGAATTGCGTCAATTCGAAGGCGCTCCTTATTCCCGGCGTGCCGTTCAACGCTCGCGCGTACGGCTGCAGCGTTTGCCGTATATCAAAACGGTAAAATTGAACAAAAACAAGAAGGTCGGCGCCAAAGATCAAGTCGATCTCGACTACAAGCTGAAGGAGCGGGCTGCCGGAAAGCTGCAAGTCGGGTTGGGCTATTCCGGTAACGAAGGCTTTTTGATCAACGGCAGTGTGTCCAACAACAACTTCCGAGGCACCGGCAACAAGGTCAAGTTCAAGGCCCAGACCAATTCGTACCAGCGAAGTATCCGCGGGAGTTGGACCGATCCGTACTTTACGCGCAACGGTGTCTCGCAAACCGTATCCGCGTTTTATCGCCAGACCGATTCACTGGTCCGGCGCGGTTCGGATTTCAACCTGGATTCGTTTGGCGCTTCCGATATCTTCCGCTTCCCGATTTCGGAATACTCCAACATCAAATTCGGTTTTGGTGCGCAACAAAACAATATTGATGTCGGTAACGGGACTTCCAGCCGGGTCAGACGTTTTGTGCGTGAAAACGGTACGGATGCCACCACTTACTCGTTGAAAGCCGGCTGGCAACGCGATACGCGTAACCGGACAGTATTTGCCACGAAAGGGTCGAATCTTCAGATCGATGCCAGCGTCAAGGGCCCGGGGTCCGATCTCGAGTACTACAGCAGCAGTCTCAAGGCGAAAAAATTCTTCGCTATTGGTTCCGCGTTGCCGGTGGTGCCGGATGGTTTGGTCTTTTCGGTTAAGGGGCGCGTGGCACAGACGGATATCTGGGGTAAGGGCACTGATGTGCCGCCTTATGCCAACTATTTCGCCGGCGGTCCGAAGTCAATTCGCGGGTTTGAAAGTGGTGGTGCCGGCCCACAGAACGAGTACGGCGACGCCTACGGCGGTCAGTTTTTGACGACGCTGCAATCCAACCTGATATTGCCGACGTTCCTGCCGTCTAACGGTAAATCGACACGGTTTATGTTGTTTTACGACATGGGGGCAGCCTATAAAGATGTGGGCCATTATGACAGCGGCAAGATGCGTAAATCGGCGGGTGTCGCGTTTGAGTGGTTCACGCCTTTCTTCGGCCTCCTGCGTGTCAGCTACGCTGGCTATGTCGATGGGCAGGAGCGTGACGATAAGAAACGCTTCCAATTCTCGTTTGGCGTTGGTTTTTAGTATTTCAGATTGAATGGGCCAGCGGCTTTAAACGACATGCATCAACACGCGTGACCGGACACGATGTGACCATATTGACGCTTGACGACCTCGTGGCACGTGCCGATGAGCGGGTGTTGCGAGTGCGTGGCGGACAAGTCGCGATTCGCGGTGTGTGTTCACTAACGCCCGGACATGACAACGCGATCGCTTTCGCCGCGCCGGGTGTTGCGCGTGAAACCGTGGCCAGCTCGAATGCGGCCGCGATTGTGACGACGGCTGAGCAGTCGGACTGGACGGATAAGCCAGTTGTCGTGTGCGAGCAGCCACGTGAGACATTCGCGGCCATGGTCTCGGCCTTCGAGCGCCCGGCTGTTGCTGCTGGTGTGGCTCCCCAGGCCAGTGTGGCCGATTCTGCCCATATCGCCGCATCGGCGGCGATTATGCCGGGTACAGTCGTTGAATCAGAGGCCGTCATTGGCGACGATTCGATTGTGAACGCCAACGCCGTCGTTGGCGCGGGTGTCGTTATCGGTGATCGTTGTCGCGTTGGCCGCGGTGCCGTGCTAGCGCCTGGGACATGGGTTGGGAACGATGTCCCGATCGGCCCCAATACGGTTCTCGGCGCGCGTGGTTTCGGATTAGTCGAGAATGACGCCGGCTGGGAGCGTGTGCCGCAACTCGGCGGAGTGTCGATCGGCAATATGGTGGAGATCGGTGCTGGTGCGACCATCGACCGCGGAACGGTTGACGACACCGTGATTCACGACGATGTACGCATCGATAACCAAGTGCATATCGGACACAACGTCGAAATCGGTCCGCGCACGGTGATCGCCGGTTGTGCGGGTATTGCCGGCTCGGTAAAGATTGGTGCCGATTGCAAGCTCGGTGGTGGTGTCAGTGTCTCCGATCACGTTCAAATTGATGACAAGGTGTGGCTGA
Source organism: Salifodinibacter halophilus (assembly GCA_012999515.1). NCBI lineage: Bacteria > Pseudomonadati > Pseudomonadota > Gammaproteobacteria > Salinisphaerales > Salinisphaeraceae > Salifodinibacter > Salifodinibacter halophilus. The sequence goes on along the minus strand of JABEEB010000001.1, from coordinate 710,594 downwards.
CTGCCGGTACTCAGGTGCCGGATGACATAACCACTGCCGGTGTGTACTCGACGGTTCTCAAGGCGATGCCTGTGCGTGCGTGGTGGCGCTGTGTCGCTGGACTACGGCGCTTGCCGGAATTAGAGCGCCGCCTCCGGCGACTGGAAAACAGGCCCTGATCTGACAAGGATTTTTATGACGGAACAAGACGATATTCAGGCCATCATGGCCGAGGTGCCACACCGCTACCCATTTCTGCTGGTCGATAGAGTCGTCGGTTGTGAGCCGGGGCAGTGGATAACCGCGCTCAAAAATGTAACTTATAACGAGCCGTTTTTTCCCGGCCATTTTCCCAGTCAACCAGTGATGCCGGGGGTCTTGATTGTCGAAGCGCTGGCCCAGGCCGGGCTGGTGCTTGGCCACCGCACGGTCGAGGCCGAAGGTGGCACGATCGTCTATTTCGCCGGCATCGACGGTGCCCGGTTCAAACGCCAGGTTGTGCCGGGCGATCAATTGCTGCTTCAGCTCGAGATCGGTCAGGCTAAAAAGCGTCTATGGCGTTTCGATGCCGAAGCCTGGGTCGGAGACGAGCTGGCTTGCAGCGCACAATTGATGGCTATTCCGGATCGACGCAGTGGCAGTTGATCGCCTAGCGAGCGTCGATGCTGACGCCCAATTAGCCCCGGACGTCGAGGTGGGACCATTCGCCGTAATCGGTCCCGGTGTCGAGATTGGCAGTGGTACGAAGGTCGGCTCGCATACCGTCATCTCGGGCCGAACGCGTATCGGTCGGGATAACCGTATAGCGCCGTTCGTCTCACTGGGTGATGCGCCGCAGCATCGCGGCTATCAAGGTGAGGCGACAACGCTTGAAATCGGCGACCGCAATACCATCCGCGAATACGTTAGCGTCCATCGTGGTACGGCCGCGGATCGTGGTGACACCACCATCGGCGACGATAATTTCGTCATGGCCTATGCGCACATCGCGCACGATTGCGTCCTCGGCAACAACATCAACATGGCCAACGGCGCCAGTCTGGCCGGGCATGTGCGTGTCGATAGCGGTGCCGTGTTGTCTGGTTTTGCACTGGTCTATCAGTATCGCTGTGTGGGCAAGCTTGCTTTCCTGGCTTACAGCAGTGGCGTGGTCCAGGACGTGCCCGCGTTCACCCGTGCCGCCGGTTCGCCGGCATACTCGAACGGCATCAACTCGATCGGCATGCGGCGTTCCGGCTACTCAAGCGACGATATCCGTGCTCTCAAAGCCGCCTATCGGGTCGTCTACCGTCAACAACTTAAATTCGATGAAGCCCGCGCGAAGGTGCGCGAAGCCGCAGTCGAATGTGACGCGGTTGCCGAGTTTGCTGACACCCTGGAGCGTTCGACGCGCGGTATCGTGCGCTGACAATGGCCTCGATCCCCGACGACGCCCGACCAATCGTCGCGATTGTGGCTGGCGAGCCGTCATCGGATCGACTGGCCGCAGGCCTGATATGTGAGCTACTTCGACGCTGGCCGGACGCCGAGTTCATCGGCGTGACCGGGCCAGCCATGCGCGAGGCGGGCTGCACGACACTCGCCGATATCGGCGAACTCAGTCTGTTCGGCATCAGCGAGGTGTTGTTTCGCTTGCCGCGGATTATCCGGCTTCGCACGCGTCTACGGCACCGGATCGAGGCCGCCAATCCGACGATTTTTATCGGCGTCGACGCGCCGGCATTTAATCTAGGTTTGGCCGCTAGCCTTAAGCGAAGGGGCATTGCAACCGCGCAGTACGTCGCTCCTACAGCGTGGGCTTGGCGCCAGGGCCGGACGCGCCGTATCCGACGTTCGATCGACTTGTTGTTGGCTATATTTCCTTTCGAGCCGGATTTTTTTGCTCGCTTCGGGATTACGGCACGCTTTGTTGGGCACCCATTAGCGGATCAAATCGAACACACCGACGGACGTGCGGACGCGCGTACGCGTCATAAGTTTAATAACGACACGCGTGTGCTGGCCGTTCTCCCTGGCAGTCGTACAGGCGAAGTGCGGCGGCTTGGCCCGGTTTTTGTCGATGCAGCGACGCGTGTGGCACGCGGCGTCGGCCATCTAACCGTCATCGTGCCGGCTGCCAATGCCGAGCTGAAAACATTACTCGAATGGCTGTTTGGCGGGGCAGAACCAGCCCTCGACGTCCGGGTGACCGACGGCGGCGCATACGAGGCACTGATAGCCGCCGATGCCGCCCTTGTGGCCTCGGGAACAGCGACACTTGAGGCTGTCATCGCCGACACGCCGATGGTTATAGCCTATCGCGTGTCAGCCTTCAATGCAGCGCTGGCGCGTTGTTTTCGGCTTATTCGCACACGCCACGTCAGCATGCCCAATCTGTTGGCTGGTGAGGCTGTGGTGCCTGAATATCTGCAGTCCAGGGCCAACGGCGTAACGCTGGGCCGTGCGCTTGACGCTGTGTTGTCTGACGAAGGGTGTCGTGATGCGCAGCGACAGGCATTCGCACGTATTCGCCACAGTCTGACCGGCGATACCGACCGGCGGGCCGCCGATGCCGTGGCCGAACTCATCGAGCCACGCGCGTGAACATGAGTCAGAGCCACGAGCGGCGTGTCGTATGCCCGCTGATCGCCGGCGTGGATGAGGCAGGGCGGGGTGCGCTGGCCGGCCCGGTGACTGCCGCCGCGGCTATGCTGAACCCCGCCGTGGCCGATCCCGGGCTGACCGATTCGAAGCAATTGAGCGCGACGCGCCGCGAATGGTTCGACGGGCGTATCAAAATGGATGCCGTAGCCTGGGCGCTTGGTTGGGCCTCGGCCGCCGAAATAGACGCCCATAACGTCCTCGCGGCAACGTTTCTCGCCATGCGTCGTGCAGTCGATGCGCTGCCGCGCCGGCCGGGCGCGGTCTGGATCGATGGCAATCGGGCTCCGGACGGAATCGGCGCCTGTCGGACTGTGGTGGGCGGTGATGCGTTGCAACCCGCTATAAGCGCGGCCTCTATTCTGGCCAAGGTGGCGCGCGATCGCGAGATGGTAGCGCTCGATGCGCGCTATCCCGGCTACGATCTCGCGGCCAACAAAGGCTATGGCACGGCCGCGCACCGCCGGGCGCTGGCCGAACGCGCGCCGACGCCAGCGCACCGCGCCTCATTCGCGCCCGTCGCGCGTCATCAAACGCCCGAGCAAATCAGTCTCGGCGACTTCTAAAGCCGTCGGCGCGCCGCACTCGTTACCCCGGCTGGCCCGATGCGTTGTAGACTGAGGCCATGCCCGACTTTGTTCACTTGCGCGTCCATACCGAGTATTCGCTGGTTGACGGGATCGTGCGGATTGGCGATCTGGTCGATATGGCAAGCACGGCCGAGGTGCCGGCCATCGGCATGGCCGACCGTGCCAACGTCTTCGGCCTGGTTAAGTTCTACAACGCTGCACTTGCCGCCGGCGTCAAACCGATTATCGGCGTCGATCTGTCAGTCCGCGATCATGACGACGAGCCAGCCACGCGCCTGACGGTTATCGTCCAGAACCAGACTGGCTACGCCAATCTCTGCCGGTTGTTAACCCAGGCCTATTTTTACGGCCAGACCGAGGGGTTGGCCTGTTGTCGACGTGAATGGATCGTCGCTGCCAGTGACGGTTTGATCGCGCTGTCGGGTGGTATGGCCGGCGACGTTGGTCAGGCGTTGATTGCCGGCAAGTATGAGATGGCGCGCGCACACGCCGACTTCTGGCAGCAAACCTTCGGCGATCGCTACTACTTCGAGGTGACGCGTTGTCAGCGCTCGGGCGAGCCGGCCTGGTTGGCAGCCACGGTCGAATTAGGGCTGGATTTGGATGTGCCGCTGGTCGCGACCAACGACGTTCGTTTCCCGAGCGCCGAAGATTTCGATGCGCATGAAGCACGGGTGTGTATTAATCGCGGCGAGACACTGGCCGACCCGAGGCGCCAGCGCGACTATACCCGCGAGCAATACCTGAAAACATCGGCTGAAATGGTCGAGCTGTTCGCTGATTTGCCGGAAGCGCTGGCCAATAGCGTCGAGATAGCCCGGCGGGCCAGCCTCGAACTGGAGCTGGACCGAGATTATCTGCCGGACTTTGAAGTGCCGGCAGAGCACGACACTGCCAGTTTCTTGCGCGCTGAGGCAGAGACTGGTCTGACCGACCGACTGGTCCATCTGTATCCCGACCAGGCGAGCCGCGAACAGCACACACCGGCTTATCGCGAACGACTCGAGCACGAGCTCGGTGTCATCGAGTCGATGGGCTTTCCCGGTTACTTTTTAATCGTCGCCGACTTCATCCGCTGGGCACGCGAGGCGGGCGTGCCGGTCGGGCCAGGGCGCGGCTCTGGTGCCGGCTCGCTGGTCGCCTATGCGCTCGGCATCACCGACATCGACCCGCTGGCTTTCGACCTGCTGTTCGAGCGCTTTTTAAACCCCGAACGCGTGTCGATGCCGGATTTCGATGTCGATTTCTGCATGGACGGCCGCGATCGCGTAATCGAGTATGTGGCCGAGCGCTACGGTACCGAAAAAGTCAGCCAAATCATCACCTACGGCACGATGGCGGCACGCGCTGTGGTGCGCGATGTCGGCCGTGTGCTGGGCCATCCTTTCGGCCGCATAGACCGCGTGGCCAAACAGATCCCATTCGCGGTGGATATGACGCTGGCCCGCGCGTTGGAAGAGTCCGAGGAGCTGGCTGAGACCCGACAGAACGACGAAGAGATGAGCTACCTGCTGGATCTCGCCCAGTCGCTGGAGGGGCTGTCGCGCAATCCGGGCAAGCACGCGGGTGGCGTGGTCATTGCACCGAGCGCACTGACTGATTTCACACCATTGTACTGCGAGCCCGATGGCAGTGCGCGTGTGAGCCAGTTCGACAAAGACGATGTCGAAGCCGTGGGTCTGGTCAAATTCGACTTTCTGGGCCTGCGAACGCTGACGATCATCGATCACGCCGAGCGGTCGATCAATGCGCGTGGCGCGGCCGGCGCCGACGAGACACTCGATGTCCGGCGCGTTTCCTACCGCGATCAAACCACGCTGGATGCGCTCAAGACGGGCGAGACCGTGGCCGTGTTTCAGCTTGAATCGGCTGGTATGCGGCGCCTAATCAAGCGTCTTCAGCCGGATGCCTTCGAAGACATCGTGGCATTGGTGGCCTTGTACCGGCCCGGGCCGCTGGAATCCGGCATGGTCGAGGATTTCATCGACCGCAAACACGGCCGCACCGAAGTTGTCTATCCGCATCCGTGGCTGGCCGAGATTTTGGCGCCGACTTACGGTGTGATCCTGTATCAGGAACAAGTGATGCAGATCGCCCAGGTATTGGCTGGCTACAGCCTGGGTAATGCTGACCTGTTGCGCCGGGCCATGGGTAAGAAAAAACCCGCGGAGATGGCCAAGCAACGCGATCGTTTCCTGGCTGGCGCGGCGGACAATGGTGTCGACGCCGACACGGCCGCTTATATTTTTGACCTGGTCGAGAAATTCGCCGGCTACGGGTTCAATAAGTCGCACTCGGCGGCCTATGCGCTGGTCTCCTACCAAACTGCCTGGCTCAAGACCCATTACCCGGCCGACTTCATGGCGGCGACGTTGTCGGCGGACATGGAAAACACCGATAAGATCGTGGTGCTGATCGACGAATGCCGACGGCTATCGATTACCGTGGCGCCGCCGAACGTTAACGAGTCCGCGTTCACTTTCAGTGTGGTGGAAGAGGCGACAATTCGCTACGGCCTCGGCGCGATTAAGGGTGTCGGTCGGGGCGCCATCGAGGCGATCACTGCGGAGCGCGAGCGAGGGGGTGCATTCGACGGTTTGTTCGACCTGTGTCGCCGGATCGATACCGGCAAGGCCAACCGGCGCGCGCTGGAAAGTCTGATCCGTGCCGGCGCGCTGGATGCACTCGGGCCGAACCGGGCGAGTCTTATGCACGGCCTGAGTGAAGCGCTGGCCGCGGCGGAACAGGACCAAAGTGCCAGTGCAGCCGGTCAGAACGACATGTTCGGCTTGGGGATCGCGGCAACCGCGAACGCCTCGGAGTTGGCCGCAATCGCGGATTGGCCGACCGACGAGCGATTGCGCGCCGAACGCGATACGCTTGGGCTTTATCTAACGGGTCACCCGATAAAGGCGTTTGAGTCTGAACTCGCAGCGATGACCCACGGGACGATTGCCGAACAAGTCGCGGCCATGTCGCGGTCGGAAGAGTCTGGCGGTCGCCGGGGCAATGGTGGGCGCCGTAGTGCGATTGTTGCTGGGCTGGTTATCGACGTGCGGCGCATGAATAAGGGCCGGCGTGTGATCGTCTCACTTGATGATGGCAGCGGTCGCATCGAATGTCCGCTTTTCGAAGATAAGGCCGCCGCTTATGGCGACAAGCTGGCTGCGGATAAGCTCGTGGTGATCGACGGCACGTTGCAATACGACACGTTTTCAGACGGTTTTAGACTGAACCCGAATCGCGTCATGGACTTGGCCGAAGCGCGTGCGGCTTACGCGTCGCGGGTATTACTCGACGTGCATGCCGAAGCCGCGCCCGATGTCGACGCGCTTGCTGATTGTGTGGATCGTTACAACAACCGCGCCGGCTGTGAGCTTGTGCTGCGCTATGCCAATGCTGACGCCGAAGCCGTGCTGACGTTCGAAAATCGCCGCGTGGATGTCTCGAATGGCTTTTTCGACGATCTCGATGGTTTGATAGGTGCGGATTCGGTTCAAGTGCGTTATGGTCACGCGTTAGACGCCTGACAATACTGATAACACGACTAGACAGTGGCTAGTGATTGGCGTCTCGTAAAGTCACAATAATTCCGGTAGGAGACCGCTACCCCGCCCATGGCGCAGATCAATCTCGATTATCTCGATTTCGAGCAACCGATTACCGAGCTGCAGCAAAAAATCGATGAACTGCGCAACGTCGCCGACGACAGCGAAGTGAATCTCAGTGAAGAGATCAAGCGTCTCGAGGCCAAGCGCGCAAACCTGACAGAGCAGATTTTCGCGAAACTATCCACTTGGCAGGTGGCTCAACTTGCGCGCCATCCGTTGCGGCCGAATCTGGTCGATTATATCGATGGCATGTTGACCGACTTCGTGGAACTCCACGGTGATCGCCAATTCGCCGATGATCAAGCAATCATCGCTGGTACGGCGCGACTGGAAGGGCGGCCAGTGATGGTCATCGGCCACCAGAAAGGCAGCGACACCAAGGAAAAGATCGCCCGTAACTTCGGCATGCCGCGGCCCGAGGGCTATCGCAAGGCCTTGCGTATCGCCAAAATGGCCGAGCGCTTTGGTCTGCCCATTCTGACCTTTATCGATACACCGGGCGCGTATCCTGGGATTGGCGCCGAGCAGCGCAACCAGTCCGAAGCCATCGCACGCAATTTGTATGAGTTTTCGCGGCTACGCGTGCCGATCATCAGCACGATTCTCGGCGAGGGCGGCTCCGGTGGCGCGTTGGCTATTGGCGTCGGGGATAAACTCTGCATGCTGCAATACAGCATTTATTCCGTGATCTCGCCGGAAGGGTGTGCCTCGATTCTTTGGAAATCGGCCGATTACGTGCAACAGGCCGCCACAGCGATGAAGGTCAGCGCACGTGAGCTTGACGAGCTGGGGCTGGTCGATGAGGTCATCGATGAGCCGGCCGGCGGCGCACATCGCGATTCGGCGACGCATATCGGTCACGTTAAAAAACAATTGAGCGCACAACTCAATTCGCTTGTTCATCTAGAACACGACGAGTTGTTGGCAAACCGTGATACGCGCTGGCGCGCGTTCGGTGCGTTCAAGTCCGAGGCTTGAGCCAGCTAACTGACGCGTTTAAACAACTAAACGAAGATACGCGCTTGGTCGTCGCCTACAGCGGCGGCCATGATTCGACAGCCCTGTTGCACGTCGTCAGCCGCATTGTCCCGCGCAATCGGCTGCGCGCGCTCCATGTTCAGCACGATCTGGCCGATCGAGCCCATGATTGGGCCGCTCACTGCAGCCATACTTGTCGCGCGCTCGCAATCGATCTCGAGGTGTTGCCGGTTGCGACCAGGGCGTATCGCGCCGATGGCCCGGAAGCTGCCGCGCGGCGGGCGCGCTACGCAGCGCTGGCCACGCATATCGCACCGGACGAGTGGCTGGTAACCGCCCATCATGCGCGTGATCAGGCCGAGACGATGCTGCTGCAAGCTTTGCGCGGTGCTGGCGTCGCTGGAACAGCGGCTATGCCGGCGCTGGCTCCGCTTGGAGCGGGCTGGCAGTGGCGGCCCTGGCGTCATGTCGAACATTGGGTCATCGCCGATTATGTCGTTCAACACGGCATCGATTGGATCGAGGATCCGAGCAATGCCGATACCGCACTGGCGCGCGGGCGGCTGAGCGAAACGCTCTGGCCGATGCTAACCGCGGCGTTCCCGGCTGCCGAACGCACGCTGGCACGAAGCGCGAGCCATGCTGCCGACGCGGCCGAAGCCATGGCGGCATTGGCCCGCATCGATCTGAGTCATGCACGCATCGACAGTCGTCGCCTGTCACTCGCGGTGCTTACCGAGTTGACGCCCGCTCGCCGTGCCGCTGCGCTTCGGCACTGGCTCGCCGAGCTTGGGAGGGATACGCCGGCGAGTTGTCATATTGACGAATTCGAACGGCTTCTCGATGCGCGGCCCCACGCCAGCCCGCGCGTCGAATTCGGGCATACCGAATTGCGTGTGTTCGCCGGTGCGGTCTGGGTCATGCGGCGATTGGGACCCGCACCGAGCGGATCGATCGACTGGCATGACGGCACATCGATTGATTTGCCTGGCGAGGCCGGTCGACTGTGTTTGGTGGGCGATGGGGCGGCGCGCAGCCCACTCACGATTGACTTTCGTCGCGGCGGCGAACGACTCGCACGCGCCGATGATGGGACTACGCGCCTTGGTCGCTGGTTCTACGCGCATGGCTGGCCGTTATGGCTGCGTGAGCGCGCACCGTTGGTCTACGCGCATGGCACATTGATTGCGGTAGCCGACGCCTGGCGCCACCCCGAGATCGACTTGTGGTTGGGCCGAGGTGCCGGTTTTAAGTGGTGTCACGAGCTAGTCGGCGATCCGGCTACCGACGGTCAGCCGCCAGATTCATGAGGCTACAGGCGCCCACCCGCGTTGCTCTCTGGCCGCTGATCCGCTAGCATTTGCATGCTTTGCGCGGCGGCGAGACAAACTGCATGACTGAGCCGGCAAGCGGCACCCGATATCTCTTCGTAACCGGCGGCGTTGTTTCGTCGCTCGGCAAAGGCATTACAGCCGCCTCGCTCGGCGCACTGCTCGAGTCTCGAGGCTTTAGTGTCTCGGTTATCAAACTCGATCCGTATCTGAATGTCGATGCGGGAACCATGAGCCCGTTCCAGCACGGCGAGGTCTACGTTACGCGCGACGGCGCTGAGACTGACCTCGATCTCGGCCATTACGAACGGTTTTTGAGTACGCGCACGTCCGGCCTGTCGAATTTCACGACCGGTCAGATCTACAATAATGTCATCACCAAGGAGCGCCGCGGCGACTACCTTGGTGGCACCGTGCAGGTCATTCCGCACGTCACCGACGAGATCAAGAACGCGATCGTGGCAGGCGGCGAGGGCGCCGACATCTGCCTGGTCGAGATTGGTGGCACGGTTGGCGATATCGAATCGCTCCCATTCCTGGAGGCGATCCGCCAGTTTTCGGTCGAACTGGGGCCACAGCGCGGTTTGTTCATGCATCTGACGCTGGTGCCGTATATTGCCTCGGCCGGTGAGATGAAGACCAAGCCGACCCAGCACTCGGTCAAGGAGCTGCGTTCGATCGGCATTCAGCCCGATCTTTTGGTGTGTCGCGTGGATCGTGTGCTGCCGGAATCGGAGCGCCGCAAGATCGCATTGTTTAGCAATGTCTACGAGCGTTCTGTCGTGGCCGCAGTCGATGTCGATGACATCTACAAAATGCCCGGCTTGCTGCAGCGCCAGGGCATTGATGGCCTGGTGATCGACCACTTCGGTTTCGATAAGGATGTGCCGGCTGCTGATTTGTCGCCTTGGTCGGCGCTGATCGAAGCACGATCAATGCAGGATGCCACTGTCAGAGTTGCGATGGTCGGCAAGTATGTCGATCTGGCTGACGCGTACAAATCGGTCAATGAGGCACTTGGCCATGCCGGGCTTCAGACCGGAACTAACGTCGAAATCGTCTATCTGGATTCATCCAGCGTGGAGCGTAATCCGGACGCCAGCCTGGCTGATGTCGACGCCGTGCTGGTTCCGGGCGGGTTCGGCGAACGTGGTGTCGAAGGCAAGATTGCCGCCGTTAGTTATGCCCGCGAGCATCGGCTTCCGTATTTTGGGATTTGCCTCGGTATGCAGGTCGCCGCGATTGAGTTCGCGCGCAACCTGGCCGGGCTTCCTGGCGCCCACAGCACTGAGTTTGTAACCGATGCCGACGACCCGGTGATCGCGCTCGTGACCGAATGGCGGGATGCGGAACTCGGCGTCCAGCGGCGTAGCGCCGACGCCGATCTCGGCGGCACGATGCGTCTCGGTGAACAGCGTTGTACGCTCATTGAAGGCTCGCATGTTGCCCAGGCTTATGGTGCGGCCGAAATCTATGAGCGCCACCGGCATCGCTTCGAGTTCAATAACCATTATCGGGATCGCCTGGCTGACGCAGGATTGGTATTTTCTGGTTGGGCGCCCGAGGATGATTTGGTTGAAGTGATTGAGTTGCCGGATCATCCGTGGTTCGTTGGCTGCCAGTTTCATCCCGAATTCACATCAACCCCGCGTTCCGGCCATCCGCTTTTCAACGGGTTCATCGCGGCGGCGCGCGCCCACAAGGTTGCTTAGATCACCATGAATGTTGCTGGTATTAACGTAGACGTCGATCAGCCGCTATGTCTTATCAGCGGGCCGGACAGCCTTGAATCTGAGGCCCTGGCTGTTGAAGTCGCTGGCGAAGTTGCCGAGATTTGCCGTGATCTTGGTATCGGTTACGTATTCAAGGGATCGTTCGACAAAGCCAATCGCTCGTCGAATGACAGTTATCGAGGTCCGGGCCTCGATGCCGGTTTGAAAACACTCGAGGCCGTGAAGCGTCAAATCGGTGTGCCGGTAACGACCGATATTCACGAACGTGAGCAGATCGAGCCAGTCGCCGACGTCGTCGATGTGCTGCAGACTCCGGCGTTTCTATGCCGTCAGACCGATCTGATCCAGGCTGCCGCGGCCAGCGGCCGGCCGGTCAACATCAAGAAAGGGCAGTTCATGGCGCCGGGTGAAATGGCGAGCGTCGTCGCCAAGGCTCGAGCGGCCGGGGGTGAATCGGTGTTGGTCTGCGAGCGCGGATTTGCCTTCGGATATAATAATCTCGTGGTTGATATGCGTTCATTGGCGATGATGCGCGACCACGGCGCGCCGGTCGTATTCGACGCGACCCATTCGGTGCAATTGCCGGGTGGGGCGGGTAAGACGTCCAGCGGCGCGCGCGAGCACATTCCCGTTTTGGCTCGCTCAGCGGTCGCGGCTGGCGTCAGTGCGCTTTTCATGGAAACGCATCCGCGTCCTGACGAGGCCCTTTGCGATGGCCCCAATTCTTGGCCGCTCGCGAAGATGCGGGAGTTGCTGACCACGCTTGTCGAGTTGGATAACGTCGTCAAACAAGCCGGCGTCATCGGACCGGAAGTGTGATGCGTATCCTCGCCCGTACTCAAATAAAATTTTTCGTTGCTTGTCGCGGCTGTAGCTGCGATAGCGTATAAATCGGATTGAACCGACAAGGACACGACGACATGGCCAAAATCACCGGCATTAAGGGCTTTGAAGTACTCGATTCACGCGGCACGCCGACTGTGGCTGCGGAGGTTACGCTTGACAGCGGTGCTGTGGGCAGTGCCAAGGTGCCGTCTGGCGCGTCGACCGGAAGCCTCGAGGCCAACGAACGACGCGATGGCGATGCGTCACGCTTTGTCGGCAAAGGTGTGTCGCAGGCTGTCGCCAGTGTTAACGGCGAGATCGCCCAGGCTTTGCAAGGCCTCGATGCAACTGATCAGGCGGGACTCGATCAACGGATGATCGAGCTGGATGGCACCGATAACAAATCGCGCCTCGGTGCTAACGCCATTCTCGGTGTTTCGCTTGCCGCGGCCCACGCTTCAGCAAGCGAAGCGGGTCAGTCGCTGCATGCCTACCTCGGTGGCGGGCAGCGTACCCAGCTGCCAGTTCCCATGATGAACGTAATCAACGGCGGTGAGCATGCCTCGAACAACGTTGATATTCAGGAATTCATGATTGTGCCGGCCGGGTTTGACCGGTTCTCCGACGCGCTTCGTTGTGGCGCCGAAGTTTTCCAGAATCTGAAAAAATTACTTGGTGAACGTGGCCTGGCGACGACCGTCGGCGACGAAGGAGGCTTCGCGCCCGATCTGCCGTCCAATGCCGCGGCCTTGGACACGCTTGTCGAAGCCATCGAGCGTGCGGGTTACAAACCGGGTGAACATGTCTGGTTGGCGTTGGACACCGCAAGCAGCGAATTCTGTGACAACGGCCGTTACCACCTGGCATCGGAAGGGCAGACATTCGACGCCGATGGGTTTGTTGAGTATCTGGCTGACCTGGTTGAAAAATATCCAATTATTTCCCTGGAAGACGGCATGGACGAGTCCGACTGGGATGGCTGGGACAAGCTCACCGCTCGCATTGGCGATAAAACGCAACTCGTCGGCGACGATCTGTTCGTGACCAATACCCGCATCTTTGGCCAGGGAATTGAGCGTGGTATTGGCAACTCGATCTTGATCAAGCCCAATCAGATCGGGACGTTGACCGAAACGCGACAGGCTATCGACATGGCGGCTCAAGCCGGATATAGCTCGATCGTGTCGCACCGTTCCGGCGAGACTGAGGACACGACCATTGCTGACCTGGCGGTAGCGACCGACGCCACGCAGATTAAGACCGGCTCATTGTCACGCTCGGATCGCGTGGCCAAATACAACCGCCTGTTGCGGATTGAAGCCGAGCTTGGCACCAGCGCGAGCTATCCGGGGTGGCACGCATTTGCACCGTTCGGCTAATGGTGGGCAACCCCACGGCGCGGCGCGTCAACCGATCATGGGCCGGATTATACTAATCGTGCTGGTTGTCGTTTTGGCCGGCTTGCAGTATCGACTGTGGATCGGCGAGGGCAGCCTCGGGCAGGTGCAACGCCTCCAGAATCGGCTCGATCGCATTCAAGCGTCGAACAAACAGCAACGTGCTGACAACCAGCAACTGGCCGCCCGCATTCGCGATTTGAAAAATGGTACCGCTGGTGTGGCGCGACTGGCGCGTCACGAAATGGGTATGGTTGGGAAAAACGAGACATTTTTTCTGACGGCCGACAAAGCAGATGGTCGGAACACCGAGCTGGCCCAGGACGACCAGAAATAACATCGTTATTGACTAAATCGCCGCGCTGATATACCGGACTCTCAACGGCCGTCGTATTGGCAAAGCCGGTATGATCGTTGCGCCTCAATTATATGTAATAAAACGGTCCTGTCCGTAGCTCATGACTGACGAACAATGGATGAACGAGGCGCTTGATTTAGCGCGTCGCGCAGGTCAAGCCGGCGAAGTGCCGGTGGGGGCTGTGCTGGTGCGTGACGAGTGCGTTATTGGCGTGGGGCGCAACCAACCGATCGGTGCGACTGATCCGAGCGCGCACGCCGAAATCGGCGCGTTGCGCGATGCTGCCGCGCGCACCGGTAACTATCGCTTGCCGGGCGCCACGCTATACACCACGCTTGAGCCCTGTGCGATGTGCGCGGGGGCGATCATTCAGGCCCGGCTGGCGCGGGTTGTGTTCGGTGCGTTGGACGAGCGTGCCGGCGCGGTGCAGTCCGTTTTTTCCGTCTTAAGCGAACCGCGCTTGAATCATCGAGTTGCCGTCGAAGCCGGCGTGGGCGCCGATGCAAGCCGGCACTTATTGCGCTCATTCTTTCGGGCGCGTCGCAGTGGTGTCTCATGCAGTCAGTTTGACGATTGCGAGCGATCGGTGGCTGACGAAATGTCTTCGTGAATGGTGTACATCCCGGCGAATCGTTGTCTTGGCGGTATTGGCCTAAAACCGTCGCTGGGGCCAAGCATGTCGCAGGTGATACCTTCGGCGATAAGTACGCCACACACGGTGAAGTGCCGTATGCATTGGCTGCGTCAGATACGGGGGAAGCTGCCAAGCCGGTCGGATGTCGGGTTGTCGTTCGATGGCGAATGCGACCAATTGATGTCGATTCTAAGGTTGTGTCAGCCACTGATACTGCTAGCCTCTCGCACGTAACTGTCTCGCGGTAACCGGAGAACGCCTCGCCATGATGTTCAGATGTCTCAAGATCACACTCGCTGTGTCGCTCGTTTTCGGCGTAGTTTCGATGGCGGCGGCCAAAACGTTTATCACCATGGGGTCCGGGTCGACCAGCGGACTGTACTATCCGACCGCGGTTGGCATGTCGAAAATCGTCAACGAGGCTGACGTGCCGATTCGTGCCAATGCACGCTCCACTGGCGCTTCGGTCTATAACTGCCGGGCGATCGGTAAAGGCCAGCTTCAGATGGGCATCAGCCAGAATAACGTGGCTTATTACGCCTATCATGGCGCTGGCATCCAGGCATTCCAGGACAACGCCATTAAGAACCTTCGCGGTGTCACGGTCCTTTATCCGGAGACCATTCAGATTCTGGCGCGCAAGGATGCCGACATCGATAGCATTGCCGATATGGCGAATAAACGCGTCTACGTCGGTGATATCGGCTCCGGTACCGAGCAGGACGTCAAGCATCTGTTTGCGGCCTATGACCTGAGCCTCGATGATCTGAAGTCACCAGTGCGTGGCAGCTCCGGCGATGCGGTTGGCCTGCTGCGCGATGGCAAGATCGATGCGATGTTCTATAGCGTCGGCCTGGGTGCGTCAGCGATCACCGAAGCCGCCCAGACCGCGCCCATCAAGCTGGTGAGCTTGCCGCAGTCCAAAATAGACCAGTTGCACGATAAGTACTCCTTCTACACTGGTGTGACCATTCCCGGGGGCACGTATCCGGGCGTGGATAACGATGTGCGCGCGGTTACGCTTAAGGCCATGCTTCTGACCACCGCCGACCTGTCGAAGAAAACGGTCAAGCAGTTCATGAATGTCGTATTCGATAAAAATATCGACGCGTTCTATAACGATATTCAGAATCCGAACTTAAAGAAATTCTTCAAGCTGGAAACGGCGCTTAAGGGAATGTCGATACCGCTGCATCCCGGCGCGGTGGCGTTCTTCGAGTCGCACGGAATCAAAGTGCCGGACGATGTGAAACCGTCGGCCGCTTAACTGGAAAGGACCGCGTCAAGTTGGCCGGTCCTCGGCCCCGGTCGATGGTCTCGGCCGGGGTTTTTTGATTCGTACGAGTTGAGTTTGTTCGATGGGCGAGATGCCAAATACCGAATCAGCCAGCAATATCGAAGCGAGCGACCGCGGCGATCGTCAGCCGCGCGCGGCTTGGCAGCGCTGGTTGCTGGCGCTAATCGCTGTCGCGTGGAGCCTCTTTCAGCTCTATGCGAGTTATACCGGCACACTGAACCCGCAGAAAGTCGGCTCGATCCATCTGGCGTTCGGCTTTGCACTAGCGTTTCTCGCCTATCCGCACCGGCGTGGCGCCACTGATCGGATTCCGTGGTATGACTGGCTGCTAGCGCTCGTCGCGGTTGCTTCAGCGCTCTACGTATTCTTTGATTACTACAACCTGACCGCCGTCCAAGGGGGCGTGCCGATCACGCGTGACGTCTGGATCGGCTCCGTGTTGCTCGTGCTTCTGGCTGTGGCGGCGACACGTATCGTCGGTTTCGCGCTGCCCATCATCACCGCTATCACGATTATTTATGGCGCGCTGGGCCCGGCCGGCATTATTCCGATTGAGCCGCCCGACATCATCTATCTGCACAATGGTTATGACTGGTCGCAAATCGTCCAGCAACTTTATGTGACGACAGAGGGGATCTGGGGCACGCCGATCCAGGTCTCCGCGACGTTTATTTTCCTGTTCGTTTTATTCGGCGCGTTGCTTGATCGAGCGGGGGCAGGCCAATATTTCGTGGATCTGGCCTACAGCGGGCTTGGTGGTTATCGCGGCGGTCCGGCCAAGGCGTCGGTTGTTGCCAGTTTGATGACTGGCGTTATTTCGGGGTCGTCGACAGCCAATACAGTGACTACCGGCACGTTCACGATTCCGTTGATGAAACGCACCGGCTACCCGGCGACGAAAGCTGGTGCGATCGAAGTTGCAGCTTCGGTCAACGGCCAACTCATGCCGCCGATCATGGGTGCGGCCGCGTTCATCATGGCGACGTTTCTCAATATACCGTACTCGGAGCTTATTACCTACGCGATCGTCCCGGCGGCGCTGACCTATATCGGTTTGTTATTCGTGGTCCACCTCGAAGCCCTCAAGTTGGGGCTCGAAGGCATGCCACGAGCTGAGCTGCCGGCATTTTGGCCGACCTTTTTCAAAGGCGTGCATTATCTGCTGCCGGTTGCGTTTTTGCTCTATGAACTCATGTGGGTCCACCTTACGCCCGCCCGCAGCGCACTCAACGCCACCTTTATGCTAATCGGGTTGATCCTGCTGCAGGAGATATATCGCGGTTGGCGCGATCAACGCGGCATTATCCTCGGCCTGTGGCAGGGCCTTGTTCACGTGTTTAATGGCTTCGCGATCGGCGCTCGCAACATGACCACCATCGCCGTTGCCACCGCGGCAGCCGGAATTATTGTTGGCATGGTGACCATGACCAATCTGGGCTACGGTCTGACCCAGATTCTTGGCACGGTCTCCGGGGGCAGTATCTGGATCGTGTTGATTCTGGCTGCGATCACGTCTTTGGTTCTAGGGATCGGTCTGCCGACGACGGCCAACTACATCGTTATGGCAGCCCTGGTGGCGCCAGTCATCGCGAATCTTGCCGACCAATCCGGCATAGCAGTGCCGCTCGTCGCGATTCATCTATTTGTGTTCTATTTCGGCATTTTGGCCGACGATACGCCACCGGTTGGGTTGGCCGCCTATGCGGCGTCGGCCATATCGCGCGCCGACCCGATTGCCACCGGTGTTCAGGGTTTCACCTACGATCTGCGCACTGTGATTCTGCCGTTTATTTTCTTTTTCAATCCGGCGTTGCTGTTGATCGATATCGGTAGCTGGTACAACGGCCTTTGGGTACTCGTGACGGCGCTCGCCGGCATGTTTGGCTTTGTCGCAGCGACGCAGGGATTTTTGAAAACCCATATGGGGTGGATCGAGCGCGGACTGGCGCTTGTCGGGGCCATCTTGACGTTAAAGCCGGGCTGGGAAGGCGATGTCATTGGCCTCGCGTTACTCGCCACCGTGGTCCTCTACAATATCTGGCGTGCCGGTCGAGGACCGTCGGCGCCGAGCGCAGTCCAGGCCGGCGCTTGAGTTGTGGCAAACGTTGCAGGTGCCATTCCGTGTCGTGAGCGCTATAGTCGCTATCATGGTGCGGTTGAGATGGCGCGGGCATCCTCGACTGTAGTTGGATTGAATGCCAGGCATAGCTTGGCCAGTACTTTTTCCGAACATTTAAACGAGTAGGGCTATGACAACCGACCGGAATTGGCGGATTGCAGTGTGTCCAGGCGACGGTATCGGCCCGGAAGTGGTGGCCGAAGCAGAGCGTGTGCTAGGTGCGTTGACGCACAGCGATAAGCGGCTGTCGATTGAGACCACGCAATTCGAATGGCCGTCGCATACTTGGTTGGCCGCCAACGGGGGGATGGCCCCTGATGACTATCTTAGCCAACTGGCCGAATTTGATGCCGTATTGCTCGGTGCGCTCGGCGATCCAGGCCCTACCAGTGACCCTGATCGCCGGGTGTTATCCGACGCCGAATCACTGGCGCCGTTGCTTGGAATTCGCAAATATTTCGATTTGTGGTGTTGTCAGCGACCGTGTCGACCGTTGACGGGAACTCAGTTGCCGCTAGCGGATGCACGGGCCAGTGAGACCGATTTCATTGTGCTGCGGGAGAATAGCGAAGGCGAATATGTCAATCAGGGCGGGCGGTTAGCGCCCGGAAGCGCGCGTGAGACTGCGACCCAACTCGCTGTGTTTTCCCGCCAGGCCACGGACCGGTTAATTCGAGCTGGATTCGAGCGTGCGCGTCAGCGTGCGGCCGATCGCAGAGATGGCGCTGGTCCGCGCGCGTTCGGCGAGGACAACCGCCACGCTGAGGTGTGCCTGATCACCAAACGCAATGCCCAGCGATATTGGGGTGATCTCTACACCGAACGCTTCAACGCGATTGCCGACGAATATCCGGATGTTGCGACACGTCATGAGCTTGTCGATGCCGCAGCGATGAAATTTGTGCAGGCGCCGTGGCAGTTCGACGTGGTCGTGGCGTCTAATCTTCACGGCGACATCCTGACCGACTTGGCAGCGGCCATCAGCGGTGGCCTGGGCGTTTCGCCCTCGGCTAACATCAATCCCGACGATCGCAGCGTGCCATCCATGTTCGAGCCAACCCACGGCAGCGCCCCGGATATTGCTGGCCGTAACCAGGCTGACCCGACTGCCATGCTGCGCACTACGGCCATGATGTTGGACTGGATGGGTGAGGTTGACTCGGCGTCGCGTGAGGCCGCCCGTCGGCTCGATTCGGCTGTGGCACACGTTGTTGCGATGGGCGGTACCGGGGCGCAAGGCGCGCCGCGTGCCACCGACGACATTGGTACAGCCGTTGTCGAGGCCCTTGGCTGATCAGCGAAGTTGTGTCGGAGCAGGTATGGACAAGTTCGCGTACACTGAAAGAAAAATATTCCATATAGAAGGACGAGATCGATGACAGGATCGCATCCGGGCTATCTATCACCGCTTCTCAAGCAGGCGACCGGCGTCAATGTCGAGCATGGCGAAGGCTGCTATCTCTATACAAGCGACGGCCAGCGCTATCTGGATTTTACCGCCGGAATTGGTGTAACCAGCACTGGCCACTGTCATCCGAAAGTTGTCGCCGCGGCCCAAGAACAGGTCGGCAAGCTGATCCACGGGCAATACACCACCGTAATGCACGAACCGCTTATGCAGCTGTCCGAGCGGCTCGGTGCGCTGATGCCGGGGGACATCGATACGCTGTTCTATGCCAACGCTGGTACCGAAGCCATTGAGGGCGCATTGCGATTGGCGCGTCACGCCACTGGCCGGCCCAACATCATCGTCTTTCAAGGTGGTTTCCATGGCCGGACCATGGGAGCGGCGTCGCTAACCTCGTCGGGCACCGCTTACAGTGCCGGCTTGCAGCCATTGATGGGTGGAGTCGTCGTGGCGCCATTCCCGCACGCGTTTTATTACGGCTGGAGCGAAGACGAGGCAGCGGATTTTTGTCTGCGTGAACTGGACCGTATCCTCGAAACTTGCAGTGCACCCTCGGATACGGCGGCGATGTTCATCGAACCAGTGCTAGGCGAAGGTGGTTTCGTGCCGGCCAATACACGTTTCATGGCCGGGCTTCGTGAGCGCTGCAGCCACCATGGCATGTTGCTCGGCGTGGACGAAGTCCAGGCCGGCTATGGCCGCACGGGCCAGTTCTGGAGCCACAGCCATTTCGGCGTCCAGCCCGATATCGTCGTAACCGCCAAGGGGATCGCCAGCGGTTTCCCGTTGTCGGCTTTTGCAGCGTCGAATGAGACGATGGCGCGCGGTGGGCCAGGCTCGCAAGGTGGCACTTACGGCGGTAACGCGGTTGCTTGCGCAGCGGCCTTGGCGACACTCGATGTGTTCGAAGAAGAAGGCCTAACCGATAATGCCGCGACGCAAGGAGCCCATCTACGCCAACGTCTAACTGATCTGGCGGCGCGCTATGACTGTGTAGCCGATGTGCGCGGCAAAGGCTTGATGCTCGGTGTCGAAATCCAGCAGACCGGCGGTACAAGCGAGTCTCAGCTCGCCACTGCTATAACTGACGCCTGTGAAGCCGAGGGGTTACTGCTGCTGCGTTGTGGGCCGCGCAAGCAAGTGATTCGCTGGCTGCCGCCGTTGATCGTGGATCGCGAACAAATCGATAAGGCTGTCGATATCTTCGAGCGTGTGCTCGCATCGACCGCATCCTAATCAACCCAGTGCCGTGCCTCGGCGGCTTGAAAGCGCGTCGAGGCGCCACTGTTACTCGTTTGTTCAAACGATTTTAATTTTCCAATTCGGAGACCGATAGTGCGTATCCGAGGCATCGTATTCGCAGCGATTTGTGCCGTTATTGTTGGTGTGTTTGGCGCGACCGGCGTGGCCATGGCTGCAAGCTCGGGCGATCAAGCTGCCACCGGTGCCACGGTGAAGGCGTCGAGTGACCAAGCATCTGCGAAAAAAGCGGAGCAGAATCAGCATAAGCCTGAAAAAGGTGCTAACAAATCAGGATCGCCGTCAGACGATAAACAAGCTGACAGCGATCATGGTGAGTCGCAATCTGCGTCGCAGCAGCTCGCTCGTTTGAGCGCTGGCTGGGTTCACACCATCGGTGCTGGTGTGGTCTCGATTTGGCAGACGCTGACAGCTTCCAACCCGGCAAGCTCGGGCGGGCCGACTTTCAACTGGCATAAGTTTATCGACGCCGCGTTTACACTGGCGATCATTGTCGCGGCCACGTTTGCTACGTGGTTGATTGTAGGGAACCTTTTTCGGCGACTATTCGACTGGCTGAACAAACTCTCGGAGCGTGCGAACCAATCCGAAGGCAGCGTGCTCGGCATCTGGACGCGGCGCGGTGGTGCGGTTGTAGCCGGATTGTTGATTGATGTGGTTGGTGTCGCGGTGGCGGGTGCCGTGGGGGCCATAGTCGCTGGCACGGTCACTGAATCCGGCACACAGGCGGCTACGCGCGGCCTTTTGTTCGTTAATGCGTTCTTCGCGGTCGAGATGCTGAAGGTGGCGGTGCGCGTTGTTTTCTCAACCGGCTATCCGGCGCTTCGGCCCTTGCCCATGGCTAGTACGTTGGCGGGTTGGTGGAGTATTCGCCTGCGCTGGCTGATCAGCTGGCTTGGCTACGGCATCATGGTTGCCGTGCCGGTGCTGGATACTCAGGTTTCATCGCGACTGGCGGCGCTGGTTTATCTGGTTATCTGTGCTGTGGCGCTTATAACGAGTGTTGTCGCTCTGGTTAGCTATCGGCATATATTAACCAGCGTGTTTTCGGTGCGGGCGACGCGTGCACGCTCGGCTATTTTTGGTGGCCTCTATCGTTTGGTCGCACGCATTTGGCTGCCGATAGCGATTGTCTATCTGGTCATTGTGTTCACCCTCAGTCAGCTACCCACGTCGGACGCATTCGCGTTCGTGGTTTGGGCTTCATTGAAAACGGCGCTGGTCATGGTGGTCGGCTGGGTGCTTTGCCTTGGCATCGAGCTTTTGCGGCACGTGACAAGCCAACTCGGCGACCGCTCCGCGCCCAAAGTGCCGCAACTGCAGCATCAGATCGATCGCTATGTGCCGATAATCGCTTTCATTGCCAAGTTGCTGGTGGTGATCTGCGTTATTGGTTCGTTCGCTGGTATTTGGAATATCGTCGATTTTTCGGCTTGGCTGCATAGTCAGTCAGGTGCCGATACGGTGGGTGCAGCGATCCGGGTTCTTCTGATCGTAGCGATCGCTCTTTCGATCTGGATCGTGACCTCCGCATTGCTGGAGTTCCGACTCAGTCCGCACACTGGCAAAGGCGAGCCCAGTACGCGCCAAAAGACACTGATCGCACTTTTGCACAATGTGCTGGCCATTGTGATCGTCACGCTGACCATCATGATCGTGCTGTCGCAGATTGGTGTCGACATTGGGCCGCTGATCGCGGGGGCCGGCATTCTGGGGCTTGCGGTCGGATTCGGTGCGCAGAATCTGGTGGCCGACGTGATCGCCGGTGTGTTCATTCAACTCGAGAATTCGATGAATGTCGGTGATGTCGTTGCCACAGCCGGCGTGTTCGGGACGGTCGAACGACTGACAATTCGCTCGGTCGCGATCCGGGATCTCGACGGCGCATGTCACGTGGTGCCGTTTTCGTCGGCGCGCGTGGTGTCGAACCACAGTCGAACGGGTACGACCTGGCGCGGGGAATACGCGATCGCGCTCAGCGCAGATATCGATGCCGCGATTGCATGTCTTCGCGAGGCGTTCGAACAACTCAAAAACGATCCCGAATTGGCGCCAAGCATCCACGGTGATATCGACATCCCGGGTGTCTCGGCAATGGAATCCGATCGGCTGCGTATCCGTGCCATGATCATTACTGAGCCCGGTATGCAATGGGCTGTCGGCCGTGGTTTCAATCGATTGGTCAAGATGTATTTCGACCGGGCTGGCATCGAGATTCCATTGCCGCACCAAAAGGTCTATTTCGGTAATGAGGCATTGGTGCACTCGGACGCGAACGCTACGCCGCAATCGGGTGCCGGTCGGCTCGATGCGCCGGATGGCGATCAGCCCGCGTGATTTGATGCCCGATGATTGGATGGTGCCAAATACCAGTGCGGTAGCGGGCGGATCGTGATCGGCCGCATGATGCCTTATGAGAATAGGATACGAGCAGTGAGTGTGCCGCGCCGGTTAGCCGATACGGCGAACCGGCCGGTGCTGCCGCTTCGCATGGAATAATTTCGTTTTCTTGTCTGTTGACCCGAAAAGCGAGACCGCTTTTCGAACCAGGGGGTGACGTATGCGTTTTCTGAGTTGTCTGCTCGCGACGGTTGCCCTCTGTATCGGTGCCATATCGTTTGGTGCGCATGCAGGACCAAACCGCGAACTGAGCCGCCATCTCGGTCGCATCATGATCATCGACAACGAGAAACGCTACGTTCGTCACCACGACGTCGTAATGCCGCCCGACAATGGGGTCATGCCGACAGACGAGCCTGAAGCGCCCGCATCTGTGGGTAGCAAGAGCTCGAGCGCGGTTTTGCCACAGATCGGTTATAACCCGAGCGATGGGATAATCCTGGGCGTGAAATACAGCGTGGTCGGCTTCGGCAATGGCAACCGCACGCTGGATCTTGGGGCGACCCAATCGTCTGGCGGTAACACGTCATTCAACCTGTCTTTTGGAACGCCCCATCTGTTGGGTGCCAAGCGCTGGATTGGGCTGGCGCAATTCGGTTATCAACTGGCGCCGAGCCGGCATTTCTACGGTTTGGGTAATAACGGCGCCGGGCCGGCCGCATTATCCACACACGAGCGGATGTCACAGAAAGCACTTTTCATGCTCGGCTATAGGTTGGCGCCACACTGGGTGGCGGCTGTCGACGCGGGGTTTAACAAAGTGCGCATCAGTCGTGGCAGTAGAGATGGCAGTAAGCCGCGGACGGTCAACGAGTTTTCGAATTTACCCGACGTGCATGGCGGGACCAACAGTCCTGTGTCGGTGTCACTTTTCTACAACACCCAGCGTGATCTGACACGGCCAATGCGCGGTTGGAACAACGTTTTCAAGGTTCAACACGTTGGTTCCGAGCTTGGGAACAACGTTAAATATACGCGCTATCTTGCTGATATAAAATATACACACCCGCTTTTTTCTCGGAAAAATATCCTCGGGTTTCGCCTGAATGGGAGTTATGTCGATGGCAGCGGTGACGATCTGCCATTCTATGAGCTTGCGTCGCTCGGCGGCGGAGCCAATCTCGAAGGTTTTAGTCTCGATCG
This sequence comes from Salifodinibacter halophilus, assembly GCA_012999515.1. NCBI lineage: Bacteria > Pseudomonadati > Pseudomonadota > Gammaproteobacteria > Salinisphaerales > Salinisphaeraceae > Salifodinibacter > Salifodinibacter halophilus. The sequence goes on along the minus strand of JABEEB010000001.1, from coordinate 686,891 downwards.
TTTCCGCGGCCAATCGCGCGTGTTCGTGCAAACCGGTCTGCGGCGCAAACTGGCCGATTTCAATTTCCACAATATTTGGCGCGTGCGCCTGGATGGTGCCGTCTTTGGCGGGGCTGGCCGTGTCTTTTTAGATAAATCCAAATTACCTAACGATCTGTCGCGCTCGGTTTATCCGGGGCTCGATAACGAGATTCAATACAGCGGCGGCGCTGGGCTCCGTATCGCGCTAGGCGAGGCGTTGATTGCGCGTGCCGATGTGGGCTTTAGCAAGGAAAGCCAGGGTCTGTTCTATCTGACATTCGGCAATCGTTTCTAGTCTGGGTTGTGTCTACAAATATCCGGAGGCCAGAGGTGGACGGTCACCGTCTACTCCTGTTCAGAATCTCGGCGGGTTGTATTATCCGCTGCGGTTGTCTCTGGGACCAATGAGGCTGGGTCGAGTTTTTCGATTGCGCTGAGTGCGGCCTCTAGCGCGCCTTCGCCGCAGAGTCCCGCCATCGCGGCGTCTTCGTAGCCTTTGCGGGCTGCTTGAATACAGGTGTCACGCACATGTTCGGCGATGTGTTCGGGGTTTTCGCTCATGGTCGATCGCTATCTTGTTGGCTGCTTTCTAGCCATTCCTTAAGTACGACGGCGTTGTTGCACGCGGTGTCCTTCGCGGCGAAAATTAGTGTCAGGCCGGGGTCGGCAGCTTTTGAGCACAGTCGGCCGAGCGTTTCGGCGTCGGCGGATTCAAGCTCCGCCCAATAGGAGGCGCGAAAATCCGGCCAACGCGCCCGCCGGTGACCGAACCACTTTACGAGTTCCTTCGATGGCGCGATATGCTTGCACCATTCGTCGAGTGCGGCATCGGCCTTGGCCACGCCGCGTGGCCACATGCCGTCGACGAGTGCACGATGCCCATCGTCTTCGGCTACGGCATCATAGGCGCGTTTGAGGCGGATCTTCATGCTCACTTGCCATCCATTACGGCTATCGATGACGTGCATTGGCAATGCATGGTTGTACCGTAGTTTCCCTCGGTCGTCTGAGATCGAGGATGAACGATGTGTTACCCGGACGCCAATTGGTATGGCTGCATGGATTGCGTGCTTCTTGCGGAGCAGGGCGATCATCGGTACTCAGGAGTTGCTAGGAGATGTCATGGCCCTGTTAGTCTTAGCGCTTGGCAATCACCAACAGGTGTTGAAGCTGGACCAGATCATGCCGGCGGCGGGGTCGACGATGGCCTGGGGTAGAACACGCGTGTGCCACGCCGGTTGTTCTGAGGCCATCCCGAGTCGACCATGTTGAGCGAGATCTTGTGCCAGATCGGCGCTATGGTCGTCGACGCAGGGACGGTCCAAATTGCCGCTGTCGTGCTCGGGCTGTTGGGCGTGGGCCTGGCAGTCCGGCAGTCGCTATGGAATTTTCCGGTGGGGCTCGTGCAAGTCACGCTGACAGCCTGGATTTTCTACGATCAACGACTCTACGCGGATATGACGCTGCAAAGCGCCTATGCCGTGGCACTGGTCTATGGTTGGTGGTGTTGGACACACCCGGCATCGTACGGGGCCCACCGAACGCGACTGCCGGTCACGTGTCTTAGCGGCACCGGGCGCTTGGTGGCCGTGGCCATCGCTGGGGTCGGGGCGTTGCTCTGGGGTGTGGGATTGGCCCATTTCGGTGCCGATCCGCTGCCGTACCGCGATGCCTTTATCGGTGCCTTCGGTTTGGTCGCACAAGCACTGGCGGCGCATAAAAAGCTGGAGGTGTGGTTTGGTTGGCTCGTCGTCAACGTCGTCGGCGTGGTGGTGTACTGGCAGGTCGAGCTGTACGGTTTCGTCGGGTTGTACATCCTCTACATTGTGCTCGCGGTCGCTGGCTGGCGGGCTTGGCGGCGATCCATGATGCGAGCCTCGACTGTTGGCTAAGCGTGTTGCAATTGTCGGTGCCGAATCGACCGGCAAGACCGCTTTGGCCCAAGCGTTGGCGCGGCGTTTTCACGAGCCATGGTCGCGGGAGTATGTGCGTGACTTATGGTATGCACGTAACGGCGATATTCGCGCTGCCGATCTACCGACGATTGCCCGCGGCCAGATAGACAATGAAGACCGCGCCGCGCGTCGCGCCCGGCGTCTGGTCATCTGCGACACCGATCTATGGCTGCATGTCTGCTATGCCGACTGGTTGTTTCCGGGCCAGTGTCCGGATTGGGTTCGATACGCTGCACGCCGGCGCGGCCGTCGGTTCAGCCTGTATCTGCTTTGTGCGACCGACTTGGCATTCGAGTCAGATCCGCAACGCTGTCTGACTCAACCCGGTATGCGTGACGCTTTTCAGGCCAGTTTGCAGCGCAGATTGACGCGCGAGCGGTTGCCATTTGTCACCGTCGACGGCCGTGGCGCCATACGCGAGCAGCGTGCTGTGCGGGCTCTCACGCATGGTGTATCGAGTCTGGCGCCTCGGTAGGATGTATTCGGCACGGTCGTATCTTGGTGATCGGCGACGCTGCGCCAGTGCTCGCGGCTTGTGCCTTGCAACGTATCAGCTGCGGCGGGTTACTCTTTTAAGCAAGGTGCGCTCAGCACGTTTTATGGAGCGGAGTTAAACAATGGACGCGTCGCTGACTCAGATTGCAGTTTATTTGGCCGCGGCCGTAATCGCTGTAACCATCGCTCAGCGTCTCAAGCTCGGCTCGGTGCTGGGTTATCTGGCGGCCGGCGTTGTTATCGGACCGTGGGCGTTCGGGCTGATCGGCAAAGTTGATCAGGTTCTGCATTTCGCCGAGTTCGGTGTCGTGTTCCTGTTGTTCATCATTGGTCTCGAAATGCAGCCGCGCCGGTTATGGGCGTTGCGCCGGTCGATACTTGGTCTTGGCGGGTTGCAGATGGTGCTGACAACCGTTGTGTTGGCACTTTTTCTCGGTTGGGCGCTGGCCTTGTCGCCCGCACCGGCGTTTGCCGCTGGCGTTTCGTTAGCATTGTCGTCGACCGCGTTTGCGGTTCAGATGCTGGCCGAGCGCGGTGAAATGGCCACGCGCCACGGGCGTGCTGGATTCTCGATTCTGTTGTTCCAGGATCTGGCTGTAATTCCGATATTGGCGATTCTGCCGCTATTATCGGTTGGCCAGTCGCAGCTCAGTATTATCGGCGGGCTGGAGAAAACCGGTACGGCGACGCTAGTGATCGTCGGGCTCATAATCGGTGGCCACTATATCCTTAAACCTGTGCTACGCGTGGTCGCGGCGACGCGCATGCAGGAAATATTCATCGCCATGACGTTGCTGATCGTTGTGGGGACGTCGGCGATCATGCAAGCGGTTGACGTCTCGCTGGCATTGGGCGCGTTCACGGCCGGTGTGCTGCTGGCTGACTCCGAATACCGTCACGAACTGGAAGCCAATGTCGATCCGTTCAAGGATCTGTTGTTGGGGCTTTTCTTCGTGGCTGTCGGCATGTCGATCAATCTCGGCCTGTTCCTTGAGCGACCGTTTGCATTGATCGGTCTAACGGTCGCGTTGATGGTTATTAAAGGCGTCGCGCTGGCGTTGCTCGGGCGCCGGTACGGCCTGCGCTGGCGTGCAACGCGCAATCTCGGCGCCTATCTCAGTCAGGGGGGCGAGTTCGCGTTCGTGATTCTGTCGACAGCGGTGGCGGACGACTTGCTGGCGCGTCCGGAGGCGGATCTTCTGGTGGCGGTAGTTACGCTGTCCATGGTGCTTACGCCGTTCGCGGTCAAAGCTAGTTCATGGTTGAACAAACGTCTCGAGTCGCCCGATTCGCAAGCGCGTATGTACGATACGCCAGTCGATTCGGAGCATGCCGTCATAATCGCCGGTTTCGGCCGTTTTGGCAGCACCATCGCCCGACTGTTGCGCGCCAAACGAATCGGTTTTACCGCGCTCGACGTCAATCCGGAACAGGTCGACTTTGTACGTCGTTTCGGTGGCGAGGTTTATTATGGCGACGCGTCACGCGTGGAAATGCTGCGCGCAGCTCGCGCCGATCGTGCCCGCGTGCTCGTCCTGGCGATGGATGACCCGGAGGTATCGTTGACCACGATACAAGTTGTCCAGACGCATTTTCCTAGCCTGAAGATCGTAGCGCGCGCACGTGATCGGCGCCATGCGTATCAGCTGATCGAATACGGCGTTACGGTTTTCCACCGCGAAACATTCCGGGCAAGTGTGGCGCTTGCCGGCGATGTCATGCAGGCACTCGGTTACGGCGGCGAGGAGGTTGAGCGTACGAACCGAACCTTTCGTCGCTATGACGAAGCCCGGCTCCGCGAGCATCATCAATTGGCCGACGATGCCGCGCGCCAAGCGCGGCTCGATCGCGCGGCGATCGCCGAACTCGAAGAACAGTTCGAACGTGATGAGGCTGCTTACGCGGCCACCTCAAGCGATACGCACACGCGTACGCGCATGCGTCAGGCGTCGAAATCTTGATCGGTATCGATCTCGGGGGCCGTAACCGCCGGCTGACGGCGAGCTATCGCCCGCTCAGCCAATTGGTGGTCGCGAGATCGACAACTTCGTCACCACGTCCATTCATAACCGCACGCAGCATGTAGAGCGAGAACCCGCGCGCCTGCTTGGCCTCGATTTTGGGCGGCATCGACAGTTCCTGCTTAGCTGTTTTCACATCGATGACCGCCGGGCCCTCGAATGCAAATGCCTCGGCTAGTGTGTCGTCGATCTTGTTCGACGATGTCACACGAAAACCGCGGATGCCTAGTGCCTCGGCGACGCTGGCGTAGTCCTGTTCGGCCAGATTTGTGGTGTCGTCGAGATAGCCGGCTGCTTTCATTTCCATGGCGACAAAGCCCAGTGTTTCGTTGTTGTAGACGATTACTTTTACGGGCAGTGATTCGGCCGCCAGGGTGACCAGTTCGCCCATGAGCATACTCAAGCCGCCGTCGCCTGCCAGGGCGATGACTTGTCGGTCCGGAAATGCGGCTTGCCACCCCATAGCCTGCGGTGTTGCGGTCGCCATCGAGCCGTGCATGAATGAGCCGGTCAAGCGACGCGCCCGCGTCATGCCGATATAGCGGGCTGCCCAGACTGTCGGGGTGCCGACATCGCATGTGAATACCGTGTCTTGGGCCGCAAGGGCGCTGATGCGAGCGGTCAAATACTGTGGATGCAGCGGTTTATTGTCGGCTCGTGGTTGAGCGAGCTCGTCGAGCGTGGATCGTGTGTCGCGGTAGTGTTGCTGACAACGCTCCAGAAATTTGCGGCTGGTTTTTTCGGTGAGCTTGGGGATCAGCGCGGCCAGCGTGGTGCCGATGTCGCCGACCAGGCCTTGGGTCAGGGCGCTGCGGCGCCCGATATGTCCGCCGCGAACATCGAGTTGAATAATATTGCCGTGGTCGGGGAAAAACTCACGGTAAGGAAAATTAGTGCCGAGCATCAGTAGTAGGTCGCATTCACGCATCGCGTGATAACCGGATGAGAAACCGATCAGCCCAGTCATGCCGACATCGAATGGGTTGTCGTATTCCAGCGACTGTTTGCCACGTAGGGCGTGCACGATTGGCGCTTTTAGCCGCTCGGCGAGTTCAACTACGGCATCATGCTGGCCGTCGCAACCGTAGCCGGCCAGGAGTACGGGTTTTTTCGACTGGTCGATGGTTGCTGCCGCGCGCTCGAGTTCGGTTTCCAGTGGTCGAACGACCGGCGGGACCGGTGGATACCAATGCGCAGCTTCGACAGGTGCTTCGGCAAGGGCAACATCGCCGGGTAATACGAGTACAGCCACCGAATGCTCGGCCAACGCTGTGTTGACGGCAGTGGTCAACACCTCCGGCAATTGACCAGCAGTGGAGACCAGCTCGCAGTAATCGCTGCATTCAGTGAATAGGTGTTGCGGACGCGTTTCTTGAAAATAGCCGAGCCCGATCTCGCTGGACGGAATCTGCGCAGCGATCGCCAGCATTGGCACATTAGCGCGCTTGGCTTCGAACAGGCCGTTGATGAGATGCAAGTTGCCGGGGCCGCAGGACCCGGCGCAAACGGCGAGACCGCCGGTGGCCTCAGCCTCGGCCGAGGCGGCGAGGGCGGCGGTTTCTTCGTGGCATACGCCACGCCAGGTCAGTCGCTCATCAGTGCGAATGGCCGCCGTGACGCCATTCAGTGAGTCGCCTGGCAAGCCCCAGACATTACTTGCGCCGGCGCGGGCGATAAGATCGACGAGCACAGTGGCGACGTTGGGTTTTGCCATGGTGATCTCCGGATTTAATGAACAATCCCAATTTATCGCAATGCGTGGACATCGGCAGATTGATTGCGATGGGGCGACCGTTCGTCGATTGTAGTTGCTAGAATAGGCAGTTCAGAGGTGGTCTGCGTCGGTGCCTTCGCGACGAACAGCCGTTAACCCCGTCAGGCCCGGAAGGGAGCAGCGGTAGCGGTTCGTTTGGGCGCCGGAGTGTCGCTGGCGCAGGCTGCCACCCGATCACGGCTTGGCACGGACTCGCGCATGGGTCACCGGGTTATCGACTTGGCCACTATTTCGCGTCGGGAGCGTCGTGCTGCGTTAAGCGACGCGCGTACCGTCCAGTTTTTACGGTGCCGATGAGTTTCCAACCACTTGCAAGAAGCTGGCGTCCACGGCGTTTCGAAGATATCGTCGGCCAGGCACATGTCGTGCAAGCGCTGTCATACGCGCTCGACCATGACCAACTCCATCACGCGCTGCTGTTTTCCGGCACCCGCGGTGTAGGCAAGACGACGCTTGCTCGCATCATCGCCAAATGCCTGAACTGCGAGCACGGCGTATCCAGTCGCCCGTGTCCCGATGACGATAGCGCCTGTACGGTTTGTCGTGAAATCGACGCCGGGCGTTTCGTCGATCTGATCGAGATCGATGCGGCCTCGCGCACCGGCGTTGATGACACCCGCGCGTTGATGGACAACGTCGCCTACGCGCCGACAGTCGGCCGAACGAAGGTGTATCTCATCGACGAGGTGCACATGCTGAGCAAGCATTCGTTCAACGCGCTGTTAAAAACGTTCGAGGAACCGCCGCCGGGCGTCGAATTCGTGCTGGCGACAACCGAACCGGAAAAGATTCCGGTGACAATTCTGTCGCGCTGCTTACAGTTTCCGCTAAAACGTCTGCCGCCACCGCAGATTGTCAATCAGTTGCGTCATGTCGCCACGCGCGAAGCACTGACCGTGGACGACGCTGCGCTCGAGCAGATTGCGCACGCGGCCGATGGCAGCATGCGTGATGCGCTATCGCTCGTGGACCAGGGCTTGGCGTTCGGCGTCGGCCAGCTCAACGAATCGACCGTCCATGAGATGCTCGGTACGGTCGCAGGCGATCGGATCGAGCGGCTGGTCGGTGCGGTGGTGGATGCCGACGCCTCGGCCGCGATGAACGCGCTTGATGCGCTCTATGCCGACGGCATTGATACGCGCTATGTGTTGGATGCCGTCGCCACGGCCTTGCAGCGGTTGGCCACGATTCAGATTGTTGGGGCACCGGTTGATGAATCCGACCAGGTCTGGCAAGAAACCGCGCTGCGCGCGGATGCCGGCACCGTGCAGGTTTGCTACGACATCGCCATCGCCGGTATCCGCGATCTGGTCTACGCGCCCGATCCGTTGGTCGGCACGCGTATGACGATCCTGCGGATGTTGGCGTTTGTTCCGGGCGCCGCGAGCGGCGGCTCACAGTATTTGGGCGACGCGGCCGTGGTGGGCGGTAAGCCAGAGCAAAGGCAACAAACCGAATCGGTTCCACCAAGTTCGGCTACGACTCCTTCACAGACCGCCACGGATTCTCAAAAGGCGAATGAGGCCATTGCCGACACCGCCACCGACGTGGTGTCCGAGCATGCTGGTGAATCATCGATAGCGGGCGTTGGCGTGCCATCGGAAACGGATAAAGGTGACGCTGCGGCACCGCCGAACCCCGTTGAGACGGCACATATGCAGCCGGATAACGACCCGGGGGCAGTGGATTCCAGCTCCGAGACTGACGGCACGCGCAACCGGGCGTTGCCGGATGATTGGCACACACTGGTTTCGAAACTGGATATCTCGGGGCTTAGTGCGCAGCTGGGTACCAACGCTGTTTGTGAACGACTGGACGATCAACGCGTCGAGTTGATACTCGCCGAGTCACGGCGCTTTCTATTGAACGGTTCGGCGCGATCGGGCTTGGTTGAAGCGCTCGCGGCCTTTCTGGGGCCGGACGCACAACCACCTGAGTTGTCGATTCGGATCGCCGATACAGGTAACGATACACCGGCCGATCGCAATCAACGCGCCGTCGAACAAGCGCATGACAAAGCCCGTGAGGCGATTGAAAAAGACCCGTTCGTCAATAGGTTGAAAGAACGGCTGGGCGCTAACGTGCGTCCGGAAACCATCCAACCCGCCCGCGACGACCGGGCCAACCGATAGCGAGAACGCGATGAAAGGCCAACTCGGCAAAATGATGCAGCAAGCCCAGGAAATGCAGGGCAAGATGCAGGAAGCCCAGGAAGAACTGGCGAAAATGGAAATCCTAGGCGAGGCCGGAGCCGGGCTCGTCAAGGTGCAGATGAACGGCAAGTACGGTGTCAAAAATGTGACTATCGATGACAGCGTGCGCGAGGAATCGACCGAATTCATCCAAGATCTGGTCGCGGCGGCGATCAACGACGCCGTACAGAAGGTCGAGACTGCGAGCAAAGAAAAAATGTCGGAAATGACCGGTGGCATGGATTTGCCGGCCGGTATGAACTTGCCGTTTTGAGTGTGTCGGCGCGCCGGCAGCCGCGAGTGCGCCAGCGCAAGCGTTTTGTTGCCGGGTGATGGGCGCTGGATTTTCACCCAAAATCGAGCGCTTGATCGGCGCGTTTCGGACGTTGCCCGGCGTCGGCCAGAAAAGCGCCCAGCGCATGGCGTTCAATCTGTTGGCCGAGGATCGAAACGGTGGTCGTCAACTGGCCGAGGCGTTGACCGATGCCATGGACAGTGTCGGCCACTGCGATAACTGTCGGATGTTGACCGAGCGCGAGACCTGCACGATCTGCGACAACGCAAACCGTGATCAAAGTCGGGTCTGCGTGGTGGAAAGCCCGGCTGACGTCGTCGCGATCGAGACGAACACCGGATTCGATGGTCGCTACTTTGTGCTCGGTGGGCGCTTATCGCCGATTGATGGTGTCGGCCCGGACGAACTCGGCCTCGAATTGCTGCGCGATCAGATTAGTAGCGGCGTAGTCGCGGAATTGATTATGGCGACGAGCGCCACGGTTGAGGGACAAACTACATCCGAATATGTCGCTGATCTGGCGGCGGGCGCCGGCGTGGCGATCACCCGTATCGCGCAGGGCGTACCGGTGGGCGGCGATCTCGAAACCGTTGATGCCGGTACGCTTAATCAGGCATTCGCGGGGCGTAGCGCGATTCAGCGCTAGCAGCGTCTTTGTTAGTCGGCTCGCAGCCGATCGACCTTGGCGGCACAGATGAAGTCGTTGGCCGATAGCCCGCCGATGGCGTGGGTCGACCAATCCACGGTCGCTTGGTTGTAGCCGAAGCTGATGTCGGGATGGTGGCGCTCGCAGTGCGCAATCCACGCGACGGCGTTCACAAACGCCTGGGTATGGTAGTAATTTTTAAAGTCGAATACGGCGCGTAGTATGCGGTCGTCGACGATCTGCCAATAGTCGGCGAGTTGTTGTGCGTGGGTTTCGATGGCCTCGGTGGTCATCGGCGGCGTGTCGGTGCTGCAGGCTTCACAATTCTGTTCGGCTAGTTGCGCCACGGTATCCTCGACGTTGATTGGTCACTGGATGCCATCGTACGCCCAGCATCTATCAAGTAAAAATAAGAGAGTTCCGATATGGCGGTAAGCGACGATAACCTGATCTGGATTGATCTGGAAATGACGGGCCTCGACCCGGCTTCCGATCAAATCATCGAAATCGCAACGCTAATTACTGATTCGGCGCTGAATACGGTTGCGGAAGGCCCGATCCTGGCCGTGCACCAACCCGAGTCTGTGCTCGCGGGCATGGATGAATGGAACACACGGCAGCATGGCCAATCCGGCCTGACTCAGCGGGTGCGCGACAGCGACCTCGACTGCCGCGCCGCAGAGCAGCAGACGCTAGAGTTTTTACGCCAATATGTGCCGCCGCGGACTTCACCGATGTGTGGTAATAGCATCTGCCAGGACCGGCGTTTCATGGCGCGCCATATGCCCGAATTGGAAATGTTTTTTCACTATCGCCATCTCGATGTCAGCACGCTCAAGGAGTTGGCCCGCCGATGGTCGCCCACAGTGCTTGATGGTTTGAAGAAAAACGCGACCCACCTGGCAATGGACGATATTCGTGACTCGATCGCGGAATTGGCCCACTACCGGCGCGCCATGTTGAAAGTCTGACAATGTGTCCGCCATACGTAATGGGGTGGTCGGTTATCGCGACTGCATTGGATGCCGTTTGATATAAGTCTCTGGGACTTAGTCGGGAACTTCTCAGCGTAGCTCGATTCGAACCGATATAATCAAATCGATTGTTTTTGTTTGTCACAACGTAAGCATCGCTGGCTTAGCGATTGCTTAGTCAAAAGTGAGAATGCGATGGCCCAGGAAAATATTGTCAGGCACGAGTCCCGCGTGGATCGGCAGCAGCGCGAGGCTCGCAATCAGCACTATGGTTTGACGATATGGTTTACCGGGTTGTCCGGCTCCGGTAAGTCAACATTGTCCGTGGCGTTGGAAGAGCGCCTGGCGACCATGGGGTGTCGCACGTATCGTCTCGACGGCGACAATGTGCGGACCGGGTTATGCCGTGATCTGACGTTCTCACCCAACGACCGCATCGAAAACATCCGCCGTATCGGGGAGGTTGCCGGGCTTTTCAGAGATGCTGGCATCATTAACCTCACGGCGTTTATTTCACCGTATCGCCAGGATCGAGAAATGGCCCGCGCATTGGCCGACGAGGGCGACTTCGTCGAAGTGTTTGTCGATGCGCCGCTGGACGTGTGTGAAACGCGCGATCCAAAGGGTTTGTACGCTAAGGCCCGGGCCGGCAATATTCCGAACTTCACGGGCATTAGCGCGCCGTATGAGCCACCGGAAGAGCCAGAGCTGACAGTGCACACCGATGCGAACACGCTTGGCGAGTGTGTTGATCAACTTGTCGATTACCTGCTGACACAAGGCTATATAGAAGCGAGCCTGAGCCAAGATGCGTCGGCGGGCGCCAACGCTTAAGTTTAACTGCCAACGGCTTTTTACATGACCTCCTTTCGCTTACTGATTGTTCTTGCTTGCATAATCCCGCTGTCTGCATGCGCATTGTTGCCACGCAGCCATTGGCGCGATATGGACGTGATCGCCTCGAGTGATTACTGCGGCACACCGTCCGAAGCCTCGGGGGTGAAATATTTTGCTAAGCCTTCGACTTTCTCGACCTGGATCAACGAACGCAATTTGAGTGCGTTCGATCCGGATATGGCCGCAAAAAACGGCGTGATCGTAGCTGAAATGGGGCAGCGAGCAACTGATGGTTACGACATCCAACTTCTACCGAAAAAGACACGGATCGAGAACAAAACGTTAGTCGTCGCCATGAAATGGACAGCGCCTGGGCTAAACGCCAAAGTCAGTCAGGCGCTGAACTCCCGTTGCATTGCTTTTAATCCACCGAAAGGTGACTACGATCGCATCAAACTGGTTGACCAACTCGGTGATAAACGCGGTGAAACGGCATTTCATCGGCCATCGAAATCAAGTCGCTCGTAGTATATCGTTGGGTTCTGAGCATTAAAGTCCGACGGAGGGCGACATGGCATCAGGCTGGGCGAAGGACGGCGCCGTACAGGAACAGATCGACCAGACAGTTTCGGACGCGGTCGAAACTGCCCGGGCGCAATTTGGCAGCGAGTCGGATTCGCGGCAGACGTGCGCCGAATGCGGTGAGACGATCCCAGCGCCTCGTCGCCAAGCTATTCCCGGCGTTATGTGTTGTGTCGCCTGTCAGGCCGAGCGTGACGAGGCCGACAAGGGTGGTGGCTCTAATCGTAGAGCGAGTAAAGACGCGCTGCTCAGATAAGCTAGCGTATTCGTTCTTAACCGGCTGAGCTGTTGCGCTTGGCTAAGTGTTCGACGGCCCGGCGACAATGATCAGTGCCATAGGTGTGGTTGCATTTGCGCGCAAATTGCGTACGTAGGGCGCTGAGTCGGGACTTGTTATAGCTATTTAACTCCGCGGTTTGCAGTGCGGAGCGTAATTGATTGATGGCACCGGGATAGGCGCCGCGCATAGCATATGCCTTAGCGCGCCGATAATAGGCCTCGCCAAGGCGCTTCTGACGGTTTGCACCCTTCGCTAGCAGATGTTGTGCCTTCGGCCACTGCTTGAGAACTTGGTTCTGCGACAATAGGAAGTCGCGCATAGCTGCAGGCTTGCCGACCGCCAACAAGGTTGACGCATAGGCCAGCTTGACCGCGCTGTTGCTGGGGAAACGCGTCTTGGCTTGCCGCAATCGTTTAAGCGCATGCTGACGCTGCCCGCTGGATTTTTCGGCGCTGGCCAAAGCGAGTTGCCACGGTGCTTGGTTCGGGTGGGCCTGCGCGTAGGGCGTCAAGATATCGATCGCTTGGCTATTTTTCCCGAGCCGCATGAGCGTTAACGCATAACCATAGGCATTCGCGGCATTAGCTTCCCCAGTCGCGATCCGAGATTTATAGCGAGCTCTTAACTTGTCCATCCTCGAACTTTGCATGATTCGGGCACGCTCGCGCATCAACGGATAGATCGAGCTGGTGCGCACCTTGCGTTTCGGCTGACCAACGGCTCGTTCAGCGGCTTCTGCGATTCGCGTACCCGGCAGCGGATGATTTAAAAACGTCGGTAATATTTCGTTGCTGCTATGGCTTTGGCGCTGGCGTTGGAATTTTTGGAACAAAGTCACCATCGCGTGCGGATCAAAATCCGCCTTAGCCAGTGTTTTGATACCAATGCGGTCGGCTTCGTATTCGTGGGCCTCCGTGTACCCGGCACGTTGTTTCATGAGGTGCGTCAAGCCACCGCTGACCGCTGCTGGAATAGCATCGGCGTTACCCGTGGATGCACCGGCGATGGCGCCGGCAAGAATCAGAGCGAGGTTTTGCCAGCCGATGCCCTCCATTTGCTCGGCTTCGCGGGCGATATGATGTTGCACCACATGAGCCGTCTCATGTGCCATGAGGGCCGCCAACTCGCTTTCGTTGTCGGTCTCCGAAATCATGCCGGTAAAAATACCGATGTTGCCGCCAGGTAGTGCGAAACTGTTTAGCGCACTAAGCTTGAGTACATAGTATTGGACATCCTGATCATTGGTCTCGATATTGCTGAGCAAACGCTGACCGATGCTCCGGATGAACGTCACAAGCTGCGGATCTTCCAGAACCAATCCTTTCGAGTGAAGGTTGGCGATGACCCGCGCGCCTATACGTTGGGCTTTGTCGGCTGACATGGCGCGACCACTCGGGTTGCCGAGATCGGGCAGATCAGCGCCCGCCACTGCTCCGCTAGCATTTGTCGCCATGCCGGCGGTAAGCGCGCAAGCCAATAGCACAGCGGTTATTTGCGAGATGTTGGGCACGACGCTCGCTCGTAGAGGTGCATTACGAATGAGACCGCAGCCGCACTGGCGCGTTCGCGGGATTCGAGGGATGAAGCGGATGTATCAAGATACGTCAGTATGCCAAATTTTACGCGTCATCCGATGCATTCGCGGCGCTGGCTGGTTGCCTACAAGCGTATTCGCGATCCGGATTTGTCGGCACTTGCCACATCAATCATGGCGACGTCTAAACTATGCATCCTGACCATTTCTCTCGATATGTTGGTAGTTGAATGACGGGAGCGGCATGAACGTAATTCGCGCGTGGTTAACGCGCCATTTTTCCGATCCACAAGTGGTCGCGTTGATACTGATATTGGTCGCGGGCTTGATCGCGATTTTGGTGTTGGGATCCGTATTAGCGCCCGTATTTGCGGCAGTCGTGCTTGCCTATCTGCTTGATAAGCCGGTCGAGTATCTGGTTCGTTTGCGATTGCCGCGCAGCCTTTCGGCGGGAATGGTCTCGGTCGCATTACTTGTCGGTGCAGGTTGGGTGCTGTTTGCATTGCTGCCGTTGCTGACGCAGCAGGCGGGCCAAATCGTTCAGCAGATTCCGGAGCTCGCAGCCAAGATTCAGCATTGGATTTCTACGTTGCCGGAACGCTATCCGACATTGATCACGCATGGTCAGATCGACGCCATCATCAACAGCACGTCCTTTGATGCAGGGCCGCTGCGTAGCGAGATACTTAGTCGCTCGTGGGTGGTTGGACTTGGCATTCTCTACACCGGCGTGTATTTGATCCTGGTGCCGTTGATGGTGTTTTTCATTCTGCGTGATAAACAGCGCGTGCTGCGTTGGTTCGGCAGTTTCGTGCCTGCTAATAGCGCACTGATTCGGCGCGTGTGGTTGGAGGTTAATGTCCAGCTGATCTATTACATCCGAGGCAAGGCGGTGGAAATCCTCATTGTTTGGATCACGGCTTACCTGGTTTTCATTACACTCGGTCTCAACTACGCGATGTTGTTGTCTTGGGTGGTCGGTTTCTCGGTTTTGATCCCGTATGTTGGTGCATTCAGCATGACATTGCCGGTCATGGTTGTTGCTTACGCGCAATGGGGCATGCACGCCCACACGTTTTACGTGCTTCTGGCTTATATCGTGCTACAGATGCTCGACGGTAATCTGCTAGTCCCGATTTTGTTCTCGGAGGCCGTTAATCTGCATCCCGTGGCCATCATCGTCTCGGTACTGTTCTTTGGCGGTATCTGGGGGTTCTGGGGCGTGTTTTTCGCCATCCCACTGGCGACGGTCGTCCACGCCGTCATACGTGCTTGGCCACGGCAGAACGCCGAATCGTCTGCGGCAGACGATACCTAGGCCACAAAAAAACCCCGCGACGCCGATAAGGGCGAAGCGGGGCCATAGGACGGTTAAAAGGCTTGGTCGTTTATTTTTTCGCTGCGGCGCGTGCAGCGTTGATCCAGGGCTCGACCAACTGTTTATTGACGCTCTTGTTGGAGCCGAACGCTCGATCACCGGCGAGCCAATTACGAACACCTTGCGTGGGGCCATCCGCGCTTTGAATCGCTAGCTCCAGCTGCCCGAGTTGTGATGGGCTCAGGTTAATCGATTCCAAAAGCGCGTAAGCTTCCGGGGTATCGGATGAAAGTCCTTTTCGAACAATCGTGTAAAGGCGATCGTTCAGGTTGCTGATCAGGTTCTTCGGATCGTTTAGATAACGCAGGTTATAGACGTTGAACGCCCAGTGTGGACGATACAGCGCTACCACAATCGGTTCACGCTCACTGATGGCCTGGTCCAGCTTTTTCAGCATATGCTGCGTGGAGCCAGCTTCATACGTGTAATCGTCAAGATTGTAGCCCGGCATGACATCGTTTTTGATGATACGTGTCTCACCAGCGCCCGGTTCGACACCCACGATCTTGTGATCGAATTGTTCGCCATACGGCGTCAGATCAGAGATGCTTTTGGCTTGTACATAGTCGGGGACAGTCAGGCCGAGCGTGGCGCGGCCCTGATACCAGGGCGCCAAGCGTTGAATCTGATCGCCGTATTCTTGCCAATAGGGTTTGTGCGTTTGGGGAAGCCAAACGTCTTGAAACGTATCGATCGAACCATCGGCTACGCCTGCAAACAAGTCGTCAACGCTTTTGCTGACGACATTGACTTGGTATCCGAAATGATCTTCGAGAATGACTTTGGTCAGGTGACTAAGAGCGACATCTTCGACCCAGCCAATGTTGCCGATCGTCAAGGTCTTAGAAGTGTCGGCAATGGCGCGCCCAATGCCACTACCAGCCAATAGAGTGCTACCGACGGCGGCGCCGCTCCAGCGGAAAAGCCCACGACGGGTTATGCCGGTATCGCCACGCTTGGTGATTTCATAATCGTTTTTTGACGCCATAGCGGAATCCTTAATTATCGACAGCTTTCTAGGAGTCTAGACGATGGGGGAGGGGTTGCCATCTGACCAATTAGTTGTAGAGTCCATCGCTCGGCCGATTGGTATCGAGCGTTTGGCGTGTTTTCTGAATCGATATCCGACGTTCAGAGAACGCGTGTCAACATGGGGAAATCGCATGTTAACGGGAAACGTAAGCGTGTCCGAGAGTACTTATGTTTGCAGGCGGATAAGCCTGTGGCGCGCCTTGAGCCCGACACCGTCGGCCTTGACGACCTTGGTGGAATCAGGCTCTATGGCTAACGGTGTCGCTATTGGCGGCTCGCTAGAGGGAGATTTTCCAAGTTCAGCTAACTATAAACTTGCGTGGAGTCGGCATCCCGCTCTGGCCTGTTTCGTTCGGAGTGACTGCCGCTGCGCGTATACGCCCGTCGAAGGAGACGTGCCCCGATGGACAAAGTAAAAGCATATTTGAACGAGCACACGAACCCGCCGGTGTTTATCACATCGGTTATTCTGCTGTTTACGCTCGTAATCATTGCATCGATATTTCCGAAAGGCTTCAGCGCGGTTGCTAACGCGGTCCTGAGCTTCATTACGACCTATTTCGGTTGGTTGTATGTGTTCTCGACAGCGACGTTCGTCATCTTTGTGATATTCATCGCGCTCAGCCGCTGGGGGACCCTCAAGCTTGGTCCCGATAACGCCAAGCCGGAGTTCGATACCTGGTCGTGGATATCCATGATGTTCACCTGCGGTATGGGGATCGGACTGGTTTATTACGGCGTCTCTGAGCCGATCATGCATTTCAAGAATCCGCCGGTAAGTACTGGCGGGACCGAGAGTGCTGCGACCGCAGCCATGAATTGGACGTTCTTCCACTGGTGTCTTCAGCCTTGGGCCGTCTATATCGTGCTTGGTCTGTCGCTCGGATATTTTTCCTACCGACGTGGTTTACCGCTCAAGCCCGCCGCTGCGTTTTATCCACTCATTGGCGACCGCATCTACGGTCCGATTGGCCACGCCATCGATGTGTTGGCTGTTTTCGGAACGCTTTTCGGCTTGGCCACGTCGATCGGTCTCGGCGCGGATCAGATTGCTGCCGGTTTGAACACGTTATTCGGTATTCCCGGGAACTTGGCGACTGAGCTTCTGATTATCCTTGTCGTCGAAATCGTGGCGATCATGAGTGTCATGTTAGGCGTTGATGCGGGCGTGCGGCGCCTGTCAGTCATTAATATGTGGCTGGCTATCGGGCTTGCGTTGTTCGTGTTCATTGTTGGCCCGACGCTTTATATCCTCGCGAACATCATGACCGATACTGGCTACTATCTGCAGCATTATGTCAATACCTCGCTGCAGTTATGGACTAAGGGTGAAGGACTCCAGTTCCAGCAGGCGTGGACACTGTTTTACTGGGGATGGTGGATATCCTGGTCGCCGTTTGTTGGGCTGTTCCTGGCTCGCATTTCCTACGGCTATTCAATTCGCAAGTTCATCCTCGGCACACTGCTGATCCCATCCGGTGCTTCGGTTATTTGGTTTGTGATATTTGGCCGTACCGCGCTCCACTACATGCTTGAAGGCGGTGACAAGGCGCTGCAGAGCGCGAGCGCGCCACAGGCGATCTTCGTGCTCATGAATCAATTGCCGGTGGGATCGATTGTGTCGGTAATTGCAGGGTTAATCGCCGTTATTGTGGTGACACTGTTCTTCGCCACATCGTCCGACTCGGGGTCATTGGTCATCGATATTCTGACCAACGGCGGCGATCCCAATCCGATCTGGCAGCAACGCGCTTTCTGGGCGATCATGGAAGGTGTGACTGCAGCGGTGTTGCTCATTGCGGGATCGCTCGGCGGCGGTAATGCGTTGAGTTCGCTTCAAACCGCGGCAGTTACGACCGGGCTGCCGTTTTGTATCGTTTTACTCGTGATGTGTTGGTCGTTGTTCAAGTCTTTGAGTGAGGAGGATATGAGCGATAAAACGCCCAATACCGAGCGGCGAGCGTCCGCGTCAGCCCGATAGCGCATACCAACAATTAGAGCGCTAAGGAAAGGTGTCTAGCGCGAGGTGTTCCCACCGAACCACGTCATGAAATAGTGGTTCGGTGGGTAATCTCGCCCGTTCGGTGATATCGACTTAGCGTTATTTGAGACCGAGGAGTAGACATTATGGCTAAGAAAACGAGTTCCTCCAGCCGTCGAGAGCATAAACCGTTCCGCGGCTTCATGGATTTCATGAGTGAGATGAATCGTGCGCAGACACAGTTCATGTTGCAGCACAGTGGGGGCGACGCCAGCGCCGCCAATAGCGGTGCCGCCGCGCACTCGCACGCTTATATTCCGCTAGCCGATATTTTCGCTCAAGGGAATGATCTGGTGATTCGCTGCGAGGTGCCGGGTGTTCGCCAGGATGATATCCATCTGGCCGTGACCAATGGTGTGCTGACGATCTCCGGCGAACGGCACAGTGAGCTCGATGAGGATCATGTGGCGTATTACGCGCGCGAGCGGAGTTACGGTGATTTCCGTCGCGACATGATGCTGCCGGACGGCGTAAAGTCCAATGATGTGACAGCACACACGCACAACGGCTTGCTCGAGATCGTCATTGCTGGCGGCGCTGCATCGAAAACCAACGACATTTCGATCACCGCGAAAGGGGATAGTTAGAGCTTGGCGTAGGCCAGGAGGTTGAGCACCACGGCGTCAAAAGGCGGCGTATAACCCGCCTTTGGCCGGGTGGTGTGGCAGCTGGCGGTCGTTAGACCGACGCTAGGTGCTGCGCAACCCGGTCAGAAAACGCTCGGCGTTTACGGACAGGCTGTCGACGTCGTAGCCGCCTTCTTGTAAAACAACCGTGGGCAGATCGAGTTGGCGCACTAAAGCGCCCAGCCGCGTGAAATCGTCGCTATCCACGTCTACCTTGGACTGGGGATCGTTTTTATAGGTGTCGAAGCCAAGCGGTAGCACAAAGGCATCGGCAGCAAACAAACGAATTGCGGTGAGGGCTTCGTTCAGGCGATCGAAAAAGGCCGACGCTGAGGAGCCGTGCGGCATGGGTAGGTTGATATTAACGCCGTATCCGGGGCCGCTGCCACGTTCGTCCTCAAAGCCAGTAACCACTGGGTAGAAGTTTGTCGGGTCAGCATGAATCGAGATATAGAGAACGTCGGCACGCTCGTAAAATATTTCTTGGATACCCTGACCGTGGTGGATATCCGGATCGAGAATAGCTACTCGGCTAAAACCGCAGCCGCGTAGCCACTCGGCGGCGATGGCCGCGTTGTTCAAAAAGCAGAAGCCGCCGGCACCATCGTGGCGCGCGTGATGGCCCGGTGGCCGACATACGCCATACGCGGCCGGTTCGCCGCGAGCGACCGAGTCTGCGGCCGTAACCGCGGTTTGTGCCGACGCATAAGCGGCTTCCCATGTTCCGGCACCGATTGGCGAACTGCCGTCGGCTTGATAGCGGGCCGCTTCGGCTAGAATGCCACGTAGCGGGTTGGGCGAGCGCACGAAGATATTCGACATCACTTCGTCGCCCCAATCTTCCGAGCCACTGGTCCAACGCCGATGAGCGGATTCTAGAAAACGCAGATAGCCGAGGTCATGGACCGCTGCGATAGGTGCCATGCCGAAATCCGCGGGTGCCTGGACCGACAGGCCCGCGGATTCCGCTCCTTTAATGAGGGGCGGTGTACGCGCCGGCAATTCTTGTGGGGCACGCATCTGCCCACGTGTAAAGTAGCTTTTTGGCTCGTGGCGGTTCTGGGTGTCGTCGAAAAAAGCTTTCACAGTGGGCTCCGCAGTTGTGCGTTAACCGCCGTTGGGAACGGATTGCGCTTCGGTGAATTCGATTAGGCCGTCGCGGCCCCCTTCACGGCCGATACCGGACTGTTTCATGCCGCCGAAAGGTGCGTGTGCGGTCGGCCCCGTGCCGGTGTTCCAGCCGCAGTGCCCGAAGCTAAGTCGCGAGATGATCCCGTGGGCGCGATCAGTATCTTGGCAAAACACATAGGACGCGAGGCCGAACTCGGTATCGTTGCTAGCTTCTACCACTTCCTGGTCGGTTTCGAAGCGGATCAACGGCACCAGTGGGCCGAATGTTTCCTCCTGGGTGCATCGCATGGCGTGCGTCGCGCCGCTAACGACGGTAGGCGGATACAATAAGCTGCGCTCGCTCGACAATTCGTCCGGATGCTGACCGGCTTCTAGGGTTGCGCCTTTGCTCAATGCATCCGCGACGTGCTCGTGCACCTTGTCGAAGCCATTACGATTGATCAGTGGTCCCATGTCGACATTGTCATCCATGCCGTCGCCGACTCGCATGGTTTTGATTTTGGCTACAAGCTTGTTCGTAAACTCTTGATAGACGTCGCTCTGCACATAGATGCGGTTCGCGCACACACAAGTTTGGCCACTGCCACGGAATTTGTTGGCAATCAGGTTATCGACGGCCGCATCCAGATCCGCATCATTACAGACAATGAATGGTGCGTTACCGCCGAGCTCCAGCCCCATTTTCTTGACTTGCGTTTTGCCTTGATCGATGAGGGTGCGTCCGACTTCCGTCGAGCCGGTAAACGAGATCATGGGAACGTCCGGCGATTCGGTCAGTATTTTGCCGATCTCGCTGGATTTGCCCATGACAAGATTGACCATGCCGGATGGCAAGTCCAGTCGCTCGTGGATGAGCTGCATGAGCGTAATCGTGGTAAGCGGGGTTTCGTTGGCCGGTTTGATCACGCTCGGACAGTCGGCGGCTAGTGCCGGCGCCAATTTCTTGGCGATCATGCCGATCGGGAAGTTCCACGGTGTAATCAGACCCGCGACGCCGATCGGGCGGTGATAGATCGTCCAGCTGCAGCCCTTGGCGTTCTCGGGCAGGGTTTCAGGTTCAAGTTCGTCGATGATTTCGGCGAAGTAATCGAAAAAACTCGCCGCATATTCGACTTCGCCTTGCGCTTCCGGCCAGGGTTTGCCGTGTTCCAGGCAGAGCACGCGGCCAATTTCTCGTTTTTCTGCGCGTAGGGCGTCGCCGATGTCTTTTAGCCATTGACGCCGCGTCTGCAAATCGCGCCGGTTTTGGTTGGCACGTTTTGCGGCGGCAACGGCGCGTTCGGTCTCGGCCGATCCCATAACGCCGAATTCGGTCAACGTTTCGCCGTTCGCCGGGTTGATGACGGGCTCTGTTTGATTGCCGTCGGATTGGCACCAGTTGCCATCAACATAGCCGGCGATATTGGTCAAAAGATGGGAGTCGATCATGGAATAGTCAGCCTCGCGCATGGCTCATGCGCTTTTTTAAACGGTGTCGCAGAATTGAACGTATGTGGCCATAATCGGCGATTCAAGCGGCATAGCCGGCTTTTTTGTTGACCGGGTTGAATAACGGCTGACCGGTTTGCCAGCGATCGAGGTTCGCCAAAAACTGGTCGATCAAGGCTTCGCGCCAGCCCACGAAATCACCGGCCATATGGGGCGAGAGCAGCACGTTATCCATCGACCAGAGCGGGTGATCCGCAGGCAGCGGCTCGTTTTCGAAGACATCGAGTGCCGCCCCCGCGATTTGGTTGTTTTGCAATGCATCGACTAAATCGTCGGTAACGACGATCGGTCCGCGCCCAATATTAATCAGGCGGGCATGGGGTGGCATTGCGTTGAAACGTGCGGCATCAAACCAATGACGGGTGGCATCGGTCAGAGGTGCCGCGATGACGACGTAATCGGCTTCGGTGAGCACATCGTCGATATGGGCCGCTGCATGAATACGGCCAAAGACATCGTCGCCTTCACGCGCTCGGCTAGCCACACCGTCGACAGCCATCCCGGCCGCGCGGCACAGTGCCCCGATTTCGTGTCCGATCGAGCCAGCGCCCGCAACCACCACGCGTTTATCGGCGATAGTCTCGGTATCGCGGTGTACCCAGCGTTTTTGCTGCTGGTACACCACGTTATGGCGCGTGTCCTTGGCAAAGAACAAGATCGCGCCGAGCACATACTCCGCGATTGCGTGGTCGAATATGCCTTGAGCATTGGTGATGGCTACATCACTGGTGCGCAGGGCGTCGAACATCAATTGATCAACGCCGGCACTGGCGGCGTGCACCCAGTCGACATTTTTGGCTTGCGGCCAAGTGCGGGCTAGGGCGTCGCTACGAAAGTCTGTAACCAGAACGATTTGGCTGTCCGGTAGTGACTCGGCTAATCCAGCCTCATCGCATACGATCCGTGCATCGACGTGATCGTAGAGGCGTTCAACGCCGGGTGGGCCATCGTTATCGCCGGCTAGTACCGTAACGGTCGGCTTAGGGGCACTCGAATTGCTAATGCTTATCTCACTCACTGGTTTTATCGGCCTGAAAAGGGCTCAGCAGTGCGCTGTTTATAGTCGTGGCAAGCTACGCCGAATGCCGAGATAGGTCAACGAATGACAAGGCTTTCGCGGATGCGCGGCTTCGTTGGCAAGATCATTTGCAATCTGTATTGACCCTGTCTTCGGGCGGGCCTACGCTTAACCTGTAAGTCGCCCAGTAAAGACAGGTATCGGTCGTGGCAGCCAACCCCCGAAACGAAGACAATCTTCTAGCCAACGACCCGGACGAGCGCTATGTGCGCGACCGTTTGGTCTGGAATCCGGCGATGCACGCCATCCCGATTTCGGGCATCCGGCGAATGGTCAATCGTGCCGCGGAGTTGGATGATGTCGCCCATCTTTCGCTCGGCCAGCCGGATTTTGCCGCACCGCAGAAAGTCATCGACGCCCACATACATGCGCTTGAGGCCGGGCAAACGGGTTACACCATGGATGCCGGGCTGCCGGAGTTGTTAACCGCGCTCAAGGAGCACTATAGCGCGCGCTACCGATCCACGCTGTCCGAAGACAACTTCCTGATCACCACGGGTGCGACCGAAGGCATCTATCTGATGTTGACGGCGATGGCTGCACCAGGCCGTGAATTCATCATCGCTGATCCGACATTTTTACTCTATGCGCCGCTAATCCGTATGAACGGCGGTCAAGTCCGAATGGTGCCGACTTCGGCTTCCGAAGGCCATCAGCTCGATGCGGAACGAATCATCAACATGATCGGGCCCAATACGCACGCCATCGTGTTGAATTCACCGAGTAACCCGACTGGCACTGTGTATCCGCGCGAGACCATCGAATGGTTGTGTCAGGAAGCAGCCTACCGTGGTGTCGAGATTCTGTCCGACGAAGTCTACGACCACCTGATTCTCGACGATATCGAGTACCCGAGCGTGTTGTCCTGTGCCATGGATCTCGATGGTGTCGCGGTCGTATCGAGTTGCTCCAAGACTTTTGCTATGCCGGGGCTGCGCGTGGGCTGGATTGTGGCCGACCAGAATACGATCCGCACGCTGCGGCGCTACCATATGTTCACGACTACGGTCGCTAACACACCCGCGCAGTGGGCGGCCGTGGCGGCACTTGTCGATTGTGCCGACGATGTCGACCACATGGTGGCCGAATACGCGCGCCGGCGTGACCGGGTCGTCGATCTCGTCGCGGATACACCCGGGCTGACCGGCTATTGGCCGCAGGGCGCGTTCTACATTGCGCCATCGCTGCCCGCCGGCGTCGATGCAGGTAAGCTCGCCATGCGGATGCTCGAGGAGACCGGGGTTTGTGTCATTCCCGGTGACGCCTTTGGTGAATCCTCGAGCAACCTGATGCGGATCAGCTTCTCGACCTCGATGGACCGCATCGAGGATGCGTTTGCGCGTATGCAGCCGTGGATGGCGCGGCAACCGGAGATCGAGCGCGCCTAAACCCAAGTGCGCGTTTTACCGCCGGCACTGTCTAAGTGCTGGCGGAATCGGTTTGGGGAGGCGGCAAACTCGTTATGTCATTTGATGTGGGTGATGAGCTGTTTGTTCTACGTCAGCGGCTAGCGGCGTCGGCGACGATGGGCGTAGCCACGCAGGCGAGGGCGATACGAGGTTATTGTTGTCGTTTTCTAGGCTGTGTCGGTCCGGGGTGCGGTTCGAATAGGTAGTGGCCGATGCCCCATTCGTTCCCCTCGTCGTGCCCGAACAATTCGGCCATGGCCATCAGCCGCAGCCGCCAACTTTGAATCCGGCGGCGGCGTGTGGCGCTAGCCGCATCGGTAAGCAATGAATGGATCGTCTTGCGATTGGCATCGAGTCGGTCTAACCAAGCGTTAGCGGTATCGCGGTAGTGGGTGCCGGATAGCCACCAATGATCGAGTAGCGCCAAATCGGTTTGGAAATGGGCGAATAGATGCTCGCTCGGTATCACGCCGCCGGCAAATAAATGGCGCGCCAGCCAATCGTTGGTGCCGGTATCCATGCCTCGAGACATGAGGAATTTGTGCGCAACCACGTGCACGAAAAGACGGCCACGCGCGGTAAGCCAGCGTCGAATGCGACCGAATAAGGCATGGTAGTTACGAATGTGTTCGAGCTGTTCGATCGATACGATCCGGTCGAATACGCCAGTGCCGGGATCGAATTGGTTGAAGTCACAGATTTCAACTGTGAGGTTGTCCAGGCCGCGCTTGTCGGCACGTTTGCGAATGAATGCTGCCTGGGTTTCGGTATTGGGCACAGCATGCACGCTCGAGCGCGGATAGCGCTCGGCCGCCCATAGCGCCAACGACCCCCAGCCGCAACCGAAATCGAGTATCGCTTGGTCATTAGCCAGGCCGGCACGCTGGGCGGTCAGAGCCAGCATAGCGTGTTCAGCTTCGTCTAGGTTGTCGACGCCAGCCTCGAATAGGGCGCTACTACATTTGTGCCGTGCACCGAGTACGTGGTCGAAAAAAACCGGCGGTAAAACGTCGTTTTGCTCATTGGTTTGACGCGTATGTTCGACGACAGGTCCTGTTGAAGCGCGGTGTATGAATTCGCGCTGTGCTTCGCTGCGAATTTCAGGGTCGCGCGCCTGGGCACT
The DNA here is from genome assembly GCA_012999515.1 of Salifodinibacter halophilus. NCBI lineage: Bacteria > Pseudomonadati > Pseudomonadota > Gammaproteobacteria > Salinisphaerales > Salinisphaeraceae > Salifodinibacter > Salifodinibacter halophilus. Next base: position 661,979 of record JABEEB010000001.1, on the reverse strand, counting down.
GGTCAAGCGGGTGTCGAGCAAGCGCCGTATACCGGCGCGCGTGCACCAATCCGGCATCCAGCCGCGTTCGCAGGCCTCAATGAATGGATTCTCTCGGTGCACATTCACGGTGTCATCTTGCCTTTCGTTGACCATGGAATAAATATGCTGGTTGCAGCCTCGTTTTCGAAATGGTTGCTAGACCGACAGCGGTAGAATAGAGCTGGATCATTCAACATTGTTGTGTTTGCCGACGCGTCAGCATAGCGCAAGCCACGCGGTGGTCTGTTGAATTCGTCTATGATGGTGAACTGCATCGCCGGGTGCACGACCATTCGGATGCCCGGCAACGATAGGCGCTGAATAAGGAGGCGCGTGTGGTGAGCGTAAATTGGCTAGCTTGGACCATTCTGTTGTTAGCGGTCGTATTCGAGGTTATTGGCACCAGTTTCCTGAACGCGAGCCAAGGTTTCACACGGCCGTGGTTTTCGGTGGCTGTGGTCGTCAGCTACATCGCTTCTTTTGTCGGCCTCGCATTGGCGCTCAAAACGATCGATATGAGCATTGCCTATGCCGTTTGGGCGGGGCTTGGTATCGTTTTCATCACGTTTGTTGGCAGCCTTGTCTTCAACGAAGCGATTACCGTGTCTCGAATGTTTTTTATTGCGCTGATTCTGACCGGCGTGGTCGGTCTTAATTTGCTGCGAACGTGAGATATTTATGAAAGCCTGGTTTATCGATGCTGAGAGTGCGGACAACCCGCTTTACATCGACGAGATCGAAGAGCCTACGCTTGATCGCCAATCCGTGCGCGTCGCGGTTCGGGCGTTTAGCATCAACCGTGCTGATTTGCTCCAGCGCCAGGGGCGTTATCCGCCGCCGCCCGGTTTCGATCCGCTGCGTCCAGGGATCGAATACGCCGGTGAGGTCGTTGAAATAGGGCAGGACGTAACGGAACGCGCCATTGGCGATCGCGTGATGGGGTTGATCGGTGGTGGTGCCTACGCCGATCAGGTTGTGGTTCACGCCCGTGAAACGATTGCCGTGCCTGAAGGCTTCGAGTGGGCACAGGCCGCTGCGGTACCCGAAGCGTTTGCAACAGCTTACCGCGCCCTGTTCCTTGAAGGCGGCGTATGCCCAGGACAGTGGGCACTCATTCGTGGTGCTACCTCCGGCGTCGGTCAGGCTGGTTTGCAACTCCTTTATGCACTCGGTGTGCGAGCGATTGCCACTAGCCGAACATCCGAGCGTTTGAAAGATTTGGACGCGCGGTTCGTCGATGCTGGTTTTGAACGCGCCGCAACGTGGGCGTTGACTGACGGCGATGAAGGCGTTGCCGAAGCGGTTCAGTCCGAGATCGGCGGCGCCGACGTGGTTATGGACTTCGTGGGTGGCGCCGCATTGAATGACAACCTCGACGCACTGGTTGCAGAAGGTACACAAGTCCAGGTCGGCGTCATCGGGGGCGGTGCCACTGATTTCGACGTCGGCAAGATGTTGGCACGGCGCCTGACACTACGCGGCATGACCATGCGCAGCTTGCCGATCGAGCGCAAGATCGCAGTCGCCCGCTGGTTCGAATCCCGCTTGGCACCGCTGTTTGAAGCTGGGCGCTTGGTGCCGATGATCGATCAGGTGTTCGATTTCAACGCGCTCAACGAAGCGCAGGCGGAGATGGCTGCCGGCCAGCATCTAGGCCGGATCGTCGTGACCGTATAATCCCGTTCGGGCGTTTGTCGCAAATGGAAATATCCATTGCAGCCGCTCGCGCGCAGATGGGGCTGTTAGTGATACGCGGCCAAAGGCCTAGTGGCAGCGGCTTAATCGGTAAGCACTAGGTAAGCATGTGGATCGGGCGGCTGTCGGGACTACGTGAGCTCGGTCGCCCGCCACATATACCAACTTGCGACCGAACGATAGGGGCGCCACGATTCGCAGTAACTGGCGAGTTGTTTCGGCTTGGGTAACGTCTGCCATCCGTAGGTGCGGGCGAAGCCTTTGCGGATGCCGAGGTCGTCCACGGGCAAGACGTCGGGTCGCTCTAAGTGAAAAATCAATAGCATTTCCACCGTCCATCGCCCGATTCCGCGAAGCGTGCTGAATGCTGTGATCAACTCGTCGTCGGTGTAATGCGCCAGTTCGGCATCTTTCGGTACATGGCCGTTCTGTGTGGCTTCAGCTAGTCCACGTAGCGCGCGCATTTTGTTGGCTGATAGGCCGGCGCCGCGTAGCTGTTCGTCGGGAGCTGCCAGGATTGATGCTGGACTGAGTGCTGTGTCGCCGCCAAGCGCGTCGAAAAGGCGACGATGGATGGTGGCTGCAGCTTTGCCGGATAGTTGCTGATAAACGATGGCGCGCGTCAAGGCATGAAATACGTCTGGCTCGGCGCGAGGCTCGGGATCAAATGGCCCGGTGCGGTCGATGATGCCTGCCAGTATTGGATCGATGCTTCGCAGATGAGCTTCGGCTACTTGGCGATCGACCGGTCCGATTGTTGCATCGCTCATTTAAGCCTCGTGTTCGTATTGATTTTTGCAGAAATGTCAGCAGGATAACTGTTGCCGGTATATTCGATACTGTGCGTCGCACCTGTCACAGACTGCTCATACTGCCCAGAAGGCCACGATGATTGATCTTTATAGCTGGACCACACCTAACGGCCGCAAGGTCCACATCATGCTCGAGGAGCTAGGCCTGGCATATACCGCGCATCCGATCGACATCGGTGCCGGCGATCAATTCGATCCGGCGTTTGTCGCGATCAGTCCCAATAACAAGATTCCGGCTATTGTCGACCACAATGGCCTGGGTGGACACGAATATTCACTGTTCGAGTCGGGCGCGATATTGCTATATCTAGCCGAAAAAACCGGCTGTCTCATGCCGAGCGAGCCGCGTGCCAAGTTTGAAGTTTATCAGTGGCTAATGTTTCAGATGGGCAACGTTGGTCCCATGCTCGGCCAGGCGCATCACTTCAACAGGGCCGCGTCGGAAACCATCGATTATGCAGTGGCCCGCTACGAAAAAGAAGCCAACCGGCTCTATAGCGTCATGGACAAGCGGCTGGGCGTGTCCGACTACTTGGCTGGCGAGCAATACACGATCGCTGACATCGCGGTCTGGCCATGGCTGCAAGCGCCCGAGTTCCAGGGCGTCGATATTGAAGCTTATCCGAACGTCAAGTGTTGGTCCGATGCCATCGGCAAGCGCGATGCCGTACAAGCGGGTGTCAACGTGCTGATTGGGAGCAAATCTAATCAGTAACCGTGCGAGACCTTATTCGGCCAAGACGACTCAGAACCAGCACTGCTAATGGGCGACATGCCAACAACCGATGCAACCGAAAACCGGTCCGGGCGTAGGATCTGGCTGTTCGGTTATGGCTCGATCATCTACAAAGCCGATTTTGACTATTTTCAAGCGCGACCGGCCTCGATCCGAGGTTGGGTGCGGCGTTTCTGGCAGGGGTCGCGCGATCACCGCGGTGTGCCAGGCTCGCCTGGACGCGTGGTCACGCTTGTTGAACAAGCCGGCGCAATCTGCAGCGGCATGGCGTATCAAGTTTCAGCCGCCGCGTTTGACCATCTTGATGATCGCGAAAAAGATGGCTACCGGCGTATTTCCGTTGACCTCGAGTTTTTCGACGGCGACCAGGGCGAAGGTATCGTGTATCTCGCCGGCCCGGATAATCCCGCGTATCTGGGGCCAGCATCGACGGCCGATATTGCGCGCGATATCGCACACTCGGTCGGCGCTAGTGGCGAGAATCGCGAATATCTATTAGGGCTTGCTGACGGTTTGCGCCGACTCGGGACTGAGGATGCGCACGTATTCGCTGTCGAGCAGGCGCTACAAGACTATCTAGCGGCCGCACAACCGAACGCGTAGGTTCGCGCCTCGGGCAGTCTGTTTGTATAAGCTGATGCTTCTGGTTATTTGTTGGCTCAACCGAGGCACAACGACATGAGCGCAGCGTGGCGCGCGTTCCCATGTAGAGATTTAGGTAAGTAGCCAAATCAGAAGAGGTAGCGCGAGTGCTGTGAAGACACCGTTTAGCCCCATCGCCAAGCTGCTGAATGCACCAGCGGTCTCGCTTTCCTCAAACGCACGTACAGTGCCGATGCCGTGCGCGACGGTGCCGAGCGCAAACCCGCGAGCGGCATTATCTGCGACGCCGATTGCGGTGAGCGTCGGTAGACCGATCACAGCGCCGATCATGCCGGTAATGAGCACGAACACGGTCGTCAGCGAGGCGCTGCCGCCGATCTGTTCGGACACGCCCATGGCGATCGGCGTTGTAACCGATTTCGGCAGCATGGAGATAAGTGTTTGAGGGGCGAGGCCAAAGGCCCAGCTCAGCAGAAATGCCGAACCGATTGCCGTCAAACTGCCCGCGAGTAACGCCACGATAACCGGTACCAGTCGGCTGCGCAGTACGGTGAGTTGGCCGCACAGCGGCACTGCCAACGCGATCGTCGCGGGGCCGAGCCATAAATCGACAAATTTTGCGCCGCGGAAATAGGTGCCATACGACGTGTCGCTAACCAGCAATATGGTCGCCAGGACGGCGACGCTGACCAGCACCGGATTCAATACGGCCAATCCCGTCGTCGCAGAAAGGTGGCGCGATCCGGCGTAGACCACGATCGTAAGCAACAGCCAGAACAATGGATTGGCCGCAAGCATAGCCCAGATGGTGGCGAAGGGGGTCATCATCGGATCAGCGCCGATTCATCAGTCGGGTAACGCCGGCGAATGTTGCCGCGGTGACGATGGTCGTTGTGATGGCACTTGTAATTAAGATGACGATGATGGCCAGGCCATGGCGCTCGAGAATGTGTAGATGGTTCACGATGCCGACGCCGGCCGGCACGAATAACAGCGCGAGGTGGTCGATTAAGGTGTTGCTCGTGCGGCTAAGAGCAGGCGGCGTCGTGCCTCGTAGGGATAGCACAACGAATAGAATGACCAATCCGAAGACTGGGCCGGGCACCGGTGCGCCGGTGAGGCGTGTAATAACAGTGCCCAGCACTTGCAGCCCGATCAGGATGATGAGCGCGCCAATCATGGGGAGTCCGTCGAGCGTGGTTAGCCGGCCACCCGGAGCCGAACCAAGAAGTTGGTTCGGCTCGTGCGGGCTTCGAGGACGCAGCGGCCCCGTATAGCGGGTTGTGCGTGCTCAATCCTGACGTGGTGGCGCCCCATGCTATTCGAAATAGGAAAACGTCTCGCCGGTTTCGATAGCGGCTACCGAGCGATACAGCAGATCAATGACTTGTTCGACATCGGAACGCTGAACCATTTCGACCGTGGTGTGCATATATCGCAGCGGCGGAGCGATGAGCGCCGATGGCACCCCACGGCCGCTGACCGCAAACGAATCGGTATCGGTGCCAGAGCCAGGCGCCTTGGCGTTGCGTTGGAATGTCATGCCGTTTTGTTTGGCGGTGTCAACGATGTGGTCCCGAAGTCGGTTCTGAACCGCCGGCGCGTGGGTGATGACCGGGCCGTCGCCGATTTTGACCGAACCGGCCTTGGTTGCTTCGACCATGGGCGTCGAGGTGTCGTGAGTGGCATCAATCACGATTGCTGCGTCGGGTGTAATCGTTTCCGCGATCATGGCCGCACCACGCAGGCCGACTTCTTCCTGCACCGAATTAACGATATATAGTCCGAAATTAGGTCGAGTCTCCAGCTCGTGGAAGCGTCGTGCCACCTCGGCGATAATGAAGCCGCCGATCCGGTTGTCTAGAGCGCGGCAGACGAACTTATCATCATTCAAGGTTTCGAACGGGTCGGGGTAGGTGACCGGGCAGCCGATGTGAATCCCCAACGCAGCCACTTCATCGGCCGAGTGTGCACCGACGTCGATGAAAATATTGTCGGTCTGTGGTTGTTTTTCCTGCGAGCTGTCGCGGGTGTGGATCGCGGGCCAGCCAAAAACACCGGGGACCACCCCGTTATCGGTGTGGATCGAGACCCGTTTGGACGTCGCAATCTGGTGATCGCTGCCGCCGTTGCGGATCACGTAGAGCATGCCGTTGTCGGTAATATGATTAACCATCCAGCCGATCTCGTCGGCGTGGCCCTCGATGACGACTTTATAGTCGGCGTCGGGGTTGATGACCCCCACCGCCGAACCGTAGCTGTCAGTTATGAACTGATCCACGTACGGCTTCAGGTAGTCCATCCAAAGCCGCTGCCCGCCGGCCTCGTAACCAACCGGGGCCGGGTTATTCAAATAGCGTTCGAGAAAATCGAGCGCGTGGTCGTCGATTGTGTAAGCGTTTTTAGTCATGTTCTTTTGGAGCAGTTCGCGAGGTTTGAGTCTGGTGGCAGGTGGCAATTTTATCGCCATTGCCATTGCCATTGCTGGTATGGAATAGCGATGCGCTAGCGTTGGAGCCACTGCCTTTATTCCACCATACGATGTCATCGTTGGTATAGCGGGCGCCATCCGCCGACCGGGTGAGGGTGAGTGTATGTTGGCTGCCCTTATACGGGATCACAGCGGTGTGATCGTTGGGGTAACGCACTTCACGGTCATTCGAGTGGTCACAGGCATAAGTCACACGGGCCACGGAATGACCAGCGTTAGCGTCATCGTTGTCCTGAGGTAGCGTATTGGGTGCGCAGCCCGCGCCGATGGCAGCCGTGGCGAATGCCGCCACAGTTATTAAACACTTATGTTTGCTCATAGATGCGTCCTTACCATTTACCTATCAGGTCAATTAATATTGATAATTGACTGAAAATGAATGTCTTGATTGGCCATTCTATATGCGATCGTCTACTGCGGCCCAGGTTGGAACGGGGTGTTTGCGTCGCGCGCTTTGTGTGGGCCAGATTCCGGTCAATATAGATACCATCAACTTTGCTAAAGCGGTTGTGGCGCCATCACCCGATTAACTAAGGTTGGTTATATCGACACGATAATACGCTAGGCACGACCGGTAAGGTCTTGTTACAGGTCGCCGTGGCGTCAGGTCGAAGCCCGTGCAGGCATTGATTTTTGTGCTCTCGATCGATGATTTGTCGTACCTTGGTCCCACGTTTGCTGGCGCGCTCGGGCAACGCGTTCCATCACCACTTATATGTTCGCTTGGCTTAAATATAGTCGGTTAGGCCGGGGGTTCCGCGGCGGTGGTGGTAACTAGCGCGCTTGCGCCTTTTGCCTATGCGTTTCCGGCGTCCCAGAGTTCATCTGAGGTCGATCTGTCAGGCACGGCTTAAACACGCCCATCGTGGGACAAGGCGCAGTACCGTCTTAGGTCTTACTTCCAAAAGATAGCGAATCCGCCCAATACCACGGCTGTATTTCGTCGAAAGATAGCGATTGCCACTTGGTCGCATCTTCGCGAACAGGCACCGCTATCTCAACCAACTCACGCCATATTGCGAGCCGCTCTTGGCAAATACCGCAAGGAGCCATCACATAAAATGGCTGATTGGGCCCATCCCGGGCCACGCATACTGAAGCGGTTACAGATTTGCCGAGGCGAAATGCTTCGCAATAAGCACCCGCTTCGTAGCAGAGGTTTGAAGCTTCGTTGGGCGACTCGAAGCCAACGCTAGTCAAAATGACGTTATCGCTAAGATATACGGCGGCTGCTCCGCCTACTCCGTTGGGGAAACGGGCAATAGTTTGTGCTTGCGCGGCCTCGACTAATTTTTGGTCTACCGGCATCACCTTCTTTCCTCTATCTAACGCTCAAATCAGTTATGGCACAGCCGGCATCAACCGAGTGATGGCATGGATGCCTTTCACCCTTTAAATCGAGAATATTACCGCAACCACATAGATTTACGTTCTGACACCGTAAAGAAGCAAAATAGGGCGATTTGCTGGGTGGCTTTTATCCACGCGTGACTTAATCGCCGAAGGCGAGGCTGAGCCCGAGGCTGATAAATACACAGCCCAATGCGCGATCCAACCACTTCCCAATCGCTTTGTTATTACGCAGGTGCTTTGAAATCTCACCCGCACCCAAGATCAGCATGGCCTCGCAGATACTCGCGATTACGACTACGATCGTGCCCAGCACGATCATCTGCCACCACGCGGCACCTTTGGAAGGGTCAACAAACTGCGGCAAAAAAGCGATAAAAAAGATAGCGACTTTCGGATTCAGGATGTCGACCAACACACCCTGAAGGTATAGCTGTCGCGATGTCGTTTTGTTCGCTATACCAGTGTCCACCTGAAAGCTCATGCCGCGCGACCGTAAAGCCTGAATACCGAGCCAAATCAAATAGCCAGCGCCCATTAGCTTAATCGCCAGAAACGCAGTTTCGGAACTCGCGATCACGGCTGAAATGCCCAAGGCGGTAGCGATCACATAAGCCATTGCTCCAGTACATACGCCCCAACTCGATAAAAAGCCGGCCAAGCGGCCCTGCGCCACGGTGCGACTAACGATGTAGACGTGATCCGCACCTGGCGTGATATTTAATAAGGTTGCGATTGATAGGAACAATAAGAATTGATGAGCGCTTTCCATAAAATAAACTCTTCTGCAGTCGCTCTGTCTACTTATGGTGACGAAGCTCATTTTGAGCCGCTTGTGCTCGTATCCAAAACCTAGCCGAAGGCAAGTATACGATAGCCGACGTCAAAAAACGCCCATATTTACGAGTGACAACCCCATGCCCACCATTGCGGCTGACTTGACGGTGGTAAAGGATACAAAAACCTGCGCTTGAGAGGCCCAAGGGCAAGGTAAAGCAGCCAGCCAGAGACCAGGCGATCAAGGCAAATCATCGAGCAGGTTGGGCGGATACGCTGGATCCGCCGGCCCAGGTGGATGGGATCGAGCGATCCGATCCAGCTAATCAGCTAGAAATGTATCGTTTCCGGTTTCCGGGATCGGGTTCAGATGCACGAGTGCTCGATTGTCGTGTATTTCACTTAGCAGATAGCCCCGAAATAAAGAGACTTCGAACACGCCTGTCCTTCAGGGGCTACACTACATTGCTTTGTTATTTATTCCTACTTGTGCTCCCTTGGTTCTTGCGATGCAGAGGAATCCCAATAATCCATGGCCAAAGCCTGTTCGCTTTTGGCGACCACGGTGGTCCCGGTTAAATCGCCCGTGACATTCAGGCCCGTTCGACCCATATCCAGAAGGGCATCAATACCGAGGATCATTGCATAAGCGGCTGCAGTTGCCGACCCATTTTCGATGGGCAGGCCAACTGCCTTAAGTGCCATCAGCAACATAATGGCACCGGCGCCTGGCACGCCGGCAGTGCCGATGGATGCCAGTACGGCGGTCAACATGACTGTGACTTGCTGGGCAAAAGACAGCGGCGCACCAATGGCGAATCCGATGAAGATGACGCATACGCCTTGATAGATGGCTGTGCCATCCATGTTGATCGTTGCGCCCAGGGGCAATGTAAATGAATACACTTTTCGATTAATGCCGAGATTGTTTTCGGCTCGCCGCATCGTTACGGGTAACGTGCCGCTGGAGGTGCGTGTCACGAATGCGGTGATCATGGCTTCGCGCGCGCCTTTGAGAAAGGTGATGAAGCTTAGTTTATTGAGTGTTAACAGTCCGCCGTAGACCACCACAAGATGAAAAGCCAACCCCAGATACACAGCGACAATAACCATCCCCAACGAGGTTATGGTGGACGCGCTTTGTTTAGCGAAAACGACTGCAATCAAGGCGAAAACGCCAATCGGCGCATATTGCAGGATCCACCGCACGATAAGAAACATTATTTCAGCTGCGCCATCGAATAATGTATATAAGGTCTCTCCGGCGTTGCGCAGCCGCGGCTCGTTGCTGTTCCGTAGAAAAGAGAGGCCGATGCCGAATAAAATCGAAAAGAAAATAACCGGCAGTACATCGCCGGAGGACAAGGCGTCGAAAAAGTTCGTCGGGATGACGTTAATCAGAGTCTGTATTAAAGAGGGTTGGTCGACCGTGGCATCCGTTGTGCCGCTGGTTAGATTGAGACCTTTGCCGGGCTGAAAAATGTTGCCTGCTATCAGGCCGATTGCGACCGCAATGGCTCCGGTCAGGATGTAATATACAAAAATCTTAAGACCGGTTTTACCCAGCTGAGCTGGGTTAACACTGGCCGCTCCGAGAACCAGGGTTGAAACAATGATCGGCATGACGATCATTTTTAAGAGATGAACAAATATTTGGCCCAGAGGTGACACCCAAAGTATATGTTCACCAGCAGCCAGCCCCGTGATTATGCCAAGAACCAGGCCAATGAGTATTTTAAGTAATAAATTGGTATTAAAATACCACGCCATGAATCCGTTCTGTTTATTTTGGCTTGCCATAATTACTAAACCATTTCATCTATTTGCGGCGCTTGATTCGGCATCAAAGATGTTTAATGCCTATAATCTTATTAACTTAAATAGATTATTTAGTATTTGTCAATAAAACCTTTTTCCTATTGACGCGGGATAATTCCAATGTGGCCAGCCTGCCGCCTGGTAATTTACAAGGTTGCCATGGCCCGGCATTCAGAGTTTTGCCAGCAATTGATTCTTTGGAAAATGGCGTCGCCAGATAACCGGTCCGTGCCGAATCTGGCTATTATTGGTAATCCGCAGTTCGGTCCAACAGAGCAGTAATGCGCATTTACTATTGGCAACGTATGACAACCGCCGAAATCGCCGATGTGGCAGCCACGCATGCTGTTGCGCTGTTGCCATTGGCAGCGATCGAGCAACACGGCGCACATTTGCCGCTCGATACCGATGTGGTGGTTGGAGAGGCTATCGTCACGCATGCGCTTGGCGAGATCGAATCGGGCAGGGCGGACGATTCCGTATCCGTGATAGTGCTGCCGACCCAATCTATGGGAGCAAGCGTCGAACACGCGAATTTCTCGGGTACGCTCACTCTGTCGTCGGAAACCGCCATGGCAACGATCGAGGCGCTTGGGCAAAGCGTTCGGCAGGCAGGCATTGAGCGTCTGGTCGTGTTCAACAGTCATGGTGGTAACACCGCCGTATTGGATGCGGCGGCCCTCAACTTACGGGCCTACCATGGATTACATGTGATTAAAGCCACGTATTTCCGGTTCGGCACGCCGGATGCGGTCGATGACTTTGATGAACTAGCCCAGGATCTGCATGCCGGCGCGTTGGAGACATCGATGATGTTGCACATTGCTCCCGATGCGGTTCGACGCGACCACATCCCGCCATCGACCCGGACCAAGCATGCGCCGGCCAGTCAGTGGGTGGCGCCGGAAGGCCGGGCGGCTTACGCTTGGCTCGCTGAAGATTTTGGCGATGATGGTATTGCCGGCGAGCCGGCCCGGGCCGATGGTGATATCGGTCGGCAACTAGTCGCTTATTTCGGCGGGTGTCTGGCGGCTGTCATTCGAGAGACAGCCGATTTGCAATTGCCGCGTTGACCGAACCCCACAGAGGTGTCGCCGGTGCCGAGTTTGCGTTCCTGCCGCAAGCTCGATTTAACGTTCGGCGCTGTGGTCCAGCAGATTATCGAGCCAGTGGCCGGCCCGCGTGGCCTTGGCGTTCAGATAGCCACGGTTTTGCGGCGTTAGATAGCCGTAAATCGCTTGGCGTGCGGCGACCGCAATGCCGTTTTGACGCATAGCGTCCAACTTGGCCGGATTGTTGGTTAGCAGATCGATGGTGTGGATATCGAGTGCGGCAAGCATTTCGCTCGCTATCGTGTAGCGTCGTTCGTCCTCGCTGAAGCCGAGCACCTGATCGGCATCGATCGTATCGAGGCCGTCGTCCTGAAGATGGTAGGCGCGCATCTTGTTGGCCAGGCCGATACCGCGCCCTTCCTGGGCGAGATACAGTAATACGCCACCGCCGCGCTCGCCGATGGCAGCGACACTGCCGCGTAGTTGTTCGCCACAGTCACAGCGAAGGCTTCCGAACAAATCGCCGGTCAGGCATGCCGAGTGCAGGCGCACAGGCACCGGAGTTGGCCAGTGTTGGCTGTCACCAATCAAAATCGCGATGTGCTCGCGCATGCCGTCCGGTTCGCGAAATACAACGAAACGCGTGCTGGACGCGTCCGCGAGCGGAACCTCGGATTCGCTAACACGCTTGAGTGGCTCCGGCCGCCCGGCCTCGTACGCGTGCACCGTGGCTGGTTCGATCGATAACAGATCGCGCGTATCAACGTCGGTGTCGAGCTCGCCCCGGGCATCGACGCCAATCGTGGCCACCACCGCGGCCGGGATGAGTAGCGCACAGCGCATGAGAAAAAGGGCCAATGTGTCGATATTGTCGTCCGGTCCGGGGCCGATACGGCCGGCGTCGATTTCAACGTCCGGTGTGCAGGCCCAGCGGATGACATCGTCGGCGGCATCCGCGGCTGTAATGCCGATGCGGGCATTGCTTGTCTCGTTTGCTTGTGACGCGATGGATTTGACGCTCGCCAATCGGTGACCGGTCACGACAAGCGCCGGATTATCATCGGCGACATGGCGTAGTCGTCCCAGCGCGTTTTCATCCAGATGCTCGACGGGCCAGATCAGAACGTCGACAGTATCGTCGCGTAACCGGATCGGCAGACCGCGGCGTAGATCGAACAAACAGCGCTCAACGTGTTCCATGGCGTTAAGAGATATCCGTGAGTAGTCGCCGCGGACGGCGACGAGCGCCGCCGGCGGTTATTTGGTGTGCGAGTATGCCGCGCAGCCTGGCGCACGTCGATTTTGAACCCAAGTATGCCGACACTAGGGACTCCTTACGCCTGAGGCATCGTTCGCGATGCAGCGACTCAAAATTGGTCGACAGACACGACTGGTGCATCGATGACCAGCCATCCGGCAGCGGGTCCGCCTGGGTGGTTGGCGAGTAGCGTCGGATCGTGGTTGATCAGTGTCCACGTTGGGGCATCGTCAACCGCGGCGCCGGATAGCGCAGATTGGCGTCTGTGCCGGCGCCTAGGTCGACAATCGGTGTCGGCGTGGCGCCACAGCCATTCATCGACGGCTTCGGCCAGGCGCGAGCTACGCACACGCGCGTCAACGGCCTCATGTAATGCCAGCCACTCAGCGGCAAAGACATTCGGCTTATTGATCATCGTATCGAGTCCATTTCAGCTAGAACCTGGGTGAATCGTTGGGTGGCGGCCGGCCAGTCGAGCAAGTTTTTACGTGCGCGCCGCGCACCGGCGACAAGCGCGTCGAAACACGTACGGTTGCCAAGCACACGTGCAAGCGCCGATCTGAGCGCGGGTACATCGTTCGGGGGCACGGTGAGCCCAGCATTGACCGGTACGGTATCGCGCAGTGCGCCGCCGGTGGTCGTGACGATCGGCAACCCATAGGCCAGCGCCTCGGTAATGACCATGCCGTAGCCCTCGAATCGGCTGGCGAGCACAAATAGATCGGCTTGTCGGTAAACCACGTCGAGCTCATCGTTCGGCAGAACGCCACGCAGATGAACACGCTCGCCCAAGCCGTGGCGCTCGATTCGGTGGCGTAAATCGGTCGTCGTCGCCGGATCACGGTCCAGTGCGCCGACGATATCGCAGCGCCAATTCAGATCACGTAGTTGGGCCAGGGCGGCCACCAGGCCAGCGTTATCCTTGCGCGGGATGATGCTTGCCACGCAACACAGCCGTAACGGCATGTCGAGATTGGGCGTGGCGCACGGCCGCGGCTCGACGCCCGGCTCGACCACGGCGGGCCGCGTCGCCACCAGCTCGAGTTCGAGCAGCCTATTGGCGGTATAGTCGCTTGTGGTAATCACGCGTGTGGCCGCGGCTAATGCTTGATGCTCGCTGGCCAGCCAGCGTCTGCGTGTCATCGCGTCGGTGTCATGTTCATCGGCGAGCGCGTGGTGGACTAGGGCGGCGAGCGTTAGACGCTGTGCGCAACGTTGGGCGATTTCCGGTAGTCCGCCCAGAGCCAGGCTGTCGATTACAACCAGTTGATCCGCGTCAATGCTTGCCAGCGACTGCTCAAGTGCCGAGGCGGCCTGGTCGTCGGGCGTGGCAAAACATCCATCCAATTCGTGGACGACGACGCGCCAGCCGGCGTCGCGCAACCCCGCGACGATACGTGCGTCGTAGCGGTAGCCGCCTGTTGCCTGATCAAGTTTACCGGCAACGATGAAGTGCATGCCATACGCTCCGATTAGAGATCATTTGCGCTCGCCCAGGCGATGTGGGTTCGCCTAACGTTACCTGCATGCGATGACACTGCCTGGCATTTTCATCGACGCGCCCATTGCGGATCGTTGTGTGCAGACGCTCGAATCTTGGCGCCGCGACTCACGGCTGTATAGCGCGTGCGGATCACGAGCTCGTTGCTGCTCGGTGCCGATGCGTGTGCACATGGATTGCTGCGTCATTCGGCGGATAGAGCTAAAGGGCGCGGGTCTGTCGTTGTGGCTGCGGGGTCTGCTGGTTATCAAGATTGGAGTGGCACGTGATGTGGCTTATAATGGGCATATTCCGAATATTCATTGCCGCGCTCGTACGCGGCTAACGCGTGGGGCGTTATCAATCCGGGAGTCAGGGTGAAACGACGGATTTTCGAACGATTTTTACACCACGGTAGCCTGACATTGGTGCATCCGTCAGGTAAGCGTGAGTCTTTCGGCAGTGGCGAGCCGAGTGCCGAAGTCATCCTTCAGCGTAAAGGCGTTATGCGCCGCTTGATGGCTGATCCGGAGATGGCCTTCGGCGAAGCCTATATGGACGATGACTGGCGGCCGGGTCGTGGTGGCTTGCTGGCGATTTTCCGGTTGTATTTCGCGAATGTCGAGTCGGCCAGTGCTTCATTTTTCTACCGCCTGATTGGCAGTTGCGTGCGGCGCTTCCGCGAAGCCAATTCCAAGCTGTCGGCACAGCGCAATATTCATCATCATTACGATGTAGACAGCGAACTGTTCCGGGAATTCCTCGACCCGGACATGCAGTATTCCTGCGCCTATTTCGAGACTGATGACACGACATTGGCCGACGCGCAGCGCGCCAAATGTGCCCACATTGGCCGCAAACTTTGTCTGTCACCCGGCGAACGCGTGCTCGATATTGGCTGCGGCTGGGGTGGTCTGGCACTACATCTGGCCGAAACCTACGACGTGGAAGTCGTCGGTCTGACACTTGCTGACGATCAATACCGGATTGCACAGGAACGTGCGGAAAGCAAGGGACTGACCGATAAGGTGACGTTCAAACAAGAGGACTACCGTAGCCTCGACGGCGACGCGTTCGACGCGGTTGTGAGTGTCGGTATGTTCGAACACGTCGGTCGGCCGCAGTACCAGATATTTTTCAATCAGGTGCGCAACCTGTTGCGTACCGGCGGTCGCAGTTTGATCCATACGATTGGTCGCAATGGTCCGCCGACGCCGATGAACCGCAACTGGATCACGAAATATATCTTTCCGGGTGGTTATATTCCATCGCTTTCCGAAATCGCGCCCAAGGTCGAGAACGCAGGCCTGGCCAGCACCGATATTGAAGTATTACGGCGCCACTACGCGCGGACACTATCCTGCTGGAATGCTAATTTTCAGGATCGACGGCACATATTTACCGAGCGGCTCGGTGAGCGCTTCTGTCGCATGTGGGAGTTCTACTTGCAAAGTTGTGAAGCTGTGTTCCGTTGGGGCGATCTCGTCGTGTTCCAGATTCAGCTCGGCCATACCAACGACGCGGTCCCCGTTACCCGGGATTATCTCTACGACGGTGACGCCGCCCGACCTTATCTGGGCGACACCACGATGACGCCGGTCGACAGCTAGACCTGATGTTACGCGGGCATCTTGGTTTGTTTACCGGCAAATCAAGATGTGCCGCCAAGAGTCGGGCACGGCAGCACGGCAGCACCGACCCGACCGATCTCCGATGGCGAGGAAAAGCCACTAAAGCGTGCGCCTGTGCGGTCGCGTGATGCCGATCGCTAGAGCGCACGGCTGGCGAGTACCGTGCGCTCCAAAACAGGCTCGCGGCGATGGTGCCGGACTTAATTCGCGTCGATGCGCGCCAGGAGCTCGTCGGTTTTCTCCTGGAGTAAAGCCTGGTCACCGCGCGTTTCGACGTTCAGCCTCACGACCGGTTCGGTATTCGACTTACGCAGGTTGAAGCGCCAGTTGCCGAAGTCCATTGATAGCCCGTCGAGATAGTCGACCGACTCGGCAGCATCCGTGTAGTGGGATTCGAGATCGGCCAGCGCGGCCGTTGGATCGTTAATTTCGCGATTGATTTCGCCCGAGGCCGGGAACGCCGCGATCCGGGATGCCACCAGGCTGGACATTGTCTGGTCGGTTTCGCTTAAGAGTTGGGCCAGCACCAGCCAAGGTAGGGTGCCGTTATCGGCGTAGCCGAATTCACGGAAATAATGGTGTGCGCTCATTTCGCCGCCATAGAGTGCATCGGATTCGCGCATGACCTGTTTCATGAACGAGTGGCCCGATTTCGAGGCAACCGTTTGGCCACCGCCGGCTTCAACCTGGGCCAGTGTGTTCCAGACGAGCCTCGGGTCGTGCACGATCGCTGCACCTGGCGTCATTGTCAGCAGCATTTCCGCTAACAGGCCAACTATGTAATAGCCCTCGACGAATTCGCCGCGCTCGTCGAAGAAAAAGCAACGATCGAAGTCGCCATCCCAAGCCACGCCGAGATCAGCGCCGTGTGCTCGAACCGCCTCGGCCGTGACGCTGCGGTTCTCGGGCAGCAGTGGATTTGGAATACCGTTGGGTAGGTGGCCGTCCGGCTCGAAATTCATGCGTATGATCTCGAACGGCAGCTGATCGGCCAATGCATCGACGACCAGGCCGGCACAGCCATTGCCGGGGTTGGCCACGATCTTTAGCGGTTTCATGTGATCGCGCTTGATCTGGCCGAGCAGGAAATCGACATAATCGCTGCGTTGAGCCAACTCGCGACGCGTTCCGGCCTGCGCCGGTGGGTTGATATCACCGTAATAGGCGGATGCTTCGATATCGGCTAGCCCCGTGTCGCTGCTGATGGGCCGCGCCCCTTCGCGCACGAACTTCAGGCCGTTGTAGTCCTTCGGGTTATGGCTGGCCGTGACCATGACACCGCCATCGGCCTGCTGTGCGATCACGCCGTAATAGACTTCTTCGGTCCCGCTCAGTCCGATATCGAGCACGTCGGCGCCAGCCGCGGTCAAACCGCCGGCAAGCGCATTGGCGATATCCGGACTGGACAGTCGCATATCACGTCCAAGCACTACGGTCTTCAGATTGAAGACGCCGACAAACGATTGACCGATCCTGTAAGCGAGATCGGCATCGAGTTCGTCTGGCACACGCGCTCGGACGTCGTAGGCTTTGAAAAAGTCGTAGTATTCACCCACCGTTGATTCTCCTGGTGATCGCTGCACTTATCGAGTGCTATGCGATCGTTACATTGTCGTCGAGATATACGTCCTGGATCGCATTTAGGAGCGCAACGCCGTCTTTCATCGATTTCTGGAACGCTTTGCGGCCGGAAATCAGGCCCGTACCGCCCGCGCGTTTATTGATGACAGCCGTGCGCACAGCCTGTGCATAGTCGTCCGACCCTGAGCTGCCGCCGGAATTGATCAGGCCGGTACGGCCCATATAACAGTTAGCCACTTGATAGCGGGCCAAGTCGATCGGGTGGTCGGATGACAACGTGTCATAGACGCGCTCGTGCGTATTACCGAAGCCGATTTCGGTGTAGCCGCGGTTATTGGTGGCCATTTTCTGCTTGACGATATCGGCATTGATTGTGGCCGCCATGTGGATGGCTTGCCCGGTTAAATCAGCCGATGTGTGGTGATCGACGCCGTCTTTTTTGAAGGCGTCGTTACGCAGGTATGCCCACAATACCGTAGCCATGCCAAGCTCGTGAGCGCGCTCGAAAGCTTCGCTGATTTCCTGAATTTGCCGGCGACACTCGGGGGAGCCGTAGTAGATCGTCGCGCCGACCGCTGCACACCCCATGTTCTTAGCTTGTTCCACATCGGCGAACAAGGTCTGGTCGGAGACAGGGGGCAGGGACAGCGTTTCGTTGTGGTTGAGCTTGAGTATGAACGGGATTCGATGGGCGTAGCGCCGGGCCACACTGGACAATACGCCGAGCGTCGATGCCACACCGTTGCAGCCACCTTCCATGGCCAGTTCCACGATGTTTTTCGGGTCGAAGTAGATCGGATTGGGCCCGAACGAGGCGCCACCCGAGTGTTCGATACCCTGATCGACTGGCAGCAGGCCGAGATACCCCGTGCCGCCGAGGCGGCCGTGGTCGAATAACCGTTGCAAAGAGGCCATGACAGCGGGCGAACGATCGCTGTCCGCGACGACTCGGTCGACGAAATCCGGGCCGGGGAGATAGAGATTGCTCTTGTCAATGGTCTCGCATTTGTGACCCAGCAGGTCGTCGGCTTCATTGCCGAGGTGGCTTTCGATATCGATCATGGCGTTCGTTCCTATGGCTAAGACAACCGGCAGGCCTGTCGGCTGGCCGGCGCGTTTTATTCAATCATCAAGCGGCATGCGTCGTCGTAGTCTTTTTACGCGGCGATGTCGGGTTTTGGGGGTGTATTCCGTTCAACTGCGGTGTGTCGTCCATCAAGGCCGCCGTGATTGGGCGTGATAGGCGATCTATGGGGCAACTGCGCGTTATCTTCGAATGCTTGGGGGGTCCAGTCAAAAGTGCGTGGGCAGCCTGTTGCGCCAATAAAGGGCGAGACAGCATCGTAGCGCTCGAGTTCATGACTGGGACCGTCTGATTTGATGGGCATCAATCAACTGCGCGCAAGTGGCACGTCTAGCGCCTAGCGTAGAGAAGCGGCCGGTCAGCGGCATGGAACCAACAGTCTATACGGTACGTATATTTATCACGTACGTGGTATGTATCGGTCAACCCGTTTGCATAGATTATATACAAGCGCAGCTGAGACAGCTCAATTAGAGTGTTCGTCAGAGGGTCTGAGATTGCACGTGACTGGCATGGAACTGACCATCGGTTGTGTCGAGCGAAACTGTTACTCGCGACGACTCGTTACCATGCACGACGCGTGACCGGCTTGAGTGCTCGTGCCATGCGGCGCTTGGTGCAACAAGGCACACGCGACAACAATGACTGATAGCGCTTGCTATGACACAACAAACGGATGACAAGCCGACGGTCGACCGTCAGTTTCTCGGCCGCTTCCTGTTGGCTTGCGCGGTGGCCGCTGCGTTAGTGGTGGCGGGCTGGTTTGTCTGGTATGCCATCAACGGTTTATTACTGGTCATCGCGGCCGTAATCCTGGCCATTGCACTTGATGGGCTGGCCCGGCTTATCCATGGCATCGTGCCCATCTCCCGGCATCTGTCTATTGCTGCTGCCAGTGTGATTGTGGTCGCTTGTCTGGCCGGCATCATCACGTTCGGCGCTATCAATGTCACTGCCAAGGCGCCGCAACTTCGGGCACAGATTGCGCATTCGGTCGATCGCATATCCCATAATCTCGAGCAGGCCCACCTCGCGCCTTCTTGGGTGCGTGATTCGGGTAGCGCGGATATGGCCAGCAACAACAACCGCGGGGCTAGCGGTCAATCCAATAAAAGCGACACATCGATTGGTACACGCTTAAGCGGTCAACTATCGAGTGCGGCTACACTCACCATTAGCACGCTGGCCAACGCATTCGTGGTCGCTATTATCGGCTTCTACCTGGCGTTTACGCCGTCGGCCTATTTGAACGCGTTGATACGACTCGTGCCCAAGGATCGACGACAGCGCACCCAAAAATTGTTGGTCGCAGTAGGGTGGGTGCTTCGCCGTTGGTTGATTGGCCGTGGGCTATCAATGATCGCGGTGGGTATCGGCAGCGCGGTCGGTCTGGCGTTATTGGATGTCCCCTTTGCTGTATCTCTAGGTCTTATCGCTGGTGTGTTGACCTTTATCCCGTATCTAGGCGCCATCCTATCGGCGGTTCCAGCGGTGCTAGTCGCAGGGCTACAGGGAGTCGACATCGCATTCTATGCAGCCGGCCTCTATCTGGTTCTGCACATACTCGAGGGGTATATTCTTGCACCGTTGATCCAGCGTCGTGCTGTTTCGATTGCGCCGGGATTTTTGCTGATTGCCCAGACACTTGGCTTCGCAATCGCTGGCACATTCGGAATGATGCTCGCCGCACCCATCTCTCTGTGCGCTCAGATATTCGTGCAGGCGCTTTATATCGAGGATGTGCTGGGTGATCAGCCCCATATGCCCGGTATGTCCACCGAATTCGAGGCATGCCATCAGGAACACTCGGCCGCACATACCGAATTCTAAAAAAGCGCTTTTACTGGTGATCTGATGAGTCGGTAGTCCGTCGCGTTCGGCGAGGTCTACGACAACTCAGAGGCCCACGACCGCGTCAGCGCGATAGCTTGTGGCGAGAACTCGTTGCGCCCCAAGGACCAATCGTGGCCCTGTGACGGTGGGGTGCATTAAATTTCGGTTTCGATGCCAGTATGGGTTAAGAAATCCTGTTCCGCGAACTGGGTCGCCAAAAAGTCGATTAACAATCGCACGGCTGGCAAGCGACCGCGTCGCGAGGGAAAGACCGCATGAACAATACCGCTGCGTGGCGCCCAGTCCGGTAGCACATCGACAAGTGTGCCGTCGGTAATATCCTGTCCCCCGAATAGCATTGGCAACTGGACGATGCCGAGGCCGGCCAGGGCGGCGCGTCGTAAGGTGATCAAGTCGTCGGTTACAAGACGTGGCTGGTGGTGAACCTGGGCGCTAGCGCCGTCGGGACCTTCCAGGCACCACGTATGTGCATGGTGAGCGCGCCGCAGATCGAGCGATGGTAGTTTGCTCAGATCGGTCGGGGTGACAGGCCAGGGTGCGTTCTCGGATAGTGACGGAGCCGCCATCAGGCGCTGTGGACTATGCGACAACACCCGGACGTTTAGGTCGCTGTCCTCGAGCGGTGGGAATCGTACGCGCAATGCGAGATCGAAACCTTCCCGCACCACATCGATGCGCCGGCTCGAGGATTCGAGCTCGACACGCACGTTTGGATAACGTGCCATGAACGCTGAAATCTGTTCGCCTACCGAAAAATACAGTAATCCCGGCGGGCAACTCATGCGAATCAGGCCTCGAGGTTGGGCGATCGAGCGATCGATGGTCTCCTGCGCGGCTTCGGCTTCCGAGAGCATCGCGGCGCAGTGCTCGTAATAGGCCTGACCGAGTTCGGTAACCGTGATACTGCGTGTGCTGCGATGAATCAGCCCGACATCCAGCCGCTTTTCCAGTTCTGCGATGCGACGGCTAAGTTTCGATTTCGGCACGCCGGTTGCGCGGGCTGCCGGTGCGAAGCCGCCGTGGTCAACGACCTGCACAAAATAGAACAAATCGTTGAGATCTTGCATACCGACGTTCCATTAATGAGACGCTGCGTTTGATTCTACCCTACTAGCCGAGTCCTCGTTCCGCCCATAGGATGATTGGCATCAGCAGTTCGAGACCGGATAGCCGGTAAATCAGCATGAAAAACATTATGGGAATTTACGCCGCACCACATGGACATTGGGTTGGCGATGGTTTTCCGGTTCGATCGTTATTCAACTACGACCGACTGGGGGCACACCACATCACGCCATTTCTGATGCTCGATTATGCGGGGCCGCACGACTTTGAGCCGACGAATACACCACGCGGTGTCGGTGCCCATCCGCATCGCGGCTTCGAAACCGTGACCATTGTCTACGACGGTGAAGTCGCGCACCGCGATTCGTCGGGCGGTGGCGGTGTGATTGGCAAGGGCGATGTACAGTGGATGACCGCCGGTAACGGTATCGTTCATGAAGAGTTTCATTCGTCGGCTTTTGCCAAGCAGGGCGGGCGATTCGAAGTGGTCCAACTCTGGGTTAATCTACGCGCTGCCGACAAGTCGGCGCCTGCGTCGTATCAGTCTATCCGGGCGGCGGATATTCCGCGTGTGGAACTGGCTGGAAACGTGGGGTCATTGAATGTGATTGCGGGCACATATGCGGGCGTTTCCGGTCCCGCGGATACGTTCAGTCCGATCAATGTCTGGGATCTACGACTCGTCCGCAATGACGCCACTACGCTGATCGCACCCGAAGGGCACACGACGATGGTTGTCGTGCTCAGCGGTACGGTGCAGTTGGATGGCGTGGAAGCCGTGCGAGATGCTGAGCTGGCTTTGTTCGACCGGGCGGAAAGCGATATCCACCTGGCAGCTGATACGGATGCCAAGCTGTTGGTTCTCACCGGCGAACCGATTAACGAGCCGGTCGTCGGCCACGGCCCATTTGTGATGAACTCGACCGAAGAAATCCAGGAATCCATTCGGGGATTTCAGGCCGGTCACTTCGGTAATACCCCGGCAACATTGTCTGAATAATCTAAAAGTTTAAACGACGGAGATGTTTGTTATGAAAAAAGTTCTTGTTCTTTACTATTCCATGTACGGCCATATCGAGACGATGGCTCAAACCGTGGCCGCAGGCGCAGCGTCGGTCGATGGTGTCGAGGTAACGCTCAAGCATGTGCCCGAAACCATGAGCCGTGAAGCACTGGATCAACTCGGTGCCAAACAGGATCCAGCCGGTGACATGGCCGAACCAGCCGAACTGGGTGATTACGACGCCATCGTGTTCGGCACGCCAACACGCTTTGGCAATATGGCCGGCCAGATGCGTACCTTCATGGATCAGACCGGCGGTTTGTGGGCCAACGGCGGGCTGATCAATAAACTTGCCAGCGTGTTTACTTCCAGCGCGACCGGCGCTGGCAACGAGACCACCATTACGTCGTTCTGGAATACGCTGGCCCATCACGGCATGTTGATTGTCCCGGTTGACTATGCCGGTGCCACGGAGCTGTTCGATATTTCTGAATTGCGGGGCGGATCGCCTTACGGTGCATCGACCTACGCCGGCGGTGATGGCTCGCGCCAGCCCTCCGACAATGAATTATCCATCGCGCACTATCAGGGCGAGAAAATTGCCCGTCTGGCCACTCAATTTTCCAATTGATCAACGCTCAAGGCGCTGCACCGCGCAAAAAGCCGGTGCGGCGCCTGCGGTATGCCAGTATCTCGAAGAAATACAGGGTGAACAAACCAAGCGCGGCGGTAACCGCGAGTTGGGCGAGCGAAGGCGCCAATTAAACGACGTGGCGCTCGCGGCGAACGAAAAAAAGTAGGCCGAGCGGTATCGCGAGGAGCGCGAATAGGACGGTTACATAGCGCTAGAACACGAGCTCAGTCGCCGATGGCCGCCCGTATAACCAAGTACCACGAATATCCCGGGACACAGAACGCTGCGGCGAGCAGTCCGTAGGAAATGCCGTGCCGTCGACTCGTTTCGGTTGCTGTGTCGTCATGGTTTCGTGCGGTATTACCGCGTTTTAATTAGCGCCCGCGACGACCAATGCTGTACGCAGACGAATCAACATGGGAGACATGCTGATGAAAATACAGTCCAGCGGGTAATCATTGGGCTTGAGCCGCCTGTATTTAAGTACACATAATGTATATTATGTTAAATAACTAATCTGGCTCGATGCACACACGAGTGTCGAGCGCCGCAAGATCGCTATGCTGTGCGGCGCCGCAGATTATCCAACAGCACGGCCGTCACAATAATCAGGCCCTGCACCAATTCCGTATAAAACGGCGGTACATCGAGTAAGGTCAAACCATTTAGTATTGTCGCGAGAATCAACGCGCCGAGAGCTGCGCCCCAGGCCGAACCGCGACCGCCGAAAAGACTCGTGCCGCCAATAACAACCGCGGCGATTGTCGCTAACTCATAGGTGGCGCCAGCAGTTGGATCGGCTGTGCCCAAGCGTGCTGCCAGTATCAACCCGGCAATGCTTGCCATGAATGCGCTAAACCCGTAAAGCAACATGCGCATGCGTGCGACCGGTATACCAGCACGGTGTGCGGCCGTTCGGCCGCCGCCAATGGCATAGATGTGCACCCCCGATCGTGATTTGGAAAGCCAGTACGATGTCACGACCCAGAGGCTTGCCATTATGATCACCGGAAACGGAATTGGCCCGATAAACCCCTGGCCCAGGAAATTGAAAGCCGGTGGCAACCCGGGGATTGGGTCTCCTTGTGTGATGATCAGCGTCAGCCCGCGGAAAATCGATAATCCGGCGAGTGTTGCGACGAAGTCGGCAACGTTGAAATAGTTAATCAGCGCCCCTTGGACTATGCCAAGCGTCGTACAGGCTGCGATCGCGACTGCGATGGCCAACGGCCATGGCAGACCGGTTGAGACGGTTAAAAATGCGAACAGCACGCCGCTCAACCCCACCATCGAGCCGACAGATAGATCGATGCCGGCAACAAGCACGACAGCGAGCTCGCCGAGCGCCAATATGACGAACGGGGCCGCCTGCAACAAAATATTTAGAATGTTGCGGCTGGTCAGAAAATACGGCGTGGTAAACGCCAAAGCGATCGCGAGTAGCAGAAATGCGACCAGTACCGTGTTATCGAGAGCGATCCGCGTTGTGGCTCGATAGAGCTGGGCTGCGTTTGCTCGATTCACGATGCTTCTCCAGTCATCATCGCGTGGACCACTTGGTTTCGATCGAGATCGCGGGTCGCCCGATCCATCGCTTTGGCGCCTCTGGCTAGAACGGTAATACGGTCGGTAACCGCGAGCGCGTCCTGCATGACGTGCGTGACGAGAATAACGGCGACCCCTTTTGCGGCCAGCTCTCTGACCAATTCAATAACTTTGTCGTGTTCGGAAACGCCTAGCGCGGCGGTTGGTTCATCCATAATCACGAGTTTTGCTTGCCAATAGAGCGCCCGTGCGATGGCTACTGCCTGTCGTTGACCACCTGAAAGTGTCGAGACCTTAGCGCGTAACGATGGGATTCGGATTCGAAGTTGATCGAGTGAGGCCTGCGTTTGCTCACGCATCGCCTTTCTTCTGACTGTCGGCACGATGCCGAGCATGCGGCCGGTCATTTCCCGGCCGAGAAATATGTTTTCCGCCACGTCCAGATTGCTGGCTAACGCCAGATCCTGATAAATCGTCTCGACGCCGGCAGTGCGTGCCCGCTGTGGCGTGACTTCGGTCATTGCCTGCCCTGCCACTGCGACCGACCCAGCGCTCGGCGCTTCGACACCGGACATGATTTTGACTAGTGTCGACTTCCCTGCTCCGTTATCGCCCAGAAGCCCGACCACTTCACCGGCATGGACATTCAGATCCACCCCGGTGAGCGCATTGACGCTGCCAAAGCGCTTGGCAATACCCGAAAGCGTTAAAAACGGGCCGGCAGCAGCAGCGCCGCTGCTACCGCCCTCCTCTGTCTTGTCAGTCATTTGTCCTGCGTAAGTTTTTGTAGCGGAACGGGAATGAACAGCCGGTCGGTTTTTAGATATTGATAGCCGGTGGCAACGGCAGATTTGCTCATTAAAGCGGGCTGTTGAGCGACATTCAGATCGATTTCGCCAGCTTTGACCGCTTTTCGGCCGCCGGGTGTGCCGTCGATACTCGCAACCAGCGTATTGTCCAATGCGTGCGCCGATTTCAACGCCTTGATGGCACCAAGCGCCATTTCGTCATTTTCAGCAAACACGGCGCCGATGCCCTGCGGGTTCGCCGTCAACATGTTCTGCATGACGTTGAGCCCTTCGCTGCGGTCGAAATGCGCACTCTGGCGAGCTACAACATCAATCTTGTCGTGCTCGTTCAAAACCTGGTCACAGCCACTGGAGCGTTCGTTTGTGGCGGATGCGCCGGGTACGCCCGTCAGAATCGCAAGACTGCCCTCGCCGTCCATCTGATCAACCAGATATTGGCACGCCGTCTTGCCCGCCTGGACGTTATCGGAAGCGAAAAATGCCAGTGACTCGCCGCCATTGGTCGCACGATCAACGAATATCACAGGCACACCGGCCTTGTTGGCCTGTTTGATGGCAGGCGTTATCGCGTCGGCATTCGTCGGGTTCACCAACAGCATGTCGACCTGCTTCGCAAGCAGCGTCTGAATCTGGCTGACCTGTTGATTGGAGTCGTTATGCGCATCGAGAACCTGAAAATCAACGTTAAGATCTTCGGCTTTGTTCTGGGCGGCGCGTTTCATGGCCGCGAAATATGGATTATTCGTCGTCGACAGCAGCAATGCCATCTGACCTTCGCTCGAATTCGCGTCACTGTCTGCGAACGCCGGCAGCGCCATTGTCATTGCCAGCGCCAATAACAATGCCGGTATCACACCCTGTGTTCGTGTTTGCAATTGCTTTATACACATAGCCGAGACCTCCTAGCCTTCTGATTTGCCCCTTGATTGGGCCGTGTCGGGTGACGTGATCACCCGAAAAACACCCCGCTTTGCAAAATCACATTACAAAATGGTGTCGTTTCACCGGTGCGAACCACAAAGCGCATATTGGTGAGCTCGGTTTTTAACTGCTCATGCGTCAAATATGTGATCGCGGACGGTGATATCCCGCCGTGCCCTTGCAGGCAATGCTCGAACTCGGGGCGCCGCTCGTTATCGTCGCCGAATTCTTGGGCAACGGTTGCGCCCTCGATAACGCTGGCGGACAAAATTGCGGTTAGCACGTTTAAAAAGTCAGGCTGCCCTGGACTAAACGCCAGATCGATGCGGGTAACGGATGGTGGGATTGGCAAGCCAGCATCCGCGATCGCGAATCGATCGCCGTGGCCAAGTTGGCATAGTTCGAAATTCAGAGCGGGATGCAGAATGCCGTCACGTTTCATGGTGTGCCTATTGATTAATGTCCGAGTTCAAGACGCGTGACGTTGGCAGGCTGTCGCGGGCGCCGGCGCAACCGACTGCCAGTGCACCCGCCCTATTGGCACGCTCGATGGATTCGTGGGTCGTCAAACCCGCGTCTATACCTTGTGCAAACGCTCCCGCGAAGGCATCGCCCGCCGCCGTTGTGTCAACGACATGAGCCGGCGGTGCTGGCATCGAGCCAGTATCGTCATCGTCGACATACCATGCGAGGCCCGCCGAGCCCAACGTCACGACTGTGGAGGGTCCGGATTGTTTTAAAGTGCGTGCCTGTGCCTGTGCGTCCTCAACGCGTTCTGCCTGCGTGGTGTTTAACAGTTGCGCTGCTTCGCTGGCATTAACAAGCAGCCAGTCGATATCACCGAGCGCCTCGACATTGACGCCGTCAGCTGGGGCGGCATTCAAAACCACCTGTGCGCCGGCTGTGTGAGCGAGTTTGGCCGCGTGCAAAACCGTTGCCCATGGGATTTCGAGCTGGAGAAGGACAATCGAGGCGTCCGTGAAGTTGGACGGTTCCAGCATTTGTGGCTGAAACGCATTGTTGGCTCCAGGCACGACAACGATGCTGTTTTCACCGTGCTGATCGATTTGGATCAGCGCCATGCCACTACTGCCGTCGGCAGTGTGCATGTGCGCAATATCGATGCCCTCTTGCCGCAATCCATCAGTGAGTTGGGTGCCGAATGCGTCGGTGCCGACCGCGCCGAGCATGCGAACGTCCGCCCCGGCGCGCGCTGCGGCGACGGCTTGATTGGCGCCTTTCCCGCCGTGGTGCTGTGCGTAGGAATCGGCTAGTAGCGTCTCGCCCGGCGCTGGATGACGAGCCACCGACGCGACCATATCGATATTGATACTGCCAACCACGATAATCATGTTGAATACACCGTTTCGGGAAGCGAGCGGGCAGACCGCCGTTCGACGAGTGAGCCGGGCAATTCGCGGTACTCAGGGGCGCCGTGCACACCCGTTAAGCGCTCATGAAGCCGCTGGACGGCGACTGATCCGATATCTCGTAGTGGCTGTTGCACCGTTGTCAAAGGTGGGCAGGCCAATTGGGCCAGCGGGATGTCGTCGAATCCGAGCACCGACACGTCGTCGGGGACCGTAAAACCGGCCTCGCTTAGACTATGCATGGCACTCAGAGCGATGGCGTCATTGCCGCCGACGACCAAGGTCACGCCCGGATCGGTCAGCAAAACTTCGATCTCGGCGGGTAACGATAGAGAAAATGGAACATCGCGCTCCCAGACGGTGTCGATGGACTCGGGCAGCGCATCCATTATGCCGGCGCGCCGATAACGCGCACTGACCAGCGACTGCGGCCCATTCAAAAAACCAATGCGTTGATGGCCGAGCGACGCAGCGTAGTGCCCGAGCACAGCGCCGGATTGTCGGTGGTCCGTGCTCACGCAATCGACCGTTGGTACAAATCGGTCGATTGCCACAGTGGGTATTTCGGGCTCAAGCGACGGGTTATCGGTGGTCGGTGCCCATATCACGCCGTCAACACCGCGGTCCGTGAGCCGATCAAACCCGTTTCGTTCGGCGTCCACATCGCCGGCACTGTCGATTAAAAACAATGCATAGCCCAAGCGCCAAGCTTGCTGTTGTATGACTTGGGCGATGGTTGGAAAGTATGGGTTGGTCAGGTCTGGAACGATCAATCCAAGCGCGTTACTCCGACCGGTACGCAAGGCACGTGCGGTTTCATTCGGCCGGTAACCGAGCGCCGAGGCCGCGTCGCGGACTGCGTGTACGACCTCGGGAGAAAGCGCTTTAGTGCTATTTAGCACGTGCGAGACCGTGGCCACTGAGACATTGGCACGCGCCGCTATGTCCTTGATTGAAGCCACCGTACACGCCAAGTTAAACGTTTAACTCTTCATTGAATTAATCACGAAGGCGATGCGGTGTCAATAACACGTGGGTCGGATCAGTACCGCGGATGCGTCATCGTGGCGTTTGATTCGTGGGTGGCGGGTGCAGTTGGCGTCTTCGCGCTCGGTGCGGCGCAGCTTTGTAAGCGCGTTAGTTAAATCCATGTTGTCGGCCGACAAGTACATTTGATTAAGCGCGCCGTCGAACCCATCCGAGAAAAGCAGAATGCGTGGATCCGTTTTTGCCAGCTCAGCTTTGCTTATGACCGTTTTTTGAATAAATCCGGCAAAGCCGGTATCGAGCGTCAATGCGCCATAGCCCCCTACGGCGTTCATGTTCTGTCTATTTCGCCGTAGTAGTGGCATAAGCCTTTGTTGTGCTGTGGCTTGCGAGTAACCTGCTGCCATTTCGTCACGCAAGGCGTTTATGGCTGTTTGTTCCTGGTCGTCCAGCCGTGTCGGTGCGAAAAATACGCGCTCCGGCCGCTGCAAGTCTCTGGCGCCACAGTCGCCGAGGCGATACAAAGCGAGCGCGCCGTTTTCGATTGTCGCGGCTGTGAAAACAGCCGATGGCCAGGCATATTTCGGCACTGAATTCGGAGCGGCGTGCGTTGCAAAAGCGTCGCGAGTGGCCAGACAAGCCGTTTCCAATGCGGGTACAAGCGGTTGTCCACGAGCAAGATCGGCGCTCAGGTGCCGTTGAAGTTCTTGTACGAACCAGTACGTGTCGGATGGTTGTCCAGCGATATACGTTTGCTCGCCCACCCCGGTCGCGCCGTCGATTACCAGTATGGTCTGACCGTTAACCGCGATCGCATCTTCATTCGGCCGATGACTCGATCCGGGTGCCGATAACTGATCAAGGATTTCGAGTTGCATCGAGTCCGGATCCAGCGAAACAGCCGTTGTCGTAGACGGGCCGGCCGCGGCAGACGGTCAGCCGCACGTTTAATTGCGCGTCCAGAACCACGAAATCTGCATCTTTACCGGGGGCAAGCGTGCCCTTGCGATCGATGACGCCGAGATCCTGGGCGGCGTTTGTGCTTACCATCCGAATGGCGTCGTATAGCGAGCAGTCGGTGGCCTCGATCAGGTTGCGCAGCGCCTGGTCGAGTGTCAGCACACTGCCCGCGAGGCTGCCGTCATCGAGCTGTGCCATGCCATTGTTGACGGTGACTTGCTGCCCGCCCAGATCGTAGACACCGTCCGGCATCCCTTTCGCGCGCATGGCGTCGGTGATCGCAATCAAGCCGCGTGATGTCTTGGCCTGGAACGCAAGCCGTAGCATCTCGGTCGCTACGTGATGCCCATCGGCGATGATCTCGGCGACGCAAGCCGGCTCAGCGAGTGCGGCAGCGGCGACACCGGGGTCGCGATGGTGCAGTCCGCTCATGCCATTGAAAAGATGAGTGACTCTGCCGCAGCCGCATTGAAACGCGCGCTGCGCAACGGCCGCGCTACAGTTGGAATGCCCGATAGCCGCGCGCACGCCTTGCTGCTTCAATTCAGCGATAAGCTCGGTTGCACCTTCGATTTCGGGTGCCAGCGTTGCTAGCTTTATGCGTTGTGACGCCAGATGTTGCCAGCGATGGAAAAGCGCTGTATCCGGCGGCGTAATCCATTCGGCCGGCTGAGCGCCCTTTTTATCGACGTTAACGAACGGCCCTTCCAGATGCGCACCGAGCATTTCGGCGCCATCCGCTGGCGCGGTAAATAAACCCAGTGCGCGCATTGCGTTGTCCAGCGTGTCCGGCGCCGACGTCATGGTCGTCGCCAGAAAACTGGTCGTGCCCTCGGTTACAACATGTTGGCTAATGCGGCCGAGGGCGTCGTCCGAGCCGTCCATCACGTCGGCACCGGCCGCACCGTGGATGTGCGTATCGATAAATCCCGGTACAACATGCCAATCTTCGGGCAATCGCAGGATATGGTCGCCACCGTTTGTTTGGTGGCGATTAATGTCACTGACCTGAGAACCGTCGATTGCCAGCGTTGCGCCCGGCAGCGAGCCGGTTTCGGTATATACGCGGGCACCGGTCACGTGCCAATGCCCTGTTGACGCAGATTCTGTCACTTTCGTTGTCACGACCGTTTAATAAGTGCTTGTAACTTTTTGTATGTGGGGTGGTTCGTCGGGGTCGATGCCGCGATCCAACGCGAGACGCTCGATGACGTCGTACAGCAAAAAGCTCGCCATGACTGCGTCTGTATAAATCGACCCTGTTATCGGCAGCGATCGGTACGAGACATTTGTATCATCTGGCGGCGCGGGCAGATCTGGCCCGACGACAACGACCGGCGCACCGAGTGCGTCGGCCTCGCGCGCCAGGTCCAGCGTCTGTGGTCGTGTTTCGTCGTCCAGGCTTAATATCAGAATCGGACATGCCGAGCCGACTAGTGCCAACGGGCCGTGCTTGAACTCGGCGGCACTGTAGGCCTCCGCGTGCATGACGCAGACCTCTTTGAACTTCAACGCGACTTCACGAGCGATCGGTAACCCGAGCCCACGGCCGATGACGAACAGCGGCGACGAAAATCTGGACAACGCCTGGGTATCGATCCTCGCTTGGCCCTCGCCGGCTGCTTGACTCAAGCGATCCGGCAACGCGGATAGACACTGTGTAAGTTTGTCGTCGCTGTTGCTGATAGCCAGTAATTGCAATAGCGCAGTCAGCGTTCCCAGAAACGTTTTAGTTGCGGCAACCGCCGTTTCGGGCCCCATATGCAGCGGTAGCGTGAACTTGGCGGCATGTGCCAATGCCGAGTCGGCATCATTGGTCAACGCGAGTGTGAGGCCGCCACCCGCTGTGAATTCGGAGACCACATGATTGATATCGGAACCGGCGCCGGATTGTGAAATCGCGATCAGAAAACCATCGATAAACGATGGCGAGCGGTCGTACACGGTCATCAAACTCGGCGACAAATCACCGACAATACAGCCGCGCAAAAGCCCGCTGGCATAGCGGAAAAATGAGCCGGCATGGTCGGATGTGCCACGGCCCACGACAAACCATTGCGTTGGCGTTGTCTCGTTGAGGGTGCGCGTTATGTCATCGGCATGGGGCGCGTTCGCAGCCAATTGTTCGCGCAGTCGTTCGGGTGTTTCGAACAATTCGCGATGCATTAGCGATTTAGTCATATTATTTATAATCAGAAAGTTGTGAAGATAAGTTCGCGTTTCGCATCATTAATGCCGCACCCATTGCCGGGCTATATTGAACCGGCGTCAAACGTGCGCCCAATGCGTCGCTGACCCACGGCATAAGCGTCTCAGCCAGGCCACCGGATAAGGCCAGTGGCAAGTCCGGGTGGCAGCCATCCAGCAGTGCTTGTGCGGCCACGATGACTTCGTCGCTGGCGCGCTTCAGGATTGAACAAGCGTGGACATCGCTGGCCTCCGCGTAATCGGCCACACTGTGTGCCATTCGGGCGAATGCCGAAGCGTCAGCCTCGCAGGACCAAGCGATGATTTCGTTCGTATCGTGATTAAACCGCTCGAGGATGGTCTCGGTCAGCGGCGACGGTGATGCACGTCCATCGATCGTTTTCAGTGTGGTGTGGATTGCCTCCATGCCTATCCATGCTCCGCTGCCACGATCGTCGTGCGGGAAGCCCCACCCGGTGACCTGCCGGGTTTGTTCGGCTTCAATGCGATAACCGACAACGCCAGTGCCGATAGCGATAACCGCGCCATCGGCACCGCCGTGTGCGCCGAGACAGGCGACCAAAGCATCCGAAACAATGCAAACGTCGGCAAAATCGGCGCATAGACTTAGCAAGCGGTCACGCGCCGCGGACAATTCAGTACCCGCAATGCCGATCCCGACGCGCACAGTCGATGGGTCGCGATCGGCAAGCACTTCGATTCGGCCCAGCGTTTCCCGGATCGTCTCATTCGCATGATCGGCAGACGCCGTCAGGCTGCTGGCAGGGCCAGCAGCCTGATCGACCATTATGCCGTTGGCATCGATGACAACGACCTGGGTTTTGCTCGCCCCGCCATCGACGCCGACATATAACTCGGGCTCAGTTATATCAGTCATCTTTCGAGCCAAGGAAATGCCTTTCGATATCTTCGAGTTTACGACCTTTGGTTTCAGGTAGCGGGAAGATTGCAATCAGGAGATACAAAAAGCCCGCGACTGCCGTTATCCCGAAGGCGCCTGTGTAGCCGGCCACGGACACGATGTTCATGAATACAGCAGCGAATCCGGCGGAGACGAGTGAGTTGGCAAACAATGCGATCGCCATGCCGCGGGCACGGATCGCCAGTGGTAACACTTCGGAAATGGCCAGCCAGACCACGATCCCCGGTCCGATCGCATAGAAAATGACGAACACGAGTATGCCGATGAGGGTCGCATACCCCAGAAACACGGAAGGTGCGGCAAATAGATGGGCCAATGCGACGAACGTCAGCGCGACAGTCGAGCCCCCTGTGCCCAGCATCAGTAGTGGACGTCGTCCCACGCGGTCGATCAACATCAAGCCAACAATCGTGACCACGAAGTTCACCGCGCCGATGGTGACGCTGCCGAGTGCGGCGCTGGCGCCACTGCTCAGGCCGGACTGGTCGAAGATGACGGTATTGAACTGCAGCAGTGTATTAATGCCAGTGAGCTGTTGCAGTATGCCGATGGCCACAGCTATCGATAAGGCTTTGCGATACCCCGGTGCCAGCAACAGCGACCAGCGTGTTGTCAGACTTTCTTGCTCGATTTGCTCGGTTAGTTCGTTAAAAGTGGTTTCGGCTTCACCGGCACTGTGTGTACGAGCCAGCGCCGCGCGGGCGTCGTCGCTACGCCCGCGTTTAAGCAACCAGCGCGGCGAACGCGGTAGCACTGCCCCGAGCACGAGGTAGGAAATACCCGGCACCAGCGCAGTCGCGAACATGGCTCGCCAATCGCCGGTGCCTTGGAAAAAATAACCCACCAGATAGCCGAGCAGGATACCGATCGTCAAAAAGAGCTGGAAAAGCGTCACGCTGCGCCCGCGAATCACCGGCGGCATGACTTCGACCAGGTACAGCGGGATCACGATGGTCACCAGCCCCACACCAATGCCCTGGATCAATCGTCCACTAAGCACGCTGCCATAGCCTATCGCCAACGCGTTCACAATCACGCCAATGGCGAATATGACGCCGGAAATCAAAATCGTGGGTTTGCGGCCGATGGCATCGGCTATGGGGCCGCCGACCAAGGTGGCGATCGAGCCGCCGCCGAGTACTGCCGCTACGATCAACGACATTTCCGACCCGGACAGAGATAATTCCGTTTTCATGGCTTCGAGCGCACCGGCGATGATGCCGATGTCATAGCCGTAGAGCATTCCGCCCAACGCCGCGATGACAATCGTGAACCAAGCCATGAGCGGTAGTCGGGTGAGTGAAAATTGTTCTTGCGAAGTGGTTGTCATAAATGCCTCCGAAGGCGTAGTGCCCCTGGTTTTAGTGAGTGTTCGCTATGCCTTGTGGAATCCGCCACAGGACGCGATAGCCTTGCGTGAGTCGCCCGCCTGTAGACGGAAATGCGATAACTGGGTGTCGCGTTCGGCTGACGCCGCATACAGCGCGTTGCCCCACCCGCGACCTCGTTGTTTTTGGCTTATGCGCATCAGGTGTTCGCGTTTTGCGTGATACTGGGCGGCCCTGCCGAGGAGGCCGTCGACACCGTGACCGGATCGTTTGCCAGCTTCGCCGCATAAAGCATGGCGCCAACATCAGGTGTATGGAGCGGCGCACGTAGATCAAAACGCGTTTCAAGCGCGGCTAAATGCCGATGCAGCCGGTCCACCATCGTGTCGTCGTTGAAAATGCCCCCGGAATAGGAAACGGGCACCGGTTCGTTTGTCCCGAACCCCAGCTGCTTCTGGGTCGTATCGACGATAAGAGCCAACTCGCGCGCAGCTTGCTCGGCGATAACCGATGCTTCGGCATCGCCCATCTTTACGGCTTGCAAAACAATCACAGCCAGCTCGGCGATTTGTTGACGCTCAGACTCACAACACAGAAAACGTGTGATGACCTCGCCCGCGTCACATAAGCCAAGGCGTTCGAAAAACAGATCGTAGAAGGCACTACGCGGGGTCCGGCCGTCGCTCATCCGCGTAAACAGGTTGAGTCCTTGGCTACCGATCCAGTAAGCCGACCCTTCATCGCCAAACCGCCAACCCCAGCCGCCGCAACGCTGGTGCCGCCCGTGATATTGGCCATAAGCCATGGACCCGGTGCCGGCGATCACGTTGATGCCGTCGACCGCGCCGAGCGACCCTGCCCAGCCGCAGACCATATCGTTGTCGCAGGCGTAGCGGTCGTGGCCAAGCGCATACGCCGGCATGGCATCGAGTCTGGCTAGGTCGTCGCGGACTTCGCCATACCCCGGTATGCCGAAAAACGCGAATGCCAGATCGTCCGGCGTCACGTTCGCCTCGGTGCAGACCGTGTGGACCCCATGAACCAGCACACGCTCGACTTCGTCCAAGCCAATAGACAGGTGGTGGCAGGATCTATCCGTGTGTTGCGCGAGAATGCGACCGTCGCACGCCATGAGGCAA
Source organism: Salifodinibacter halophilus (assembly GCA_012999515.1). Lineage (NCBI taxonomy): Bacteria > Pseudomonadati > Pseudomonadota > Gammaproteobacteria > Salinisphaerales > Salinisphaeraceae > Salifodinibacter > Salifodinibacter halophilus. The sequence goes on along the minus strand of JABEEB010000001.1, from coordinate 626,845 downwards.
AATGCGGTTTTGGTGCCGCCGCCGTCGACGCCCAGGTACATGGTCAGGCACCCAGCACCGGATCGAGATTCATTCTGAATCTCCTGAACCCGCGGCGAATGGGTGGATTGTTACCCCTTGCACGACACGGTTGACGTCGCCGTCGGGGAACGGATTATCGACGGTCTTGCCGTGTGCCAGCGACGTATATAGAGCGGCAAGCTGGGCTGTGATCAGATACGGGAAAACAAGCATCCAGTCGGGGGCCTCGGCCAGTTCGTCACAGGGCCATAGCGTTGCCCCATCCAAGGTGTCCCAGCCACTTGCCGCTACAGCCACGACGCGCTCGTGTCCGTTCTGGCCTGTAAGTTCGGCCACGATATCCTCGTCGTAACGACGTGCGTACGCGTCGTTGGAGACAAACGTCACGAGCAGGGTTTTATCGTTGACCAATGATTTGGGGCCGTGGCGAAAACCGAGTGGCGTATCGTGCAGCGCGACGACTTCGCCTGCGGTCAGCTCTAGAATCTTGAGTGCGGCTTCCTGCGCGAGACCACGGAACACCCCGCTGCCGAGATACACCACGCGATCGTAGTCGCCGCAGAATGTCGTTTGGACCTGCTTGGCATCCGTGGCAAGTAAGTTGTCGGCGGCACGCGCGATCTGCTCGGTGCGCTCGGCATCGGCCTGATTCGGCATGAAGACACAGAGCGCGGCCCATACGATCGACGATAGACTCGACGTCATCGCGAAGCCTTGATCATTGCTGCCCGACGGCATGGTGAGCAGCAACGCGCGGTCGGTGCCGGCATGGATTCGGTGCAGCTCACCTTCTGGATTACAGGTAAGGATCAGGTGATAGCAGCCAGCCGAACATTGCTCGGCCATGCGGGTGGCAGCCACGCTTTCCGGACTGTTGCCCGAGCGTGCGATCGATACCAGCAAGAGTGGGCTATCCGGCGCCAAGCACTCGGTTGGGCGCGCGACGATATCCGTCGTTGCCACCGCGTCGACGCGAGCGTCGAGCTGCATCCCGAGTAGCGAAGCCAGCATGTCACCGGCGAACGCCGAGGTGCCCGCGCCCGTAAAAACGACACGCACTCCCGCTTGAGTCAGAATCGAGCACAGGAAATCGTCGATGGCCTGGCGTTGAGACTGGATATCTGCGTGCACCGCACGCCAGATGGCGGGCTGTTGACGGATCTCGCGCTCGGTCGCGGTCGCGGACGTGCAGGCGCTGTTTGTGGTTGGTGTTTGATGTGACATTACTGAGCTTGATTGTTCGGGCCGGCGCAGGCCATGGCGTAGTCACGCAGGACGTCGGTAACACGGTCGATTACGAGCTCGTGTGGCGTCGGCGAAAGCGATTGTTCGCGGACGTGGCGATATTGATCCGGCATAAAACGGCTGAGGAGCGGCAGTGGAATATCGTGCCTGTCGAGGTTGGAGAACAATGTTGCTTGTGCTTTTTGGACGTCAGGGTCGGGCCAGTAATAACGAATCCGGTCGCTGAAGCTGAAACGGCGCGCGAAACGCTTATCGTTTTCACTGCCGTGGTAATAGGATTGCCATGCCGCCGGTGCGTCGCACATGCGGCGCTCGATGACTGCTTGGAGCCCCGAACGTTGCTCCGCGGAAACAAGGAATGATTCGATGTCTTCGAGCGCAAACAGTGCTTCCCGCAGCGCGAACGTCAGGCCCGGCCCAACTTTGAGAATCGCGAAGTGATCCTGCACCAGCTCTGTTAGTGCGCCTCGGGTCTGGTAATCGGTCGAATGTGCTTCGAAGACCATATTGGGATGGTTTTCGATTACTTTCGAAAGCGCGTGCGCGGGTTCGCGCTTAAAGTCGACGACGCTGGTGTCGCTGAACTCGACACCGGGCTGGACCACCAGAGCCACAACACGCTTCCAGGTGTCGGCGATATCGGCTGTCGTAAATGCTTGATAAAACGCCTGGATTGTCGCGTCGGCTGCGGCTGGCTCGGTCGGCGTTACACCGGCGTCCAATGATTCCTGCGCACCGCCTGGCACGGGCACCTCGGTGCCGACAACGTAGTTGATATCGCTGGTGCCGAAGGCAGCCACCGCCGTACGTTCGGCCACTTGGGCCAGTCGTGCCGCACGCTCGGCGACAATGGCGTCTGCCAACGGCTCCGTATCGTCGGCACAGGCCATGCTGCAATCGAGGTGGATTTTTTTGAAACCAGCGGCCACGTAGTCGCGGATGAGCATCTCCGCTTTTGCCATGGCGTCCTCGGCCGGTTGGCCTTGCCAGCGGTTCGGGCCAAGGTGATCGCCGCCCAGCATGAGCCACCCGCGATCCAATCCGGCGTTGTCGGCGATCGCGCCGACGTAGGCGTAAAAATCGGCCGGCGTCATACCGGTATAGCCACCGTCCTGGTCGACTTGGTTCGATGTTGCCTCGATCAGGGCTACATTGCCGGTGGCCCGCGCATGGCGAACGGCGGCTTCGATGACCATCGGGTGAGCCGAACAGACCGAAGTGATACCCGCAGGGTTATCGGCGTTGTGGCACTCAACGAGGGTTTTTAAGTCATGCATGGGTTATCTGCGTTCGCAATTATGTATCTATTAGGAAAATGGTTTCAGCAAGTTCAGGCGACGGTCACTTCGATGCCGTGCTGCTGACCGAGCGTATCCACGGTTGCCTGCGGTATGTCGGCATCGGTAACGAGTTGGTCAAGCTGATCAAGTGTGCTGACAAGATGCACGGTCTTGAGCCCGAATTTGTGGGAATCCGCGACCGTAATAACCGTGTCGGCAACTTCGATCATCGAGCGATTCAGCCGCGCCTCACTTTCGTGTGGCGTGGTCAAACCGCGCTTTAGGTCGAGAGCATCAACGCCCAGAAATAACTTGTCGAAGCGATGTTTCGACAGACTCATTTCAGCCTGCGCACCAGAGCTGGAAAGCGCCGCCTTGCGAATCTGTCCGCCGAGCATGAGTATTTCCACACCTGGCGCGGGCGCCAACATAGTCGCGATATCGAGACCGTTGGTCATCACCAGCAGGTTTTCGCGGTCGGTCAGTTGGCGTGCAATCTCGAGCGTGGTTGTGCCGGCATCGAGGATGAGCGCGTCGCCATTGTCGACCATCGCGGCTGCGGCGGCGCCAATGCTTTGTTTGTTATCGGCGTTTTTGTGCCGGCGTTCGGTAAAGGCTATCTCCGCCGCCGTATGCTGGCTGAGGATGACAGCGCCATGCAGCCGCGCCACGAAGCCAGCCTCTTCCAGCAACTTCAAATCGTTACGCATCGTGACGGTCGACACGTGGAAATGGCTTGCAAGCGCATCGACCTTTGCCCGGCCCTGTGAAGCCAGATGTTGGATAACCGCGTCGCGACGTTCGGGCCCAGTAGCCATGGTGCACATGCGCTGCGTAACTTACGATTATTTTTGGTTAGCTTTGTTATTGAGTCAATATACTTTCGTCTTATTTTGGTTGCCGAATTTTGCTTGTCATTTCTTGTCGTCCAGCCTTCGTACCCCGTTAGACTGCGATACGTGAAAGCGCATTTATGGCGGAGGAACGGAGCGCGTCGCGGCGCTCGATGATCCACGTTGCTGGCCACCACCCATTAGCCGGCCAATGGAGAACATACTGGCGGTTCCGGGTTAGTGATTTCGTGCTGTGTGCTCCTGGAAGAGCAGGAATTGATTGTTCTGCTCGTGCGTATCGGGCATCAGAAGGATGTTTGCCGATGACTCCGCAGCAGTGGGGTTTACTGATTGTGCCGAACCTGGCCGTGCTCGGCATTCTGCCCTGAGGGGCGGGTATGCCGTTTCGCGCTGAATTCAAATAGGTAAAGCATCCTATGAATTCAAATATTATTTATTCACTGAACATCCTTCCTCATAATCGGACATTGCCCTAATATCAACTTTCGGCAAACACATCATCACAGCCAGTGTTGCTATGGCAGCCGCATTAAAAACAGCCGTCAGCCCCCACTGGCCAGCACCCCATCCGACGATAGCTGGGCTCAGAATCTGTCCTGCAGAGATCAAGAAGAAAGTCGCACCAAAACCGGCTGAAGGGCGTTCCTGAAAAACATGAACGCTCCAAATACCGAACAAGCCGGTTATCAAAATAAAACTGCTGCCGAACAGTACAGCAGAACCGAATAACGCCCACCAATTTCCGGGTAGTAGCCCGAGTAACAAGCACGCGGCGGCATTGGCGATCAATGTCGCCCGGAAGCTAGTTCGTAGACCAAAGCGGCTCACGCTGTCGCCAGCACCGCCCCCGACGATTCCGGCAAGCCCGACCAGAATCCAAAAAAGTTGAGCGCCCCCACCCGGCAGATCGCCATAGCGTGTGATGAGATCAACTGCGAATGTCCAGTACACCGCCGAAGTCAGGCCAAATAACAAGGCGCCACTGAACAGCGGTAAGGAGTGAATTTGGAGGAGCCACCGCCAGCGCAATGGCTGAACTGTGCCTTGTTGGTTTTGCGGTGCCGCCGTTGGCATGATCCAGTAATTCCACACCGTGGAAACTAACGCGATGCCGGCAAAAGCAAGCCAGGCAAGCTGCCATTCAGATCCCGCCCAAAACGCTAGAGGCGCAGAAATCATGATGCCGTAGCTGGTCCCCGAATTGATCAAGGCGTAGGTGCGACCTTGGCGTTCCGGAGGGCGTAACTGCACCACGGCATCCGATAACGGGGGATAACTGAGGCCTGGGCTGGTTCCGGCTAGCACGATACCGACAGCCAACCAAGGTAAGGATGGGGCTAAGCCGATGAGAGCCATGCCAACTGTCGCGGTAATACCGCCGGCGATGATAGGGCCCCGTGGGCCTAGAGTGCCGGATAACGTCGATCCCAAAAGAGTGGCGAAAAGGTAGCCTGCATAAGAAGCGCTGCCCAGCAAGCCAATAGTGGCGGTGGATAGATGAAATTCACCCTGAATGGCGGGTACGAACAGACCGTAAACGTAACGAGCTAGGCCGTAGGTTGACGCCACAATGAAAAGCCCTGCTCCCACGATATGAAAAGTCGAGGTAGGGTCGGTAAAACCTGGAATGGAATGCTGAGCGCGGCTCATATCAATGCGTTGGCTCTGCAAGCAGGCGAGCCACCGTGCGATTGGCCGAATGAATCGGCCAATCGGCTTGAAAGTTTTGTGTCTCCACGAGAGCACCGTCGTAGAGCAGATAGATTGTGTCCGCGTCGGGCACCCAGGCTTTGGCTTGCTTTTGAGAATCTGCGTAATCTGAAAGTAAATCGGCTATTAAAGCCCGAACGGACTCCTTGTGCGCTTTGATCCGCTGACGTATCGGTGACTCATAATTGGGAAATTCAGCGGCCATGTTGACGAACAGACAACCGCGAAACCCTTCGTCTCGAATTTGATCAGTCCAAAGCTCGAATAGCGCCAGTAATTTGTCACGCGGGCCTTCTTCCCAAGCGAGTCGTTGCTCTGCCGCTTGAAACCAGCGTTCATGGCGGCGTTGTATAAAGGCTTCGGCCAGTGCGACCTTGGACGGGAAATGATGGTAGAAGCTGGCTTTCGCGACACCGGCTTCGTAGATGATTTGATTAATCCCGGTCGCGCAATATCCCTGCATGATGAACAGCTGTTCGGTGGCATCCAGGATGCCGTCGCGGACGTCAGTTGTTTGCCTTGGCATGGTCATGCTGGGCATGATATACAGACTGGTCTGTCTGTCAATGAAGCCATGTCCTCTATCGCGCATTACGCAACGCCCGGATTTATGCCGGCGAAATTATTGTGTTTCGGGGATTTGTTCCGGTGGCAAAACTCGTAGAAGCTCTGCGGTCACACAGCTATACCTATCTGGGTGACGATCCAACGCTTATCTATGAGCACAGCACTGAAGGCGATATAGCGCAGACAAGTGCAGCGTGTCGTCGGGCCGTTCGCAACGATTTGGCTATTGCTGACTGTTTCAACGCGGCTCTGGAAGCTGTCGGTGTGCGTCTCGATGACACTTACGGCGATGGCGTCGTGATGCGCGTGCAAACCGCTGGATCCAGTGATAGATCCACCCTTGGTCCATTGCGGCGCACCGAGACACGTGGGGAGCCATATCGCCGCCCAAACTAATTGGTGGGCGCCGTTATTTCCCACTACAACGGGATGTACGCTGGCTCTATTTCCGACTTATTTTGACTATTCTGTCGCCAACAACAGCACCGATTGGAATTTCAAGGAATTACGGCGCCAGTTCAAAGTAGATTGCACCGCTGGGAAATATCCGTTACTTCCGACGGCTAGTCGAGTGCTGCCACGGGCTAAAGCATTGCCGATTAGCCTGTTCGGCGACCTCATGTGTTTTTCGGGTGCTCAATTACACGCCAGTGTGCCCAACAGCACTGACCGACCCCGGTTGTCATTTGAAAGCCGAACTGCCAATGGCGTCGATGTCGCAGCCAAGCGGGGAGCACCCAATGTAGACGGCTGCACCCGTTACACCACCTATCAACTTTTTCGCCACTTAACGACTCAGGAAAAGCTTGGGACGCTGACTTAAAACAAATTCTAATGGCTTACGTCATGGCGACGGCTTGGGGGACGTTAGCGTGGCCCGGTGGCATCGTCCTTGGCCGGGGATTGAAGGTCGGAACGGCCTTCCGGGTAATTAATTGACGACGCATTTGGCGAACTATTTGCGTTCACGCCGTAACGCGGGTCATTGACGCGCCTTGTTGACGCACGATGGCGCAAAACGTGGCCCACGTTCTTGGTCGACTATTGGCGACACGCGTAACCATATGTCATTGATGACGAGTTTACGTAAGCGTAGCTATACGTTTGTCAGAGGTGGTGCCGCCGGAGGGACTTGAACCCTCATGGCCTTGCGGCCACTAGGACCTAAACCTAGCGTGTATACCAATTCCACCACAGCGGCAGGCCCAAGATTATAACTTAATTGCGCGTGCTTTAAGCGGCATGCCGACCGGTATTAGTCGCTACTATGATCGAGTACTTTCGGCGGCACATGATATTCGTTGCTGAGTTCACTGTTCGAGTCGTAATTCACCGCGCATTCCACGAGGGTTACGCCGGGCTGCTCGAACGCGGTGGTCAATACTGTCGAAAGCGTTTGCTCGCCGGTATGTCGTATACCGTTTGCGCCATAGGCTTGGGCGAGCGCAACGAAATCCGGATTGCCGAAACCCATGCCGAAATCGGTAAAACCGGCGCTTTGCTGTTTCCAGCGTATGAAACCGTAGCCACAGTCGCGCACAATCAACACCACCATGTCGAGCTGCAATCGGACTGCGGTTTCCAAATCCTGGCTGTTCATTTCAAAACCACCATCACCGCAGACCGCGAGTACCTGGCGATCCGGATGAACCAGCCGTGCCGCCATGGCCGCGCCTAGCCCGGCGCCCATGCTGGCCAGCGCGTTATCGAGCAGAACCGTGTTGTGAATGTAGGCGGGATACAGTCGCGCGAACCAGATCTTGTAGATGCCGTTGTCGAGGCTGATGATGTCGTAACGGTCGAGTGTTAGTCGCACCTGGTCAACGATATAGGCGGGCGATGGTGGGTAATCAACAGCGGCATGGCCGATATGGAGTTTCTCGCTGACATATTCGCGCAGGCGCGCAAATCTCGGACTGCCGAAATCGTATTCGATCAGCCGGCTGCGCAATCTGTCGAGGGAGCTTGAAATAAGACCTAAAAGCTCCTGTTCAGGCGAATAAAACTCATCCGGCGTCGTCGTATCGTAATCGATGTCGATGATTCGTTTATCGCCTTTTGGATTCCACACATAGGGCGGGTATTCAATGGGCGAGTAGCCGACCGTTATCACCAGATCGGCTTCGTCGATCGCCGTGTGTACGTAGTCGTGCTGGTGAATACCCATGCAGAACAGGCTCTGCTCGTGGTCTTCGGCCAGTACGCCCTTCCCCATCTGGGTGCCAACCGCATAAATACCCGTTTTTTCGACAAAACGCGCCAGGCTTTGTGCACAGGTTTCACGGTTGGTGCCGGCCGAATAGATTAGGATCGGCTGCCGCGCGCTGGCAATTGCCTCGGCCGCGCTGTCGATCGCGGACTCGTCGGCGATCGGTGGCCGGGTGCGGATGCTGCCCTGCGGCCGCATATCGCCAACTTCTTCGCCGGCAATATCTTCGGGCAATTCGAGATGCGTCGCACCGGGTCGTTCAGCCTCGGCTACCTTAAAGGCGTGACGTATCGAGCGCGGGATGACGGCGCCGTCCGTAATCGAATCGTTCCACTTGGTTTGCGGTGCAAACGTATGAACGATGTCGATTAACTGAAATCCGCCTTGTGTATTATCGCGGATTGGTTTTTGCCCCGTAATCGCGAATAGAGGCATGCCGCCGAGTTGGGCGTAGGCGATGCCAGTTAGCAGGTTGGTTGCGCCCGGCCCGAGTGTCGATAAACAGACGCCAGCGCGCCCGGTTAAACGACCGTAAGTCGCAGCCATGAACGCTGCATGCTGCTCGTGACGGGTCACGATAAGTGTGATGCCACTCGTTCTAAGCGACTCGATCAGATCGAGGTTTTCTTCTCCGGGTACGCCGAAAACGTACTCGACGCCTTCTTGTTCCAGGCAGGCGACAAACAGATCGGATGCTTTCACGTTTGGCTCCCTTTCATGAGGCGAACGATGTGGCCAGCCGGCTTGATCAGGCTTGGCGTTGTCACCATAACTCGTGCAGCATACACCGATCACTGACTATCGTCCCGAGTATCCAATGAGCTTCAATACCGAGCAAGCAGCCGGCGTGAATGCCGAGGTTCCGTCCGAAACAAACGGCTTTGTCTTTAATCACACCATGGTTCGCGTCGTCGACCCCGAGCAGTCGCTCGCCTTCTACACAAAGGTTTTTGGCATGCGACTTTTGGCGTCCAAGGAAAACCCGAAGGGCGAATTCACGCTCTACTTTTTGGCACGGACCGAGGGTGACGAAGTCCCGGAAGATCCGGATGCACGCCAAGCGTATCTGAACTCACGACCGGGTATTTTGGAATTGACCCACAACTGGGGTACCGAAAACGATCCCAGCGCGTCGTACCATAATGGCAACAGTGAGCCGCAGGGCTACGGTCATATCTGTTTTACCGTGCCGGATCTGCAGGCCGCGGTCGCGTGGATGGATGCGAACAATGTCACGTTCCAGAAACGCCCGGAAGACGGTCGGATGAACCACATCGCCTTTGTGCTGGACCCCGACGGCTATTGGATCGAACTTGTCGAACAAAAATGAGTTTGCCGACGACGCGCACCGCCCAGCGATCAATCACGTGCCACGCCGAACAATATAACGGCTTTCATGGCGCGTTCGATTTGAATATGCTTAATATAGTGTGAGCAAAAACAGGGTGAGATCGTGAACGCTGACAGCGCCCTAGCCTGCCTCAAGCGTGGTAATGCCGCGTTTCTGGCCGGTATTAATAACCCGCATCAAGCTAATGGCCCGGCGAATCCAATGCCGACCCTCGAGCATCGGCCGTTCGCGGTGGTGTTGGCTTGTTCCGATGCGCGTGTGCCGATTGAGCGGATTTTCAACCAAGGTTTTGGTGAGTTGTTCGTGATTCGCGTTGCCGGCAATGTTGCTGACGCGGCGCAAATCGCCAGCGTGGAATATGCCGTTGCCGAATTGGATGTAAGTCTGGTGCTTGTGCTCGGACACACCGGCTGTGGCGCGGTAAGCACCGCCGTCAATGCCCGACAAACTCAAACCCCGGCACCAACACGAGCGCTTTCGGAATTACTGGCGCAAATCAACCCGGCGCTCGACCGGTTAGAGGCCGACAACGACGCCGTACCTGCTGCCGTATGGCACAACGTCGCCTACCAAGGCGAACGTTTGGTCAGCGATTCCGAATTACTCGCCGATCGGGTTGCCCGTCACCAGCTTCGTATCGTCGGCGCATGCTGCGAGACAGCGTCGGGTCATGTCGACTTCGACGACGCCAGCTGAGCATGTCGACGCTTCGCTGGCAGACGCACCAATCGCCAATCGGTGCGTTGCTGGTCGCCGAGTCCGATCAAGGCCTGGCTTTATTGACTTGGTGTGAGACGTGGGATGCGGCCGAGTCTATACTTTGTAAACGACTCGGAGATCAGGCGTCGTATTTCGAACATGATCCGAAGAGCGCCCAAACGACAACCATCGAGCAGTTTTTTCAGCACGCCGGTCGCGTCGAACCGCCGCCGCTCGATGTCACGGGTACTGTGTTCCAGACTCGCGTCTGGGCGGCCTTGCGCACCCTACCCGTAGGCGAAACGCGAAGTTACGCCGAGGTGGCAGCCATGATTGGCCAACCAGGCGCGGCCCGTGCTGTTGCCGGTGCCTGCGCTGCTAATCCGGTCACGTTGTTTACGCCTTGTCATCGCGTCGTACGTGCCGGCGGTGAAATCGGCGGCTATGGCGGCGGTCTGGATCGAAAGCGCGCCTTGCTTGCACTCGAACAAGGGAGCCCTTTCGAGAGCACGCCATGAATTGGTTGGCGCATTTCTGGCTCGCGGATGCGACCGGGTCTTCTCTATGCGGCCAGTTTCTCGGCGACTGGGTCAAAGGCCGCGACTTGAGCTGCTTCGATCCGGCGATCGCCAACGGTATACGATTGCATCGAACGATTGATCGGCTCGCCGACGAGCAGCCCGAATATTGTCAGCTTAAACAACACTTTTCCCGTAGTACGCGCCGGTACGCTTCGATTTTGCTGGATATAGGGTTCGACTACAGCCTGGCACGCCAGTGGTCGCAATATGGGCATCAGACGTTGGCCGCGTATACCGCCTCGGCAGAAGCGCGATTGATTGAGAGTTGGCCCAGTGATGCGCCGTTTCAAGCGGAACAGTTAAAAGGCCTAGCCGGCATGCTGGCGAGTTACGACTCTCAGGAGGGGGTTAAACGTGCCCTGGCGGGCATTGAGCGGCGATTATCGCGGCCAGCTGCGCTGGTCGATGCGTTTAGTGAAATTGAAACACTTGCCGCGACGCTAGACCTGTGTCTGCATCCGCTATTGTCACGTATGCAGACACAGGTGGCTGCCGAACACCGTCGGCTCGGCGCAGCTGTCGCGTAGACGCCTTAAGGACGAATTTGTCGATTCGCGGCGGTGAAGCCCTGCAGTGAGATCTTTAGATTGATCTTCTTGCCACGTGGCCCGATGATCTCGACGTTCGCATTGCTGCCGTGCTTCATCGTGTTCTTGAGCGAGCTCTTGATCGGATAGTCGGCGCGACATCCCTGCTTAAGGCAGATCTGGAACGGGAACTGGTGCGATTGGCCACCATCGATGTCCATCTTGATGCCTGGTGCAAGGCGTGTGCCCAATGGCGTCACGAAAATCATAGCCGCGCTATCAGCCTGCGGCGGATAGCCCATGACGACACGCATAATCGGCTTGCCGTTATCAGGGTTTGTGACCTTCTGGGTCATCTCGCAGCGTGCCTGCGATTGGTCCGATTCCGGACACCGCACGTCCCAATCCTGGTAGTGGCTGACCGTGAAATTCGGTTTTTTCTGGCCTTGCGGTTGTTGCTGGCTGGTGGCGTTTGCACCAGTGCCGCCCTGCCCGAAGTCAGCTTGCTCAACCGCTTGTGCCGCTATGGGACCTAGCATGAGCGAAAATCCAAGCCCAATCAGCGTCCCAGTTCGTTTCAACATAGCCAAAATTTCTCGTTCCATAAACGCTTTAGTGTAACGCAACTTATAAAAACAGTCGCTAGAGAGTCAAATCAGGCGTTGCCGATCATCCGTTCGAGTCGTTTTGCCGAAACTTTTGCCTCTGTGCCGAGCGCTTGAGCAAAGAGTTGGATGCGGAACTCCTCGATCAATAAGCGAAACAGATCAATATCGATACCCGGCGGTTCTGTGGCAGTGGCAATGCGCTGATAATAGCGCCAATACGGCTCGACCTGTCGCTGTAGCTGTTTGTCAGCGGCGGCGCCGCCATCCTTTAGTTTGTCCAAGCGTATCTCGATGCCTCGCAGATAGCGCGCCAACCGTCGCATATGCGCGATTGGTCGCGTCGAATCACCGATGACGCCAGCGTAGACAAGGTGATCGAGTTGTTCCCGCATGTCAGCCAGCGCCGGTTCGGCAGCCGTCGGCCACGCTCGATCCAGGCGCTCGATAAGCACATCACGTTTTTCGATGATGGCCGCAACATGTGACCAAAGCGTGACAGCATCGGTTTCCAGGTTGCCCCGTGCTGTTTTGACCAGCGCATCAAAAGTTGCCCGCGTGCGCGGCACATCATCCATTAACGAGCCGATCACGGCCGTGAGCAGATCGGCGAACAGGAGCGGTTCAGGATCGATCGACAGGCTGGCCCAGCGCGCCGATCCGACGCGGGCCGTCGCTGGCGGGGTTGGCAGCACCGTGGCCCGCAATGCTTGGGTGCCGATACGTTCGCGTTTGATGCGGCGCGTGATTCGGTTTGCGGCCAGCCGGACGAGTCGTATAACCCCTTGGCGATGATGAGCCCAACTATTGTCGCCGGGTGGTTGAAGCGTCAGATCAACTGCTTCACCGCGGTCAATGAGGGTTGGTGCGGCGTGCATCGACACACCGGATGGTGCGACGTCGACGTCAGCCGATAAATCAACGTCGGGCCAGTCAGTCAGACCGTGCTGGTTCAATCCATCGTCGGCTTGATCGGCCAGCGCCTGGGCGGCGCGCTCGCCGAACGAGGCGCGTAACGCGCTTAGATCACGGCCACTCTCGATCACGTGATCGGATTCGTCGACAATCTCGAAGCGTGTTTTTAGGTGTGGGCTCGGTTCGAAGCTTTGCCAGGCATCGGTCGGTACTTCGACCCCGGTCGTGGCACGGAGCGCATCACGCAACGCCGAATCCGGATCGTCAATTCCGAAGTGGCTACGTTCCGCGGCTGCCCTCGCCGTCTCAGGGATGGGCACGAACTCGCGGCGCAAACGTTTGGGCAACGCACGCAGATATTCGGTGAACAATTCGGTCAGCAACCCCGGCACATGCCAGTCCGCCAACGCGACCGAGATATCGTTGAGTGCTGGCAACGGGATGCGGATGGTTACACCGTCGTCCTCGGCCCCCGGCTCGAATCGATAATGCACTGGTGCGCGCACCCCGCCGAGGTCAACCGCATCCGGATAATTGGCTGCGTCACTCGTCGGTGCGCCATCACGACGTAAGTCATTGGCGTTGAAGCGAAGGACGGCGTCGTCGTGTTTTTTCAACCAGGCGGTCAGTGATGTGCGGTCGACGACTTCGGCTGGTAATCGTGCCTCGTAGAGTTCGGCCAACTCGGTCTCGCTGATTTGTAGATCAACGCGGCGCAGGCGTGTTTCGTCGTCGGCTACGGCTTGCAACTGCTCGCGATTATGGGCAAGAAATGCCGGCAGGCGGCCGCGGCGATCGTGCACTGCATGCGGCACGAGAGCTTCGTGGATGAACACTTGGCGGGCGCTGGCTGGATCAATCGCGCCAAAGTTACGGCGCCGGCCGTCGATCAGCGTTAATCCGAACAGGCGCACACGCTCATTGGCTATAACTTGGCCGCGGCGCTTCGACCAGCGCGGCCCATAATGCTCAACAGCCACCAGGTGCGGCGCCACGCGCTCCACCCAGGCGGGCTCGATGGTGGCGACGTAGTGCGCGTACAGCCGCCGGGTTTCAACCAACTCGGCGGCGACAATCCATTTCGGTTGCCGGCCGGCCAGCCCGGAACCCGGAAAGATACGAAAGCGCCGATTACGGATGCCGCGATAGTCATGTTTTGTATCCAGATGGCCAACATGGTCCACAAGCCCTGTCAGTATCGCTTCGTGGAGTTGACGATAATCGGTGCTCGCCAGGTCGCGTGCGCCTGGCTGTGTCGCAAGTTCGAGCTGATCGCTGGTCTGGCGTAGCTGGCGGACCAGATCCTCCCATTCGCGGAGCCGCATGAAATTGAGATAACGTTGACGGCACCATTGGCGCAATTGGTTGCCCCGGTACTCGCGCCGGGCGGCCGCGAATGCGTCCCAAAGTTTCAATAGGCCGACGAAGTCCGATCGGCTATCGGTGAATGCGGCCTGCGATTCGTCGGCCGCCGCCCGGCTGTCCGCTGGTCGTTCGCGTGGATCGACAATGGTCAGACCCGCGGCCAGCACGCGGAGTGCGGCCGGCGCATCCGTGTCCGTGCCGGCCAGAAGCATACGTGCCAAGCGAGGATCCAGCGGTAGTCGGGCGAGTTGGCGTCCGAGCGATGTGATCTGGTTATCGACTAGTGCGCCGAGTTGTGTGAGCAGGTTGCGCCCGTCTTTGATCGGCCGCTTTGCCGGTGGATCGATAAACTCGAACCGCTCGATCGGACCGAGTTTCAAATCGGCCATGGTCAGCAAAACGCTGGCCAGATTCGTGCGCTGGATTTCCGGATCGGTAAATGCTGGCCGTGCGTTGAAGTCATCTTCGCTGAAAAGGCGGATGCACACACCTGGCGCAACACGACCGCAGCGCCCGGCACGCTGGCTGGCACTGGCCTGTGAAATGGCCTCGATCGGCAGTTGTTGCACGCGAGCTGTCGGCGAATAGCGACTAATACGGGCTATGCCGCTGTCGACGACATAACGAATTCCCGGGACGGTCAGCGATGTTTCGGCGACATTGGTCGCCAGGACGATACGTTTGCCACTACTCGGCGCGAATATGCGTTGCTGGGCGCTGCGCGTCAGGCGTGCGTAGAGTGGCACGATTTCGAGACCGGGTGTGCCCGCCAACGATGGCGAACGTGCCAGGTGGCGTTCGGTATCGCGGATGTCGCGTTCACCGGGCAAAAACACCAACACGTCACCGGTATCCTGGCGCCAGAGTTCGCCGACTGCTGACTCGATGGCTTCGGCCAGGCTCGTGTCCTCGGCGGGTGGCCGGTAACTCAAGGTGACCGGGTATCGCCGCCCTTCAACATTGATAACCGGTGCATCGTTGAAAAAACGCGAGAACCGATCCGGATCAATGGTCGCCGAGGTGATGACCACTTTTAGGTCCGGCCGACTCGGTAATAGCCGTTTCAGATAGCCCAGCAGAAAGTCGACGTTCAGCGTCCGTTCGTGCGCCTCGTCGACGATGATCGTCTCGTAGCGGGTCAGATAACGGTCCTGTGCACTTTCGGCGAGTAACACGCCATCGGTCATCAACTTGATGCGGCTCGCGTTCGAGATCTGTTTATCGAAACGCGTCACGAAACCCGCAAGCTCGCCGGGCTGGCTGCCGACCTCCTCGGCGATACGCTCAGCCACATTACGGGCGGCCAGACGCCGTGGCTGGGTATGGCCGATGCGCCCACGGTCGCCCCACCCGGCCCGCATCAATATCTGGGGCAGTTGCGTGGTCTTGCCGGAGCCGGTCTCGCCGCAGACGACGACAACGCGGTGTCGTTGCAAGGCATCGACAATCGCATCGGCATGCGTGCTGACGGGCAGTCCAGCGTTCGGCGCCACATCGGGCCGCTGGGCGCGGTTGTCGCGGGTGATCGCCGCACTTTTTTCGACGCTGCGATGCACCTGGTTACGCTCGGTATCGGTTGTCGCCCGGTGCGCCTGCGCACTGAGTCGATGGCGATCACGGGTCGTACGGTCACTCCAGAGCCCCGAATCGATCCAGTCGGGGCAATTATCATCCGGTGGCAGTGTCATCGGCGAACGCTTAGCCGGGGTTCGGTAGGCGGGTTGGTTAGAATGGCGGGAATTGCATCAAGCACGTACGACACACAATGAATTTTCACACGCGCAAATGGATTAAGCCTGAAGACTTGAATCCGAATGGCACGCTTTTCGGTGGCAGCCTGCTCCGTTGGATCGACGAGGAATCGGCCATTTACGCCGTGATTCAACTCGATACGTCCGCACTGGTCACCAAATACATAAGCGAAATTAATTTCCTGTCCAGCGCCTATCAAGGCGAGATCATCGAGCTCGGCATTACGGCCACCGAGTTCGGTCGAACGTCGCTGACACTTCGTTGCGAGGTACGCAACAAAATCACGCGCAATCTTATTTTGACGATCGACCGGATTGTGTTTGTCGCCGTGGATGAAAGCGGCAATCCAATGCCGCATGGCAAGAAAGAAATCACCTACGCACGCGATCATTTCGTCGGTAACGAATTGGGCAATGAGCCTGAGTCCAGTGCTTAGATCGAGCCAGAACGTGGCCATACGCGCCATAACGACATAGCGCCTCACGCGTTGGACAGCCTAGCGTTCTCAGTACACTGAAAATGCAAGGCGCCAATGCATGGGGCTGTCAATCGAGCGTAGCGCCGGCGAGCGAAGCGCGCACCGCCAATGCCTTTTCGGCAGCGGCCTCGCTGGTGTCGGCAAAGGCGGTGATGTGGCCCATCTTGCGCCCTGGCCGCGGCTCGGCTTTGCCATAAAGATGCAGCTTGATCGACGGATCGGCAAGCGCAGCGCCCCAGTTCGGATCGCCGTTAGCCCAGCAATCGCCGAGCAGATTAACCATCGCCGACGGTGCGAGCCGCCGTGTATCGCCCATCGGCAGCCCGCAAACCGTGCGGAGTTGTTGTTCGAACTGGCTGGTTACACAGGCATCGAAGCTAAAATGCCCCGAATTGTGTGGCCGCGGCGCCAGCTCGTTGACCAGCAGCTCGCCCGATTTGGTAAGGAAAAACTCGACGCATAGCACACCGACGACATCAAGTGATTCGAGCACACCACGCGCGATTGCTACCGCCTCGTCGGCGATGTTCGAGTCCAGTGGGGCGTCCGGCAAACATACGTCGAGGATATGGTCACGGTGGCGGTTCTCCGTTACGCCGAAATGCGTGAAAGCACCGTCGACACCACGGGCGCCGACAACGGAAACTTCGCGGTCGAAATCCACCATTGCTTCCAGCACCGCCTCACCAGCGCCTATCGCATGCCACGCATCATCAGCGTCGTCATCCGGCCTGATGACCGACTGCCCTTTGCCGTCGTAACCAAACCCTGCCGTTTTTAGAACGGCCGGCCGACCGATGTGCTCCAAGGCATGTGTGAGCGCGTCACGATCGGCGACGTGCTCGAAATCGGCTGTTGGGAATCCCGTTTGGGAAAGAAAGTCTTTTTCCCGCCGACGATGCTGGGCGATATGCAACACGCCGCCTTTCGGCCGCACCGGTCCTTGGCCGTAATCAGCCGCCGTCTCGGCAGCGGCAAACGGCACGTTTTCGAACTCGAAGGTTGTGACATCGACGCCGCGCGCAAAATCGGCTACAGCATCCAGATCATCGTAGTCGGCGACCACAGTGCGATCGGCGATCTGACCCAGTGGCGAATCCGACTCCGGTGCGAGTGTATGCACTCGATAACCCATACGTCGGGCGGAAAGTCCAAGCATGCGGCCGAGCTGGCCGCCGCCGAGAACACCTACGGTAGCGCCAGGCGAGATCATTCGGTATCCGATAGTGGTTTGGCCAGTGCTTCATCAGCAAGTTGCTGACGATAATCAGCGAGCGCTTGGCGCAGTTCAGGCCGAGTGTTGGCCATGAATGCCAAGGCAAAAAGTGCGGCATTACGTGCCCCCGAAGGGCCGATGGCGAACGTCGCGGTTGGTACACCTCCCGGCATTTGCACGATCGACAGCAGCGAATCCGTGCCGCCCAACATCCGGCTCTGAACTGGCACGCCGAGCACGGGCACCAAGGTTTGCGCTGCCACCATGCCCGGCAAATGAGCGGCGCCGCCGGCGCCGGCGATGATGGCCTCCAAGCCGCGGTCGGCCGCGCTGTGCGCGTAGTCGCGCATGCGCTCCGGTGTGCGGTGGGCCGATACGATCTCGCACTCGTGCGCTACATCGAATCTATCAAGTAGTTCGTGCGCAGCGCACATCGTGTCCCAGTCGGAGTGACTGCCCATGATCAGGCCGATGTACGGATTGGCGTTCTCGTTTGTGGCCATTCGATTATCCACGCGACGACGTATTTAAGCGCCGTGCCAAGTGAAAAGACCAAATAGTATGCAACAAGTCGCCAATCCAACGCGATACCCCACCGCGACACAGGCGAGTGACAATGTGTTGAGCGTGTTATGCGTCAGGTGTGTTGCGTGGTCGCCGACGCGTGCGGCAACAGGCTGCGTTGAAACACGAACCAAGTTATAGCGCCAGCTAGAACATTGCCGAATGCCGCGCCCAGTGCGACATAATCCATCCGCCCGGCCAGCACGCCGAGTGCCACGAATGGCAAATAGCAAATGAACAGCCGGGCGAAGGACATCAGCATGGCGCGCATGGGCCACCCCAGCGCATTAGCCGCCGAAACGACCAGCATGCACACGCCCAGTAGCGCGTAACTCGGTAGTAGAAAGCGGATCAAAACCGTTAGCCGGTCGGCCACTGCGGCATGGTGTGTCAGTAACGTGGCCAACCACGGGGCCGCAATTGCCATGGCGACGCCGAAGACCAGCTGCCAGACGACGACGGTCTGTTGTGCTACACGCATCAGTGCCCGAATCCGGACCCAATGGCCAGCGCCGTAACAATGGCCGAGCCACGGTGGCAGCGACATGGTCAAACCGAGAACGACCATTAAAGAGACTGTCTCCAGGCGGCTCGCCACCCCCCACGCAGCGACCGAAGCGTTACCGAGCGTCGCCAGCAGTCCGGTCGCCAACATCGCCGATAAGGGGGGCATGAGTTGGCTGATCATGGCGGGCCCCGCGATCGTGGCAAACGGCTTCGCAGAGCGCCGGATTTCTGTCGGCAACCCGGATCGAGACAGCCAATCCTCACGGCTGAGTTGTGTGCCCATGAACAGCAGACCGGTGCCAAAAGAAGCAATGGTGGCCACGGCCGCCCCCGGCAGCCCAAAACCTTGCCAATCGCCGACCCCGAAGATGAAAATGGGATCAAGTGCCAGGTTCATGAGACTGGTCGCCACCATCATCGTCCCCGGCAGTCGGGTGTTGCCATGCGCGCGATATAGTGTGTAAAAGAAATACAACACCGCACCTAGCCAGTTGGCAAACAGTTGTGGCGCCCAATAGGCGCTAATAAGCGTCAGCAGGTTGCCGTGGGCACCGAGTTCCGTAAATATAAGGCGATGCCCGAACCAAAGTGCCAGTGCAATAATGCCCAGCGTCAGGCTGCCGCCGACCAAAACCAGGCTGCTCAGTCGCTGCGAGCGCTGGCTTTCGCCGGCACCGCGCGTTTGGGATATGAGTGCCGCAATAGCGATACCCAGCCCGACCTGCACACCGATCATCAAAAAAGTGATGGGGAAAGTGAATGACTGCGCGGCCAACGGCCGCGTGCCAAGATGGGCAACGAAGGCGGAGTCGACCAGCTGAAAACCCAACAACGACATTATGCCAATCGCCATGGGCCAGGTCTGGGCGAATAATCGGCGCCGTAGCGTCGACCAGTCGAGATAATCGGACTCAGAGTGCAAAACAGGCCCTTTCAAGCAATGGATTTTTGTACAACATGAAAAGTGACTTAGGCCGGTATTGTTTTCGAGGCGCTCTGGGCGCGGCAGCAGCGATGGCAGGAGTGGCCATACTGGCTGGCTGTCAGGCGACGACGCCGTTCGGCGGTGGTGCCACGCCGAAGAGCAAACTCGTCAGCACTTATTGGCAAGCCACGAGCATCGCTGGTCGATCGATCGAAACCGGCGAGGACAAACGTCAGCCGTACATCCTGCTAACCAAGGCCAACCACCGGTTTCAGGGATTTGCCGGTTGCAACGATATCCACGGACAGTACCAACGTGGCGGCAAGCATCTGCGATTCAAGTCTGTCGCCCAGACCCGGATGTTTTGTCGTGGCGACATGCAAATGGAAAGTGCGTTCACCCAAGCACTCAAAAAAACCCGCCGTGCTCAGGTCCACGACCACGTGCTGAAGCTCTCGGATGCCAACGGTGATGTGCTAGCTCGTTTTCACGCTCGGATTAAACAGTTCAAAAACGAGTGAAAAGCTAACGTTGCCGAACTTAAACGATGCCCACGGGACCATCAATCTCGCTTGGGCATATGCTTGGGACCAGTTCCTGAGACTAAACATCTTCGTTTCTGGAAGCACTGATTCGCGCAACCAGGGCCAGAGCATAAGAAATTGCTGCTGCCAAACGCCAGCAGTCATTATTTTTAATTCATCCCGGAGATGGAAACGATGATACCGGGCTGCAGGCCGCATAGACGGCATGATGGCACGGCCAGTTAACAAGCCATAAGCGACGAATATGCGGCCATATCCCATTGACTCGAGGATGGAGGCTGCAAGTGTGCCGCCAAGCGCATCAAAAGTTATATCGACTTGTGCCGCAGCGTGTTCAATCGCTGAACGATCAGTAATGGGCAATGGTTTGATGCCAATTTCTTTGAGCTGCTCTTGGCGTTGATGCGAGCGATAAACCCCTATGACCTCCGCGGCACCTTGGCGTTTCGCCCAGAGTCCAAGGAGATTGGCGCAACTGGATCCAGCGCCTGTTAATAGAACTCGTTTTCCACGCACAGGCCATGTATTTAACATCCGAAGCGTAGCCATGGGATTGATATAACTGCGAGCCGCTGTGCAGTCATCAATGTCATCCGGAACAGGGATGGCCAGGCTTGGATCACAATCAACAAAGCACTGCCAGGTACCAGCGCCTCGCAATGGCAGGACGCGCCTTCCTATGAGGTGGACGTACGCAGGTGGTGCATCCACCACGACCCCCACACCTTCATAGCCGGCGACCGCCGGCAGCTTTATCCGATGCGCATACGCACCGCTCACAGGGATCAGATCTGATGGGTTGACTGGCGCTGCCGACATCGCGACGCGCAGCTTACGCTCAGGCGTGTTGGCTAACTCGCTTCGCTCCAGTACGAGTTGTTCGGTTGGCGGCCCAAACGATCGATAACGCAGAACTAGGTTATTTCTGGGCGTTTTTGTCATCACTGCTTAAAAGTATAAGCAATGAGAAGTCCTTGGTTATTCGGCGTTATGCAGGTCCAACACAGCGTTATCAGGGTCGGCGTCGTTGCTAGCGCGTGTGCTTTCGCCACGAAATAGCTCGAGCTGGGCGAGATAGTTGTTGCTGATATCAGCGGTCACGTAGTCGCCGGTAAACACCGAGTCTTCGAAACGATTCATCTCGTTGTTGCCGGCAGCCACCGCTGCGTACAGGCCTTCGATGTCCTGGTAGAACAGCCGGTCGGCACCAATGAATTCGCGGACTTCGGCCTCGGTCCGCCCGTGTGCGACCAGTTCCTGAGCCGTGGGCATGTCGATGCCGTAAACATTCGGGTAGCGTACTGGCGGCGCTGCGGACGCCATATAGACCCGGTTGGCGCCGGCTTCGCGCGCCATCTCGACGATCTGGCGGGAGGTGTTGCCCCGAACGATCGAATCGTCGACTAACAACACATTCTTGTCGGCGAATTCCAAATCGATGGCGTTTAGCTTCTGGCGTATCGATTTCTGACGTTTTTCCTGGCCCGGCATGATGAATGTCCGGCCAATGTAGCGATTCTTGATGAAACCTTCGCGGTATTTGACACCGAGCCGACCGGCCAGCTCCAGCGCCGAAGTACGGCTGGTTGATGGTACGGGAATGACCACGTCGATATCGTGGTCCGCCCATTCCCGCTCTATCTTGTCGGCGAGTTGTTCGCCCATTCGAAGGCGCGATTTGTAGACGTAGACGTTGTCCAAGACCGAGTCGGGCCGTGCGAGATAGACATATTCAAAAAGACACGGGCACAGTGCCGGATTATCGGCGCACTGGTGAACATGGAGTTGACCGTCAAACGTGATGATTGCCGCTTCACCGGGTTTGATGTCGTCGATTAACTCATAGCCCATGGCGTCGAGCGCGACCGGCTCGGACGCGATCATGTAGTCAGTGCCGGCCGCAGTTTCTCGCTTGCCATAAACGAGCGGACGGATGCCCAGTGGATCACGAAAGCCAATCACCCCGTAATCGGCGATCATCGCGGTTGCTGCATAGCCACCGCTGCAGCGCCGGTGTAAAGCACCGATTGCTTTGAAGATCTCGCTGGGCGACAGCTCAAGATCCACATGGCGCATCAGTTCGTGCGCAAATACGTTCAACAGAATTTCGGAATCCGAATTGGTATTCAGATGTCGCCGGTCGGTCCGATATAACTCATCGGAAAGTTGCTCGGCATTTGTAAGATTGCCGTTATGCGCCAGGCAGATGCCGTACGGTGTATTGACGTAGAAGGGTTGTGCTTCGGCGCTCGTCTCGACGCCGGCTGTTGGATAGCGGACATGGCCGATACCTGCGTTACCGGCCAGCCGCAGCATGTGGTCGGTCCGGAAGACGTCACGCACCAGGCCGTTGTCTTTGCGCAGATACATGCGCCGGCCGTCCGTGGTCACGATGCCGGCCGCATCCTGCCCGCGATGCTGAACCACGGTCAGCGCATCGTAAATTTCCTGGTTGACGGGGTTATGGGCAACGGTTCCGATGATTCCGCACATAGCGCCTGGCGTCTAGGTTTGTCGGGGTGAAGAAGGCTTCGCCGCACGCTCAGGATAACTGACCGAGTCGGCAAGATCGGGCGGTAGATAGGGCCGCGCTTTCAGCGCGCCGGATTCCAAATGCGTCATGAGTAACGAACGCTGCCACCATCCGTCCTGCGGTATTGATGTCATACCTGCAAGCAAAACGAGGAACACGAGCAGCGCGACGCCACGGATAAAACCAAAGCCAACGCCGAGGATTCGGTCGGTTCCCCCCAGCCCGCTCTTGTCGATGAGTCGTCCGAGCGCAACATTGACTATGGCACCGAGTACGACGACAGCCACGAAGATCACACCGAAAGCGGCCACGAGGCGTGGCGTACGTGTGTCGATCCAACTGGCTAGAAATACCGATAATTCGGTCGCGTAGTTAAACGCCAGATAGAAAGCCAGGATCCAGATCGCCAGCCCAAATACCTCACGTCCAAAACCGCGGAAAAAGCCGACCCCGGCAGACAGAGCGACAATCAGGATAATGGCGGCATCAACCCAGTTCACGCCGTTAATCCATGGTTGATCGGGAGGTTGATCGCCACACGAGTATCAGCGGTGCGACACATAGGGCTTATAGCCGCCCGTCTTGAGTTTGTTTTCAATTTGATCGGCCTTATCCCGGCTCTTGAACGGGCCAACGCGAACGCGATAGTAGCTGGTTCCTTTGACCTCGCCACTCGCGTAGAACGCCGTGTATTGATCTTGTAGCTTTTGAATGAGTTTTTTCGCTTTCTCACGCGATTTGAAGCTGGCAACTTGAACAACCCATTTGCCGCTGCTTTGCGGTTTGTCGTTTTTATTGCGACTACTGTCGTCGGTGGACGATGATGCCTCGGACGACTCGTTTTGTTTCTGCGAAACGTTGCCAGCCGTGGTTTGGCTAGATTGGGTGCTGGATGCGTTTGTAGATGTGCTGCTATTGCTGGCGCTCGAGCGTTCGCGATCCGTTTGATGGCCGTTGCCTGCATTGCTCGCGGTTGCTTGGCCACCATTGTCCGGTGCGGATGCACTGCCGCTCGTACGTTGTTCTTTGGTTGAACTGGTTTCGGAGGACGCGTTTCGCGACCCTTCTTCGCTTAAGCTTTGTGCCAAGCTCTTTGATTCTTGTTCCGTTTGTTCCGTTTGTTCCGGTTCGGTAGTGTCCGCCTGGCCGGATTGTTTCTCTTGGTCAGCGTTGAGGCTGATCTCGTGGGTTTTAGCTTGTTTGTCCGACTGGCCCTGACTCCCAAAACAGTGGGTCAGAAAAAATGGTAGTCCGACCACGATGATAATCAGGACGGCCAGGCCTACTGCGCGTTTTTTCGTTTGGTCATTCATGTTGTGCATTCAACCGCTATATTGTCGGCTAGCACACCGCTAACGGTGTGGAACGAGCCACAGACTACGATACGGTCGCCGGCGTTCGAATCGTCCCAGGCTGCATCGAATGCATCAGGCGCCGTTGCCCAAAAGGCTTCGGTTTTACCAATGCGCTTGGCCAATGTGTTGCCCGCAAGACCACGCGGCGAGCGCTGGTCGAGACCGGCTGGATAGAACATGTCGGCAACCGTGCGCAGACGCTCGATAACCTCGTCCACCGGCTTGTCTTCAAGCATGCCGAGCACGACGCGGGTCCGACCATGGACCGGAAATGCCATCAATTGATCGACCAATACCGCTACGGCTTCAGTGTTGTGGCCGACATCGTAGACCAGGCGCACAGTTCCGTCGACTATCTGGCAGCGTCCAGGCAGATGCGGCGGTTTTTGCAATGCCTGCATCACTTGCTCGGCAGCCAGTGGCTTATTAAGCGACGCCACTAGCGCGGCCGCGCCCGCAAAGTTTTCCGGTACAACACCCAGCGATAAAGTTGGTAGCCGGTATGTTTCGTGTGGCAGGCGGAGTTGCCAGCCTGTGTCTTCGGCGGCAAGATCAAATTCACGGCCGATCTGGGCAGGCACGGAACCGGCCGTTTCGGCGTGCTGAGCCAGCACAGCGGGTGGGTCACGGTCTGCGATCACGACTGGGCGCTCAGGGCGCATCACACCGGCTTTTTCAGCGCCAATCTGCTCACGATCGGTGCCGAGCCATGCCATGTGATCCAGCCCGATCGAAGTGATGAGCGCTGCGTCGGCGTCGACGATGTTGGTCGCATCCAGTCGCCCGCCGAGCCCGACTTCCAGCACGGCCAGGTCGACGCTGGCTTGCTTGAAGCACCACATTGCGCAAAGCGCGCTGTATTCAAAATAAGTCAAACGGGTGTCGCCACGCACGGACTCGATTGCCTCGAACGCGCGGCAGATCATGTCGTCGCCCACCGTGACGCCGTCGACGGTTACGCGTTCGTTATAGCGCCACAGATGCGGCGAACTAAACACACCGACGCGTTGGCCGGTCGGCCATAGCGCACGCACCCAGGCCGCGGAACTCCCTTTGCCGTTGGTGCCGGCGACCAGCACGGTTGTGGGCGCTGGTTTTATAACGTCGAGGCGGCGCCCTACCTCACCAACGCGCGCCAGCCCGAGATCGATAGCGTTGGGATGGACGCTTAGCTGCCAGTCGAGCCAGGTGCCCAAGTCACGTTCGGCGGTGGATGTCACGCCGCAGGCGACTCGTCGCTGGTTGGCGCTTGGGTCAATGTCGAGACGATCGTGTGCAGCCGGTTACGCATTTCTCGCCGCTCCACGATCATGTCGATCGCCCCATGTTCGAGTAAAAATTCGCTGCTCTGGAAGCCTTCGGGCAACGTCTGTTGCACGGTTTGTTCAATCACCCGCGGCCCGGCAAAACCAACCAATGCTTTCGGCTCGGCCACATTGACGTCACCCAGCATGGCGTAGCTCGCCGCTACACCGCCCATGGTCGGATTGGTTAGCACTGAGATAAATGGCAACTGCCGATCGGTCAGCCGGCTCAGCGCTGTACTGGTCTTGCCCATCTGCAAAAGCGAGAACAGCCCTTCCTGCATGCGTGCGCCGCCGCTGGCGGAAAACATGATTAGTGGCATGTTGTTTTCGGCTGCGGCATCGACCCCGCGCACCAATGCTTCGCCTACGACACTGCCCATCGAGCCGCCCATGAAATCGAAATCGAGCGCGCCAGCGACCACGGGCATCCCTTTGAGTTTGCCGCTCATCATCAGGATTGCTTCGCGTTCACCGGATTTTTTCTGGGCTTGGCTTATGCGATCGCGGTATTTCTTGGAATCGCGAAACTTGAGTGGGTCCTTCGCTTCGAGATCGCTGGCAATCGGCTGCCCGGTGTCATTATCCAGAAAAAGCGACAGCCGCCGCCGTGCCGGGAGTCGCTGATGGGCGTCGCATTTCGGGCATACGCCAAGCGAACGCTCGATCTCAGCGGTATAAAGCATTGCCCCGCATTCGTCACATTTGGCCCAGAGTCCCTCCGGAACACTTGCCTTTGCAGGGTCGCCACGCATTTGTGACGGCACTAGTTTTCTTAGCCAGCTCATCAGGCGTTCTCGCGCGTTGTTTTAGATGTTTTCGGGATGCTATTCATAGCACTATTCATGGCTTGTCTCATAGCAGCCAGTGTCTCGTGTAGCCGGTTGCGTGTGTCATCGAGCGAACCGTTGTATGTTGCGACTTGACGGACCAGTGAGCTGCCGATGACCACAGCGTCAGCCACGTTGGCCACCGCTGCCGCATCGGCCGGTTCGCGTACACCGAAGCCCACGGCAACCGGTAGCGACGTATAAGGCCGAATGCGTGTGATTTCATCGGCGAGTCGGGCGGTGTCGATACCCTCGCCGCCGGTTACGCCTTTCGTCGAGACATAGTAAACGAAGCCACCGGCGTGGTTACAGATGCGCTGTATCCGCTCGTCACTGGTCGTCGGCGCAACCAGGCATATCGGAGCCAGCCCGGCGTCAGCGATAAGGGGGAGCGTGTCCGGTGCTTCTTCGGCCGTCATGTCGACAACCAGTACGCCGTCGACGCCAGCAGCGGTGGCACGTTCGGTAAACGCAGCCAGGCCCATGGCATCGATCGGATTGAAATAGCCCATCAATATAACCGGCGTGCTGTCGTCATCGCGGCGAAATTTGGCCACGATTTCGAGCACATCGGCTAGTGTTGTGCCGGCGGCCAGCGCACGCTCACAAGCCGATTGGATTGCAGGTCCGTCGGCCATCGGATCGGAAAATGGCACGCCCAATTCGATAACGTCGGCGCCGGCGGCAACCAAGGTGTGCATGAGGGCGGGCGTTGCGTCTGGCGATGGGTCGCCCGCGGTAATAAACGGCGTCAGTGCAGCCTGGCCTGTGTCGCGTAGCGCGGCGAATGTCGTATCGAGTCTGTTCACAGCGACGTGCCCTCAGCTTCGGCTACGCTGGCCATATCTTTATCGCCGCGGCCCGAGCAGTTCACCAATATGGTTTGATCGGGGCGCATACTGGCAGCGAGTTCGCGTGCATAGGCGATGGCGTGTGCAGTTTCCAGTGCTGGCAGGATGCCTTCGCGCCGACAAGTGGCATGGAGCGCATCCAGCGCCTCAGCGTCCTCGATACTGACGTAGTGCACAAAGCCTTTGTCTTTCAGCCAAGCGTGCTCAGGACCAACGCCCGGATAGTCGAGACCGGCCGAAACCGAGTGTGTGCCCAGCACCTGCCCGTTTTCATCCTGCATGACGTAGGTGCGGTTGCCGTGCAGCACACCCGACTGGCCTTCGGCTAGCGGTGCGGCATGCTGACCGCTGGCCACGCCTTTGCCGCCCGCTTCGACGCCGTAACATGCGACGGCGTCGTCGAGAAATGGATAAAACAGTCCGAGCGCGTTGGAGCCGCCACCAACACAGGCCACCAACGCATCCGGCAAGCCGCCAAATTGTGCGTTAGCGACTTGCTCGCGCGCCTCGCGCCCGATAACGGACTGAAAATCGCGCACCATCTGCGGATACGGGTGCGGCCCGGCGACGGTACCGATAATGTAGAACGTGTCATCGACGTTGGTGACCCAATCGCGCAGAGCCTCGTTCATGGCGTCTTTCAACGTTTTCGAGCCGGCGTTGACGCTGCGCACCTCGGCACCGACCAATCGCATCCGGTAGACATTGGTCGCCTGCCGGCGCATGTCCTCGCTGCCCATGTAGATGACACACTCTAGCCCGAGGCGTGCCGCGACCGAGGCCGTGGCGATGCCGTGCTGACCCGCGCCGGTTTCGGCAACGATCCGTGTTTTGCCCATGCGTTGGGCAAGCAGTGCCTGGCCGACGGTGTTATTGATCTTGTGGGCGCCGGTATGGGCCAGATCCTCACGTTTGAGCCAAATTTGCGCGCCGCCGGCCTCGGCTGACAAAGCTGCCGCGTGATAGAGCGGTGTCGGACGACCGACGAAGTCGGACAGGTCGCGGGCCAGATCACGCGCGAAATCCGGATCGTTCATCGCCGACGCGTAAGCGGCCTCCAGTTCGTAAAGCGGCGCCATGAGCGTCTCGGCGACAAAGCGACCGCCGTAAGGGCCGAAATGGCCCCGCGCGTCGGGCAGCGATTCAAGAGGCGTGGCGGCCGCCGGATTATTCCCGGCCTGGCTGTCGGATGTGGCCATGGCGTTGTCTATGCCTGCCGGATGGTTGGATGTGTCGCCAGTACAGCGTCGACGAAGGCACGCATGCGCGACGGCGATTTATTGCCATCGGCGTCTTCCACACCGCTGCTGACATCGACGGCGTACGGGTCAAACGTTCGGATGGATTCGGCGACATTGTCGGGGCCGAGTCCGCCCGCGACGATCAACGGTGTATCCGGCAACCCGTCGACGAAGTCCCAATCGAAACACGTGCCAGCACCACCAGTTGCACCGGCGGTATTGGCGTCCAATAACAATGCGTCGGCATCATCAAAGCTTTCCGCCCAATCACCGACATCGACGTCAGCATCGCCCATAGGCACGGTTTTGACGTAGTCAAGGCCGAATTGCCGGCAATAGCCTGGGCTCTCGCGACCGTGAAATTGCAGGACGTTTGGCCGCACGCTATCCACAACGTCGGCTACGTCGTTCGCATCAGCGTCCAGAAACAAGGCAACACGGCTCACAAACGGTGGCAGCGCCCGACTGATCTGGTTTGCGGTTTCAACGTCAATTGCGCGCGAGCTGCCAGCATAGAACACCAGCCCGACGGCGTCGGCGCCCGCTTCGACCGCAGCTAGTGCGTCCTCAACAGTGCGCACGCCGCATATCTTGGTGCGAACCCGGCGGATAGAGCGACCGTAACGTTGCGTCATTGGTTGGTTAGTCTAGCATTCGCCAGCCATAGGGTGCTGGCCACCTGTATCAAGCGTGTCGACTGATGCTCGCGGCAGCCCACTGTCGCTTGGATAATGGACATGCATCAGCGTCAGCCCATGTGCCGGCGCGGTCGCGCCGGCCAGTCGCCGGTCTTTGCCGGCCAAAACCGCACCAAGCCATGCGGGCTCGCGCCGCCCTCGCCCGACTTGTACCAAGCTACCGACGATGTTGCGAACCATATGGTGGAGAAACGCGTTGGCTCGGATACAAACTGATAGCCAGTCGCCATTTCTCTCCATCCAGACATGGTGCAAATTACGCCACGGCGTATGCGCCTGGCAGGCAGAAGCCCGAAACGCGCTGAAGTCGTGTTCGCCAATGAGCACCTGGGCCGCTTCACGCATGGCATCAATGTCCAGTCGGTGGTGAACATGCCATGCACGATTACGCCAGAGCGCGGTCGGCGCCGGTCGGTCAAGCAATGCGTAGTGATAATCACGCGCATACGCATCGTAGCGGGCGTGAAAATCGTCGGCGACCGGCACGAACCACTGTGGGGCAATATCCGGTGGTAGGTAGCGATTGCTGCCCAAAAGCCAGGCATCGGCGGATCGACGCGCGCTGCTGTCGAAGTGAACGATTTGTGCACCGGCGTGCACGCCGGCGTCCGTTCGTCCACTGCACACGACGGTTATCGGTGCGTTGGCCACGCGCCCGATCGCGTGTTCGACTTCAGCCTGGATCGTCGGGTGCCCGGGCTGGCGTTGCCAGCCATGATAGGCGCCGCCGTCGTATTCGATTGCTGCCGCCCAGCGCATTATTCCGCCTGTATTACTACGGCAGGCCATGACATGTGATGGACGACGTAGGGGCTGGCGCGGGTCACGTATTGCCTTCCAGTTTGCGTTTTGCCTTGGCCGCGTCGATCGCGTGCACCTTCTTATCGTCAGGCACTTTCAGATACGTACCAGCTTCCAGCCCGTTGATGCCGCCGTCGAACGCCTTGGGGCTCGCGCGATAGAGGGCTAGCGCCATTTGTGGCGTAGTCGTGCCTTTTGGCTTGAGTTTCTTGGCAATACGCCACAGCGTCATATCTTTCTTCACGGGTCCGTAGTTGCCGTGTTTATGTTGGCCATCAGCTTGCTTGGGCTGTGATTTATCGGGCTGTGTGGTGTACTCGCCGCTCGCGGTCGCAGAATTGTCGGCGATCGCTACTTGTCCGCCGTTAGTGTTTTGTTCGGATGGATTGAGCAACAGATCGTAGCGGTGGAAATAGCGCCCATTTTTTGTTTTGGCTTCAACGAGAAAGCTGATGCCCGATGTGGTGACCGGCTTGTCTGACCTCAAGTGAACGACCACAGACCTAGGCTTGTGGTGGTTGGTTTTCAGTGCGATCTGTCCAACGATGCTTTTGCGTTTGAAGTTAAAACGTTTGTACGCCTTCAACGATGCCTTGCGAATCTTGAGCTGCTCGCGCTGGCCTGCGGTCAGCTGGTCAATCTTGAATTTTGCTTGCAACGGCTCATTCAGCGACGATGTCACCGTGGCTTTGCCGAACTGCAGCGCATTGGCGTTGCCGGCGATCATCAACATCGCGGTTCCGATCAGACCACTGAACCAGAACCATTGGCGCATCGAGATTCCTCGTTTTCGCGTTTTATATGACGTTGGCCCGCTTAAAGCCAACGCTTAAATCAGCTCAGATAGTCGGCGGCCAGTCGCTCGGCGATTTGAATCGTGTTCAGTGCGGCGCCCTTGCGGACGTTGTCCGACACCACCCAAAAATCGAGGCCGTTATCCGCCGTCAAATCTTCACGGATACGCGAAACGAACACATCGTCGGTTGTCGCACCTTCAATGGCAGCCGTGGCATAGCCACCGGGCTCGCGCGTATCCATCACGCTCGTGCCCGCGGCGGCGTCGAATAATTCGCGTGCTTTGGCGGCCGTGACTTTCGTACTGGTCTCGATATGCAGTGCTTCCGAGTGACCGTAGAAAACGGGCACGCGAGCCGTGGTCGGATTCACCAGGACGTTTTCGTTCTCGAGAATCTTGCCGGTTTCCCAGACCATTTTCATCTCTTCCTTGGTGTAACCGTTATCCATGAAGTCATCGATATGCGGTAACACGTTGAAAGCGATCTGTTTCGGGTAAACCGTCGGCTCTTCGATTGGTTGGCCGTTCAGCAACCGCGCGCTTTGATCGGCCAATTCGCTGACGGCAGCGTTACCGGACCCGGACACGGCCTGATAGGTCGCGACGTTAATACGTTCGATAGTCGCAAAATCGTGCAAGGGCTTGAGCGCGACGAGCATCTGGATCGTCGAGCAGTTCGGATTGGCGATGATGCCGCGGTTCGTGTAGTCAGCGATGCGATGTCCGTTGACTTCGGGGATAACCAGCGGCACGCCTTCGGCCTGGCGAAAATAAGACGTGTTATCTACGACGACGCATCCCGCTTCTGCGGCCTTCGGCGCATAATCCTTGGAGATATCGCCGCCGGCGGAGAATAAACCGATCTGGACCTGCGAGAAGTCAAACTCGGTCAGATCTTCGATGGTGATTGTGCGGCCTTTGAATTGAACCGTTTTGCCGGCCGAGCGTGGGCTGGCCAGTGGATACATATTACGGACCGGGAAATCACGCTCTTCGAGAATCTCGAGCATGACCTGGCCCACTGCGCCTGTGGCGCCGACAACCGCAACATCGAATACGTTCGCCATGATCCTAACTGCTTTATCTTATGGATTAACGTGGAGCTTTTTTCAACCTAGCATATTCGCGACCGCTTGCCCCGTCGCGGCCGTACCACTCGTGGCCTTGGCCCCATCGGCGATATCGGCGGTGCGCAGGCCGGAATCCAGCACACGGCCGACCGCAGATTCCACACGATCGGCCAAGTCACCGCGTCCCAGACTGTAGCGACACATCATCGCCACTGACAGAATCATCGCCAATGGATTGGCTGCGTCGCGGCCTGCAATATCGGGGGCGCTGCCGTGCACGGGCTCGTACATACCCTTGCCCGCCGCGTCTAACGACGCCGAAGGCAGCATACCGATCGACCCTGTCAGCATGGCCGCCGTATCCGACAGGATATCGCCGAATAAATTGCCGGTGACCACAGTATCGAACTGGTTTGGCTCGCGCACCAGCTGCATGGCCGCGTTATCCACATACATATGGGTTAATGCCACATCGGGATAGTCGCCCGCCAATTCGTTCATGACATCGCGCCAAAGCTGTGACACATGCAACACATTGGCTTTATCGACGCTGCAAAGCCGCCCGCCGCGCGCTTGGGCCGCTTTGAGAGCGGCTTCGCCGATACGTCGGATTTCGGATACGTCGTAGCGCATCGTGTTATACGCCTCGCGCTGCCCGTTAGCGCTCGTATCAGTGCCAGCCGGTTGACCGAAGTAGATACCGCCGGTCAGCTCGCGTACGATTAGGATATCCAGATCGGCTACCAATTCAGCTTTCAGCGCTGACGAGTCCGCCAGCTGCGGGAATAGCATCGCGGGCCGCAGATTGGCGAACAAGCCGAGCTCGCTGCGCAGCTTGAGCAACCCCGACTCCGGACGCTTATCACGCGGCTGGGCGTCCCATTTCGGCCCACCAATCGCACCGAACAATACGGCGTCGGCGTCCCGCGCGGCCTCGAGCGAGGCTTCGGGCAGCGGGTCGCCCGTGGCGTCGATTGCCGCACCACCGACGTCGACACGTTCGAGCCGGTAGTCGAGCCCGTGATGTTCGCCAAGGGCGTCGAGCACGCGCTCGGCCTCGTTAGCAATATCCGGGCCGATGCCGTCACCCGGCATCATTACAATTTTCGCGGTCATTTGGGGTTACCTATTTTGAGTCGCGTTGCACTCTCTTTTACAAATTCTTGTAAAGCCAGGGTTTTTGCTGCGATCGCTCAGCCTCGAACGCGCGGATGGCATCAGCATGCTGAAGTGTTAAACCGATGTCGTCCAAGCCTTCCAGCATGTTGGCCCGCCGGTGGTCTTCGATATCAAACGCGACATGCTCACCGCCGAATTCGACTTGCTGGGCAGTCAAATCCACCCGCGCCGTCGTACCCGGCGTACGCTCGACGATCTGAAACAGTTTTTCGATATTTTTTTCTTCTAAAACAACAGGTAAAACGCCATTTTTGAAACAGTTGTTATAGAAGATATCGGCAAAGCTTGGCGCGATCACACAACGAAAGCCATAATCGGCCAGCGCCCAGACGGCGTGCTCGCGTGACGATCCACAGCCAAAGTTGTCACGCGCAAGCAGGATACTAGCTTTGTCATAAGGCGATTGATTCAGCACGAAACTGGGATCCGGGCGCCTTGTTTCGATCGCTGTTTCCAGATCGCCGCTGTCCAGATAGCGCCAGTCATCGAACAGATAAGGGCCAAACCCGGTTCGGCGGACCGATTTCAAATACTGCTTGGGAATGATCGCATCGGTATCGACATTGGTGCGCTCAAGCGGCGCCACGACCCCTTCGTGGGAAATAAATGATTGCATAATCAGAAACCTTCGTAATTTATTTCACGCCGATGCGTGTTTGCGGACTTCTTAGAGCCATCCAACTAAACACCGATAATTCAGCTGTCGGCCGATGCCGTGGCGGTCACGGCCTCACCATCCAGCGCGCGGATGTCGACAAAGTGTCCTGCTACGGCGGCAGCTGCGGCCATGGCGGGGCTCACCAAATGCGTGCGGCCACCCTTGCCTTGTCGGCCTTCGAAGTTGCGGTTAGAGGTTGATGCACAGCGCTCGCCGGGCAACAGATTATCGTCGTTCATGCCAAGACACATCGAGCAACCGGCATCGCGCCATTCGAAGCCCGCGTCTTTGAAAACCCGATCCAATCCTTCTTTTTCGGCTTGTTGTTTGACCAACCCTGAGCCGGGCACAACCATGGCCTGCTTGATGGCCGGTGCGATATATCGGCCCTCCACATATTGCGCAGCCACACGAAGATCTTCGATTCGGGCGTTGGTGCAAGATCCGATAAAAACCTTGTCGAGGGCGACGTCCGCCAGCGCGGTCCCGGGTCGCAAGTCGATATAGTCCAACGCTCCACGCCAGCCTTCAGCCTGGGTTTCATTGGCCGCATCCTCGGGCCTCGGTACGGTCGCGGTGACCGGCGCAACCATTTCTGGTGATGTGCCCCAGGTGACCTGCGGCGCGATATCGGCGGCGTCCAGCGTGACGACACGGTCGAACTCGGCGTCGTCATCCGAAACCAGCGTCCGCCAATAAGCTTCGGCCTGGTCCCATTCGTCGCCGGTCGGCGCATAGGTGCGGCCATACACGTAGTCGATGGTGGTTTGATCCACTGCCACTATGCCGGCACGCGCACCGGCTTCGATCGACATGTTGCAGATCGTCATCCGACCTTCCATCGACAGATTGCGGATTGCCTCGCCGCCATATTCGATGACGTGACCGGTGCCGCCGGCAGTGCCGATCTTGCCGATGATCGCCAGCATGATGTCTTTTGCCGAGATGCCGGGTGCCGGTGTCCCGTCGACCCGCACCAGCATGGTCTTCGGGCGTGCTTGTGGCAGCGTCTGTGTGGCCAGCACATGTTCAACCTCCGATGTGCCGATGCCGAATGCCAGCGCGCCGAATGCGCCGTGGGTCGCGGTGTGCGAGTCACCGCAGACGATCGTCATGCCGGGCTGGGTCGCACCCTGTTCCGGGCCAATGATATGCACGATGCCCTGGCGCGGATCGCCCATGCCGAATAATCGGATGCCGAAGTCGTTGCAGTTTGTCTGCAGTGCTTCGACCTGCGCACGAGCGATGGAATCATTGATACCACTTTCACGACCAATGGTAGGGACGTTGTGGTCCGGAACCGCGAGGTTGGCGTTGGCCCGCCAGACATCGCGCTCGGCCAGGCGTAATCCCTCGAACGCTTGGGGTGAAGTGACTTCGTGGACCATATGGCGATCGATATAGAGCAACGCGCTACCGTTTGTCTCGCGCACGCAGTGCTCATCCCATATCTTTTCGAACAGTGTGTATCCCATCACGACCTCCGCGTTTTCTATCGAAAATTATAGGGGCCGGTTGTACATAACTCCAATAAATCTTTTTGATATAACCTATAACCAACTCGACTTATTTAACGCGTCAGCAGCGTATGCAAACAGAATCGGTTCAGGCGTTCATCGCGGTATGCGACCTTGGTTCTTTCCAGGCGGCTGCGGACGCGCTTTACCTGACCCAGCCGGCGGTCAGCAAACGCGTGTCGAACCTAGAGGATCGACTCGGCCATACACTTTTCGATCGGGTCGGCCGCGGCGCGACCTTGACCGAGGCCGGGCGTGCCTACTTGCCGCATGCACGTGAATTGGTTGCTGTTGTCGCCGACGGCAACCGCGCGCTCGACAGTCTCGGTAATCGTGTGGCGGGGCCATTGACGTTGGCCTTGTCACATCACGTCAGCCTTCATCGCATGCCATCGGTGCTGCGTGCCTACATCAAGCACTATCCCGACGTTCACCCCGAGATTAATTTCGCCGACTCCGAGGCAGCCTGCGAATGCGTTGTCAAAGGCGAATGTGAATTAGCCGTGATCACCCTGCCCACGACACCTCATCCGATACTGATCGAGAAAACAGTTTGGGACGATCCGATGCAGGTATTTGTGAGCGACGAACATGCGCTGGCCGGGACGCCACCGGCGACACTGGCCGACCTAGCCCAGCATCCCGCAGTATTGCCGCCGACCGCAAGCTATACCCGCGCCATCATCGACCGGACGCTGAGCGCTCATGATGTAGCTCTGGAAGCGCGCATGGAGAGCCACTACCTGGAAACACTGCGCATGCTGGCCGGTATCGGCCTTGGCTGGACCGTGCTGCCCAGCGCCATGTCGCATCGCGATTTGATCGGTCTCTCGTTCGATGGTGTCGAGATGACGCGTCGGCTGGGTGTGGTTTACCACCCACGGCGGCGCTTATCGAATGCGGCGCTAGCTTTACTGGCCCTGCTGGGCGATGTGCCCAAACCACCCGGCGCTTACTAAATGGTTTCAAAATGGACGACAAGAAAGCGTCGACGAGCTAATGAGTCTGTTTTGAGATCCAATAAGTCATAAAAGCAGCGGCATTTCCGGCTGCTTGAACACCACTCCATGCGTTATCATGGTCGGTCTAGGAGGACGGCCTCCCCCCATGATGGTTTGTCACGTCCAGGACGACCTGGCTCTGTTAATTTTCGGAGAGGGCCATGCCTTGGGTCTATCTTATCGTCGCCGGTGTTCTTGAAGTTGTATGGGCTTACTCCATGCATCAATCCCAGGGTTTTACTCGGCTCACACCATCACTCATCACAATCATTACGATGACGGCCAGCTTTTGGTTGTTGGCCATCGCCATGCGCTCGATTCCGCTTGGCACTGCCTACCCTGTTTGGACTGGCACAGGCGCCATCGGGACGTTTCTTGTCGGCATCACCTTGTTGGCAGAACCGGTTAATACAATGAGAATTGTTGCCGCACTACTCATTTTTTCAGGGCTGGTGTTAATGAAGCTCGCAAGCACCTGAAACCGAGGTCTCTGCTGGTTGGTTTCGACATCAAGCGAGCTGCAACGTATCCAATAGCTGGCTAAGCCTCTGTCGACCGGCACCCTCTAATGACTTGAGCGGCAGTGGCAGGCAGGGAAAATCCGCCAGGCCCGCCAGCTCCGCCGCAGCGGCTACCACACGTAGGCTGCCGCCATACTGACTGAACAATGTCCACAACGGTTGCAGTTGTTCGGATAGACGCCAGACTTCCCGGGCATCACCCGCCTGGGAAGCTCGGGTGATGGCCAGTGCGGTCCTGGGGAATAAGCCGCCGATTACCGAATACCAGGCCTCGCATCCGGCATTCAGCTCGGTCGCAGCAAAAGGATCACCGCTGGCTCCGAGCGTGACATGAGGCGGGACGAGCCCTCTTAGACGTTCGATGCGTGCTTTGGCCGCATCATAAGTGGCCGAAACAGCCGGCATCTTGATAGAGCCGACATTGGGCAGTTGAGCGATCCGCCCATGCAATTCGTCGCTGAACTCGAAATGGGTGGTAGCCGGGTTGTCGTAGACACATAACGGCACTGACAGGTGACGCGTCACGGTTTCGTAGAGTTCGAAGACTTCCGCATCGGATAATTTCTGATACGACATCGGCGCTAGTAGCACGGCGCTCGCCCCTGCCTTCTGCGCATCTTCGGCTAAAGCCAGCACCTCTCGAGTGCGCAAGGCACTGATACCGACGATTACAGGCACATCGCCGGCGTGCTTCACTGCGAGCCGTGCAACACGTGCACGCTCTTCCCGGCAGAGATAGGCGTAATTGCCTGTTGATCCCAAGGCACCGATAGAGTCGACGCTCGCCTCTCCCAGGCGTTCCACCAGCCGTATAAAAGCAGCCGCGTCGACCTCGCCTCGTTTCATGGGTGTTAAGGGGAAAACACTCAAGCCGGAAAACATAAGGTCCTTATCGGTGAAAAATGAGAAACAGGGGAACTTGGGGCAAAACTTGCATGTGGCGCCAGTCAACCTTCTCGGTTGGTGATCGCCACCAATAGCCCCAAACTATTTCATGTCGAGCAAGGAAATTTGAAGATTACAGTGGGTGAAGCTGAACTGGCCATCCCCTCTGGCTGTTCAGCCGTGGCACGGACAGATGTGCCTCATCACTATGAAAATGATGGGGAATCCAAGCTCGTCTTTACGATGACTGTTGCCGAATTTCACCAATAGGCGCTGACATTTAATAGGCGGGCAAGCGCCTCATGACGTCGGCCATCAAGCATTGGCGGCGTCATTTTCCAGATAATCCCATACCGTACGCGCCGGCCCTCGGAGTGAGCGCTGTGCCGTACACGTCAGCCAGAACTCCTCGGATGTGGTGCAGCGTGTCTCAAAAGGAACAGTGAGCCCTTCCACATCGGCTAGAAAACGCTCGTATATCAATGCGACACCGATACCGCGGGCGGCCAGCCGAAGCGTCATGATGTGAGTATCACACCACAACGAGTTCATGCTGTCCTCTAACGATTCTAACCCCACAGCGGCAAACCATGTGGGCCACCCCACGGAGAATCCGGTGGCGTGCAAAAGCGTATGACCGGCTAGATCCCGTGGCTCATGCAGCTGCTCGGCAAGCGCCGGTGCACATACGGGCACCATATTTTCAGCGCCCAGTGATTTGGCGACAACATCGGGCCAATCGCCATAGCCGTAGCGGATTTCCATATCGACATCGTCGCTTATGAAATCATCTTTCCAAACGCCGGTTACGACGTGCAGATTGAGTTCGGGATGAAGCTGGCAGAGATTAGCCAAATGCGGCGCAAGCCAGTAGTGCTGCAACCCTGGCGTTGTCCGAATGGTGACTGGCGCCTCCGGTTCAACGCCAAAAACCTCCGCTGTACCTTCCGCTAGTCGCGAGAATGCATCCTCGATGCTCGGTAACCATGCCCGCCCTACTTCGGTCAGCGTCAAGGAACGCGCATGCCGAATAAAGAGATGTTGTCCCAAGCGGGTTTCCAGCAACCGGATACGCTGACTGATTGCCGATTGGGATACGCATAGCTCCTCGGCAGCCCGTGTAAAACTCAGGGTGCGTGCGGCCGCCTCGAAAGCCTGAAGCCATGACACAGGTGGCAAATTAGCCATAGTCTGACTGCCGCGGGATTCGGTATGTGTTTAACCTGATCAATAGCTCATAAAAATCCATAGTCAGATCAGAAGCTAACATTTTGAATACGCCAGGCGGTATTTGGGCTCGCGCAGTCCCTTGCTGAGCGAGCCCAACCAGTTCGGTTTTGAGCGCCTGTTTATCCACATGATCGCCCCAATTCATGGGCAAAAACGCATCCCGATATGTGCATGCCGGCGAACTTCACAAAACGGATTAATCGCCCTGAAGGCCTGGCTGCCGAATAGTCATGGTCGCCTAAAATGGCTTGGAGCGCTTCCGCTGAGACACACCAGCGGTGTCATCGATAACGCATAGGCTCGTCATCCCGTGGATTGGCACAGCGCGATCGTTGCCTACCTGACTTACCCCTTAGATTAGTCACGGGGTCATTCATTGATGGTCTATCCAATCGACCAACGATCACCACTGCACTGCCTGTGTGCCAGCAATCAGAACCAAGCCCCAGCCTTGCTTGGCCTCAGACGTTAAATTTATCGCTTGTAAACTCATGTGAAAAATTTGCATTCTGTAAAGCCTAGGACGGCATTTATTTAATTTATTTTTATAAAAAATATTTATAAATCATTTATTTGCGCCTTAGCTAAGAAATTCTATTGAACAAGAGGCGATCAATGACGCAGCCCAATGTCCTAGTTCTAATGGCCGATCAG
Source organism: Salifodinibacter halophilus (assembly GCA_012999515.1). Classification (NCBI taxonomy): domain Bacteria; kingdom Pseudomonadati; phylum Pseudomonadota; class Gammaproteobacteria; order Salinisphaerales; family Salinisphaeraceae; genus Salifodinibacter; species Salifodinibacter halophilus. The sequence goes on along the minus strand of JABEEB010000001.1, from coordinate 587,805 downwards.
GTAAATGGCACACTGTTTGGCGACGGACCAGCCGATTTTCTGCATACGCCAAATCTGCGTCGGCTGGCCGAACGCTCAGTGCGCTTTACCAACGCCTATACGGCGAGCCCACTTTGTGCACCGGCTCGAGCGGCTTTCATGTCCGGTCAGATGCCGTCACGCACCGGTGTCTATGACAATGCCGCCGAGTTCCCATCGAGCGTGCCGACCTGGGCACACCACCTGCGTCGCGCCGGCTATCACACTGCCTTGTCGGGCAAGATGCATTTCGTCGGACCAGATCAACTGCACGGTTTCGAAGAGCGGTTAACCACGGACGTTTATCCGGCCGACTTCGGTTGGACACCGGACTATCGCAAACCCGGTGAGCGTATCGACTGGTGGTACCACAATCTGGGGTCGGTTACCGGCGCCGGCGTAGCTGAAATCTCCAACCAGATGGAGTACGACGACGAAGTCGCATTTAACGCCGAGCAGAAGCTATACGACCTCTCCCGCGGCCACGATGAGCGACCGTGGTGTCTATGTGCCAGTTTCACTCATCCCCACGATCCCTATGTCGCGCGGCGCAAATACTGGGATCTGTATAACGATTGCGAACACCTCGAGCCACGCGAGGGAGCGATTCCGTTCGACGAGCTTGATCCGCATTCGCAGCGCATCTTCGAGGCCAACGACTACACCAAATTCGATATTCAGCCGGAAGATGTGCGCCGCGCACGCCAGGGTTATTTCGCCAACATTTCCTATATCGACGACAAAGTCGGCGGCATCTTGGACGTGCTGGAACGCACACGTATGGCCGACAACACCATTGTGTTGTTCGTTTCCGACCATGGCGACATGATCGGCGAAAAAGGGCTTTGGTTCAAAATGAGCCAATACGAAGGCTCATCACGCGTACCGCTTATGGTCAGTGCGCCGGATTTACCTGCCGGACGCGTGGATGAACCGGCTTGCACGGTCGACGTTAATCCGACACTCGCCGATCTGACCGGCATCGACCTGGGCGAGATCAAGCCCTGGACTGACGGGCAGTCCCTGTTGCCGCTTGCCCGTGGCGAAAACCGTGAGACACCGGTTTTGATGGAATACGCTGCGGAAGCCTCGTATGCGCCGCTCGTCTCGATCCGCGAGGGCCGCTGGAAATATAACTACTGTGAAATCGACCCGCCACAACTTTTCGACCTGGCAAACGACCCGGACGAGCAAAACAACCTGGCCACCGACGCCGAACACGACGCCACAGTCGCCGAGTTCAATCAAAAAGTTGCCAGGCACTGGAGCTTAAAGCAGTTCGATGCCGAAGTGCGGGAAAGTCAGGCACGGCGGTTAATCGTCTACGAAGCGCTCAGGAACGGCGCCTACTACCCCTGGGATTACCAGCCGCTCCAAGTCGCCTCGGAACGCTATATGCGTAACCACATGGACCTCAATCAGGTCGAGGAATCCCAGCGATTTCCACGCGGCGAATAGCCAATGTTCGACCAAGTCGACCACTCCGGCGGGCATGCTCAAACATGTTTTTGATTTAAAAATTTGAAACTTAGGGAGTATATGACAATTTATTTCAAAGAAACGGCTCTTGGGGCGACCCTAAGTGCATCCATGCTGTGGACGGGGCCGGTGCTGGCTGATGCCAGCGCCGACTCGGCAGCGCCGCTGCGCCAGCAAATGCAGGATCTCCAACGACAAATTCAGCAGCAAAAACACCAGATTCAAAGCCAGCAGCAACAGATTCAAAAGCTGGAAAAACGAGTCCATTCTCGGAATAATAAAAAATCGGGAGAATCCTCGACCACTGAAGTAGCGACAACATCGGCCAACAAGAAAAAGCAAAAGCCGAAAAAATCGCTGCATATCGGCGGTATATTAACCGAGCAGTATCAGATCAAAAATAAGCAACAAAATAACGCCACGGGTGGCAATACAACCCAGGGCGTTTTCGCGATCAACGCCCATGGTCGATACAAAAACTTGACCTTTGGACTCGAGCAACGCTTTTCCCAAAACAGCTTTGCGGATACTACTTTTCTTCGCTACGGCTGGGCTGCTCTGAGTTTCGGTACCAACGACAACCAACAGGTCAAAGCCGGCTTGTTTCAAGTGCCCTTCGGCAACTTGCGTTACGGTTATCAGACCTTCTGGGGAAACCTCGGGTATTTTGCCGGCTTCACAGACAATCAAGCGGCTGGTGTCGGTTATAAATATGAATCAGGGGGTTGGCGCTTTGATCTCGACTTTTTCAAAGATGACGACCTCGGCCAACACAGCCTGTACGGTTCCAATCCATTCGAGGGGTACAATCAGCTAAACGGCGGCAATGCACGCATTGCCTATACTTTCAACAAAGGCCATGACAATAACGTGCAGGTTTCGGTTGCAGGGCGTGGCGGCCAGCTTGCCGTGGGTGGCAACAACGCCAATGGCACGCATTGGGCTGGCACAGCTGCCATCGATGCCAAACTCGGGCAATGGACGCTGCAAGGTCAGTTCGTCGACTACAAATACAACATTCCGGATGGCAAAACGACGGACGACAATTCCGCGCTCGGCGAAGGAACGCAAGTGCTGCCGAGCGATTCAATCACCGTCGAGAATTATGGCTTCGGTTATCAAATCCCGTCCGAAGGACAACTCTACACGGCTAACATTGCCCGCACTTTCCCACTGGACATCGGCCCGATAAGCAATATCCAGTTCTACAACAACTATGGTTATCTACACGCCGGCAGCGGCGATTACGACAGCCGCGGCAACCGCATTGGCGATGTCCAATTCAACGCCGCCGGTTTCGTATTGAGCAGCGGCCCGCTGCTGTTCTATTTCGACGTGTTATCCGGCAAAAATGCCGCCATGGCATTCAATGGCGGCAATGATGGTGACTGGCACACCCGCTACAACTTCGCTATCGGTTTGTATTTCGGCGGCGACGTTTTAAGTAACTAATGACGGTGCATCGCGATCGCACTCGGTCTCATCAGTGGTTAAAACCTAAGCTCAACAAGCCGGCATTAATCTAATCAGAATACACGTATTTTTATGCAAAAGTCGCACACGCTTTAGCGATACCTGTTTTTAAGAATCCATGGGTTCCAATTTCTGGAGTATGACGTTATGACTTATTTTTCCCGTCAATTTTTATACGTGTCTATGGCCACCTGCTTATTGCTAGCCGGATACGCCAGCTCGGGCATGGCAGCAACGAAGCCGGTCAAATTTGCCGAGCCCTCATGGCCCGGTGTCAATGTTAAAACTGAAATCGCCGAACAGCTTCTTGACACCTTGGGCTATCAGTCCGAAACAACGCGTTTGAACTTACCGTTCATCTATCGCGGTTTGGCCAAAGGCAGCGTCGACGTTTTTCTGGGGGCATGGTTACCACCCCAGAAAGATATGCTCGAACCACCGCTTAAAAAAGGGAAAATAGTAAAACTAGGCGCTAATTTAACAGACGCCACTCAAGGGCTTGCGGTACCCGCGTATATCTGGGAAAAGGGCATTCATACGATCAAGGACCTGACCGATCATGCGGCTGAGTTCGACCATAAGATATATGGGATCGAATCGGGCAGTGCCATGAACCAGGCATTTAATGAAGCGATCCAAAATGATTACAAAGGAATGGGCGGCTGGACAGTCGTTGCCAGTAGTACGGCGGCGATGGTCACCCAGGTGAAACGCTCGGTTAAGCGTCAAAACCCCGTTGTCTTTTATGGCTGGAAACCACACTGGATGAACGTGACACTCGATATTCGCTACTTAAAAGATGGCGACAGCAGTGATATCGCTGGTATTACAGCCCGAGTACTTACACTCGCTAATGCTGAGTTTTCCGAGCAACGTCCCAATGTTGCGCGCCTGTTGCGACAATTGCACGTGGATGCCGCGATACAAAGCAGCTGGATTAATAAGTACGGCCATAAGAAAAATAAAAAAACCAAGGTCGCTCAGCAATGGCTGGCTAACCACGGCGACACCGTTACCCAATGGCTTAAAGGTGTAAAAACGGCCGACGGTGGCTCGGCCGTGGCCGCTTACCAAAAGCGCTACCAGTAGTCGCTAACCGACCCGAAATGAGATTCGCCCAGCCGAAATAAACAGCGAGATGCGGGGTTATTCAACAACCCCGCTCGGCTGGGCGCCATTTCGCGTGTCAAACCTCACAAACGACAATCCCAAACAGTCGACAAGAGGCTGGCCTCATTCAGTCCTAAGGACTACACAACACGCCGGTCGCGGGACAATCCCGGTCTTTTAGGTGTTCTGGCCTCGATGACGTAAGGCGTGGTCGACAAGCGTGAGAGCGACCATGGCTTCGGCGATGGGTGTGGCGCGCAGACCAACGCACGGGTCGTGCCGGCCGGTGGTCCGCATTTCGGTCGCGTTACCTTCGGTATCGACCGTACGCCCGGGAATAACGATACTCGACGTCGGTTTGAGCGCGAGCGAGGCACGCAACGCCTGGCCGGTCGAGATCCCGCCCTGCACGCCGCCGGAATGATTGGCGAGAAAACCTTCGGGGGCTAATTCATCACGGTGTTCGGAGCCACGCATGCCAACGACATCGAAACCATCGCCGATTTCGACGCCTTTAACCGCGTTGATACTCATCAGTGCCTTGGCCAGGTCGGCATCCAGCCGGTCGAAAACCGGTTCTCCCCACCCCGCTGGCAGCCCTTCCGCTACGATCTCGATCCGTGCGCCGATCGAGTCGCCTTCCTTGCGGACTTTGTTGATCAATGTTTCCAGTTCGGGGATACGCTCGGGATCGGCGCAGAAAAACGGATTATCGCGCGCGGCATCCGGATCGCCGGTGCCCAATTCGATCGGGCCGAGTTGCGTCACAAACCCGCGAATCGTCACACCGAAGGTGGTGGCCAGCACTTGACGGGCAATCGCCCCAGCAGCAACACGAATCGCGGTCTCGCGTGCCGACGAGCGACCGCCACCGCGATAATCACGCACGCCGTACTTTTGCATATACGCGTAGTCGGCGTGGTTCGGCCGATAAACATCCTTGATTTTTGAATAATCGCGCGAGCGCTGATCGGTATTCTCAATCAGCAAACCAATCGGCGTGCCGGTGGTTTGTCCCTCGAAAACACCGGACAGGATGCGTGCGGTATCGGATTCTTTGCGCTGGGTAACGTAGCGCGAGGTACCGGGCTTGCGGCGGTCCAAATCGGCCTGGATCAATGCTTCGTCGATCTCGATGCCAGGAGGACAGCCATCGACAATGCCGCCAAGCGCCGGACCGTGGCTCTCACCGAACGATGTTAGCGTGAAATTACGCCCCCAGGTATCGCCAGCCACGCGTCAACCCCCGATTGTCTGCGCACTGGCCCAGGCGGCCAGATCCTCAGCTTCGAGTACACCCACGCCCATGCCGCCATGCTGTAACTCAACCCAGCTGATCGGTAGGTCGGGATGTGTGGCTTCGAGCTCAAACGCACGTGCCCCCACTTCCAAAATCAACAGACCATCTTCGGTCAGATAATCCGGCGCTTGCACAAGCAGTCGCGTTAAAAGCGAGAGATCCTGTTGATTACCGTGAAAAGCATAACCGGGCTCATGCTGGTACTCAGCCGCCAGCCCCTCTGATTCTTCGCGGCTCACGTACGGCGGATTGGTCACGATCAGATCAAACCGCTCGGCGGGCAAGTCATCGAAAAGATCGGCCTGAACCAATTCAACCTGCGGACCACTATCATGGCGCGTGGCGTTGGTGCGTGCCACATCCAGCGCGTCTGTACTGGCATCGCTAGCCACGACGCGAGCATCGGGGAACAACTCCGCACAGGCGATAGCAATCGCGCCACAGCCGGCACACAGATCGAGTATGGCCAGTGGTTCACGGTGAGCGAGCCACGGTTGAAAACCGTCGCCGATCAACTCCGCAATCGGTGAGCGCGGAATGATGACGCGTTCATCGACGTAAAAAGCCAGGCCCGCGAACCATGCCGTGCCGGTGAGATAGGCGGCTGGCTTGCGTGTCGTGACCCGCGCTCGCAACAGCTCGACAATGGCGCGGCGTTCAGCATCGGTCAACTGCCCCTGTAGATAGGTATCCGGCAGGTCATGGGCGAGTGACAGTGCGTGCAGCACCAGATGCGCGGCTTCGTCCACCGGATTATCGCTGCCGTGCCCAAACGCCAGACCGGCTTCGCCGAAATATGATGCGCCCCACCGGATATAGTCCAGTGGGCACGTCAGCGTCTGCACGAGTTCTTCATCGTCGGTTCGGGACGCCGGCTTGTCGGCCGTCCCATCAGCGGTGCCATTTCTCATAGATGCCTAGGATACCGGATCCGGCACGCGCAAGTGCTGATTCCCCCGCCCGCTCGCGGTATTCGTATAATCTGCGGATGTCACGAGCACTTCACGCACGTTTGACCGACCGGCTTGCATGTTTGCTGACCGGCTTACTGCCGACGCGTTTGATATCACGTCTAGCACGGCGGCTGGCAGTGTCCCGACAGTATTGGTTGCGGCGCATGTTGATTCATGTCTGGCTTCGCGCCTATCCACAGCTCGATCTGTCGGAAGCCGCATTTACTTCATCGCGAGACTACGCCTCGTTCGAAGCCTTTTTCACGCGCGAGCTGGCACCTGGTACACGGCCAATGCCGCATGATCCAGCTACACTGGCCGCGCCTGTCGACGGCACGCTCGGCGCCTGCGGCCACATAGACAGCCAAACACTCGTTCAAGCCAAGGGCCAGCACTACGATCTCGACGATCTGTTAGCCGGCGCGGTCGATGCACAACCTTTTATCGGCGGTTCATACGCCACGTTCTATCTGGCGCCGGCCGACTACCACCGCGTTCATATGCCGACCGATGCGCGTCTGATGGCCGCGGGCTACGTGCCAGGCCGATTGTTCGGCGTCGGGCCGCGATTCGTACGCACCGTGCCACGGCTATTTACACGCAATGAGCGCGTAGTGCTTTCATTCGCCACCGATACTGGTGCTATAGCCGTTATTTTCATCGGCGCATTCGTCGTCGGCGGCATTCATACACGCTGGCATGGACGTATCTGCCCACCGCATCGTTGGCATTCGCGAGCGCTAACCGCCTCGTCGCCAATCGAAACCGCACCGGACACGCGCATTGCTCGTGGCGACTACCTCGGTCACTTCTCCATCGGTTCGAGTGTGATTGTTTTGACCGAGGGCGAATGCACCGCACTCGCCGACGATCTGTGCCCAGGCCAGCCATGTCGCGTCGGGCAGCCTATCGGCCGCCTGCAATGACAACCGGACGGCTTAGCGCCGACGCCAATCGAAGGGCATCACCGACGCCACGTCATCGTGCGCCAGTTGTAGCGCCAATAACCGGTCAACGCCGAGAGCGACGCCGGCACACTCCGGCAAACCGGCGCGCATGGCAGATAGCAGATGCTCGTCGACGGGGGTATCACCATCGCCACATTCGGCGTTGGCGCGCATTCGCTCATCTGCCAATGCGGCATTGGTCAACTCCACCGCTCCGTTAGCCAGTTCGACGCCGCGAAAATAGACTTCGAACCGAAGCGCAGTCACGCCGTCCGCCGCGGGCATGGTCAACACACCGTCGGCGGCCGGGAAATGCGTCAAACACACGGGTTGTCGGTCCCCGAGGCGAGGCTGCACGACCAGCGACATCAAGCAGTCAATCCACAATGAGCGTGTGTCGCCAGCATCCGTGTCGGACGGCGCAACGCCGAACTGGCGCGCAGCGTCGGCTAGCGACGCCGTTGATGCTTCAAACGGATCCAAACCGATCGTCGCTTGAAAAACATCCACGAAATACTGCGGCTCGGCCATCGATAGCCCGAGCGTGTGGTGCAACAGAGTGCCAGTTTCGTCGATGATCGATTGCAGTCCCCAACCGCACCGGTACCACTCCAGCATGCAGAATTCGGGGTTGTGCCAGCGCCCAACTTCGCCCGCACGAAATACGTGGCCCAGGTGATACACATCACCGCTACCGGCAGCCAACGCACGCTTCAACGAGGCCTCAGGGGAACCAACGAATGGATCCCCATCGCGCGTGCTCAGGTTATCGAGCTCACGCTCCACGATCGCGCCGCGCGCGGCGATCGGCGCGTCAATCTCCGTGCAGCCACGTTCGTCTAAAAAGGCGCGAAGTGTGCGTAACAGCGCGGCACGGCGGTGCAGCGTAGGCCAATCAGCCGACGGCCGCCAGTCATCGGACGTTACCACTGACGCGCGCCGTTTGTTCTCACACCTAGCTGTTGGCGCGTGTGACGTATTCGCCTTTACGCGTGTCGATCCGCAGGACCTCGCCTTCTTCAATGAACAACGGCACGCGAACCACGGCGCCCGTCTCCAAGGTGGCGGGCTTGCTACCTCCGTTCGACGTGTCGCCACGCACACCGGGATCAGTTTCGGTGACGGTCAGGTCGACAAAATCCGGCGCGTCGATTTGAAGCGGCACGCCTTCCCAGAGCGTTACTTCGCAGCGATCCTCGCCTTTTAACCACTTCGCACCGTCGCCCAGCACGGCCTCGTTTGCCTGAACCTGCTCAAAAGATTTCGGATCCATGAAATGATAGAACTCGCCATCGAAGAACAGAAACTGCATCGACGTTTCGTGCACGTCGGCCAACTCAGCGTTCTCGCCAGATTTGAATGTGCGCTCAACGACTCGGTTGGTGCGCAGATTGCGCAATTTAACGCGGGAAAACCCCTGGCCTTTGCCCGGTTTGACGAATTCGTTCTCGACGATCGTAAACGGATCGCCGTCGAGAATGATCTTTAGACCACCTTTAAATTGACTCGTATCAACCTGCGCCATAAATCCCTGTCCAGTGCATGCTGGCAATATCAAAATACCGGGCGTGTCGCACGCCCGTTCGACAAGATTGTATCGTATCCTCGCGCTATGTCCGACGCCGGCACCCCGGATCGGGCTAAGACGCGTTTGGCCTAAGCAACATGCCGATCCACGTCTGTATATGCCATGAGTAGTTTAGCGGCGGCTCACATCGATAGTGCGACGCCAGATCCGATTCGCGATATCGACACTCTGTTTAACGCACTCTCGCTCCCGGACGACGGCCGACGCGAAGCCGCGCGCCGCGCCGCGGGCCTGTTCGGCCTACGCGTGCCGCGGCATTACCTCGCCTGCATGCAGCCGGGCGACATCGACGATCCTCTGCTGCGGCAAGTGCTGCCGATTGAAGCCGAGACGGTAGATTCAGCGGGCTGGGTGGACGCCGTCGGCGACCGGGCAAGCAGCCTTGGTCACGGCGTGCTTCATAAATACCACGGTCGTGCACTGCTCGTAACTACCGGCGCCTGTGCGGTGCACTGTCGTTACTGTTTCCGTCGACATTTCGACTACGCCGCTGACCATGCGGGCGGTTCCAACGAGGACCAGGCCCTGGCCCTGATTGCCGCCGACACCAGCATTTGCGAAGTCATCCTGTCCGGCGGCGATCCGCTGTCGCTGACCAATCAGAAGCTGAGCCGCCTGCTCGAAAAAATTGAATCAATCGCGCACGTCGAGACACTCCGACTGCACAGTCGAACACCGATCGTCGACCCTAAGCGACTCGACGACGAACTGATTGGCCGCTTGGCAGACAGCCGATTGCACGCCGTGCTCGTTGTCCACGCCAATCACCCGCACGAACTGTCCACGTTCGTAACCGAACGACTGGGGAAAGCCGCGAGTTCGGATATAACCCTTTTAAACCAGTCCGTTCTGCTGAGCGCGGTCAACAATGACGTCGAAACTCTCAAGCAGTTATCGAAAAAACTCTTTCAAGCTCGTGTTTTGCCTTATTATTTGCACTTGTCGGATCCGGTTGCGGGCGCAACGCATTTTGACGTTGATGTGACAACCGCGACCCGACTCGTTGCATCGCTATCGGCACATCTGCCCGGCTACCTGGTTCCCAAACTCACGCAAGAAATCGCGGGCGAAAAAGCGAAGACAACGTACGCTAATTCTGCGTACTAATCTAAGAATAACGCAGCGCGTGCTGCCCAGCACCGGGAACGCTCGTCTGATGTGTCCGAGCGTATTGTTCTGCCAGAAAATGCTTTTTAGGCGCCGGATTCGTCGGGTTGCTGCTCACCAGCTGGCGATGCGAACGGCGCCGGCTCGACTGATGCATCAGCACTACCCGCGCCGACGAGTTGATCGACACGGTGTTCGGCTTCTTTCAGCGTTGTTTGACATTGACGCGTCAAAACCACACCACGTTCGAACTTCGTCAGCGCCTGCTCCAGGCTGACCTCACCTGACTCCAGCGTAGCCACGATGGATTCCAGCTCCACAATCGCAGCTTCGAATTCGGCCAATCCGGTCGAATCCGGCGTTTGGCTCGATTCGGCGTCGTCGTCCCTGTAACCTGTCTTGTCGTCGGCATCCGTCATCACACTTGATTATACGGCATAATGTCGCCTGTCTTGTCCGGGGCCGGCATCTGGCTTACCGTGACGCGGCGATCGCCGGCTTGGCTCGACCCGAGACTGCCCCAATGAGTGCCTACGAAACTGCCGATCTTGAAGTCCTATCCGGCCTCGACCCGGTTCGGCGCCGGCCGGCAATGTTCACCGATACCCAGAATCCGAACCACCTCGCGCGCGAGGTGGTCGATAACGCCGTGGATGAGGCCCTGGCCGGCCACGCCAATCAGCTAACTGTCGAGCGCCTGGCCAACGACCGTATCGCCATCAGCGACAATGGCCGCGGCATGCCGGTCGCCGTCCATCCAGAGCACGGCATAAACGGTGTCGAGCTCATCCTCACAAGGTTGCATGCCGGCGGCAAATTCTCGGCCGGAAACTATCGCTACGCCGGCGGTTTGCACGGCGTGGGCGTATCAGTGGTCAATGCGCTGTCAGCGTCTTTGACTGTCGATGTCTGGCGCGACGGCGCGCACTGGCGCATGGCGTTCGCGCATGGCGTCAAACAGACCGAATTGGCAAGCGTTGAATCAGCATCCCCCCGTCGTACCGGCACCCGCATCGAGTTTGCCCCCGCCGACTACTTCGACGATCCGGCATTCGTGGTCGCGCCGTTTAAGACGCTGCTGCGCGCCAAGGCTGTGTTGTGCCCTGATTTGACAGTACATTTCGTCGATCACGTGGCCGACGAAGAAATAACTTGGCATTACTCGGGCGGTGTCGGCGCCTATCTCCGAGAATGTCTGGCCGACGTCGACACGGTCCTGGGCGAAGTCGTGGTCGACCACTTCGAGAATGACTCGGTCGAACTCGCTTTCGCGATTGAATGGCAGGACGCCGAGTCCGGCACCTCGCGTGAGGCGATCGGTGAAAGCTATGTCAACCTGATCCCAACGCCAGCTGGCGGTACTCACGTGAACGGCCTGCGCACCGGATTGACCGACGCTGTACGCGAATTCTGCGATTTTCAGGGGTTGTTGCCGCGCGGCGTCACGCTGGCCGCGGACGACGTCTGGGCGGGTGCGAGCTACGTGCTGTCGCTAAAAATGAACGACCCGCAGTTCGCCGGCCAAACCAAGGAACGCCTGGCCTCACGCTCGGTCAGCCAGACCGTGGCAAACGCTGTGAAAGACGCGTTTTCGCTTTGGCTGAATCGCCACGTGACAGCCGGCCGAGCGCTGGTCGAACAATGCATCGCCCGGGCGCGAGCACGTGCCCGAAAAGCGAAAAAAGTAGACCGCAAAAAAGCACATAACGGGCCGGCATTGCCAGGCAAACTGACCGACTGCGTCAGTAACGAGCCAGCACGCTCGGAGCTTTTCATCGTTGAAGGCGATTCAGCGGGCGGTTCAGCCAAGCAGGCGCGCGATCGCGATACGCAGGCCGTGATGCCGCTACGCGGCAAGATTCTAAACGCTTGGGAACTCGATGCCGCGGATACACTGAAATCGCGCGAGGTCCATGACATCGCGGTCGCTATCGGCCTCGACCCCGGCAATCCGCGCCTGAATGATCTGCGTTACCACAAGATTTGCGTGCTCGCCGACGCCGACTCCGACGGCATGCATATCGCCACCCTGCTATGCGCGTTATTTGTGCGCCACTTCCAGCCACTCGTCGAGGCCGGACATGTCTTCGTGGCCATGCCGCCACTGTTCCGGATCGATGCCGGCCGTGAAGTTCATTACGCGCTCGACGACGACGAACGCGCGGCGATCGTGGACCGCCTCGAGCGCGAAAAACCGAACCGTAAAATCAGCGTGACGCGCTTCAAGGGGCTGGGCGAAATGAGCGCTTTGCAATTGCGGGAGACAACCATGGCGTCGGATACACGCCGCTTGGTACAACTAACACTGGCAGGCGACAGCGACGACACCTCCACAGCAACCGACGTGCTCGATAAACTACTGGCCAAAAAGCGTGCCCGCGACCGACGCGCCTGGCTGGAAGCCAATGGCGCACGGGCCGAGCTAACCACCTGAATATCGCGCAACCCGAAACCGGGACAAAACCTCCATGCTGGATACCGACAGCGAGCGCCAGTCGCTCGGTGAGTTCGCCGAAAACGCCTACCTGAACTACGCCATGTACGTGGTCCTCGACCGCGCGCTGCCGCACATCGGCGACGGTTTGAAACCCGTACAACGGCGGATTATTTACGCCATGTCGGAGCTGGGCCTGTCGGCCACGTCCAAGCCCAAAAAAGCGGCACGCACGGTCGGCGATGTCATCGGCAAATTCCATCCGCATGGCGACTCCGCTTGTTACGAGGCCATGGTCATCATGGCGCAGTCGTTCACCTATCGTTATCCACTGGTCGACGGCCACGGCAACTGGGGCACGACAGACGACCCCAAATCATTCGCCGCCATGCGCTACACCGAGTCGCGACTGACCGGTTACGCGGCAACCCTGTTAAGCGAACTGCGTCAGGGCACGGTCGATTGGCAGCCCAATTTCGACGGCACATTCGATGAGCCAGTCACGCTCCCGGCCCGCCTGCCCAATGTGTTGCTAAACGGCGGCACTGGCATCGCCGTAGGCATGGCCACCGATATTCCGCCACACAATCTGGGCGAAGTCGCAGCGGCTGCGATTCATCTACTGGATCATCCCGACGCCGGCAGTGATGCACTCGCCGAGCACCTCCCAGGGCCGGATTTTCCCACTGGCGCCGAAATCATTACCCCGCGCGACGAGCTAAAGGCGATCTATGCTGCCGGCATCGGGCAAGTACGCGTGCGCGCTACTTACCAGCAATCCGAGCGCGAGATCGTCATCAACAGCCTGCCCTATCAGGCGTCGGCCGCGCGCATTCAGGAAGAAATCGCTGGCCAGATGCAGGCCAAAAAACTGCCGATGGTCACCGATCTACGCGATGAATCGAACCATGAAACGCCGGTGCGACTGGTGTTGGCACTGCGCGGTAAAAATGTCGACCACGACACGTTGATGACACATTTATTCGCGACCACGGGCCTGGAAAAGACCGTGCGCGTGAATTTGAATGTTGTCGGTACCGATGGCGCACCACAGGTCAAATCGTTAGTCGGCCTGCTCAACGAGTGGCTCGGCTATCGGCGCCACACCGTTGAACGACGCCTGCGGCATCGATTGGGGGCGGTCACCGACCGGCTTCATATCCTCGCCGGCCTGCACACGGCGTATCTGAATATCGACGAAGTCATAGCGATCATCCGAGGTTGGGATGAGCCAGGCCCTGAACTCATGCGGCAGTTCGACTTGTCGGAAACCCAGGCCGAAGCAATTCTCAACCTCCGTCTGCGGCACCTGATCAAGCTCGAAGAATTCAAGATCCAGACCGAACGCGACGAACTTGCTGCTGAGCGCGATCGAATCGAAGCCACATTGGCCGATCCGGCACGCTTGACGCGCCAGATCCGTGATGAGCTCGCCGCCGATGCTGAGCAGTATGGCGATAACCGTCGTACCGCGCTTGTCGAACGCGCTGCGGCTACAGCCATGAGCAAAGCCGAGCGCACCCCCGCGGAAAATATTACCGCCGTCCTGTCGCGCCACGGCTGGATCCGTGCCGCCAAAAATCATGACATCGACCCCACAACGTTGAACTACCGCAGTGGCGACGGTTATCTGACCAGCGTCCGTGGGCGATCGGACCAACGTTTGCTCGTTCTCGGCGACAACGGCCGCACGTTTAGTCTCGACCCGCAACAGCTACCGGATGCTCGGCGTCAGGGTGAGCCATTAACTTCACTTCTAGCGGCGCCTACAGGCACCGGATTTGTTGGCGTGGCACTCGGGCCGGATACGACTCGATGTGTTCTTGCCGCCGATTCGGGGTACGGCCTGACCACTACCCTCAGCGCCCTAGCCTCGCGCCAGAAAGGCGGCAAAACGGCGTTGCAACCGGCTAGAGGTGCGCGCGCACTCGCACCAACCACCTTGACGACCGCGGCTGACGAGTCACAAATCGAGGTCTGTCTGCTGGCGGACAATGGCCGACTATTGATTGTGTCACTCGATGTGTTGCCCGATCAGGCTCGTGGCCGCGGCAACAAACTAATCACACTGGCCGGCGGCGACGATCACACCAGCAGTGAACGCTTGATCGAGGTCCGAATCGTCACAACTCGCGACACATTGATCGTGACCAGTGGCAAACGTCACACGCGCATCAAACCCGGCCAACGCGACTCCTACCGCGGCAAACGGGCTAGTCGCGGCACCCTGTTACCACGTGGCTTCCGCCGCAAGCCGTCGCTCACCATCGAGTCAACGAGCTAATTCGCCGGGCTCGATTGTCGTTGGTCTGTAAGTTATGCGAATCGAGGCGATATAAAGACCACTAGCAGCCGGCTGTGGCAATTGATGGTACTAGCAAAGTGCAATCTAGCCCTATCGATTCCGACCGCGCCAGCGTGTGGTGTGTAGCGATCAAATAACGATAAACCGGTGCTCGATTGTGATCGAGCTTGGGCCAACCATTTGTGGCCCAAACCGTGTTTTATGCGCGCGTCCGGCTGCGGGCTTCATCATCCGGCCACCCGGGGTCAACGCGTACAAACAGCCGGAGATCGACACGCGTTTCCAGCCAATCGGCTAGTGCCAAGCGTGCGGAACGACCGACTTGTTCGAGCATGGAACCACGGCGGCCGATAACGATCGATTTTTGGTTATCGCGGGCTACCCAGATCAAGGCCTGAATATAGGTTTTAGTCGGGTCGCTCGAGTCGAATTCCTCGACTTCGACCGCTATCTGGTAAGGCAGCTCCTGCTGCAAGAAAATGATCAATTTCTCGCGCACGATTTCGGCGACCAGAAAACGCATGGGCCGGTCGGTTAAGGCGTCGTCATCGAATAGGAATTCGCTCTGCGGCATGCGGCTGTTTAGCTCGCTGGTCAATGCCTCGAGATTATCGCTTCGATGTGCGGAGACCGGCACCACAAATGCGAAATCGTCGCGTTGGCTTTGTTGTTCGATGGCCGGTAACAAACGGTTTTTATCCTGTTCCAGATCGGCCTTGTTGATGACCAATCCAACCGGCACGCCGCTCGCTTTCGCGTTCCTGAGTGCCGCTGCGTCATCGTCTGTCCAACGTCCACGGTCGACCACTAGAACCGCCAGATCGACACCCGTGACACTAGTGGCGGCGTTTTCATTCATGACCCGATTCAATGCCGTTTTAGTGCCCAGGTGAACACCCGGCGCATCGATCAGACCGATCTGTGTGTTGCCATTACCCATCACACCGACAATACGATGGCGCGTGGTCTGCGGCTTGGGCGTGACGATACTGAGCTTTTCGTCGATCAAGGCATTGAGCAGCGTGGATTTACCGACGTTGGGACGCCCTACCAGCGCCACGAGTCCGCTATACCGGGTTAAGTCGTTATCGCTCATTCGCTTGATGCCCGTCGCACTCGTTCTAAAACTGTCATCGCGGCGACCTGCTCGGCCTTGCGGCGACTACTACCTTGGCCTTCGGCGCCCACGTCGCTGTCGACCAGTCGGCAGTATGCGACAAATGTTCGACAGTGTTCGGCGCCCTCGGTGCGCACGAGTTCGTAGTGTGGCCGTTGACGACCGCGAGCCTGTAACCACTCCTGCAGGCGAGTTTTGGCATCCTTAGTATCGTCGGCTGAGGGCAACTGCTCAAGACGGTCGGTATAGAGCCGGCTAATCAAATCGCGCGTAGCATCGAAGCCACTGTCGATGTAAACCGCGCCGATGACGGCTTCAACCGTATCCGCGCGTACCGAATCGCGGCGCCGGCTACCGTCACCCGTCTCACTCGGCCCCAGCGTCAGCAGTTCGGCCACGCCGATCTCATCGGCGATTTCGGCTAACGTCGGTTCGTTGACCAGCGTGGCGCGTAGTCGGCTCAGATCACCTTCGGGTGCATCCGGCAGGCGCTCGAACAACTCGGCGGCAATGACAAAATTCAGAACGCCGTCGCCGAGAAATTCCAGCCGTTCGTTGTTATCGGGTCCAGCGCTGCGATGCGTAAGCGCACGTTTTAAATGGCGCCGATCCGCGAATTCGTAGTTGAGTCGTGTCTCGAGAGCACTCACCCCACGCCTCTGATTGATTGATTCAGCGGCATTCATGTGATGCTTGTTGCCTTTGTCTCTTTTTTAATTGGCATCTGCCAGCGCACAATCAACTCAACCAGTCGCCGATGCGTGACCAGCGGACATTAAAATTCTGCCAGTTGATACTAAACCAGATCATAGTGGCGCGCCCAACGAGGTTGTGCGCCGGCACAAACCCCCAGTCGCGCGAATCGTCGCTGTTGTCGCGATTATCGCCCATGACGAAATATTTGCCCTCGGGAACCGTAACCGTTTTTTGGTTCAGGCCGCCGCGAGTAACAATATGAAGTATCGGGTGCGGGTTCGTGGACCCGGGCAGTTTTTCCGAAAACAGTGTCATAGGCCGGCGCACGCTGGCATTGGGACCGCGGTAGGTGCCTTTTTTAGTACGCGCGACTTTTTTGCCGTTGACGTAGAGTTGGTCGTTTTTATACGTGACGGTATCGCCGGGCAATCCGACCACGCGCTTGATGTAGTTCGCGGCGGGGTTTTCTGGATATCGAAACAGCATGACGTCGCCACGCTGCGGCTCACCGGTCGATAGTATCTTGGTATGCGTTACCGGTAGCCGAAGCCCATAGGCGAATTTCTCGGCCAGCACGAAGTCCCCGACTAGCAGGGTTGGAACCATCGATTTGGACGGAATCCGGAACGGCTCGAACACGAACGTTCGCACCACCAGCACCAACAGCAACACGGGGAAAAACGAACGCGCCATCTCGACCGCCCAGTTACGGGTGTCTTTCTCACTGCGACGGCGTGCGAGAACAAATCGGTCCAACAGCCAAACCAGGCCCGTTAGGACACAGACGAGGGTCAGCCATGTTTCGAACGTGTTATGGATAGCAGACACTAGGTCGAGTCTCCGTCAGTCATCGTCGTCGGCGGTAGACAAGACCGCGAGAAAGGCTTCTTGCGGGATATCGACCTGGCCAAGTTGTTTCATCCGTCGTTTACCTTTCTTTTGTTTATCCAAAAGCTTGCGTTTACGTGACACATCGCCGCCGTAGCATTTGGCGGTCACGTTCTTACGCATGGCCTTGACCGTCGAGCGGGCTATGATGCGACTGCCCACAGTCGCCTGAATGGCGACATCGAACATCTGTCGCGGCACGATGTTTTTCAGTTTCTCGACCAACGCCTTGCCACGTTCGTATGCGTGGTCGCTATGCACGATATGGGCCAATGCGTCGACATTATCGCCGTTGATGCGCACATCAAGACGCACAAGATTGGCCTCCTGAAATCGGGCGTGATCGTACTCAAACGAGGCAAAACCGCGCGAGACCGATTGCAGTCGGTCAAAGAAATCCAACACCACTTCGGCCAACGGTAGCTCGAATACCATCGACACCGAGTTGCCGACGTAGCTCATGTCTTTTTGAACACCGCGTTTTTCCATGCAGAGTTGCATTACTGGCCCGGTGTAGTCGTCCGGCGTCAGAATACTGGCGCGGATAATGGGTTCGCGGATGGCGTTGATATACCCCGGCGTTGGCAATGACGTCGGATTACTGATCGTCGTGGTCGTGCCAGCCGTATCCTCTACCTCGAAGACCACGGTCGGCGCCGTCGTGATCAGGTTGAGGCCGTATTCACGCTCGAGCCGTTCCTGCATGATCTCCATATGGAGCATGCCGAGAAAGCCGATACGAAAACCGAACCCGAGCGCGGCCGAAGTCTCTGGCTCATAGGACAGCGACGAATCGTTCAGGCGCAACTTGGCTAAGGCGTCGCGGAAATCTTCGTATTCGTTGGAGTCGACGGTGTACACCCCGGCGAACACGCGTGGTTGCACCTCGCGAAATCCGGGCACGCGTGCTTCGCAAGCGCGATGTGCGTGGGTCAGCGTATCGCCAACCGGCGCACCGTCGATATCTTTGATACCCGCGATAACGTAGCCGACTTCGCCGATATTAAGAGCATCATCCGGGGTGCGCCGCGGGGTATAACGACCGACCTCGGAAACAGCGTGGTCACGCCCGGTCGCCATCACCTGTATGCGCTCCCCCACTGCCAGCTGGCCATTAACAATTTTGACCAACGAGACGACGCCGAGATAGTTGTCGAACCAGGAATCGATGATCAAAGCCTGGAGCGCTGCATCGGCATCGCCGACCGGTGGTGGCACCTGTTCAACCAGGGCTTCGAGCACGTCGGTAACACCCTCGCCCGATTTGGCCGACACCAGCAATCGATCATCAGCATCGAGGCCGATGATCTTTTCGATCTGATCCGCAACACCTTCGGGATCCGAGGCCGGCAGGTCGGTTTTGTTCAAAACCGGCAAAACCTCCAGATCCTGGGCGATCGCGGTATAAGTGTTGCCCACACTCTGGGCCTCGACCCCCTGGGAAGCGTCCACGACCAGCAGCGCACCTTCGCAGGCGGCCAGCGAACGTGAGACTTCGTAGGAGAAATCGACGTGACCGGGCGTGTCGATAAAATTAAGCTGGTACGTATGCCCATCGCGGGCCAGATAGTCGAGCGTAACGGCTTGCGCCTTGATGGTGATGCCGCGCTCGCGTTCCAGGTCCATCGTGTCCAGCACCTGGTCGGCCATCTGGCGCTCGGTCAGTCCACGGCAGGCCTGGATAAACCGGTCCGACAATGTCGATTTGCCGTGATCAATATGGGCGATAACCGAAAAGTTCCGGATGCGTGACTGCATGCGCACGTTCAGATGAGGAGGAAGCGGCTAGACCGCGTAAAAGCGCTTAGTATACGCGCCCTAAAGGCGTGATTTCAGAGTGACCGCGAAACAATCGTGGTTATCGAGTTAATGCTCGCCTTTCAAGGTCAAGTGTTTGGCAATCAGCTTCACTGTTGCTGCGGGAACTTTGCCCACAACCGTGATCTGCTTATTATCCAACTGCCGACCGAATGCGTGGACTGGGCCGCGTGCTGATCCACCTTTCAGCGGCGTACGCAAACCGGCAGGTGCGATAAAGGCCGACACGCTCGCCAAGCCGTCAGTATAAAGTATCTGGCGTACCTGGGCGTTTTTCGAAACCTGCCGCACACCGAGTCTTATGCGTTCGAAACCCGGCGGCAATTTTTCAGCGTTCCAGCGAACGGATGGCTTATCGTGTTCGTCATCTGCAACCTTTTTAATTGACTCGTGTTTGACCACACGATAGCCCTTGACGCTGTGCTGCGATTCGAAATACTTGTCGGGCAACGACTTATCAAACTTGATCTCGGTGAATAAAAGCCGTTCTAAAACCGAATGCTTGCTCACTAATTTGAGCTTCAAAGGCAGATGCGTTTTTTCATCGATCGACAACCAATAGCCGTAGCGAAATCGGTCCTTCGGTTTGATTTGGATGAGTCGACATTGACGTCCGGCGACACGATCACTGCCTTTATCTTCAAGGCTGTAAGAAGTCTGAATACGTGTGACGGCCGATTGGGTCAGCTTGTTCAACAAGCTATTTTGCCGTTTTCGCGAGATCAGAACCAACTCTTTGTTCGGCAGAATCGAGACGGTTTTAGATCCTGTGCGGATGATCTCACGTGCCGTGCCGCTCGTGCTGACCAGACGTTGTTGTTCCTCACCGTTTTTCTGTCGATGGAACACACGCATCGTATTCATTTGCCCTGCCTGGGCGCTAAGCAGGACACCACGATAGCTGGCTGTCTGGATCGCCTGGGTTGCGGACGAGAGTAGCTCGCTAGGTGTCGGTGTCTGTTCGTCGGCCGACGCGGATGCCTGCGATGATGCCGCCGCAGAGACGTCGACCGCAGCCAAGACGCCGACCAGGCACAGGCCGGTCGCTTTTAAACTCACTGATGTGTCTGCGTTCGATAGGCTGTTGCTTGGACCAACGACGCAGCAGACGCCGACAGGCCAAAGTTTCGGGAAACCCCGTTATGCTCAACGAGGTAGCCGTTCAACTCGCGACGTAGATCCGGATCCGAAACCGACCAGTGCCCGCTTTCGCGCCGAGTCCGCCCCGACCGACTGCGGTCGGACGACGGGCTTGCACTTGTATTAGCCACGGTTTGCGTTGCGCCGCCCCCTGATGTCTTCTCGGCAACGGGCGATGTCGAGTGACCCGTATCGTTAGAGGGCACGAGATGCTGGCCACCGAGTGGTGCGTAGGCATAAACGACAAAACCAACCACCGACGCCGCTGCCGCGGCACCCAGGCTGGTACGCCAGCCACCGCGGCCGGACCCCCTATCGCCGCGTCGCACACGTCGCTTGCTCTCGAAGTCGATCGTGCGCTCCGTTTCCGGAGGTGCCGATGTCGATCCTTGGTCGGCTTCGATCGCTGTCATCACCCGATCGGCGAAGCCGATATCAAGGTGTGACACTGGTGTCTCGTTCGGATGCTGGAGTGTTGTCTGCAACCAATATTGGCGCGTCCAGCAATCCCGAACCGCCCGGTCTGCGATCGCGGCGTCGATAGCCATCGCCACTTCATCATGCGATGCTTCGTTGTCGATGGCAGCGGAAAAACGTTCGTCCATAGCGTTACTTCTCGCTCAGGGCTGCGATACGCTCTTCGACCGCACTCCGCGCTCGAAAGATTCGGGAACGTACCGTGCCAACTGGGCAGTCCATGGTTTCGGCAATCTCGTCATAACTCATACCGTCGAGCTCCCGTAGCATGATCGCCATGCGCAAGTCTTCGGGTAATTCCCGGATCGTGGCAAGCACTGTGTCACGGGTTTCATCGCTTTCAGCGAGTGCTTCCGGAGAAGCGCGATCCGAGAAACGATCGGTCCGGCCGATAACTTCGGCGTCGTCGACATCAATGTCTTGATTCGAGGGCCGGCGTGAGCGCGCCGTAATATGGTTCTTAGCGGCGTTGATCGAAATACGGTATAACCAGGTATAAAACGCGCTATCGCCCTTGAATCCAGACAACGAACGATAAGCCTTGATAAAGGCATCCTGGGCGACATCCTGTGCCTCCGATGGATTCACGTATCGCGACACGAGATTCACAACTCTATGCTGGTATTTACGAACAAGCAGATCAAACGCCGCGCGTTCGCCGCGTTGTACGCGCTCCACGAGCTGGGCATCGCTTACATCGTCGGCCATAAGACACTAACAATGGGGCCGACGCGGGACAGATTCCATACATGACGCTTTGTACTTTGACGGCAACTGCCTAAATAGACCACGCCAAAACTCATAAGTTCACGCTCGTTGGGACTACCATCGTTTGCAACAACAAAGCGCAGTAACGCTTTATCGGGCTGGCCTTGGCATGCCCGTCCAATTACGCGCAAATTCTGGTCCCCGTTCGAAATCGAAATGCATTGGCATTCGCTGAGTGTGGCAAGGCTAGCACGAGCGACGCATAATTAATCAGTGCAATGCTCCAAACTATCGAGCCATTATCGGACTGTGACATCGCCATAGACACGCAGCCACATCCGTAAACGACGGAATGTTGCCGTATCGAGCGCATCCGCGGTTATCAGCAGACGTTGCACGCGAGGCTCGGGGCCGCGGAACGCCATAACCAAAGTGGCCGCCGACGCACCGTAGACTGCAGCATGCGCCAGTGTTCCGGTCGCGCGATGACCGTCACGCATCCAGACATGACAAACCATCCCCGGATCCAGCTGGAAACGTTCAACCGCTCCAGCACGGCACGCATGCCAGGCCGACCAGACGATCATCGGAACCAGTATCACGAAGCTCGGGCGGAAGATGGCCATGTAACACGCAATCGCCAGTGCCGTGAGATGAACTACCAGTATGATCGCGGTCAGCACGGCCGACCGCGCAATGACTACATCAAGCGGCTCGGTCACGACTGTGCACGAACGAGCTTCACGTGCCGGCGGGTTTTTTATGTGCCCGGATACGTGCGAGCAACTGCGCCTCGGTATCGCTGGCGGCCGCCATACGCCCCATGATCATCATATAGAGGTCGGGATCGACATTGTCGAGCAAGTGACACAGCGCCTGATGCTCGGCCACGGTCAGGCCATCGTAATCGGTGACCATAAAGCGCTCGAGCAGCACGTCGAGTTCCTTCATGCCACGCCGGCAGTGCCAGCGAACGCGCGATTTTTCCTCGGCGGGTTCGCTTCGCATGGCCTGCATTCAGATCGCCCTGTTAACCGTGCCTGCTATAGCCGCCGACAATCACTATCCCCGGCGCTCAACCATTAATTTTTTGGTCTCAGCGATGGCCTTGGCCGGGTTTAAACCTTTGGGACAAGTGTCCGTGCAGTTCATGATGGTATGGCAACGGTATAACTTGAATGGGTCTTCGAGCTCGTCCAGGCGTTGGCCAGTGGCCTCGTCACGCGAGTCGACGATCCAGCGATAAGCCTGCAGCAGAACCGCCGGCCCCAGATACTTATCGGGGTTCCACCAGTAGCTCGGGCAGGCGGTGGAACAGCACGCACATAGAATGCACTCGTACAGACCGTCGAGTTGTTCGCGCTCCTCTGGACTTTGCAGCCGTTCGCGCGAAGGCGCTGCGCTGTCGGTCTTGAGCCATGGCTCGACCGATTCGAGCTGGGCATAGAAATGTGTCAGATCCGGAATCAGGTCTTTGACCACCGGCATGTGCGGCAGCGGATAGATCGCGACATCGCCGTCGATGTCGGTAATCCGCGTCGTACAGGCCAGCGTGTTCTTGCCGTCAATATTGAACGCGCAGGAGCCACAGACGCCCTCCCGGCACGAACGCCGGAATGCCAGCGTGGCGTCGTATTCGTTCTTGATTTTGATGACGGCATCCAGAACCATCGGGCCGCACCGGTCCAGATCGATGGTAAACCGATCGACGCGCGGGTTCTCCCCCGATTCCGGCTCGAAGCGATAGATCCGGAACGTCTTGGTGTTAGTCGCATCCGCAGGCGCTGCGAAAACGCGGCCTTTGCTGATCCGGGAATTTTGGGGCAGGCGGAATTTACTCATGGCTCGACTCCATCGAATGCCGGGCGGCGCGGCACACTAGTAGACACGTTCCTTGGGCGGGATATAGGCCATCTCGTCGGTCATCGGGTTCATATGAACTGGCCGATAGTCGATTTCGACGTCCGTGCCCCCCTGGTACCAGGTCAAGGTGTGCTTGATCCAGTTTTCATCGTCGCGCTCGGTGTACTCTTCATGCGCGTGTGCGCCGCGGCTCTCAGTTCGGTTGCTCGCCGCGTTGACCGTGCAAATCGCGCACTCCAGCAGATTCTGCAACTCCATGGTTTCCACCAGATCACTATTCCAAGTCATGGAGCGATCGCTAACGTGGACGTCGCTGAAAGACTGGACTTCTTCAGCGATTTTATTGACGCCCTTGGCCAGGTTCTCGGTGTTGCGGAATACGGCAGCGTAGGTCTGCATCGAATTCTGCAGGCTGGCGCGCAGTTCAGCGGTGGGCGTCGATCCATTGGCATAACGTAGCGCATCGAATCGCTCGAGCGCTTGTTGTTCGGAGGCACTAATGTCGGCGTGGTGGCGTGCCCCCGGCGTTATCAACTCCGTGCAACGCTTAGCCGCCGCACGGCCGAACACCACCAGGTCGAGCAACGCATTGGAGCCCAACCGGTTCGCGCCATGCACTGATACACAAGCGGTTTCACCCACGGCCATTAAGCCAGGCACGAGGCTGTCCGGGTCGTCACCGTCCTTGGTTACGACTTCACCGAAAGGATTGGTCGGAATACCACCCATGCAGTAATGCACGGTTGGCAGCACCGGAATGGGATCCTTGGTTGCATCGACACCAGAAAAGATTTCAGCAGTCTCGGTAATACCCGGCAGACGCTCGTGCAACACTTCGGGGCCTAGATGCTCGAGATGCAGCATGATGTGGTCGGCGTTTTCGCCGACCCCACGACCTTCGTTGATCTCGACCGTCATGGCACGGCTAACGACATCTCGGGAGGCTAGATCCTTGGCGTTCGGCGCGTAACGTTCCATGAAACGCTCACCGTTGCCATTGGTCAGATAACCACCCTCGCCGCGTGCGCCTTCGGTGATGAGGCAACCCGCACCGTAAACACCTGTTGGATGGAACTGCACGAACTCGGGATCCTGCAACGGCACGCCGGCTCGAAGGGCCATGCCCATGCCGTCGCCGGTGCAAGTATGCGCCGAAGTGCAGGAAAAATAGGCTCGACCATAGCCGCCAGTTGCCAGAATCACTTGATGGCCACGGAATCGATGAAGCCGGCCACCCTGCAAATCCCAAGCGAGAACGCCTTTGATCTCGCCATCTTCGGTAGTCAGCAGATCGGTCGCGAAAAACTCGACAAAGAATTCAGCACGGGCCTTGAGCGACTGTTGATAGAGCGTATGCAATAACGCATGGCCGGTTCGGTCGGCCGCGGCGCAGGTCCGCTCGGCCTGACCCTGGCCATAGTGGGTGGTCATGCCGCCGAACGGCCGCTGGTAAATCTTGCCGTTATCCAGTCGCGAGAACGGCACACCATCGTGTTCCAGCTCCACGATCGATGGGATCGCTTCCTTGGTTAGATGTTCGATCGCGTCTTGGTCGCCCAGCCAGTCGCTGCCTTTGACCGTGTCGTAGGCGTGCCAACGCCAATCGTCTTCGCCCATGTTGCCGAGTGCCGAGGCAATACCCCCCTGGGCCGCCACCGTATGGCTCCGCGTTGGGAAAACCTTGGTCACACAGGCTGTACTCAAACCTGCATCGGCCAGACCGCGCACGGCGCGCAGGCCGGCGCCACCGGCACCCACGACGACGACGTCGTGTTGATGATCGATAATTTCGTATTGGTCGTTCATGGCAAAAAGTCAGCCCGTGAGAAGAATAAACACCGACACGATCGACGCCACGCCCAGTAGCGTGTTGGCGAATTGCAGGCCGATAATGAGGGCGAATTTTACGAATTCGGTGTGGACGTAGTCCTCGACGATAACCTGCAAGCCAAGTTGAGCGTGGTAAAAGATCGCGGCTAGATAGATCATCATCAACGTGGCGGAAAGCGGCGACGTCAACCAGTTCATTACGCTGGCGTAGTCGGCGCCCAGATGGGCAGCAAGACTGGCCACGAACCAGAGCGTCAACGGCACCAGGGCAACAGCCGTGACTCGCTGCATCCACCAGTGTGTAACACCCGTTTTGGCACTACCGAGCCCGCGTGCGCCGGCCAGCGGCGATTGTGTCGTATTGGTCATATCGGATCCGTGTCTGTTGGGCCGACGCTTAAAGCGCCAGCGCAAAAACCCAGGTGATGATGGTTAATCCGGCAGCCACGGCGATCGCGACATAGCCGGTGATACGAGCGTCGCTCAGCCGTAACCCGATGCCAGTATCCCAAACCAAATGCCGCACGCCATTGCACAGGTGATAGAACAGCGCGAACGACCAGCCAACCATCAACAGCTGGCCGTACCAAGCTGCCGCAATGCCATTGATGTCGGCAAAAGCGGCCGGCCCCATGGCTGCAGATACGAGCCAGACCGCCAGAAAGACGGTGCCGACGGACAACACGATGCCCGATGCCCGGTGGGCGATCGACGTAAACATCGATATCGGCCAGCGATAGATCTGAAGATGCGGAGAAAGCGGTGCGTTCGCGGGTCGGGCCATGGTGTTATTCGCTGTTGTTACACGGTGTCAAAAGAGGCTGGACGCCACTGCCAATGACTTTATCCTCAGTTGCAGTCGACATTAAAAATCGATACAGCGCCCGTTTTTTTCCCAATCGCCGTAGCGGACCGGATCCAAACCGCGCCGACCACCGTATTCAGCAGGACGCTCGGCCGACCATTGGTTGGACGCGTCACCTTCGCTGTTCGCCGCCGACTCGTTATCCTCGGCGGCGGACTCGGATGTGGCTGGCGATTCGGAACTTGGCTTATCCATGTGCGCAGTCTAGACCTGCCCCGCCGGTGTGACAATCTATACGCCGACGTCTGCTTGGCGACCTCGTTAAGATATGCTGCATTATACAACGGAATGTAGAAATGACCGACCACGCGATCGATAACCCAGAGCTTGGCGCATTGCGCATCACGGGCGCAGACGCCGTCGATTTCCTCGACGCCCAGCTAACCGTCAATGTCTCGACCATGAGCACCGAGACATTTGGCTTTGCAGGCTGGTGCGACGCACAGGGCAACACAATCGCCCTATTCTACGTCGCACCTTTCGACGGCGGCTTCCACCTATTTTCTAGCACCGATCTGCTCGACGGGCTGATTCAGCGCCTGCGAATGTTCGTACTGCGTGCCCGAGTTGAGATCACGGATTTACGTGCCAGCCATCGGGTGACCGCACACATGCACAGCGACGCACCTCCGGCCGGTACGCAGCGCGCTGCATCGAACTGGGTGGTGCTTGGGTTGGCGACAACGGATCACTCACCATTGGCATTGGTGTTGTCGCCGCATGAATCCGAGCATGAGCTAACCGAGGCCTTTTCGACGGCCACCGACTGGTTTCAGTTGGCACGTGTCGATGCCGGCGTGCCCATAATTACCACCGCAACCCGCGCCATGTTCGTATCGCAGATGCTCAACCTGCACTGGCTCGGCGCACTGGATTTCGACAAAGGCTGTTTCCCGGGACAAGAAGTTATCGCTCGGCTACAAAACCGTGGCCGACTGACTCAACGTATTTTTCGTCTGAGCTGGCGCGGCACACGCCCGAACGCTGGTGATGAGGTGACCAACGCTGACGGCAAGGTGCGCGGCACCGTGGTGCGCGTGGCCGGCCTACCCGGCGCCGAGTCCACCGAAGGTCGCCTGTTGGCGGTTCTCAAGACCGGCGCGGTTGACGCGCCGAGCCTGGCCATCGGCGACACCGAACTCACCCCGTTGGCACTCCCTTATGCGACGCCGGCCGACGTGCGCCCCGCCTGAATCGTTCCGCAACCAGCTACTTCTCGGGGCGTAACTGCGGAAATAGCAATACGTCCCGGATCGAGCCT
This sequence comes from Salifodinibacter halophilus, assembly GCA_012999515.1. Taxonomy (NCBI): domain Bacteria; kingdom Pseudomonadati; phylum Pseudomonadota; class Gammaproteobacteria; order Salinisphaerales; family Salinisphaeraceae; genus Salifodinibacter; species Salifodinibacter halophilus. Next base: position 560,428 of record JABEEB010000001.1, on the reverse strand, counting down.
TGGCCGGTCAACAGCATCAAAAGCCGGTCGATGCCGATCCCCGCGCCAGCGGTCGGCGGTAGGCCGTATTCCAATGCCTCGACATAATCGGCATCGTAATACATAGCCTCATCGTCCCCGCCGGCTTTGGATGCAGCTTGGGCACGGAAGCGCTCAGCCTGGTCTTCGGCGTCGTTCAATTCCGAAAAGCCATTGGCAATCTCGCGACCGGCGACGAATAGCTCAAAACGTTCAGCGATTTCCGGATCGTCGTCACGCCGGCGCGCCAGCGGCGACACGCTGGCCGGGTAATCGGTGATAAACGTGGGCGCTTCCAATTTCGACTCGACAGCGGACTCGAACACCGCCGTGAGCCATTGGCCGCGGTCCCAATGCGTTTCGCCGTCGATACCCAGCGAACCGGCCAAGCGGGCGAGCGACGCCTGATCGGTCAAGTCGGTTGCCGCCGCACCCGGCGCGTATCGAGCCACGGCCTCAGTCATCGTCAACCGTTCGAAGTCACGGCCCAAATCGACCGCCTCGTCGGTGCGTGCTGAGGCATGCGTATCGCGAATCAGTTGCGACAAGTCGCCGAGTAGACTTTCGATCAAATCCATCAGGTCGGCATAGTCGGCATAGGCCTGATAGAACTCCAGCATCGTGAACTCGGGGTTATGCCGAGTCGACAAACCTTCATTGCGAAAATTGCGGTTGACTTCGAACACACGCTCGAGACCGCCGACAACAAGGCGCTTGAGATAAAGCTCCGGTGCCACGCGCAAGTAGAAATCATGCTCAAGCGCGTTGTAATGCGTCACAAATGGCCGGGCCGCGGCTCCGCCGGGAATGGCCTGGAGCATCGGGGTTTCGACTTCGAGGAAATCGCGTTCGACGAAAAAACTACGTAGTCGATGGATCAACGCACTCCGTGCGGCAAACACCGAGCGAACATCCGGATTCATGATGAGGTCGACGTAGCGTTGCCGGTAGCGAGCTTCGCGGTCGGTTAAACCGTGCCATTTCTCGGGCAATGGCCGCAGTGATTTGGTCAGCAGCTCGACCCGGTCCGCGCGGACCGATAACTCACCTTTGTTCGTGCGGGTCAACGTACCTTCAACGCCAAGAATGTCGCCGATATCAAGCGATTTGAACGCCTGGTACGCGTCATCGCCTAGTGCATCGCGCATGACCATCAATTGGATCTTGCCACTTCGATCCTGAAGCGTGGCGAAACTGAGACGCCCCATGACACGACGCGCCAAGACGCGGCCGGCCACGGCCACATGCTCGCCGCGCGCGTCCAGCGCCTCGCCGTCGCAATCCGCATTCTCGCGTTGCAGCGTATCCGCTAGCGCACTTGGTCGGAAATCATTACCGAAAACCCGGCCCGACGCCCGCAACGATGCAAGCTTTTCCTTGCGCTGGGCCACCAACGTATCGTCGCCGCCGGTCTGCTCGGCGTTATCGCTCATTAATCGACCTCATTCCAACCATTGTTGTTCAATATCCCTGTTTGAGCGCGGCGGCGATGAATTCATCCAAGTCGCCATCGAGCACTTTCTGTGTGTTGCCAACTTCAACACCGGTGCGCACATCCTTGATACGCCCCGCATCCAGAACGTAGGAGCGGATCTGGCTGCCCCAGCCGATATCGTCCTTGTTGGCCTCGGTTGCCTCGGCTTCGGCGCGGCGGCGTGCCATTTCACGTTCGTAAAGCTTGGCACGTAGCTGCGTCATGGCCGTCGCCCGATTGCTATGTTGTGAGCGACTCGCCTGACATTGCACCACGGTGCCAGTCGGCTCATGGGTTATGCGCACGGCCGACTCGGTGCGATTGACATGCTGACCACCCGCGCCACTAGCACGATAGACATCCGTTCTAAGCTCGGATGGGTCGATTTCGATGGCGACCGAGTCATCAATCTCTGGCGACACGAACACAGCCGCAAACGATGTATGTCGGCGTGCCCCCGAATCGAACGGCGATTTGCGCACAAGCCGGTGGACACCAGTCTCCGTGCGCAGCCAACCGTAGGCATGGTCGCCGCGCACCGCAAATGTCGCACTTTTTATGCCAGCCACATCGCCGGGCGAATATTCGGTGATCTCGGTCTCGAAACCGCGGTGTTCGCACCAACGCAGATACATCCGGAGTAACATTTCAGCCCAGTCTTGGGCTTCTGTGCCGCCAGACCCGCCTTGGATCTCGACAAACGCATTCGATTCGTCGGCCTCGCCCGAAAACATCTGGCGTAGTTCCAGATCTTCGATCGTTGTTTCCACGCCAGCCAGTGATTCATCGACATCGGCCAGCACATCGCCAGCCGCTTCAGTTGCTGCGAGTTCAATCAACTCGGCGCAATCATCGAGCGTGGCCGACGCGCGCTTGAGCGGCTCGACCGTCCCAGCCAACTGCGCGCGCTCACGCTCGAACTGCTGCGCCCGCCCTGGTGAATCGGCCCAAATCTCGCCGCGCGCGAGTTCGGCTTCTATTTCGGTTAACCGGTCCTGCTTGTCAGCAACGTCAAAGATACCCCCAGAGTTTGTCTAGTCGAACGCGCAGCGTATCGATTCGTGACGTACGCGTGTTTTCTTCGGCCATGGGTCACCGTTTAGCTGCCAACAGCAAAGCTGAAGCGAAAAAATTTGGGTAGGCTATGGTGGCATCAGACGAAGGTCTGATACGCTATGCGAAAATTATAACTAATAAGTTATGCGGCGTATGCCGCGGCGACCCACGAGTAAGAGGAGAAGAAATGAATACCAAGCGAGTCATGGCGGCCAGTGTGGCCGGCACCATCAGTCTGGCGCTATCAGGCGGTGCGTTTGCCGCTAACGCTGATAAGCCGATGGACAAGCGTGTCTACATTGCGCCCATGGTCAGTTACGGCTTTTTCGATGATGACACAATCACCCATAACCCCGATGGCAAGCTCGAGCGGGATAATGTTCCCGGGGGCACGCTGGCACTTGGTAAGCCAATCAACAAATGGTTGAACCTGGAACTTTACGGTTTCTACTTCAATCCAAGCCAGACCGCTAAAGTCCGCAATAGTGGCACTGCACTAGATGGCAACCACAAAACCGGGAAAGGCTCGATCTGGGGCGTTGGTGTCGATGCCATGTTGTTCCCCGCACGCAACACCTTCCCGATCTACGGGCTGTTGGGTGCCTCGTTCGGCCAGCACGGCGTTAACACGCCCGAGGGCAGCAGCAACGGCAACCTAGAGACGCAATCGTCGAATCGTGAGTTCACCCGGTATCTGGATGCCGGTATTGGCTATGTGTACCCGATCACGGATTACGGCATCAAAGTGCGGGCCGAGTGGCGCTATCGCTACACCGACGTCAACAGCTCATCTAACACGATGGGTCAGCACTTAAGCGATGCTAAATTCGGCGACAACATCTTGTCGTTGGGTCTGCAAATCCCACTCGGTGCAGCACCGCAAGCGACCAGCACCGAACCGGCCCCCGAGCCGCAGCCGAAAGACAGTGACAACGACGGCGTGCTGAACAAAAATGATCAGTGCCCGGACACTGCACCCGGCGCTGAAGTCAACGCCAAGGGCTGTCAAATCAAGCAGACCAAGCCGGAACCAGTCGAACTCAAGGGCGTAACCTTCCGGTTCGACAACTCGAGCCTGACGGATCAAGCGAACCGTCGGCTGCAGAACGTGGTCAGCGCACTACAGCAATCACCGGAAGTCGATTTCCGTCTAGACGGCTATACCGACAGCGTCGGCCCACAGAGCTATAACCTGGGGCTATCGCAGCGTCGTACCGACTCCGTGAAGAGCTATCTGCTTAACCACCAAATTAGCGGATCCCGGATCACCGGCGCCAAAGGCCACGGTGAGAAAAACCCGGTAACCACTAATAAAACCAAGGCGGGTCGTGCTAAGAACCGCCGCGTCGAAATCACGGTAACCGACGGCCCTAACCAGTAAGGCCATATACCGTTTCGACAAAGCCCGGGCGCGTCCGCGCGTCCGGGCTTTTTTATGTGTATAAATCGCGCCTCTAAGCAAGCGATGAGGCTCGCGAGCTCGGTTAGAAACCGTTGCCAATCACCATCGTTATCCAATAGGGATAGCGGCTTTAATGATTGACCGCCTTCCACTTAAGCGCGCCGGACCAGTTATTCCCCTACCAGTTTGACGGGTCCAATCCCGATAACGGGTTATAGGTGATCTGGTTTCCACGAAAACCACTCCTACTTGGGAAAACACGCAGCCCCCGCTTCCGGCAGATACCAGAGACAGCACTGCGTCCATCGCCGAAGTGGCCCGGGCGTGTACATATCTTGCATTCCACAGAATGCCTCGAAAGGGGATTCGCCGCGCTGCGAACGAGGAGTTCCATGCCATCAAGGCGACGAAGCCACGGGTATGAACTATCCCTGTGATCTACGTACAGTCACAGTTCAACAATCAATGAAATCGCGACGAATTGACCATTGATCGCTATTCCTGATGTGGAGTCGCGTTCATGAGCGGCGCATCAGTGGCATATGCAAACCAAGTGACGCTGGGCGCGAATCGCCCGTTTGGCACCCAATCTAGAGCCACGGCTTCCATGGGGCGAGCCTTGCATCCTGCCGATAACGACTATTTTTTGTATACGTGCATCCAGCGCAGCTTGGTTTATCGAAACGTGAGCTAGAGGAGTCCGCCTTGAAGCAGGGGCTTTACTAAGGATCGATTATGGGCAAGCACTCAAGAGTCATGATCGGCCACCAAATGGGATTGTCACTTCCAAGTTGAGACATGGAGCCTCGAAGCTTGAGGAACAACCTTATCAATGGAGCTTGAGATTCGGCCGCAGGACACGGTTAAGCCGGTCAACTACGACTTTCAACAATGTGTTGAACGTGCCGTGAATCGCCCGCTGGTGCATCCGATAAAGCGAGACGTAAAAGAGTTTGGCTAGACGCCCTTCGATGAACAAATGGCCTTTCGTGGCCGATGTCATCAAGTTGCCCACAGCATCGAAATGAGATAGTGAAATAAGCGATCCCAAATCGCGATAGTGAAATAACTTCAATGGCTTATCAGCAATAGCCGCACGCAGATTGCCGTAGAGCGTATCAGCCATCTGGTGCGCGGCCTGAGCCCTTGGTGGCACCATCCTGTCATTGCCTTGCGGACAGGCGGCACAATCTCCGATGGCGAAAATACGCTCGTCGTCCACGCTCTGAAGCGTCTGGTGCACATCGATTCGATTATTCGCTGCGGTCGACAAGCCTAGATTCGCCAACACGTCGGCGCCACGCACCCCGGCGGCCCAGACCGTCAAATCCGCGTCGATGCGCTGCTCATCCGCGGTATTAAAACCATGTGCATCCGCCTGGGTGATCTTCGTTTCCAGGTGAATTTGGATCCCCATTTTTTCCAGTTGTCGGTGAACGGCATGGCCGATACGTGCTGGCAATGCTGGCAGCAGACGCGGCGCAGCTTCGATCAGATGGACCTGGAGTTGATCGCGGCCAATCCCCGAATAGCCGTAGCTTTTCAGCATTTCGGTCGCACCGAGCAGTTCAGCCGAAAGTTCGACGCCCGTAGCGCCACCCCCGACGATCGCGATCGATAAGCAAGGTCGCTCACTGCCCTCGCCGTCTCCATAGCGCAGGAAGGTGTTGAGCATGGCACGTCGAAAGGCTTCGGCCTGAGACGCGCTGTCTAGAAAATAGCAGTGGTCGGCGACGCCGGGCGTTCCAAAGTCATTGGATATACTGCCCAATGCGAGCACGAGATAGTCATAGCCAAGCCGACGCTCACTGAGTAATTCATTGCCGTCGTCGTCGTGTAGCGATGCCAGTTCGACTTCGCGGGCCGTACGATCAATACCGGTCAATGTGCCCAGTTGGTAATCGTAACCGTGTTGGGCGCCATGGCCTTGATACGCTGTTTCATCCAAACTCTGGTCGAGCACGCCGGTGGCGACTTCGTGGAGCAGCGGCTTCCAGATATGGGTCGAATCACGGTCGACCAACGTAATCTGGGCCTTGTCCCGGCGACCCAGCCGTTTCCCCAGCCGCGAAGCCAGCTCGAGACCGCCGGCGCCACCGCCGACCACAACGATTCTTGGCGTTTCCATCATATGTCCAGTTATGGAATAAGTCAGATACCGGGCGAACCAGAAGCAACCTTTCGACGGTCGATCAAAATTCCATCCACCCCGGTCAAGCGCCTCGATTTTACTTGCTTGGCGTCGGCGCCGACGGCAGAACGAGCCGCTACTACATCAAGCCGATATTAACGCCCGCGTCGAACCCAACCAATACCGGATATTCTGGCCGGCACGCATATGAATCCAGCATTGGGCGCACCACCGTGTCCGGAAGGCGATCCGTTGGTACCAATCAATCCACCAACGGCCCACGGCGAGTGATTATACCCGCATGTACGATTGCCCCATCTTGTGTAGGCGGGCGATTCGCTCCTCGGTCGATGGATGCGTGGCGAATAATTTGCTAAACCCTTTAGCGCTAAGCGGGTTGACGATAAACAGATGAGCCGTCGCCGGATTTTTCTCAGCACTTTGAACTGGTTGTTGGCGATTGGCCGATTCCAATTTCGCGAGTGCACTGGCCAGACCGTCGGGACTGCCAGCGATCTCAGCACCGCCCGCGTCCGCACCAAACTCGCGCGAGCGTGAAATTGCCAGTTGGATAAGCGATGCCGCGATGGGCGCGACGATCAAAAGGAGCAGACTCCCGATCATACCGCCCGGCCCTTCGTCGTCCTCGCCGCGCATGCCACCGAACAACATCGCGAATTGGGCGATATTGGCGATCATGGCAACCGCACCAGCGATCGTTGCAGCCAGTGCGCTAATCAACGTGTCACGATGGCGAACGTGAGCCAGTTCGTGGGCCAGCACTCCTTTCATTTCTTCACGGCTCATGGTTCGCAGCAACCCAGTCGTTACCGCCACGGCCGCGTGTTCCGGATTGCGGCCGGTAGCAAACGCGTTCGGCGCTTCGGCGTCCACGATATAAACCGCGGGCATCGGCAGTCCCGCGTTCTGCACGAGCTCTTCGACCAAGCGATAGAGTTTGGGCGCGCTGTCGCGATCAACCGCACGCGCGTCGTTCATTCGCAGTACCATCCGGTCGGAAAACCAGTAGCTACCGAGATTCATCGCACCGGCCACGACCAACGCGAGAACCATGCCGGCGGTGCCGCCAAGTGCACTGCCGATAAGCACCAGCAACACTGTAAGGCCGGTAAGCAAAAACGTCGTCTTGACAATATTCATAAGGCCCCCTCTTTACGTATGTCGTAAATATGGCGACGAATCCTGATAAAGCCAATCCTTGGCGCGCGTCTGTTTTAAATCAAGCGTAGCTCAGTAGACGTGATATTGGCCTACAACCACGAACTCGCTCGACCGCTTAGCCGAACGGATCGCGACAAACGATTGCGTCGGTACGATCCGCGCCCGTCGATACAATATCGATCGGTGTGTCCACCAGTTCGGCCAAGCGGTCCAGATAGGCCCGCGCGTTGGGCGGTAGTTCGGCAAGTTCTCGCACACCGGATGTGTCCGACTGCCAACCTGGCAAATCTTCGTAGATTGGCTCGCAGCGTGCCAGCACATCGGCCCCGGCTGGCGCGAAATCCAGTCTCTGACCGTCCAGCTGATAGCCAATACAAACTCGGATAGACTCGAGCTTGTCCAGCACGTCGAGCTTGGTGACACCTAGGCTGGACAAGCCATTGTTGAACGCACTTCGCCGTAATGCGGCGGCATCGAACCAACCGCAACGCCTCGGCCGACCGGTAACAGAACCGAATTCGTTACCGCGTTCGGCGAGATGCCGACCGGTCGCGTTGTCTTGCTCGGTCGGGAATGGTCCGCCGCCGACGCGGGTTGTATAAGCTTTGACGACGCCGATGACATCATCGATATAGCCCGGACCCACACCGGTTCCAGTCGACGCCCCGCCAGCGATTGTATTCGACGACGTCACGAAGGGATAAGTGCCGTGATCAATATCGAGTAACGCCCCTTGGGCACCCTCGAATAGAATCGAGTCGCCAGCCATGCACGCGCCTCTGAGCGCGTTGGTTACATCGGTCGTGATCGGTTTGAGGGCCTCCGCATGTGCCAGCAGGTCGTCGCAGGTTTGCTGGTAATCGACGGCATCGACTTGATAATACTGTGTCAGCACGAAGTTGTGGTAATCCAGCGCGACCTCCAAGCGCTCGCGTAACCTGGATGGATTGAACAGGTCGCCAACCCGCAATCCGCGTCGGGCCACCTTGTCTTCGTAAGCGGGGCCGATGCCACGCCCGGTCGTACCGAGCGCAGCTTGCCGAGCGCCGGATTCGCGGGCAGCGTCAAGTGACACATGACTCGGCAGGATAAGCGAACATTCCGAGCTGATCCGCAGTCGGTCGGCAACCGGTACGTCGCGTGCTTCCAACTCGGCACGCTCGGCCGCGAGCGCACTCGGCGACACGACCACACCATTGGCGATGTGATTGGTCGTACCGGCGTGCAAAATACCCGACGGAATCAGGCGTAAAACCGTGGTCTGGCCGTCGATGACCAGCGTATGACCGGCGTTGTGCCCGCCCTGAAAACGCACCACATGCCGGGCACGCCCAGTCAGCATGTCGGCGATCTTACCCTTACCTTCGTCGCCCCATTGGCTTCCGATAACCACAATGCGCCGGCTCATGATCTTATTCTCCAACTCCAGTTATTGGCGCCAATTGCCATGTGTCGTCATCGCTATACACCAATCTGTATGCGCAGTTTTCGTCCGGCCGACCCGGGTCAGCTGAATCATCGCTATCGACTACGACGCGCCACCCTGCGTTACGCAGCCGGGCAATCTCGGCATCCAACGCTTCGTCCTCAAGCATCGGCGCCACTATCGTTGTCGCGGTCGTTTCAATGTTTATCTCGCCCAATGCCGCGAGAACGTTGAGATCCGCTGAGAAGCCGGTAGCAGGCCGTCCATGGCCAAATGCTTCGCCGACGTTGTCGTAGCGACCGCCGCGTGCCAGTTCCCGACCGTGGCCTGGGGCGAACGCAGCAAATAACAGCCCCGTCTTGTAACGATAACCGCGCAGTTCGGCAAAATCGATGAAAATGGCGCGCTCGGGATAGCGGCGTTGAATCGCCCCGACTATCGATGCCAGTTCCTCGATTGCCGCATCGATCGCATTGTCGATCCCACCGATGACCTGCCGCGCCCGCGCCAGTGTCTCGCTATCGCCATTAAGATCGATGACCGCGGCGAAACGCGCATGCGTTCGTGTGTCGAGTACGCCTTCGCTCACCAATGCATCGAGATCGGGGCGCGATTTTCGTTGGACGATGTCGAACAGCCGCGCTTCAGTGTGCACATCCAGTTTGGCGCGCTCGACCAGCCGTCGATACACTTGAACATGACCTAAATCGATGCCGACACCGACGATGCCCATCAGCCGCAGCGATTCAAGCATCAACGACAGAATTTCGACGTCAGCTGACAGACTGGCGTCACCAAATTTCTCGGCACCGATCTGCAGCGGTGCGCGAGAACCACCCGGCTCTTCAGTCCGTGTATGCAGGACGCTGCCGATGTAACAGTAGCGTGCCGAACCGGTCGTAGCGAATCGCTGGGCGTCGATGCGGGCGATCTGCGTCGTCATATCCGAGCGCACGCCGAGCGTCCGACCATTGACCTGATCAGTCAGCTTGAACGTCTGAAGATCAAGGTCGGCACCAGCGCCGGTCAGAAGCGAGTCGAGATACTCGATCAGCGGCGGCCGTACGAGATCAAACCCCCAACGCCAATATAGATCGAGCAGATCACGCCGCGCGCATTCTAATTGCCACGATGTCGGCGGCAACGTCTCAGGCACGCCCTCCGGCAACAACAGCCGCTCGAACGAGACCTGCGAGAGATCGAGAGACTCGGCCATGCGTGTTTCCTCGGTCCTTAGTGGTGCTATGCGATGAGCTGTAACGCGACCAGCCCAACCATAACCAGTGCGCCGCCGAAAACGCGTATCTGCCGTGGGTCGACTTCGGTCAACTGCGCCAACGTATTACGCCACCGATCGGGGGCCAGGAATGGCATCAATCCTTCGATGACACAAACGAGCGCTAACGCCCGAAAAAGGTCGGCCCAAGCCACGTTAGATCAGGAGCTATTCGACTTAGACTTGGCCGCGTTTGACGATTTGCCCATTTCGGAGTCACGCGACAGCGGATTGAAAAACTGGAACAGCTTTCCGTTCGGCTTGAGCAGCAGAAGATCGCCCGATCCAATATTGTTTCGATAGAGCTGCAGGCTCCGATAGAAGGTATAGAACTCCGGATTCTGCTTATAAGCCTTGGCGTATATACGAGCAGCCTTGGCATCGCCCGCGCCTTTCAGCTTTTCCGCCTTGCGATAAGCTTTGGCCAGAATCTCGGTCCGCGCACGCCGCGCATCCGAGCGAATTTCCTTACCCGCGGCATCACCTTCAGCACGCAGTGCCTTGATGACCTCTTCGCGTTTGGACCGCATGCGTTTGTATACCGACTTGCTGACTTGCTCCGGCAAGTTCAATTTCATGATGCGAACATCAGCCACATGCATGCCGTATTGCTTGGCATCCTTATTCACTTGAACGGCAACCGCGGCGAGAATCTGATCACGCTGATTGCCAACCGCCTGCTCGATGGTTCGTTTTGAGAACGCGGCCAGCAGATCGTTTTTGACCAGATCGGAGAGCAGCCCCTGGGCACGCTGCGCACTGCCGTGTGTCGACAGATAATAGTCGACCGTGTCATTGATGCGCCATTTCACATAATATTTAACAGCAAGGTTCTTGCTTTCTGCGGTCAGCACACGATCGATGTTGCCGGTCAGAGCCCGGATCCGCCGATCGAAGTTATGCTCTTGCTGAATGAAAGGCACCTTGAAGTGCAATCCGGGCGGGTAATTCGAGCCAACGATGTCGCCCATCTGTACCAGCACGATGCGCTCGCGCGGTGTAACTACGAAATACGAATTATAGGCAACGACCACCGCGATTACCGCGATGACCAAGCCAGCGATCTGTTTACCCGTCATCGATTGCGGTTCCGGTTTCGAAGACTATTATCGGACGATTGATTCGTCTGCTGCCCGTTATTACCTGACGACGCATTCGTATTCGATGAACCATGGTCACCGTTCGTCATCGGCTCGGGCAGCGCGGGACTGTCACCAGGCTCCGCCATATTCTGGCTACCCGATTCATTATCCGAGGACTGCTGACGCTTTGCTGCTTCAGTCTTTTCCGAGAGCACTTGTTCCAGCGGTAGATAATTCATCGATCCTTGACCGCCGGAATTGAGAATCACGTGACTGTTGCCCAGCACTTTGCTCATGGTTTGCAGATAGAGCCGGTCACGCGTGACGTTCGGCGCATTTTCGTACTGAGATTCGAGCTTCGCAAAACGCGCTGCCTGACCTTCGGAACGTGCCACTGTGCGCTGTTTATACGCCTTGGCCTTGGCCACGGTCTGGGCTTTCTCGCCCTGCGCTCTCGCGACAAGGGCGCGGGCGTAAGCGCGCGCCGTGTTTTTCTTGTTGACTTTCTGCTCGCGCGCCTTGATTGCCTCTTCAAATGCGTTTTGCACCGGCTCTGGCGGCTGAGCGTACTTCACGTTAACGCTCATAATCTCAATACCGGCCTCGTATTGATCGAGCCGATACTGCATTAATTTCTTGATGTTGGTATGCAGAGTTGCCCGCGATCGGTTGGTAATCTTCGGCTGCTGCTTGAGCTGCGCCTTGATTTTACTCACGAGCTCGTCGTCCAGATTAGCCATCGGCGACTCTTGCGGCTCGCTCGATTGCTTTTCCTTTTTCAGGTCGACTTTCTTATCGGCTTCCTGTTTCAGGCTTTGGACGTCGACGCCTTCCTGAATAACCTCATTCATGCTGCTATTTCCGACCACTGAACGGACCGCCGCGCGCAACACGTGCAGCACCGTCATATCGGGTTCGCGCAGCCGGAATAAGTAGTGCATCGCGTTCGAAACGCGATATTGAACAGCGACTTTGACGTCGACGTAGTTTTCGTGCGTGGTCAGCATCACCGCGCGCTTGCTGGCGCTGCGAACCTTCTGCGTATCCACTTTGTAAACACTGTCAACAGGATACGGGACACGCCAGTGCCAGCCCGGCGCCGACGTATGTGTATATTCCCCGAAGCGAAGCACAACGCCCTTTTCACCCGGCTGCACGACATACAGTCCCGTTAACAGCCAGACGACAATGATTACGGCGATGATGGCGCCAAGCAATGCACCACTAACGCCGGAAGAACCGCCGTTACCACCGCTGCCGCGGTCACCATTTGCGCCGCCCGTTAGCTTGGCTCGGAGCCGTCGCCAGAGTTCGTCTAGGTCGGGCGGGCCGCTATTGTTCTTGTTGTTCCCACCGCCAGACCAAGGATTCTTATTACCTCCGCCTCCAGGCTCATTCCACGCCATTAAACGTCACTCTGACCATACATGCGCCGCAATTCTAGCGGTCGACCTTGGCCCTGTCGAATATTGTGTCCGCCGGCATGCTTCATGCTGCGCTGACGAACTTCATCCTGCGGCATTATCCACGCTCGTCAACTGATCATCGGCGTCTCTTAGCTGCGACAACGACCAGCCGGCTCGTGATGCTGCGGCTTCGAGATCACCGATCGAGGCCGTAACATCCAGGATCAGATTGCCATTGGCCGTTCCTGTCTCTTCGGTCACTTGGCCCAACTCATAAATGTCAGCTCGCAGTCGGCCAGCCGCAGCCGGTATCTCGAGACGCTCACGCCTGATGTCGGGTCGACAACGCTGACCCAACGCTTCGCGCAATGCTGCGACGCCCTCGCCGGTTTCTGCCGATACAAAAGCTCGCACTGGATGACCATCGGTGTCGACTTCGACACGTGGCTCGCATTCGGCTAATTGATCGATTTTGTTGTAGACCGCCATGACTGGCAACTGACCGGCACCGATCTCAGTCAGCACGGTTTCGACTTCGCGCATCTGATCGCGCTGTTCCGGATTGGACACGTCGACGACATGCAATAGCAAATCGGCGTCACGCGTCTGTTCCAGGGTGGCCCGAAATGCCGCGATCAATTCATGTGGCAGGTCGCGTATAAAGCCCACCGTATCGCTGACAATCAAAGGATCGCCGACGTCGACCGACATACGACGTAACGTTGGATCGAGCGTGGCGAATAGTTTATCCGCCGTATACGCGCTCGTATCGGTCAGCATATTGAACAGTGTCGATTTGCCGGCGTTGGTATAGCCCACCATCGACACCAGCGGGTTGCTGACATGCCGACGCGCCGACGCACTCTGATCGCGCTGTACGGCAACTTTGCGTAGGCGTTTTTGCAAAAGCGCAATACGATCATCGACCAATCGACGGTCGACTTCTAGCTGCGTTTCGCCTGGGCCACGGAGTCCGATACCGCCGCGTTGGCGCTCGAGATGCGACCAGCCTCGCACCAGCCGCGTCGCCAAATGCCGCAGCTGGGCCAGCTCGACTTGAAGTTTGCCCTCGTGCGAGCGCGCTCGCCGCGAAAAGATATCAAGAATGAGGCCGGCTCGATCGAGCACTCGGGCCCCCAAACGTTTTTCGAGGTTACGCTCCTGACTCGGCGACAGGTCGTGGTTAAAGACCGCCAGTGCGGCGTTGTTGTCGGTGATTGCGGCCGCGATATCATCGGCTTTGCCGCCACCAACGAAATAACGCGGGTCCGGCGACAAACGACTACCGCCGATATGCGCTTTTACATCGGCATCGGCCGAACGAACAAGTTCGCGGAACTCGCGATCAGCCTCGCTGTAGTCACGCTCGCCGAAGGCGACATGAACGATAACAGCGGTCTGCCCGATCGCCGGACGTTCAAACACGCCGCAGCGACCGGTCCGCGGTCAATTTACATCGACTCATCTTCAACTGACATATCCTCGACCGCTTCATCATCGTCGACCTTGTCAATACGAACGTTGCGTGCGGGCACGATAGTCGAAATGGCGTGTTTATAGACCATTTGGCTGACTGCGTTTCGTAACAGCACGACGAACGAGTCGAATGAGTCAATCTGTCCCTGTAGCTTGATGCCGTTGACTAGATAGATCGACACCTGAACGCGTTCTTTACGCAAGGTGTTCAAAAATGGTTCTTGTAGGGACTGGCCTTTCGCCATGCTGCAACTCCTATAAAAGCTTATTTTTCCTAATGATACCGGCCCGTTGCGGCCGCTCCCGATCAGGTCAAAAAAAACGATCAATCGTTGATAATATTTGATCACGATTGCTCGCGCGGCCACTGATCAACCAGTCCGTATCGGCTTGACGACGCAACCAGGTCAGTTGGCGCTTGGCCAGTTGACGCGTCGCTTTCTTGGCGCCATACACACCATCATCGAGACTTATTTCACCCAGCACGACCGGCCAGAGTTGTCGATACCCGACCGCTCGAGCTGCTGCATTATTGATTGATAAGTTCGGGTTCTGAACCAGTGTTTCAACCTCCTCGAGAAAACCGCTTGCCAACATTTCGGTGAAACGCTGTTCGATCCGAGTATGAAGCTCAGCACGGCTGTCCGGTGCGACAACAATCTTGCAACATCGGTTCCCCAAGATGGACTCACCCTGGCCTGTTGCGCGTTGAGCACTCGGTGGGCGGCCAGTAACACGAACAATCTCCAATGCTCGTTCAATACGCTGGCGGTCGTTGGGATGAATTTCGTTGGCTCGTATCGGATCGAAGTGTGCCAAACGCGCGTGCAACGCCTGCCAACCGACCGTTTCGGCTTCGGAACGAATCTCTGCGCGCACCGCTTCATCGCGACTGGGTAGATCGCTTAACCCAAACTCCAACGCACGAAAATAGAGTGAAGTGCCACCGACCAGTAGCGCCGGTCGCCCGGCCGCATGGATTCGGTCGATTTCCGATAATGCGTCTGCACGAAACTCAGCAGCTGAATAATCCACCCAAGGGTCGCGTATGTCGATCAACGTATGTGGCACACGCCGGCGTGTCGCACACGATGGTTTCGCTGTTCCAATATCCATCCCGCGGTAAACCATCGCGGAATCCACCGACACGATTTCAGCGTTTAGCTTTTCGGCCACCGATACCGCGAGCTCACTCTTGCCCGAAGCGGTCGGCCCCATCAGCCAGACGAGCGGTGGCTGGCGCGAAACCGGCGTCACTGGCCACGCATGAAAAGTCGATCCAGTCCGGCACGGTCAACCTGGATCCAGCTCGGTCGGCCATGATTACAATGGCCGGCGTGGTGTGTGTGCGCCATATCCTGCAGCAGTTGATTCATTTCAGTAATCGTTAGCCGATGCCCGGCCTTAACGGCCGCCTTGCATCCGATATCGGCAAGAACGCCATCAACCACACCGCGAATGTGGGCATCAGCGCCATCGCCCGTTGTTTCACCAGACGTGTTTTCGCCAATCAACTGTGCGACGAGGTCACCAGCCAAGCCAATATAATCGCGCTCGGTCAGCAACTCAGGTATTGCAGTGATGCGCGCCTTGTCAGGCGCGCTCGGCGTTATTTCGAAGCCTAAATGGGCGACCGTGTCTTGATACGCCTCGAGCGCCTCGGCGCCACCCGGCTCCAAATCCAGGGCGGCCGGCACAAGTAAGCGTGACGATGCCAACGCACCGCGCGCGTGATTGGTCTTTAATTGCTCGTAGAGTACACGCTCGTGGGCCGCATGCATGTCGACCACAATCAAACCCTGTTCATTTTCGGCCAGAATGAAGATGTCATGGATCTGCCCGAGTGCGTGCCCCAGCGTATCGCTGCCTCCTGCCGGTGCCGTATCCGGCTGCGTATCTGGCACCTCCTGAACACCCAAGGGCTCCGCCGGCATTTGAAACTGATACTGGCTCGTGTATGCCTTATCCGGATAGCCGGCAACACTCGCCTCTCTCGGTGCCGAGATAGCTGCATGGCTTTGGTTAGTTGCGGTGTCACCCGGGCGATGCGCGGGCGATTCGACAACCGGCAGATCCGTGGTATGCGCGCCAGTCGATTGAGTCTCGTTGGCGGCCAGCGCACGCGCGACGCTGCGACGTACAAATTCATGCGTCGGCCGACTCTGGCGGAAACGGATCTCGGATTTGGCCGGATGCGCGTTGACATCAATCGCGGCCGCGTCGATTTCGAGATAGAGGATGAACGCCGGATAACGCTGGCTATGCAACAGATCGCGATAGGCTTCGCGCACGGCGTGGTTGATAACCGGATCGCGCACGGGTCGCTCGTTGACAAAGCAGTACTGCAGATCGGCGCGGGCGCGAGATAGCCCCGGTGTTGCCAACCAACCACTTAAACGCATGCCGTCGACAGCTTCGTCCAAAGCGATCGCGTGCTCGACGAACCCAGTACCAACGACTTTACCTATCCGTTCGACTATCGCCTGACGCTCAGTTGCAGGGGGCAATGCGACCCGGCAGGTATTGTCATGGATGAGTGAAAACCCTACATCGAAGCGTGATAACGCCAATTGGTTAAACACGCGCTGGATGTGGCGAAACTCGGTGGCCGCTGTTTTTAAGAATTTACGCCGTGCCGGCACCTGGCTGAACAACTCGAACACCTCGCAGCGTGTCCCTTGCTCAAGTGCTGCCGGACGAATATCGCCCGGTGTGCTGGCATCCACGACCGAGCCATGCCCTGCTTCCACTGATCGGGCACTCAAACGTAAGGACGCGACACTCGCGATACTGGCCAGTGCTTCACCACGAAACCCAAGGTACGGTGCCGCTTCAAGCGTCGCCAGGCTATCGATTTTGCTGGTCGCGTGGCGCGCCAGGGCCAGTCGCAATTCGTCCGCACTGATACCCCGACCGTCGTCCGCGACACCGATATAGCGTAAGCCGCCCTGCTCGATCTCGATACGAATGTTAGTGGCATCGGCATCGAGGCTGTTTTCCACGAGCTCCTTGACCACCGATGCTGGCCGTTCGACGACTTCGCCAGCAGCAATCTGGCTGATTAACTGGTCATCCAACGGATGAATCGACATTCAAAGCCACCTCAAGTGCGGGAAAAGATTCGCACTAGTGTCGGCCAATACGCGGCCACTAGCAAAGCCAGATATCGCATCAACGGCTTCCCCGGACAGGGTCTTGCCCGGGGAAACTCGAGCGGCAACAAAATCGCATCGCGTTTTCTTGACTCATTAAAAAAAATAAATCAACATAATCTTCGATGACCGCACACACCTCGGCAACTACACTGCTACGTCAAAGCGGACTACGCATTACCGCGCATCGTCGCGCTGTACTCGAATGGCTGGTCGATCACCCACATGCGACGGCTGATCAAGTACACGCCGGTGTTCATGAGCGGCTGGGATCGATTTCCAAGCAAGCCGTTTACGACGTTCTGACCAACTGCGTCGATGCCCAACTGGTTCGACAGATCAAGCCCGCGGGCCACCCCGCACGCTTCGAACGTCGTGCTGGTGATAACCATCACCATATGATCTGCCGCGACTGCGGCCGGATCGATGACGTCGATTGCGTTGCCAATGGTCAACCCTGCCTTGAGCCGTCGCAGAATCACGGCTTCGAACTCGACGAAGCCGAGGTGGTGTTCTGGGGTCGCTGCCCTGACTGCCACGGCAACCCCCCTCATTCATAGGAGCGACGCCACGATTTATAACCGTGGCTACTGTCATCAACAATGACGAGGAGCAAAACCATGACTGGCAAAACCCAAAATACCGAGACAACGGCGGCTGGCGAGCCTTACCCGAGCGATGAAAATTCGCTGACGGTAGGCAACGATGGCCCGATCGTTATGCACGACCATTTTCTCATGGAGCAAATGGCTGCATTCAACCGGGAGATGATCCCCGACCGCCAACCGCACGCCAAAGGCGGCGGCGCCTTTGGGCACTTTGAAGTGACCGAAGATCTTAGTGCCTACACCAAGGCTGACTTTCTCCAGAAAGGCAAAAAAACCGAAATGGTTGCGCGCTTTTCGACCGTTGCCGGCGAATCCGGCAGCCCGGACACCTGGCGCGATCCGAGAGGTTTCGCACTGAAGTTCTACACCGAAGAAGGCAACTTCGACATGGTGGGCAATAACACGCCCGTCTTCTTCGTGCGTGATCCAATGAAGTTTCAACACTTCATCCATTCGCAAAAACGCCGGGCCGACAACGGCTTGCGCGATCATGACATGCAATGGGACTTCTGGACCCAATCGCCGCAATCGGCCCACCAGGTTACCTGGCTCATGGGTGATCGTGGTATTCCGGCAACCTGGCGCCACATGAATGGCTATTCCAGCCACACCTACATGTGGGTTAATGCCGACGGCGAACGCTTCTGGGTGAAGTACCACTTCAAAACCGATCAGGGCATCAAGTGTCTGACCCAAGATCAGGCCGACGAAATGTGTGCCACCGACAACGACTACCATCGGCGGGATCTGTTCGACGCCATCGGGCGTGGCGACTATCCGACCTGGACCCTCTATGTCCAGATCATGCCGTACGAGGACGCCAAAACCTATCGGATCAGCCCGTTCGACCTAACCAAGGTTTGGCCACACGAGGACTATCCGCTGCACAAGGTCGGCACGATGACGCTCAATAGCAACCCGACCGATTTCCACTCGGAAATCGAGCAGGCGGCGTTCGAGCCCAATAATATGGTGCCGGGCACCGGCGTGTCACCAGACAAAATGTTGCTGGCACGCACGATTTCCTACGCGGATGCCCACCGGGCCCGCCTAGGCGTGAATTACAAACAGATTCCGGTCAACGTGCCGAAAGCGCCGGTGAATAGCTACACCAAAGGCGGTGCCATGCGCATCCAGAAGGTGAACGATCCGGTCTACGCACCGAACACCAAAGGCGGCCCCCAGGCGGATCCAAGCGCACATCCGCAAGACAACGTCTGGGACGCCAGCGGCGAGATGCAGCGCGCGGCCTATACGCTGCGTGCCGACGACGGTGACTTTAATCAGGCCAACGATTTAGTCAATAAAGTGATGGATGAGGCCGCGCGCGAGCGGCTTGTCAATAACGTCGTTGGCCATCTTTGCGGTGGCGTAACCGAGCCGATCCTGCAACGGGCGTTCGATTACTGGAAAAACGTCGATCAAACGATTGGCGAGCGCATCGAGAAAGGCGTTCGCGACGAGCAAAGCAAGGCTGCATAGCACGCAGTCAACCTTTCTCGCCCATCCAACGGCGCGTCGTTTTCGGCGCGCCGTTTTTTGCCTGCCAGAACGAACTCAGACGGTGCTGACAACGCCGCCCCTATCCCGAGATAATACGCGTCAGTAGATAGGGCCAAAGTCGCTAGCAAGAATACGCCCAATGAACCCCCAGGCGCTTGCCCGCAGCCAGGCCCAGAAGACGAACAGCCGGCAATTTCAGCTAGAACCGCGCGACATAATCGGCGGCGCTGGCAAATTAGAAGCGCGTCATCGCGCGCGCTCGGCCATGCCGAGTAATCGGCAGCCTCCCCACATGAACACCGCAAACAGCACGTGCGGCACGATCGCGGCGACGATCAGCTTGGGCGTCACCCCCAGGCCAAGAAAGCCCCAACCGGCGACGGGCATAAAGATCACCAGTGCAGACAACCACAAGGCCGCCGCTAGATATAGCGCGTGCGAGAAACGAATTCCGGGGGAAAGACGTGCGTACACCAGCGTCCACAGGATTACCCAGGCCGCATGGAATTCGAAGCCCACCGAGTTGGGCAGTGTGGTGCCAAATATGGCCTCGGCGAAGGCCAGTCCCAGCGGCTCGGGCAGCGGCGAGACACCCTGCTTGAACGCCATGAGCATGAACGCTGCAGTGAGAATGGCTGTGACCAACCCCACCACGACGGCCTTAAAGTCGCGTTGGCAATTCATGTTTCTTCCTTGTTATCAGATCGCTACCGCGGTGTCACAGATCGGCGCGCGCCAGCCGGCGCGTCCATGCCACATTGCTCGTGAGCGTCAGCCAGATAGTTCTGAACCCGGTCGTATAGAGGCACGGGGACGATTATGGGGTTGTATACGCTTGCGCCGAGAATACAGTGGAGCAATCCAAACTGTTCACGACTGATGTCACCCGGATACTATTTCATACCCCGTGATATTAAGGAAGATGACAGTTTTCGAACAAGTTTCTAAGTGTTCGACCAGGGGATTGCATCGTTGATGGCCATCATGACCAATCAACGTCGCGGGGTACTGATCGGCCGAGCGCCGCGTGACGCGACGCTCGCCGTGGTGTTTAGCCGCGTTTCTTCGGCGGCGGGAAATGGATCGGTCGATCATCGACCGCCAGTGCCGCCTCGTGTACGGTCTCACCAAGCGTCGGGTGACCGTGAACGATGCGCGCTATGTCTTCGCTGGCCGCGCGATACTCCATGGCGACCACGATTTCTTGGACCAACTCGGAGACGTTCGGCCCAATCATATGGGCACCGAGCACCTCGTCTGTCTCAGCGTGAGCCAATATCTTGACGAAACCAGCCTGGTTGCCAAGCGCCTTGGCGCGGCCGTTGGCCGCAAACGGGATCTGCCCACTTCGATAGGCGATACCGCCGGCTTTCAAGTCGGCCTCGCTATCGCCGACCCAGGCCATTTCCGGTTCGGTGTAAACCACCGATGGAATGGTCCGATAACTGACGTGCGGTAATTGGCCGGTCAGTTGCTCCGCGGCCGCAACGCCCTCTTCCATGCCTTTATGCGCGAGCATGGGGCTGCCAATCACGTCGCCGACGGCATAGACGCCAGGCAAGCTGGTTCGAAAATCGTCGCTGACGTCGATAAAACCACGGTCGTCCAGTGTAATCTGCGCGCTGTCGGCCAAGAGATTCGCCGTATGCGGCCGTCGCCCGACAGCGATCACAATCCGATCGAAAGTCTGACTCTTGGTCTCGTTGCCTGATTGATAGGTAACTTCAACTTCGCTGGAGCCAACGTCTACGCTGGTTACCCGCGCGCCGAGCTGAATATCCAACCCTTGGCTTTTGAACTGTTTTAATCCCTCGTTGGCAACGCCGCGATCCGCGATCGGCATGAAGTCGTCCAGCGCTTCCAGCAGCGTGACATCGGCGCCAAGACGTGACCAGACGCTACCGAGCTCCACGCCAATATATCCAGCCCCGATAACGCCAAGCCGATCGGGCACCTCGGTCATTTCAAGTGCACCACGCGAATCCAGAACACGATCGCCATCGAGCGGTGCGATGTCGAGTTTAGTCGGCTCCGAGCCGGCAGCGATAACGATATTATCCGCCGTTAAATCCGTCGCCTCGCCATTACTTGGCTCGAAATGCACGCGGCCGGTACCTTGGACCTCGGCCTCACCCGCCAGCCAGGCCACACCGTTAGCCTTGAACAGGCCGCCGATACCGCCGGTTAACTCGCTGACAATGCCGGCTTTACGCTTTTGCATAGTCGCCAGATCGAGACTGAGCTGGCCAACCTGGATGCCATGGCTGGCGAATTCCGAACCCGCAAGCTCGAAGAGTTCACTCGACTCCAATAGCGCTTTGGACGGAATGCAGCCGGCGTTCAAGCAAGTGCCACCGAGCGAAGATTTGCCCTCGCCGTCCTGCCATTTGTCGACACATGCGGTTGAAAGCCCTAGCTGAGCAGCACGAATGGCGCAACTATAGCCGGCTGGGCCGGCTCCGATAACAATGACGTCGTAATGGTCGCTCATGACAATCCTTTTCAACGCGTCGGCGCAACACTCTTACGTCGCGCGACAAACTCCTAGATTTGCAGCAGAAGCCGCGCCGGGTCCTCGAGCTGCTCCTTGATCGTACGCAGGAACAATACCGCTTCTCGGCCGTCGATGAGGCGGTGGTCGTAGGACAGCGCCAGCATCATGATCGGGCGGATCTGTATCTCGCCGTCCACCACGACCGGTCGCTCGCGTGTCGCGTGCATACCGAGAATCGCCGCCTGCGGCGGATTGACAATGGGGGTCGACATATAGGATCCGAATATGCCGCCGTTGGTGATCGTGAATGTGCCACCGGTCAGCTCATCCACACCGATCTTGCCCGATTGAGCGCGCTCTCCAAAGTCTTGCACGCTGCCTTCGATCTGTGCGAACGACTGGGTATCGGCGTCGCGCAGGATCGGCACAAGAAGCCCGCGCGGTGAGGACACAGCGAGCCCGATATCGTAATAGCCGTGGTAGACGATGTCGCCGCCGTCTATGGAAGCGTTGACGGCTGGATAGCGCTTCAAGGCCTCCACTGCAGCCGTCACGAAAAACGACATAAAACCAAGCTTTACATCGTTTTGTTTCTGAAACTGTTCTTTGTAACGGCTGCGAACAGACATCACCTCTTGCATGTCCAGTTCGTTGAACGTGGTCAGCATGGCAGTGTTCTGACTCGCATCCAGAAGCCGCTCGGCGATGCGCTTACGGATACGCGTCATGGGCACGCGCTGTTCGCGCCGCTCTTCTCCATTTTGCGCAAACGCGCTCTGCTCGCCCATTGCGTCGCCCTGGGTGGCGCTTTGCCCGTCAGATTTGGGTGCGGCCCCATCCGCTGCTGGTGCCGAGTCGGCCTTGCCAGCGCTCTCACCAGCCGCAGCCCGGTTAGCGTCGTCCTTCGTGATGCGTCCGTCCCGACCCGAGCCGGATACGTCACCGCTGTCGACCCCGCCTTCGTCCATGATCTTACGCGCCGCTGGGCTGGCCACGTCGCTAGCGGACGCCGAGGCCGTATCATCCGACGCCGCTTCCGTTGTAGCACTCGACGCTTCAGGCTGCGGCTGTGCCTCAGCTTGATCGCCACCCGTTGCACTCACCCCTTCGTCAATTAGCGCGAGCACATCGCCGGCGTGGACCGTGTCACCAGCCGATGCTCGTATTTCGGCTATCACACCATCCGCAGGTGCCGGCGTTTCCAATACGACCTTGTCGGTTTCCAGGTCGATCAGGTTTTCATCACGCTCGACTTTATCGCCAGCGCTTTTTTGCCACTCACCGACGGATGCTTCGGTAACCGATTCCGGCAACTCGGGAACTTTGACTTCTGTAGCCATGAAACAGGATCCTGATAGGTTGTTTTCGAATATAGTGCTCGGCGCGCGTCAGGCGGTTTTCGATGTCTGGGTCGCTTGAGCGCCACGTTTCTTGCCACGCGGATCAGCCTTGACCGAACCTCGCTCGATCAGTGGCTCACCACCGGTCAATGCAGCTTCGATCACCGCGTTTTGCTGCTTAACATGCAATTGGTGATAGCCGGCCGCAGTGGTCGCCGCCCCCGGGCGTGTGGCGTACAGCAAGGCGTGGTGGTCAGCGAGCGGCACCTGCAACCGGTGCTTGATTTGATACCACGCACCTTGATTTTCCGGCTCTTCCTGGCACCACACCACCTCCGAAGCGTTGGGGTAGCCATTTAATACCGCAGCGTAGTCTTCCGCCGGAAACGGGTAGAGCTGTTCGATGCGAACCAGCGCCACATTATCGATTTCGCGCTCGTCCCGGGCTTTGTACAAGTCGAAAAACACCTTGCCGCTGCAGAACACGATGCGTTCGACTTTGTCGCGATCCAGCTCGGCCGGGTCGTCAATAACGAATTCAAACCGACCTTCGGACAAATCCTCAAGCGTCGACGTCGACATCGGATGCCGCAGTAAGCTCTTGGGTGAAAGGACGATTAGCGGCATGCGCAGATCGCGAATCATCTGCAGGCGCAATAGATGGAACCATTGCGCTGGCGTCGACGGTACCGTCACCAGCATATGGCGTTCGGCGCAGAGTTGCAGGAAGCGTTCCAGACGCGCTGATGAGTGTTCCGGCCCCTGACCTTCGTAACCGTGGGGCAAAAACATGGTCAGCGCGCACATCCGGCCCCATTTGGCGTAGCCACTGGCAATGAACTGGTCGATCAATACCTGAGCGCCATTAACAAAGTCGCCGAACTGTGCTTCCCAGATGGTCAGCGTATCGGGGTCAGCGGTGGCATAACCGTATTCGAAGCCGACCACACCGGCCTCGGAAAGCAAGGTGTCATTAACCGTGAACGCGTAGCGATTCTCG
Source organism: Salifodinibacter halophilus (assembly GCA_012999515.1). Taxonomy (NCBI): domain Bacteria; kingdom Pseudomonadati; phylum Pseudomonadota; class Gammaproteobacteria; order Salinisphaerales; family Salinisphaeraceae; genus Salifodinibacter; species Salifodinibacter halophilus. The sequence goes on along the minus strand of JABEEB010000001.1, from coordinate 536,402 downwards.
GACCTGATGTGCTTAAGCGGCACGTGGTGCTTACCGCTACCTTGATCGTAGAGGACCGAGTGGCGATGAAAAAAGGTGCCCCGACCAGAGTCCTGGCCAGATAGCCGCACCGAGTAACCATCGTCGATCAGCGTGGCGTAAGCGATATGCTCGGCGAATCCCCAGTCGATCCGTTGCCCTCCGGCCGTCATCTTACGGCGATCGTCGATGATGCGCTGGGCACGTTTGTGGAGCGTAAATTCTTCGGGCAAGTCGTGCAGGCGTCCAGCCACCGTCTGGATCCGGTCGACCGGCACGGCCGTATCCACAACCTCGGACCACTTGCCTTGGCTGAACCGCTTCCAATCCACGGTGTAGTCGTTGCCGACAAAACCGAGCGTCGATCGATAGATATGCTCGTTCTGATCCAGACCGGCACGGTAATCGTCCAGGAATGTCTTGCCAGCATCTTCCTGGATAATGCCTTCGGCCTCGAGCCGGCGCGCATAACGTTTGCGCGTCGTGGGCGTGTTCTTGATGGCCTGATACATCAGAGGCTGGGTGACAGCTGGCTCGTCCGCTTCGTTATGGCCTTGGCGCCGATAGCAAACCACGTCTACCAACACATCCTTGTTGAAGGTATTGCGGAATTCCATGGCCAGACGCGTAGCGTAAACCACAGCCTCGGTGTCGTCCCCGTTAACGTGAAACACAGGCGCTTCGAGGATTTTGGCGATGTCCGTGCAATAGCGCGACGAACGCGAGGAGCGTGCATCACCCAGCTCGATCGGGCTGTTCATAGTGAACCCGACCTGATTATTCATAACGAAGTGCACCGTGCCGCCGGTCGCATAGCCTTCGGCCTGCGACAACTGCAGCGTTTCCATCACAATGCCCTGCCCGGCGAACGACGCATCGCCATGAATCAGAACCGGCAACACGGTCTCGCCGTTGTCGTCACCCCGAAGTGTCTGGCGTGCGCGCACCGAACCGAGCACCACGGGATTGACGGCTTCCAGATGCGACGGATTGAAGGCAAGCGTTAGATGTACACGCTTGTTGTCATATTCGATATCGGTGGAAAAACCGAGGTGGTACTTAACATCACCCGACATCTCGATGTCATTGACGTCGTAGTCGTCTTCGAACTCCGAGAACAATTCTTCGGGTGATTTGCCGAGCACGTTCAGCAGCACGTTCAGTCGACCACGGTGGGCCATGCCGACGACCATTTCATCGACGTTATGGTGAGCCGACGAGCGGATCAGTTCATCCAGCGCCGGCACCATGCTATCGGCGCCTTCTAATGAGAAGCGTTTCTGGCCGACATATTTGGTATGCAGATAACGCTCGATGCCTTCGGCTGCGGTCAGCTGCCGCAGCATCTCGCGTTTTTCACTGCTATCGAACAACGTTTTATCTACCGACGATTCGATCCGACGCTGAATCCAGCGTTTTTGATCGGTATCCGTCAGGTGCATGTACTCACTGCCGATCGTCGACGTGTAAGCGCGCTGGCAAAAGTCGATGATTTCGTCGAGCCGCATCTCATTGCGGCTCGCGAACAATGAGCCAACATTAAAAGTTGACTGCATGTCGGATTTATCGAGGCCATGAAAGGCCGGATCGAGATCGGCAACGTGGGGCGGCTCGGCCAAGCCGAGCGGATCGAGGTCCGCCACCTGATGACCGCGCACCCGATAATAGTTGATCAGGCGTAGGACCGCGGCTTGCTTCTCGGCCGCCAGTGCCGACATCCCCTGATCGCCCCCGCGCTTGGCGCCCTGCGCTGCGCTAGCGCCAGTGTCAACGAAAGACTCGCGGATCGGCCCATGGGCGACCTCGGCTTGAGCCTGCTCGACATGCAAGCGATCGAAATAGTCACGCCAGGCAGCATCAACGCTATCCGGGTCGTGGAGATATTGTTCGTAATATGCCTCGACATAAGCCGCGTTAGCACCGAACAAGGCAGAGCTGGCAATGAATTGGTCGTTAAGCTCGTTATTCATAAGGTCGACGCGGTACGGCGAATTTTAAGTTTGTCGAGCCAAAGCATCTCGCAGATTGCATGATAACAAACCCGCCCTTTCAAGGCGGGGTCACGATAGCTTTAAGCAACGCTTGTAAGGTATCTTAATCCAGATTCGACGCGAAGTCTTTGAGATAATTTCGAAATTCGTCGCCGATCTCGGGGTGATGGAGGCCCATTTCCACGTTGGCCTGCAGATACCCCAGTTTACTGCCGCAGTCGTAGCGCACCCCTTCAAACTCGTAAGCCAGCACCGTTTGCTCACTCATCAGAGTATGGATGGCATCGGTCAATTGGATTTCACCACCGGCACCGAAGCCGGTCTTGTCGAGCAGGCGAAAGATACGCGGTGACAGGATATAGCGGCCGACCACGGCCAAATTCGAAGGCGCCTCACTCGGATCGGGTTTTTCCACGATCTTTTCAATCTCCGAAACACCCGGCTCGATCTCGCGCGCTTGCACGATGCCGTACTTATGCGTCTCGGATTCCGGCACGCGTTGGACCGCGACCACACTCGTACCGTAGCCCTGATAGACCCGGTGCATCTGCGCGGTCACGGGTTGGAAACCATTGGCAATCAAGTCGTCGGCAAGAATCACGGTGAAATCCTGATCACCGACTGCCGGCAAAGCACAGCGAATGGCATGGCCAAGACCTTTTTGTTCGGCCTGGCGGATATAGACACAATTGATACCGTCCGGCAAAACGTCTTTGACCGCCGTCAACAACTCTTGCTTGCCGTCGGCTTCTAAGACGGATTCCAGCTCATAGTCGCGGTCGAAATGGTCCATGATCGAGTTCTTAGTGTGGCTCGTGATGAACACCATTTCCTCGGCGCCAGCCGCGATCGCCTCCTTGACCGCGTACTGCACTAAAGGTTTGTCGACGACCGGCAAGATCTCTTTCGCACTGGCCTTGGTTGCCGGCAAAAAGCGTGTGCCAAGCCCAGCAACCGGAAATACTGCCTTACGAATTTGCATTATCTTGCTCCTCGGTATATTCCGGGGATGAATGATCAGTTAGTGAGCCGAAGCTACCCCGGATGTGCACGGCTCGCGAATCGCGGTCGATAAGACCGAACGACATGCCACTTACGACATGATCGTCGACCACAAATTCCCGCTCGGCGGGTAGTGGTACCGGTTTTTTGAAAGTGATACTCGCCTCGGCCTCTGCCTGATCCCAATACGGTTCAAGCACGGCCACTGCTCGCGCCTGAAGCCACATTCCTGTGGCGATCGGATATTTGAATCCAAACATACGTGCCGGCGCAGCGCCCAAATGGATGGGGTTATAGTCACCCGACACACGGGCATATCGTCGGCCCAGATCGGCTGACATCAACCATTTTTCATAAGTCGACCATGACAGTTCGGGTAACGGCTTGTCACTTAACTGCGCGTAACCACCGCTACGCTCGGGCGCGCGCATTGTCGAGCGCTCGGTCCAGACCAACTCACCAACCACGCCCACGTCCGGTGCGTATGCGTAGCACCATGTATCAATATCGAACTCGTAACCAGTATCGAGCGCTCGCCAGTTATCGATCTGCACTGAAAAGCTAAGCAGCTCATCGAAGCGTATGTGTCGATAGCGCCGGATCCGGTTATGGGTGTGGATTAGCCCGAGCACACTCAACGGGAAATCGCGGTGCGCCATAATCGCCATATGCAGGCCGAAAGCCAGCACATGCGGATAGGTGAACGCCACGATGTCATCGTTGCCGAAACCACAAACCGCGTTGTAGTTCGCCGCCCGTCGGCGATCAATTGCAGTCTTGGCCGCCTGGGCGCGCGCTACATCAGGCAGAGAGCCGGCGCTACGACGCCGGACTGCATTCCGGATAGCGCCCGCATAACCGCGGGCTACGACTGGCGGCTGTTTAAACTCGAGATCAAGCACGCAGCGAATGACAATCTGAATGTGCGCTGCGTAATCTACGCCAATAGCGGCCGGCACCCAACCCGATGCTTGGCGCTAACGTGGATCCGAACATGCATCGCTGCGCATGATCGCTGGTGCCCGGAGCGGGGATCGAACCCGCACGGCCTTGCGGCCCAGGGATTTTAAGTCCCATGCGTCTACCAGTTCCGCCATCCGGGCAAGACGCGAATTGTAGCAACGTATTATGACTTGCCATACGGTGGTCTGGCTTAAACCATGCGCTGCAATAGTATCGGCACCCCGAAAATGCACGGCTGCCGATCAACAGCACATCGAGTGACCGGCCGGTAAGCCCGTCCTGGCGCGCGCACCCTATTGGCTATGCGGGCTTTTACCGGCAGCTGATAATCGTGCAGCGCGGGTTAAAAATAGTCGACACAAACAGCATCTAGAGCGCGGCTTCGCAACGCGGCGCGTTTATCGGGATCCCGCAAATTGACTGTCCAGGCGCCTACATCGACGTTGACGCGCCGTGCGCTGTCGATCGCACTATCAGTGCAATCGCTGTAATAGCCGAACCAACAATCGCCGCCTGCGTCTTTTACCGCACGCCCGGCATCATCGGCACAGTGCGGTTGCAAGCCGTCATACCATGGCGCGCCCGCAGCGTAGCTCACACGCAGCGCTTCAAGGAAAGACTTCCCGATAGGTAAATCGGAAGCCGACGCGGCATCGGCACGTAGCCAGTCGAATGGATGTGTATTCATCCAAAGCGCGGCGGTAGGCAAAAGCGTTCGCGCGTAGCGAAGCGAACGCCAATCGAAGCCGCACAGGATCGCACGGTGGGCGAATGCGTACTGTTGAACCGTTGCCGCTATCGCTTCGACCTGGGGTTGCCAATCCCGGCCGTGCGGGTCGAGCAAACAACTCGACTTGATTTCAATAACCAGTTGAAAGCTATTTGAAAGCGTTTGAACTCGATCGATTACTTCAGCAAGTGTCGGAATCCACTGTTCATAATCCACTACCAGATCCGGAAAACTAGCTGCGTAATCAGTGTCCGGATTGGGCGGTCCAAGCCGGTAATGTTGCACCTCGGCCAAAGTCAAATCGGCAATTTTGGGCTGAGTATCACGCGTTAGCCATTGACCGTCCGGCGCTTTCGTGTAGCGGTGATTGAGTTGCGCATTGTGGTGAACAACCAAAGCATTGTCGGCCGTCAGGTGAACGTCCAATTCCGCCCCGTCGCAACCGGCGGCTATGGCATTATCAAAGGCAGCTAAAGTATTTTCGAGACGCAGTCCACTGCCACCACGGTGGGCAATTACAGCTTGGGCGGGGTTCGTCTGCACTGGTTGTTCCATGATGATCGATAAATACAGTTCTTCGGAATTGATTAACAGGCAATGCAATGCCGACATGACATTGATTTGTTAGCGACTATCACACTAGCTCCATGCGGCTGCCCGGTCAGGACTGTTCGTCGATCGCTTGGCTACACCGCGCCGACTGGATCCAATTTCGCCGACTGGCTTGCCTCGAAAGCCACCCCATAATCGGCGACTGCCGAAGCCACCAATTCCGCCGACACTGCGGCACGAATAGCAAGACGCCGTCTCGCCGGTGATTCGACGAGTACCGCCGACTGGCTCATTTGTTGAGCAAGGTCGTGTGCTTGGTTCTGTAACGCATTAATTGCGCCCAGTGTGCGCGACTGTTGGGCAAAGAAAATACCGATTTGCTCAACCATGGCGTCGATCGAGCGGTCAATGGATTGGGTAAAACCCGCGCGTTCCGCGTAGACGCGCAAACTGCGGATCTCCAACCCCATATTGAGCGTCGCCATAACCGCTTGACGGGCTGAAAAGTGTGTCGGATTTACAGCCGCATTCATCGAAAGCTGACTCAAACGGTCATACATCCGGGTTTCGAAACGCACACGCGAGTGTTGCTTGTGGTCTCTCGTCATTTCGTTGAAAACACCAGCCAGCTGTTCGCGCAGCCGCTGATTCGGCGACACCGGCATAATCAGCTTGAACGACAGCATGGTCAGTGTGATCGCCATCGTGATCCCTATCAGTATCTCGACGTAAGTCGTAAATGGTGGGATCGCGCCATTTTGAACATGCGTCAACAGCGCAAACATGATAAGCGAAATGCGGCCGGAGACAGCGATTTTTGGATCGGGTTTCGCCATGGCCAAGCCACTGGCAAAAACCATAGGCAACAGGCACAGCATGAGCATCACAAAACCGCTAGCTTGGGGCAGCAGCAAGAAATCCACGCCGAATGCGGCGACAGCCGCGATAGCCGCGCCACGACCAAAAAAACCGGCCGCTGCGACCGGACTGGGCACGGTCGCCAAAATGGTGGTCAACGCTGACAGGAGTATCACGAGCAATACAGCTGATAACTGATCGTGAAAATTGACCCAGATCGTTGCGCCCAACGAAACGGCAACCAGCGTGCGAAGTGCATTGCGAAATGCATGTTTGACATCCAATGCCTGACTAAAACGTGCTTGTATAGCTTCGGCTTCATTCGATGTTGATCGCCGATCATGGATCAGCATTTCATGTTTGATGACCGCCGCGCGCAAACGGTTCGTCAGGTCGAGACTTCGACTGAGAACAACCCAGTCTGCTAATCGTCGTTCCTGCTCATCGTCGGCGGGCGCCTGTGTATACGCCAGAATACGTGCGTGCGCTTTATTCAATGCCTGGCGTATGCGCACGGGATCCTCGGGGTGATCGCGCATGATGGCGGCGGGCTCGTCGAGCTCGACCAGCACGTCGACATTGATCTTACCGATACGGTTGGCAATGTAGATGCGCAACGACGATATGGCGCTTATCAACGCCAGTAACTCGTAGTCGAGATGGCGTGCTAAACGGTTGGCGCGCTCAAAGCCGGGCGATTCATAGATCGCGTAGCGGCGCGTTTGCTCGAGCGCCAACGCCTGTCGGGCAAGCGCATCAAGTGACACATGCGGATCGTTTTCTTGATCGGCGTCTGCGCTCGCGGTGTTGGTGCGACCATCCTCCTCGCCCGTCTGCCCTGCCGCCCGACGTCCTACGCCTAACACTTCGGCACCCAGTGACTGAAGCAGACGAACACGGCCCTGGATGTAACCGCGTGCCGAAACCGGCGGCGTCAGCAACACATTCACGGCCGAGGCAACGAGTGCCGCTAATACACATTCAGATGTGCGTGCGAGCGCTATTTCGAACGGTGACTGCGGGAGTGTATGGCTGAGAACCAACGTGAGCCCAGTCAAAAACCCGGCGATTGCAAAGCCAAATATCAGATTGTTGCGGGACAGGCTGGCGAAAAAAGAACAAAACGACACCCACAAAGCTAGCGCGGCGCCGCTTAAAACAAGACTTTGTGCAAACAACGCGACAAGCAGCAGACCTACACAACCCGCGATAATGGTGCCGATTGTGCGTGCAAAACCGCGTGCAACGGCCATGCCCGGGATCGGTTGCATCATCGCAGCAACTTCCAGCGCGGCCCAGTAGGGTCGATCCAGCTGCAACCACATCGCGAGATACAGCGTCAGTGCCATGGCGACACACAGTCGGAGCGCGAACAGGATCGCGTCGGTCGACGGCGCGTATAACCAAGCTAGACGTTGCATCGTTCCACTGCGCCGCGATATCGACCTGCCGGCATTACTTTGCAAGTCACGGCAGCACCGGATAGCCGGTTACACCTTATAGTTGTTCTATCTAATCCTGGGGGCATAACCTATCGACGAATCAACGCTGCGAAGACAACCAGCTTCTAGCCGCCCCCTATTCTTGCGTATTCAGCCAAGTTCGGCAGCCCGGTTCAACGTATCACCGGCCAAGTAGATGTAGCGTGACATTCAAAGGCTTAGCCGATGACGACATCATAGGTTTTGCCTCGGTGCATGACACCGCCGGCCCAATAATCGCAACCTGTTTGATTCGCTCGATCCCCCATTACCTGCGCGTGACCGCGACTACCGTCGTTCTAAGGCACGCGCCATCAGCCGAAGAACATTTGCGCCAAGCAAATCATTCCGACACCTCGCCACGCCCCAGCACCCGTCTGATTTGCCAACCTGGTCAATCAGATCAGGCTAGCTATCGCTAGCAGCCAAGATTATTCAACGAGCACACCCAGATACCAATTGATAGATCCATTTGACCGAACAATCAGCGCAGCTCGATGTTTAAGTCTTGATTGATGGGCGGCAAAACCGGCCTCGTATATGAGCTCTCGTGGCTAATCAGGCCGTTTGTACACAATGGCTTATCGCGGCGACTGGGTTCGTCAGCCGACCATGGAATTGCAGACTGGCCGTCGGGTCGGCGAGATCAAGTAACTGTTGATTATTGGCCAATTGCAGTCGGTTGACGCAAGAGCAAGCGAAGTCCGGTGCAAACAAATCATACGCCTCGAACTTGGTCGCGAATTCCGGATGTGCCTGCTGATAGCGCTCGATGCATCGCGCCACACGCTGCCAAAACTGTTGCTCCGGATAGCCGCAGTCAAATGACAAGATGGGAGCGACAAAACGGAATATTAAATCGAACAGATCAGTGAAGATCGATAACATCCGTAAGTCTTCCGGCACTGGAACCGCTATCCGCTGGACATCGGCTGGCAAATCGGCGTCCGGATTCATCACCGCGATTTCTTCGGCGATATCTTTCATGATGACGCGGTCCACCTGATGGTTACGCATCACGAGAATCAGATTCTCACCGTGCGGCATAAATACTAGGTCATGGGCATAAAAGCAATGCAAGATCGGGCTCATATAGGCATCGAGCCAGGCATCGACCCAGGCTTGAACGCCAACACCCGCCGCTTCAATGAAGGCGGCCAAAACCGAGCTGCCGTTAGTGTCACGGTGCAGTAGAGCAGCCATCGTCATTAGCGATTCGCCCTCGCCGATTCGCGTGACGGGTGACTCGCGCCACAGCGCGGATAACATTTTGTTGGCGCCGTCGGTCCGCGGCAATGCCGCGTCGAAGCGTGGATGGCGGTAGCCAACGGCCGCGACTTCACGCAGCGTCGAAAAGCCTTTTTCCTGTAAGTACGCGTCGCCAGCAACAAGATCCGCCAGCCAATCGGTAATCGCCGGCGTGCCGCCCATATAGTATGGCGACAGCCCGCGAGAAAACCCCATATTGAGGATCGACAGGCTCATCTTGACGTAACACCGGCTCGGCACATCACGATTAAACAAGGTTCGCACCGATTGCTGGGCTTGGTAGGCATCCGCTCCAAAGCCTAGATATACGAGATGGCCACTGGCGATCTCATCGGCGAAGGCGAACACAAGTTTGTGTTGCCACTGCCACGGATGCACCGGTAGATATTGATAATCTTCCGGCGACAAGCCACGGGCCATCAGTCGCTCATCGAAGTATGTCCGCGTGCGCTGGCCAAGCTCATCTGCGAGATGTGTCTCGATCGTTCGGTCAGCGGCAGTGGCGTACGTCAGTCGCGAGCGATGTCCGGCGATCCAGACCAGCCGAATCGGGGCCGCGGCTTCGGGTGCGTAGGCTGCGAAATCGTCCCCCGAGAAACCGATGCGCCCATTATTGGCGACAAAAGCCGGGTGCCCTTCCATCATGGCGGCTTCGATGGCCTGAAAATCCGCCGCTGGAAAATCACTCGCCTTCAGCCGTTCATTGGCACACTTGAAGGCCGCGCTATAACGCGTCGATGCGATTTCCTCGAGATAGAGCGATAACACCGCATCGGACATGCCCAACCGCTCGTGGAATTCGCTCAGCAGTGTCGAGGCATCCAATGCTAAATAGCTGCCGTGGTGTAGACGCTGAATGCGTTCGGGTCGAATATGCCAGTGATACAGCGCGAAGCGCTGCGCTTCGAAACGATAGACGGTCTCGCCATCATCAGCGATAAGTCGATACCAGGCGCCGCCTTCGGATTCGGGGTCTAATAAACCTTCGTGGCTGAACTCTGACAACATTTTGGCAACCAACGCGGCGTCGGCGACCTGCCAATGTGCCGGCGTCAGATGATGGATACAGGTCTCATTTGCCGTGATCGGCAATTCATTCATTGGGACACCTCCGAAGTGGCGGCATGGGTGGCAGCCGAACCAGCCCGACGTCCGGCAAGCGCGGCGTACACAGGTGATAATTCGGCCATCGCGCAGCGATGGCCCGCGCGGCTGCAAGTCGCGAGCCAAGCGGTTTTGTCGCGCATCGCGATCTGGCGCTCGTAAACAAAGCCCGCGCGTTCGTTGAATACATGTATACCGCTGTTTTCGACATCCGGCTCGACGACAATCCGAGTCACGTCTTCGCGTGCAAATAACGTGTCGACAACGAGTGTGAATACCGCCCAGGTCAGGCCGTGGATATACTGCTCCGGCGGTGCGATAAGCAGGTGCATGCCTATATCGCCAGCATCAACGGGGTAATAGTCGCCGATAGCATCTGCATCCGGCGCGTAGACTTCGGCCAAAAAATAGGGCTCGCCATCGAGATGCCCCATCCAAGCTTCATGCGTCGCCGACTTGTTAATCGCTGTGAAATAGTCTTTCGTATCAGCCTCGCGATTAGCCTGCATGCCCCAGAAAGTCGCGTGCGGCGCGGTCAACCAGCGATGGGCGGCAGCAATATCATTGCCCCCCGCAAACGGCCGGATTGTCAGGTGCCCAACCCCGCCGACCGTGCGTTCGGCTATTGTCTTTGGATCACTCATGAATGGATTCCGCTTTATTAGCCGCAACCACTCCGGTCTGTGGTGCCGGGTAATTGCGAGCATCGAAACTCTGGAAAGCAATCGATCGTTCGACCGAATACACCTCGCGACCCAACAGTTCACGCAGGATTACGGCATTGCGATAACAGGCCATACCGAGATCCGAGGCCGTAAAGCCATGGGTATGCAACTCGGCGTTTTGCACGAAAATGTCGCACGCATCATGATCAATAGCGTAATTCCGCGTGACGGCAAAGCGTTGCGATCCGTCCCAACGCAGCCGATCAACAATCGGCTCAATATAATCCGGTGTTCGGTGTGCAAAGCCGGTCGCTAGAATGAGCGCATCGCAGGTATGGCTAAACCATCGACCCTGCTCGCTCTGTATAAATGTCAGAACAAGCCGCCCTTCCGCGTCCCGAGAAACCTCTTCGAGGCTGGCATTCGTCTGCATGCCAACATTGGCGCTGCCGTATACATTCTTTTCGTAAAGCGTGTCGTAAATCATGGCTGACAAGTCGCGATCGATACCTTTGTAAAGCGGCTTGTGGGCTTTGGATAGTTGATCCCGCTTGTGTTCCGACAGCTCGTGGAAATAGTCGATATATTCCGGTGACGTTAATTCCAGAGTCAGTTTGTCGTAAGCCATGGCGAAAAAACGCGGTGATCGGGTAAACCAATCGAGGCGTTGTGCATCGCCGGCATAGTGCAGACGATCCTGAAAGATTTCGGCCGCGCTCTGCCCGGAGCCGACAATCGCAACATTCGACGCCGCGGCTAGCTCGTCACGATGTGCCACATAATCGGCGGCATGCAGTACGCCTTCGCCTTCCCCGAGACAGCAGGCCGGCACATAACGCGACGGCCCGGTCCCGAGCACGAGGCGGCGACCGTAATAGACATGGCACCTGCCACTAGACAGTTGCTGAGTTTCCACCCGGTAACAACCGCGATGAGCTTCGTAGTGGATCGCCGTCACACGCCGATCGAAAATGACCGACTCCAGTTGTTCGACAACCCAGCGACAATACTGATTGTATTCTGCGCGTAGGATGGAAAATTGCTCGCGGATATAAAACGCGTAGATGCGGCCCGTCGCTTTCAAATAATTGAGAAAACTAAAACGGCTCGTTGGATCGGCCAACGTTACGAGATCCGCCAAAAACGGCGTCTGCAGCGTCGCGCCTTCAAGTAACAGACCGGGATGCCAGTCGAACGTCTGATTTTCGTCTAAAAACAGGGCATCCAGCTCGGTTATCGGCTCCGCTAATGCGGCCAGTCCCAAATTGAATGGGCCGACACCAACGCCGATAACATCGTGTACGTGCGGATTATGTTCGTCACGCATGGGACGCAGCCTTATGCTCGCTGGCCATGCCTAGCTGCTGTGCAACCAAGTGCTCGCCACTGGACACGATCAGAGACAAGATTTCGGCCATCTGGGTCAGCGTTGTTTCGGCGTTGAGCAGCGTAAATTTGAGATAACGCTGTCCATCGACGCGGGTGGCCGCGATCATGGCCTCACCACGCTCGGCCAGATCGATACGTATCGCATCATTGAGCTCGTCCAGGTCAGTCACGGACAGCGCCCGATCCGGATAAAAACGAAACACGATCGTGCCCAGTTCCGGCGTATGCAATAAATCAAAGCGCGGCTCGGATCGCATACGGCGATAAGTTGCATAGGCCAGCTTCAAACCACGGTCGAACAATTCACCGATCGCTCTCACGCCCACCGAGCGCAGGCTTATCCAAAGTTTGAGTGCATCGAAGCGGCGCGTCGTCTGCAGACTTTTATTGACCTGATCCAGTGTTCCCTCGGCCGCCGCTTCGGCCGGATTCAGATAATCCGCGTGATACGTGACGTGGCCGAGATCGGCACCACGCGCCACAATCAGCGCACTACAGGCCACCGGCTGGAAGAACGATTTGTGATAATCAACGGTGATTGAATCGGCATGGGCCAAGACAGCAGTTTCCTGCACCCGCGTCGGCGAAACCATCAGCCCACACCCGTAAGCCGCATCGATATGCAGCCAAAGGCCGTGCCGTTCGGACACGTGGGCAGCGCCCATCACATCATCCAAACTACCGAAATCCGTGGTGCCGAAAGTCGCGACAACCGCAATCGGAATATCGCCATCAGCTTCGGCCGCGGCGACTGCCTCGGCCAATGCAGTCGCATCGAGCCGCCACTGGACGTCGACGGCCACCGAGACCACGGCTTGCTCGCCGAGGCCAATCACCGAAGCTGCCTTAGCGATCGAGAAATGACTGAGTTCGGATGCAAAGATTCGCCAACGCGAGGCTTCGGCAGGCAGGCCGTATTTTTGGATAAAACCACTGCCAAAACAGCGGCTTGCATAAGAATCCCGCGCCAGAAGCAACGCCATGAGATTCGATTGCGTGCCGCCACTGGTAAAGATGCCATCGGCATCCTCCCCCAAGCCGGCTCGATGCGCCGTCCAGGCAATGAGCTTTTGCTCGATAAGAGTCGCCCCGGTGCTTTGATCCCAAGTATCCATCGAGGTGTTGACACCGGCAGCGACAACTTCTGCCGCGACCGCACTGGTCAATACCGGACAATTCAGATGCGCGACATAACGCGGATGATGGAAATACACGGCCGGCTCAAAATACAGCGGGCCCAGCTCGTCGAGCGCAGCTTCAAAGCCGAGCGGCGCCGCATCGAGATCGATAGCAGTGATCTGCTCTGCCAAGTCGCTCGGTTGATCGCCGCGACTCGGATGTCGAGCCAACTGAACCGCCTCGACGGTACGATCCAAAGCGATCTGGCTCTGCTCGACCAGACTTTCCGCTCCGCGATGATCGAGCAGCAAAGGAGGTGACGCGGAGATTTGCCGCTGCACCGCTATCGATGATGTGGTCATTCCAACTCCCATTGATGCACTTACAGCTAACTGATGCCGCTGTTGACCTGTGGCACCCAACGCTGGGTACCCATGTCGGTGAGCTGGATTATATACGAATAATAATCATTCGCAAATGTAGATAGCAGCAGCAGTGCAATAGCAATCGCTGCGTATATTCGTTCGAAAGCGGACCGGTGTCGGTCGACAATAATGCATGGCCGGATAATCCCAGCCTGCTGCGCCGATAAGCGGTCACGATGACGAGCCAGGTGGCCGCGACCCCACCGGGGCCACGGCTATCGACCACGGCACACCATCCGTATGCTCGCTGGACGGAAGAGGCGCGCTGCAGAACGGCCGCTGTCGACGAGCCTCGCTAGCAGTCAATATGCGGCGACGGTAGCTGTCTGCCACCGACCAAGACTAGCGGCCGCGCGTATCCACCCTCCCCGCTCGACTATCCCGGATCGGCTGGTACGGGCGCGGCCTTTTTCAGGCTAATCGCCTTCCTGCTCGGGTTTGGGCGACCCCATCACCTTGGCCAGTTGTTCGCCTTGCGGAACGCCCTGTTTGACCGTCACGTCACCGTCCGCGTTGTGATAGACGATTGCCGGTGTCGCGTGGAGGCCGTGTGATTTCATGAAGTCGGTGTTCCGGCCGATCTTTTTGACGACTTTGTCAGGCGGGTTGTCCATCGCCTCGATGCCGCCGTCCTCATAATTGTGTTCGGAACGATCCAGAGCTTTGGACGGATCATCCGCAGCCAGAATAGATGCGGCTTTGGGCATACTGCTCGGTTTCAGTAGGCCGACCAATACATGCCGGATCTGGACTTTGCCGGCGTTGACCCACGGTCTCGCCTTTTGCCAGAACCTGTGGCAATACGGGCAGTTCGCGTCGGTGAACATATAGATAATGCGCTCGGCATCGTCCGCTCCATCGGCCACCCACGTCGTTTTTGCCAACTTGCCCCAGACGTTGCTTTGTTGCGAACCTGTCACCAGACGTTGCAACGGTTTCGCGCTCAGATTGCGGCCCTGGCTGTCGACCATGGTTCCGACAATCGCCCGTTTGCCATCGGGCGTGACATAGATCGCGACTGATTGGCCTTTGAAATTCGCGGCATACCCCGCGAGTTCCCCCTTGGTTTCGAAGGTGCCACTGAGTTTCATGCCCTGCTTTTGCAGTGCCGCGACTGGCGCGGGCACATCGTCATCAGCCGCCCCCGCCGGATTAGCGACCAATAGGCCGGCAATCAGGGCAGCTGCGAAAAAAACGCGAATCATGATCTCTCCTTGGTATTGCGCTGGTTTTGGGTTGTGGTGTTATCGATTCGATTCAGCGCGCGTGCGAGCGTGGCGCGCGACAATAAGCCCATGTGGCGATCAACTAGATGGCCATCGGCGGCAAAGAATAATGTGGTCGGAAATGCCTGCACATTGGCGGCACGAGCCAGCTCTTGATCATCATCGATCAACATATTGTGCGGCGAAATCGCCTCGGTTTTTAGAAAATTCCGGATCTTGTCCCGCGGTTCACCTTGATTGACGAACACAAAACTAACCCCGGAACGTGCCTTTTGCGCGGCCGTCAGCATGGGCATTTCGGCCCGGCATGGTGGACACCAGCTTGCCCAGAAATTGACCACCATCGGTGCGCCGGGGGCCTCGGCAGCAAGCTCGTCCAGTGTGGTCGCACCACCATCGAGGCGCACTAATGGCATATCGGGACGCGTCATTTGGTTCGGCTGCAGCAGATGCAGCCCACCGCTTGCGCCACCCCATACAAGCCCACCGGCCAACAATGATATGGCCAGCGGGCGGCGCATGGCCGGCCAACGATAAGCCACGACGCTGGCGTATACGGCCATGGCGATGAGACCACCGAAAGACTCGAAGCCGCCGTCCCGAATATCGATAATTGAGAGCGGACTCGATACATAGTGGCCCCAGTAGCGCAGCACGAACGTTACCCGCGCAGCCACAATCGCGACCAACGCCAGTACGATCAGCTTGTCGACAATCGGCACGTCGCGGCGGCGCGCGCTGAGCCGGCCGACGATCAACGCGACTCCAAGCGCGATAAGCAGCAGC
Source organism: Salifodinibacter halophilus (assembly GCA_012999515.1). Classification (NCBI taxonomy): domain Bacteria; kingdom Pseudomonadati; phylum Pseudomonadota; class Gammaproteobacteria; order Salinisphaerales; family Salinisphaeraceae; genus Salifodinibacter; species Salifodinibacter halophilus. The sequence continues at coordinate 520,824 of JABEEB010000001.1, read as the reverse complement.
GCACGACCAACTGGCATCGCGATTGGACCAATGCTGATCGCCGACATCAGGAGGCCGCTCGCTGCGCGCGGCGCCAATGTTCAAGAAATGCATCGGCGTCCAGCTCGCCAACGATCCGGGCCGACCGGTATCGCTGACCATCCGGCCCAATGAACAAGATCGTCGGCGGTCCGACGACATCGAACGCGTCCATCATCTTGCGAATCGCCTGGTTATTGTCGGTTATATCCGGCCGCACCAGGTTAACGTTGGCCAATGCCTTCTGGACCTTGGCGTTGCCATAAACCTGACGTTCGATCACCTTGCACGACACGCACCAGTCGGCGTAGAAATCCACGAGCGTCCACTGATCCTGTTGCTTGGCGGCACCCACCGACTGCTTCAGGCTCGCGAGATCATGCACGCGCTGGAACCGATCGTTGAAATCCGTGCTGGCTGGCGTCGCGTTAGCGCCCGACCCCGTGCTTAGAAACGTCAGCGGCCGCATCGGATCGTGGGCGCCGCCGGCCGCGCCCACAACCATTAGACCGCCCCAAAGCCCCAGCACGAGCGCACCGGTAGCCGCCGCCACAGTGCCGACACCAGCCGAATAACCCAGTCGACGTACAGCACAGCCGATCGCCAAGCCGGCCGCAATGAATAAGACGCCCCACAAGCCCAGCGTGACCGATGCCGGCAAGACACGGCTGATCATCCACAGCGCGGTGGCCAGCAGCACGAAACCAAACGCCGCTTTCACGCCATTCATCCAAGGCCCCGGACGTGGCATGAACTGCGCCCCCAGCGTGCCGACCACGAGCAACGGTACGCCCATGCCAAGCCCGAGCGCGAGCAGGGCCAACCCACCGAGAACAACGTCTCCGCTTTGCGCGATATACAACAACGCGCCCGCCAACGGCGCCGTCATACAGGGGCCGACGAGCACTGCTGAAATCACTCCCATGCCGGCGGCGCCGGCAATATGGCCGCCGCGCCGATTTTCGTTGGCGCGATTGAGACGATCGCGCAGCGCGGCCGGCAGCTGGAACTCGAAAACGCCAAACATCGCCAGCGCCAACACCACGAACACCAGCGCGAATGCACCGAGTACAGCCGGCGTCTGCAAGATTGCCTGCAGATTGGCGCCAGCCAGCGCGGCGGCCACCCCCAATACGGCATAGGTCACGGCCATAGGCAGCACGAAAGCCAGCGATAGCACGGCGCCACGCAGCCCGCGCGCATCGGCGCCAACGATGACGCCGGATAAAATCGGCACCATCGGCAGCACACAGGGCGTAAATGCTAATAACAGCCCTAGCCCGAAGAATACGGCGAGCGTCCACGCAATCGACCCCTGTGCCAGCCGATTAACGAGTGCTTGGTCATCGCCGCTCTGGTGATTCGCCTCGGCCGCGGTTTGCGGCGCCTGTGACTGGCTGGCAGCGCTCGCTTGCTCGGATGCTTTATCAGCCGATGCTGTCGTGGATCCGCCGCCGGCGTCTGTCGGAACATCGAGCGTGGCGTGCTGTGGTGGATAGCATAAACCAGCCTTGGCACAGCCTTGCCAGGTTAAATCGATCTGCCGGGCTTGCCCCGGATCGATGGTTACAGTCACATCGTGGTTGTAGACGTTCTGGTCGCCGAAATATTGATCGTGAATCAGCTTGCCGTCGGGCTTTTTCACCTTCTTGATCGACGCATCCTTGCCTTCAATCTGCATCCGCGAGCGATACAGATAATAGCCATCGGCGACCTGCCAGCGCAGCTCGATCCGACCGTTATCGGTGACCTGCTTCTGATAAGAAAACGCCTTGTCCGGTGGCAGGAACTGATCCTCCGCAGCCAGCGTCGTAGAGCTATACACCAGGCAAGCCGCAAGCAAAAGCAGCAACCAATATGCGATACGTGTCATGGCATTCGGGCGTTTCAAATACATATCGATGATTCTGCGCTCGTAAAATTAAGAATGTATTAGCTTGGCTTTCGAATGCCGTGTGGCGTAGCGAACGCTCGGCCTGGATTTAAACCGTAGACGTTGGGCTCCCAAACCCAGCGTTTGGTAACGCGATGCATATTCTGTTGATCGAAGACGATACGTTGGTTGGCGGCGGTATCCGGACGGGGCTCGAAGTGGCCGGCTATACCGTCGATTGGGCTACGACCGGCGAGGATGCGCGCCTGGCATTCCAGGCACTCGCCAGTGATGCTGTCGTGCTCGATCTCGGGTTGCCGGACGAAGACGGCTTGATGTTATTGCGTGACTGGCGAGCTGCTGGCAATGATGTACCGGTGCTGGTTCTCACCGCGCGCGACGCGGTTACCGACCGCGTAACCGGGCTAACCGCGGGCGCAGATGATTATCTACTCAAACCCTTCGATCTCGACGAACTCACAGCGCGTGTGCAGGCGTTGTTGCGGCGCTCAGGCGGGCGTGCTGGTCCGGTCATCCATCATGGTCCAATCACCTTAGATCCAAATAATCGTGCTGTATATCGACACGACCACGAAATCGAGCTGACCCGACGCGAATTCGCGCTATTATCCAAGATGTTGCATGCGCGCCGCGGTATCGTGAGCGTGGAGCAACTCAAGGACAGCCTCTATGGGCTGGAGGCCGAAATCGAAAGTAATGCCATCAACGTGCACATCCATAACGTGCGACGCAAACTTGGTCACGGCTTGATTCGCACCGTTCGAGGCCTGGGCTATCGGCTCGGCGACGCCGACCAGATCGACGGCGAGCGAGACACATGAGCCTGCGTTGGCGCTTGCTGCTGACACTAGGCATATCGTTTTGTGTGCTCTGGCTGGGCGTCGCGGCCTGGTTGTACAGCGATCTGCGCCAGCAGATGCACACCACGCTGGATCAGCGTCTGGCGGCTTCGGCTCGCATGGTTGCGGGATTAGTCGCGCAGATGCCAACCGATACCTGGAAAAACACCGGTTCCCCCGGACTCTCGACACCACTTTATGCCGACATTGCTTGTCAGATCCGTTCAGCGCGCGGACACATGCTCGTGCGTACACACGGAGACTTCGACGAGCAGCTCGACACCCCAAAGCCGGGTTATACCAACCGTGTCATCGACGGCCAGCGTTGGCGATTGTTCACCTATGTCGAAAGTGGCCTGTACATCACGACTGCCGACCGGCTGGCCAATCGACACACGCTCCAACGCAACATCGTATTGGTGGCCGTTATTCCATTTGTGGTCGCCCTCGTCGGCACGTTACTCGTGTTATGGCTCGGTATACGTCGCGGGCTACGGCCGCTCGAACAACTGCGTCGCGCACTCTCGCAACGCACCCCCGACGCATTGGAGCCCATCGAAATTACGCACACGCCTGCCGAGTTGGCGCCAGCGATTGAAACGCTCAACCATTTACTCGTGCGTACCGATCACGTTCTGGCCCGCGAACAGCGTTTCACCAGCGAGGTGGCACACGAACTGCGCACACCATTAACCGCTATCAAGACCCACGTACAACTGGCCTCGCGCGTCGAATCGGACCGGGCAGAACAAGTACTCGCTGACGCCGAAGCTGGGATCGCACGGCTACAGCGAACACTCGAACAACTGCTATTGCTGGCGCGCATGGAGGAAACAGGCTCTTCGGATGGCGATGCCCATACCGCCTCCGCCTGTGAGGTCGCAGTCGACGCCTGTGCCGACCTACCGGGTGCGGCCCGTATTCATGTGCCGGAGACAATTCCCGCCATTAACCTAGCCTTGCCGCCGGCATTGGCCGCGGCCGCATTGCGGAACCTGCTGGATAACGCACTGCGTCATTCACCGGTCGATGCATGTGTTGAACTCAGCGTGACAACAACCACCGAACACATCGAATTTCTGGTGGCCGATCGAGGCGACTGGCCAGAACATGCCGACACCACCGTTCTGACACAACGTTTCTGGCGCGCCGCCACTGAGCGTGATCGCAGCAGTGGTAGCGGCCTGGGTTTAACGATCGTCGCCGCGATCGCGGCCCGTTTCGGTGGCGACCTGGATTTCGAAACACGCTCTGGCGGCGGTTTGAACGCACGGCTAAGATTAGCGCGTCTCATCTGAGCATGCGGCGACAAACGCTGCATCCCCAGCCCCTATTGGCACCGTCTCTTGACGTTTTGAGCGCGCGAACCGAACTTACGTGTGCCGGCCGGCCTCAGATCAAGCCGCCTACGATTTGAGCCCGGCCGGTCACTCAGTGCACTTTGGAGACGCTAGGCTCAATCGATCGCCAGCAATACATCTTCCAACACGTTACACATTTGATCGATGTGCTCGCGTTCGCTGATCAGTGGCGGGCCGAGTTGCACCGTATTGCCGCCGTAGCGCAGATACATGCCGCGCTGCCATGCACCCATCGATAGCTTCCATGGACGCTTGCTCGGCTCACCGTCAACAGTTTCAATTTCCAGTGCACCAGCCAGCCCGATATTGCGGATATCCGATACGTGGGGAAGCCCACGCAGCCGATGAATCTGTTCTTCGAAATAAGGTGCAAGCGCGGCGCTTTTAGCCACCATTTGTTCGTTTTCATAGAGATCCAACGCCGCCAGGCCGGCAGCACAGGCCAGCGGGTGGCCCGAGTAGGTATAGCCGTGGGCAAATTCGATTTGATAGTGCGGCAGGTCCTGTTCCATAAATGTGCGATAGATCGCGTCACTGACTACAACGGCCCCCATCGGCACCGTGCCGTTAGTCATGTTCTTGGCCAGCGTCATCATGTCCGGCCGGACGCCGAACAGCTCCGCACCAAAACTGGCCCCCGTTCGACCGAACCCGGTTAGCACCTCATCGAAAATCAACAGCACGTCGTGGCGATCGCAAATCGCGCGCAGCCTTTGCAAATAGCCGGCTGGCGGCACGATGACGCCAGCCGAGCCGGCCACCGGCTCCACCATGACCGCAGCGATATTATCGGCGCCATGGGTTGCGATGAGCGCCTCGAGCTCATCGGCACGTTCAGCGCCGCTCTCGGGAATACCGCGCGAAAAGCGATTCTCGTCGACAAGTGTATGGGACAGATGATCAGCAGGCCATAAACCGCCAAGATCTGCCCGATTGGCCTCGATACCGCCGACACTGGTACCGCCAATATTGACGCCATGATAGCCCTTGGCACGACCGATCAGTCGCGTCTTGGTATCGGCGCCCCGCTTTTGCCAGTAAGCACGCGCCATTTTCAATGCGGTATCAGCCGACTCCGAGCCGGAGTTGGTGAAAAAAGCGTGATCCAAGCCTGCCGGTGTCAAATCGACAACACGCTTGGCCAGCTTGAATTGGGCCGGGTGACCGAATTGGAACGGCGGCGCGTAATCGAGCTCACGCACTGTTTCGGCAATGCTGTCGGCGATTGCCGTGCGGCCATGGCCAAAACTGGCGCACCACAACCCCGATAGGCTATCCAATATCGCCTGGCCATCGGCGTCGTAGTAGTGGCAACCGTGGGCGGCGGTGATGATACGTGGCTCCGCCTTGAACTGCCGGTTACCAGTAAACGGCATCCAGTAAGCGTCCAGTTCAGCCGGTGAAGGCGTGGATATCAACGTTTGCGATGCGGTATCGGCCTTTACACCCACCATCAACAACCTCTTGGTGTTTTAGTCAAGTAAAAACGGACACCGATTGAAGCAACGGCGGCCAGATCCTGTCGTCGTCCAATATAGTACGGCTCATAGTTGGCCGCTGTAACGCATGACCGAAAATATAGTTAATGATACCCACGATCGCACCTATGCGTATGAGTGATTCGCCAGTTCTTGTACAACAAGTTATGCCAATCAATGACTACACGGTCATGCCGGCATATCGCGAATTACTGGCACCCACTGGCTGAAACGGCTCCGGATCTACAATCCGATCACGCCGTAGCAGAATATCGGCTAAAAGTTGTGCGGCTGCGGGCGCCATAACCAAACCGCTCCGATGATGGCCGGCGTTCACATACAGCCGAGCGATACCGGGTACGGCGCCAATCAGCGGCATGCCATCAGGCGTGCCGGGTCGAAGACCTGCCCATTGATGCTCGATGCGGTAGTCGGCGAGCGCCGGCAACATCGCCACCGCCGTGTGCCAGAGCGACTCTCTCGCCTTTATGCTTGGCTGCTTGTCGAACCCAGCCTCGGGTTCCAGCGTCGACCCCACCAATATACGGCCATCCGCGCGCGGTATCAGATAACGGCTATCATGTAAGACAACCCGGTTAAGTAGCGGAAAGTCATCAAGCTTTTGCGGCCGCAATAAAAGCATTTGGCCTTTGACCGGGCGTATCGGCAACGCCACCCCGAGATCGGCACATAGCCTGGGCGTCCATGCGCCCGCGCATATAACGGTAAAGCCGCCGGTATAAGCGCCTCGCGATGTCTCGACGACAACATCATGTCCGTCTCGTAACCACAATTTCTGAACATTGAGATGTTCATACAACGTAACTCGTGGCGACTGGTCGAGATATTGTCGTAGCGCCCGACCAAGACGCGGATTACGCACACTCCCAAGATCAGGCATCGAGAGCCCACCTGTATCCGTGTTGATCGACGGCTCCTGCCCTTCAAACGCATCACGATCGAATACTCGAAGAGTTTGCTTCATACGCCGCGCCCAGGCGCATGCTCGGGTCGGGTTCTCGGGATCGAGATAAAGCAGGCCACGGATGTGGTATTCCGGATCAACACCGGTGGCACAGACCAGACGTTCGGTGAATGTCGGATACATCGATTCCGACACGATCGCTAGGCGAGAGATCGCGTCCGGCTGTTCCCAAGGATAAAGCGGCGACACAATTCCGCCGCCGGCCCACGAGGCTTCGTGACCACACCATCCGCGCTCGAGTAACGTAACCGTATGGCCGGCTTCGGCAAGCTCGAGGGCGCTCGCCATGCCGATAACCCCGCCGCCAATTATCAAAAAATCAGATATGTTTGAGCCGTATTTCTTCACAATCGACGACACAGCGAGAACGGAATCACGCACCGCTCGTTCAGGTGTTGTTGAACAGCGGTCAAAAGATTGATTCGTCAGCCGCTGCGCCCGAGACCAGCGGCCACCACGGGCGCAGACACGCTTGGTGATTTAAGCGAATTCTTTGTATTTATCCAAGAAACGCTCAGGTTTGCGGAGTGCATCTTTGCGGAAAGGATCGCCCAGCTCCCGTGTGCACATGATTTCGATTACACAGGTTTTACCGGCATTCATCTGCATATCAACAGCCTTTCGAAGCGCCGGACCGACACCTTCGAGGCTATCCACAGTCATGCCCTCTGCCCCCATGGCGCGAGCTATATCGGCAAAACTGTTACTTTCCAGTTCGCCGGCTACGAAACGACGATTGTAGAAATCCACTTGGTTTTTCTTCTCCGCGCCCCACTGGCGATTGTGGAATACAACCGCCGTCACCGGGATACCATGCCGCACGCACGTCAGAGTCTCGCCCATGCTCATGGCCCAAGCCCCGTCGCCGGCATAAGAGATCGCCGGGCGATGTGGTTCGGCTTTCTTGGCACCGATGATGGCCGGGAACGCGTAGCCGCAATTGCCGAAAGTCATCGCCCCAAAAAAGCTGCGTGGCTGCTCGAATCGTAGATAGCTGTTGGCGACCGAGTTGATATTGCCAATATCGGTCGACACCATGACATTTTCCGGCATCGCCTTTTCCAACTCGCGCAACACTTGGCGCGGATGTAGATATTCGCCACCTGAAAACGGTTTGTCACGCTCCGTATCGGCGATTACATCCATGCTGTAGGCGTCGATCTCATGCGTCCACGCATCGAGCTCATCTTCCCAAGCCTGCTTCTCCGATGCGATAGTCGCCTGACGTGACTGTTGTGTCGCATCCGAGGCAAGTCGACGTTGCTCGAGGCGCTGCTCGAGGGCATTCGCCGTGGCGGCCGCATCGCCGCAGATGCCAAGGCTGATGCGCTTGGTCAGCCCCAGACGTGTCTCGTCGGTATCGACTTGGATGATTCTGGCGTTTTCGGGCCAATAGTCCAGATCGTGTTGCGGCAAAGTCCCGAATGGGTTCAGCCGGCAACCGAGTGCCAGTACCACATCGGCCTGCGCGATCAACTTCATCGCTGCCTTGGAGCCCTGGTAGCCGAGCGGGCCACACCACAGGTGATGACTGGCTGGGAAGGAATCGTTGTGGAGATAGCTGTTCACGACCGGTGCATTTAAACGCTCTGCTAGCGTCCGACAGTCGTCGACACCGTCGGCCATGACCACGCCACCTCCGGAAATGATGACTGGAAATTCGGCCTCAGCTAACATTTCGGCCGCATTATCCAGACTTTGTGTTCCGCCGGGGCCCCGTTCCACGTGCAGTGGTTTCGGAATCTCGACCTCGTTCTCGCCGTAGAAATAGTCGCGCGGGATATTCAACTGTGTGGGGCCATTCTCTATCTTCGCCAAGTCGAAACAGCGAGCGGTGAACTCCGCCATACGCGCCGGGTTGCAGACATGGCCCTGATACTTGGTGAATTCCTCAAACATTGAGAGTTGATTGGCTTCCTGGAAGCCACCCAGTCCTATACCGCCAGTACCGGCCTGCGGCGTCACAATAACCACCGGACTGTGGGCCCAATACGCCGCAGCGATCGCAGTCACGCAATTGCTGATTCCGGGGCCGTTCTGCCCGATAACCACCCCGTGGCGACCGGACACGCGGGCGTAGCCATCGGCCATATGGGCCGCACCCTGCTCGTGAACGACAGGCGTCAATTCGATACCGGCCGGCGCAAAGATGTCCATTGCGTCCATAAAAGCTGAGCCCATGATGCCGAACATGTTGGTCACACCGTTGGCGACCATCGTTTCAACGAAGGCTTCGGACGGGGTCATCTTATGTTTGCCAGAAACGACGCTGCGAGACTCGTCGGGTGTCTCTGTCATCTGTTCAGCGGGATTACTCATGTCATGTCCTCGATGCTGGAACTAAAAACCACGGAACGATCATTGGATCTGTTTTGAACGCGGCTGCCGTTGTGCGGCATACGGCCACGTCTAGCGCAACTGCTTGCCAAACTAGAATCCTTCACGGCGCTTTGGATAGCACCAGCAGAGTCGTTTCTTTGGGACCAACGGGCTGCAGGCTCAATCAACGCACGTCGACAAACACCACACCGTCCGCATGGGCGCTGGCTCTATTCAGGGCATTCAACTGGTACTAAGCCGCATCCTGGTGCGGTGCTAGCTTCGACCTCGACGTCGCAACGACTTGATAACCCCAGGCAAGGCGGTCCCTCACCGGGTTTACGTTTACAACGGCTTATACACGCGCCCGTTGCATACCGTCCAGCATCGAAAACACGGACAAAGTGACTCGAGGCGGGGCCGTCGAGCCACCCGACGCGCAGACGGTCATCCGACAAACCAAAAGCAATCGGCTATGCAATACGACTTCATTATCGTCGGCGCAGGCTCGGCGGGCTGTGTTCTAACGCGCCGACTCGTCGAACAACAATTTTCCGTCCTGTTACTAGAAGCCGGCCCGAAGGACAGCCACCCCTGGATCCACGTGCCGATCGGTTACGGCAAAACGATGTTCGATTATCGCGTGAACTGGGGCTATACCACCGAATCGGATCCCGGTATCAACTCGCGCCGGATGTATTGGCCACGCGGCAAAGTGCTCGGCGGATCCAGCTCAATCAATGGTCTAATTTATGTGCGCGGCCAACCGGAGGACTACAACGCGTGGGCGCGCGCCGGCTGTACTGGCTGGGCCTATCACGACGTTTTGCCTTATTTCCGGAAAGCCGAAAATCACATCCGCGGCGCTGATGCCTATCACGGCGTGAGTGGGCCGCTCACGGTATCGGACATCGGCGAAAGTCACCCGCTCTGCGACGCATTCATCGAGTCGGGACAGGCGGTCGGCATTCCACGCAACGATGATTTCAACGGTGCAAGCCAGGAAGGTATAGGTTATTTCCAGCTCACCACCCGCAACGGGTACCGCTGCAGCACGGCCAGGGCCTATCTGAAACCGGTGCAGGGCCGGACCAACCTGACAATCGCAACCGGAGCCCAGTGCCTGAACGTCGAGCTCGAGAATGGTCGGGTAACCGGCGTCCGCTATCGACAGCGCGATACGATATACACGGCGCGCGCCGCGCGCGAAGTGATTGTGGCCGCTGGAGCAATCAACACCCCGCAGATTCTGGAACTCTCGGGCATCGGACCGAAAGCAAAACTTAGCGAACACTGCATCACGCTGGTGCGCCAATCCGACGCCGTCGGCGAGAACCTGCGTGACCATCTACAGACCCGCCTGATCTATCGGTGTACTGACCGCATCACCACCAATGACGACCTGAACAATCCATTGCGCAAACTGCGCATCGGTCTTCGCTATATCACGTCACGCAGCGGACCGCTGGCAGTCGGCATCAATCAGGCCGGCGGTTTCATGCATAGCCGTCCGGATGTCGCACGTCCGGACATCCAGTTCCACTTCGGGACGCTGAGCTCCGACAGCCCCGGATCGCCCGTTCATCGTTTTCCAGGATTTACGCTATCGGCTTGTCAGCTCCACCCCAGGAGCACTGGCTCGGTCCATATCCAGTCGCCCGACCCCGAACGCTATCCAGCCATTCACCCGAATTATCTAAGCAACGATCACGATATCGACGTGCTAGTCGATGGGCTCAAACTCGCTCGACGGCTAGCCATCACCGAGCCACTGTCGCGCTACATCGTCGAAGAATACGCACCTGGTCCACACCACATGTCGGACGATAGTCTCCGGGATTTCATACGCGATGACGCCACAACCATATTCCACCCTTGCGGCACCTGTCGCATGGGATCCGATCAGGATTCCGTAGTCGACCCTGAGCTTCGTGTTCGCGGCGTGCCCGGTCTGCGGTTGGCCGATGCCTCGATCATGCCCGATATTCCGTCCGGTAACACCAACGCTCCCGTGGTTATGATCGGAGAAAAGGCGGCCGACCTGATTCTGGACGCGCATCTCGCCAAAGCTACGTCGCGGGTCGCCTAAATCCGCACCGACGCAAGGCAGCTGTCGCCAATCGAATCCAGCAACTGGTCCTACCCGGCGATCGCGGGCGTGACTAGCCTTGCCTAGCGTCTACATCAAACCATCGGAGATAGTTCGCGTGTTTTCCCAGCGGTTCGTTTTTGAAACGCCTCAAACGCTACTAGACCGTCTCGATAACCGATCTGTACCGCGGGTCGTCATCGCTGGCGCCGATCACGAGCTACCGATGTCGGCTGCTGCCGATGCCGCACGACGCGGTTTGATCCAGCCGATTCTAGTCGGCCCAGCGCATAACATTCGTCAGACGGCCGACGACATCGGCTGGGACATGGCCGATGCCGAACTGATACCAACATCGAGTGAAAATGTTGTATCCGAAAGCGTGCGACTAATTCTCGCCGGCGCCGGCGATATTATGGCCAAAGGCCATATCGATACCAGTCAACTCATGTCGGCAGTACTAGATCGTGAGCGTGGATTGCGTACTAAATCTCGGCTGACGCACGCATTTCATATGACCGCACCGACTTGGTCCCGTCCGTTGACCGTCAGCGACGCCGCGCTGAATATTGCGCCGGATTTGGAGACCAAACGACACATCACGCGCAACGCCGTCGCCGTGGCGCAGGCCACCGGCTGTCAACGACCGCGTATCGCCCTGCTATCCGGCAGCGAAAAACCTAGTGAGCGAATGCCTTCCAGTATGGAAGCCGAACAACTCGCGCGCGAATTGAACGATGACACGTCGGCCGACTGCGAGGTCGCTGGACCCTTGGCCATGGATCTGGCGATCTCACCCGAGGCCGGCCAGGCCAAGGGGATCGACGGCTCCGTCATTGGCCGTGCCGATGTGGTCATCGTGCCTAACCTGGAAGCGGGAAACATCCTCTACAAGACACTGGTCTACGCCAGTGGTGCCACAGCCGCCGGGCTGGTTGTCGGCGCACGCGTGCCAATCGTTCTGACTTCGCGCGCCGACCCAGCCAGCGCACGGCTCACATCGTTTGCATTGGCGGCATTGATGGCCAACGGCGGCTGACGCGGTGCCACATCGCGGGTCAAAAGCGACGACCTGGCGGCCACTACATGAGCCACACAACGCTGCGATACATTCGGTCTTGGGATAATTTCGATAAAGTCATCCTATTGTTTCCCCCAAGTCGAAGCAGATTCAGCCCTTCGCGTTGTATGCGTCCGATAGTTGGTTTTGTCTTCTTGGGCGCTGACTTGCTCACCGAGTATCAGATAGTCAAGTTCTTCGGTGGACGAATTCTGGTAATCGCCGGCGTACATGGTGTAGAAGCCGACCCCGAGCGCGACCCAGAAAGCCAGCACAATCCACGACGGCATACCAAGCGCGCCGGGCGACCCCGGGATCAGCAGCAAACCGAGAAATCCGATGCTACAGCCACTGCCAACAAGAGACACAATCTTCTTGAATGGTGCGACCTCGGCATTGAGCCCATTGGCCGGGCTGCCCGCATGCCATCTAAAGAGCCGATACGCCGCTAAACAGTAGTAGAGATATGCGATCGAGACGCCGATGGCCGACATATTCACAATCCACAGCAGTACTGGGCGCCCAAACCATGGCGCGACCAGAGAGATGACGCAGACAAAGACGATGCTGTTGTAGGGCGTATTGTGGTTATAGTGCAGGCGGGCGAACATCGGTGGTATTGCCCTGGCTCGGCCCATTGCGAACATCAAACGACTCGTCGAGATATAAAAGCCGTTTAGCCCGGTAAAAATGCCCATCGTCAGGGCAACCACCAGTACTGAGAGGCCACCGTAGCCGAGCACGCTCTGGACCGCATACCCAGTACCCCAGAGTTCGTGCCGTGCAGCGAGATCGGTCCAGGGCATCGCCAGTCCCGTGGCCACAATTAAGATGGAATAGTGGATGGCAGCGATGGCCAACGCACTAATGATCAACGTGGTGGCTTTACGCGGCGAAAAATTGAACTCCTCGGCGGTCTGAGGAACGGTGTCGAAGCCGACGTACGCCCAAGGTGCAATCGCCACGATCCCGGCAATCGCAGACCAAGAACCAATGCCGGGTTTAAACGCCGGACTTAAATTGCTAAGCGTTGTCGACGGAGAGCTTGCCATGCCGATCGTGACGACAACGGCTGCCATGAGAAGCAAAACGCAGAATAAAAACTGTGTCCTGCCGGAAACACCCGCGCCACGGTAGTTCAGCCAGGCAAACAAAATGAGAATGCCGCTGACGATGAGGACTTGAACGAGATAGATATTCCACCCCGCCACCGAATAGAGTTGCCCCGTCTTCACAAAACCGGGAAACAAAAACTTAACCATCAAACCCATCGCGGACGCATTGAGCGCGACGACAGAAGCGTACCCCAGAATCAGAAACCAGCCACAGATAAAGGCGTGATTGCGACCGAAGCAAAGATACGAATACGCGAACGGGCCACCAGTGACTGGATAGGCGCGTATCAGATACGCAGTACTTACGCCTATAAGGATCATGGCAGCGGCACCGATTGCAAAACCGATGATTACACCCAATGGGCCCGCCTGGGCTATCCAATTGGCGGGTAAGACGAAGCTGCCCCAGCCGACGGCCGATCCAAAGGCCATTGCCCATATCCAGTGCGGCTTGAAAGTTTTTGCGAGTGTATTGCGCTGGTCACTCATGGCCGTCACCTCCTTGATGAGGTTTTGTCAGCGGATTTGGCACAGAAGCTGTCAACGAATGGCCTCCTGTTTCCCGGTAGTCGAAAACGTGGCCAAATCAGCCGAAGCTAACGATTCAAAACAGCTCGTCGCGCCGGTAGTAATAGCGGTACAAGAGGTATAGAAAATCGCCTCCAGCACTTCGTTTAGTTCGATTTGGTCGGCAATATCAGTCATACCCGCTCCTGCTTCCTCGTGTGGACTGAGACGGCGCTCATAACCGACGCTATTGCCGCCGGAAATTGCATTAGCATGGTTCGAATCGTAAGAAAATACGACCCGATCGAAGCGAACCAGACTCAAATAATGACTGGGATCATAATCAGAATTCTGGGAAAGAAGATTAAAACAACATCAACTACGATTCTGGAAAGGAAATACCGATTCAACATTCTTATAAGTTACTGAAATTAATATTTTTTTGTAAATAATTTCAGAAGAAACAAAATCGGAAGACCGAATTTATTCTCGCATTATACGACTAAAGTCTAACGAGAATGTTCTCGTAGCAAAAGTTGTCGTCGGTAACGACCCACTTGGCGCTTATATTCGTATTAGTTCTTATCTTATATAATATAATTATTTTATTAGTATCACTTCTTTGTAAATTGTCAAACCAGGAATACGAGCGACTTCAAAGCGATTAAAGGCACTTTAAGCGGAGCCATCTGTTTCACCTCGATCGTCGGATCAGAACAGTCTTCAGTCGCAGACTCGCACGCCAGTTATCGATATGCCGCATGCGGCCATACTGAGGTACGAGAAACTCGTGGATGACGACTCTCCCTATGCACGGGAGCAAAAGGTAATGAGCGAACTTGGATGAACCATTGCTGAGCGTCACCAACCCGCCGGAATGCGACGAGATTCGAGCCCACTGAACCCGACTTAACTGGCCGAGCCGTGCAACTGGCGTACTTACAAGTTGCCGCTGTTTATGGCAGCTTGCTTTCCTGCAAAGAGTGGTGGGAATGTGTTCGGAGTGCCAACCAAGCAGGTGATCCGAGTGCAGTCGGTCGATGACTTCGACGCCGACACTCCCATGTTGGCCGATAGCTGAGGGTGCACATATTGCCGACATGTGACACCTGCGCTCCGGCTAGCGCGTTTGCCGGCAGATAGCGAACAATCAGGAACTGGCTCGCGAAGCCGCCGCTCGCTATGAGCGCGATGTCATGCCCGATCATCGCTACAGTGCCAAAACACAGAGTCAGCACGAGACATATCTGGCCAAGATTCGGAAGCGCAGCCTCGGCAAAATGGCGGTTGCCGACATCGAAGTCGCGCACGTTGCGGAATCACTCGACGAACTAACGAGCGGTCGACGCATGCGCAACGTCTACCGCCAACTGCTAATACAGGTATTCCAATGCGCCATTGAGCTCGGCTGGGCGCCGATAATCCCGCGTCTGTCACACGCACCGTCAATGAAGACCGAAGGCGGATGCGACTGACGCTGGACGGCTACCGCGCAATACATGCCGAGGCACCACACTGGCTTAGGGTCGCAATGGATCTGGCGCTCGTCACGCTACAGCGACCTGAAGATCTGGTCATGGCTCGCTACTCAGACATCCAGAGCGGCGCGCTTTATATACAGCAGCGCAAAACTGGCACCAAGCTCGCGATATCCATCGGACCGGAGCTGGCCTCGGTGATTGAAGACAGACGCGACGGCAAGGTATGCCCCTTCATCATCCATCACCGACCGCGTCGACTACCAAGCAACCCGCCTGCAAATCGTGAGCACCCGATGCAAGTCTACGTCGACAAGCTCGGGAAAGCGTTCGCTAGCGCGCGCCAAAAATCCGGCGTATTCGCCTCAGCCCACAATCCGCCCGCTTTCTACGAAATCAAAAGCCTGGGCGGCGACCGCTATCGCCAGATGGGCTGGTCGCCACCGCGATACAAGCGCTTTACGGACACGCCAACCAGGCCATGACTCAGCACCACCTCTAAGGCCATGAAGCGCCGTGGACGCCGGCCGGAACCGCGTAGTTTTGCGAGGGTTTTGCTATTTTTTGCTGCAGGACTGTGGCGACGCTCCGCAAGTCCCTGATTTTATGGTCGGGGTAGCAGGATTTGAACCTGCGACCTTCTGCACCCCATGCAGACGCGCTACCAAGCTGCGCCATACCCCGTCAGCGGTGCATAGACTATCAAATGCGGCGTTCGCTGACGACCTTTATAAGGAGTCGCGAAGATTTTCCAATTCTTCGCGGACCGCGGCCAGTGAGTCACCGGCATTTGAGCTAGGCAGCGACGCCAGTGTCTTGCCCTTCCCTTTAAGTTGCATCCGAGCGCCTGGGATCGTAAACCCATGTTCGTAGAGCAGCGATCGAATCTCACGCGCGATCATGACATCGCGCTGCTGATAGTAACGCCGATTGCCTCGTCGCTTAACCGGCTTGAGTTGAGAGAACTCCTGTTCCCAGTAACGCAGAACGTGCGGTTTCAGAGCGCATAACTCGCTGACTTCACCAATCGTAAAGTAGCGTTTATCAGGAACCGCCGGCAGCGATTCTATGGATTCAGGCGCCACCGGATTCAACGTATGAACGCAACTTGCGCCCCGCCTTGAAAGTCACGACACGGCGGGCCGATATAGGAATTTCCTCGCCGGTCTTGGGATTCCGACCAGGTCGTTCCCCTTTATCACGGAGCTCGAAATTACCGAGCCCAGAAATCTTAACCTGCTCACCCTCGGCGAGCGTGTCGCGGATTGAATCGAAGAAGCGATTGACGAACTCTTTCGACTCGCGCTTGTTGAAGCCTAGATCCTCGAACAATGTTTCAGCAAGATCCGCCTTCGTTAACGCCAATGCTCAAGCCCCTCTTAAATAAGCGCCACAGGTCGTTGTAAGCGCTGACATGATTCGTGTGATGGTTTGGTCGACCTCTTCCGAGGTCAGAGTGCTGGTTTTATCTTGGAAAATCAAGCGCAAGGCGACACTCTTGAATCCTGCCTCGAGATTTCCGCCGTAAAACACGTCGACGATGTCGACCGATTGGAGCGTCGACGCATCAACCGACCGTGCGCACTCAATCAAGTCACCAGCCGGCACATCGTCAGCAACAACCAACGCCAGATCGCGAACAACTTGTGGCTGGTCCGATATCGGCTCGTGATGGATGGTTGCAGCCCGCTCCAGATAGGCAGATTCTACCTCAAATAAATATGGTTTGTCTTTGTTTTTATTGTCTTTTATAACGCCATCCGCTAGCTGTCCCAGCCAGCCGACATGGACACCGTTACAACGTATATGTGCGCACCGCCCCATTTGCAGCCCGGGATGTTCAGCGGCCTCGAAAGACAGATCATCCCGACCGGCGGCGGCAAATAGGGCTTCGACATCACCTTTGGCGTCGAAGAAATCGACACCACGAGGCGCGGCATCCCAGCTCTGTGGCTGCGCATTACCGGCGACCAATCCGCCAATACGCGCAGTTTGCGCGACGCTGTGCTCGGCCTGGTCATTCGCCTCAAAGCATAAGCCAGCTTCGTAAAGTCGGATGTCGTTCTGGCCGCGACGGCGGTTATATAAATAGGCCTCGAGCAACCCCGCCCATAACGTGCGGCGCATCACCCCCATGTTTTCGGCAATCGGGTTATCGAGTGCCAGCGCCCCCTGTTCGCCGATTAGCTTTGCCTCCAGTTCCGGATCCACAAAACTATAGGTGATCGCTTCGCTATAGCCGCGTGCACGAAGAACATGTAGCGGTGGACGTGGATCCGCGAGTCGATTGACGGGCTCTCCAAGTGCCACGCGCGCCGGCTGTGTCGCGATCCGTTCGTAGCCGTAGATACGCGCTATTTCCTCGATCAGATCAGGCGCGATCGCGAGGTCGAAACGCCAGCTTGCCGGTACCACGCGCCAAGCGTCGTCGCCAGTCTGGGTGACATCGAGCCCAAGTGCACTGAGAGTCTCGGTCACAAACTGCGGATCAATTACTTGGCCTAATGTGCGCTTGATGGCGGTCGAGTCGAGTTCGATCGCTGGCTGATATGCCCCGAGGTTTTGTCCGTCCGCGCGGACGACCAACCCCGGTGAGCCACCTGCAATCTGCTGGCAAAGTGCAGTTGCATATTCGATGGCCGGTTCGGCCATTGCAGAATCGACGCCGCGCTCAAACCGGTGCAATGAATCCGTCTGAATTTTGTAGCGACGCCCCTGCCCAGCAACGGCCGCGGGTGTAAAACAAGCCGCTTCAAATACGATATTTCGAGTTTCCGGGCCAACCGCCGTGCGCGCGCCACCGATGACGCCAGCAATCGCAGTCGGCCCATTATCGTCGGCAATAACAAGCGTTTCCGGCGACAGCACCACTTCTTCGTTTTCAAGCGTAACGATCGACTCATCGGCCTCGGCATATCGGACGTTAATCGCGCCCGCCAGCCGATCGGCATCAAATGCGTGCATCGGCTGCCCGCATGCCAGCATTACGTAGTTGGTTATATCGACTGGTGCATTGATCGCACCGATGCCCGCTCGCCGTAAACGCTCGGTCAGCCACGGCGGCGGCGTCACCGTTACATCTACCCCCGTTACGACACGCGCGCAATACACCGCACACGCCCCGGGCGCACTAATTGAAACGCCACGCTCGCTCGCGTCGCTAGCGGCCACTGGCCTGACGTCGTGAACCGGCGGCTGACAACCGCAAACCAGCGCGACCTCCCGTGCCACGCCGAGCATGCCGAGACAGTCACCACGATTCGGTGTCAGGTCCAACACCAATGAGTCGTCAGGCAACCCAAGATAGGCGCCCAAATCCTGTCCAAGCGGCGCGTCATTCGGCAGACGCCACAAACCGGTATCGTCGGCGCCAAGGCCGAGTTCGGCTGCGCTGCACAACATCCCGGCGG
The DNA here is from genome assembly GCA_012999515.1 of Salifodinibacter halophilus. Classification (NCBI taxonomy): domain Bacteria; kingdom Pseudomonadati; phylum Pseudomonadota; class Gammaproteobacteria; order Salinisphaerales; family Salinisphaeraceae; genus Salifodinibacter; species Salifodinibacter halophilus. The sequence continues at coordinate 502,271 of JABEEB010000001.1, read as the reverse complement.
ATGCAATACCACCGATTTGCGTGTGTTCGATGACGCGCCCATCACCGAGGGTCGCCCCCACCGTGGCGTACGGTACGCGCATATCAGCCACCACGTTCGGCGCAGCGCAGACAACTTCACGTGTCGTCCCTTGAGCGTCAATCTCAATGGTGCAAACGCGGGCGTCCATCAAATCGGCACGCGCCGCTACATCAACCACCTGCGCTACAACCACGCCGTCGAACGTGGCCTCCCAATGCTCGACTTCGTCGACTTCCAGGCCAGCGGTGGTCAGACGCTCAGCGATGCGATCGAGTGGTTCGTCAGTCTCGACGAAGCGGCGAAGCCAATGTGCACTAACTTTCATGGGCGTCTAGACAAACTGGCCGAGAAAACGAAGATCGTTGGCAAAGAACTGCCTCAGGTCATCCACGCCGTAGCGCAACATCGCCAAGCGCTCCACGCCCATACCAAAGGCGTAGCCGGTATAGCGCGTGCTGTCGACACCGGCGGCCGCCAAAACATTCGGATGAACCATGCCGCACCCGAGCACTTCCATCCAACCACGGCCAGTACCGAGACTGGCACCGTCGATATCAACTTCGGCCGACGGTTCGGTGAATGGGAAATACGAGGGACGAAAGCGAAGCGTCAGACTCGTTTCGAAAAAGGATTCGAGAAAGGTCTCAAGTTCGGCGCGCAGCTGACTGAACGTAACGTCCTCGGCGACGTACAAACCTTCGATCTGATGAAACATGGGGCTGTGCGTGCGATCCGAATCGCAGCGGAAAACCCGCCCCGGTGCGATGATGCGAATGGGCGGCTGACGCCCAGTCATAGTCCGGATTTGAACCGGCGACGTATGCGTGCGCAGTAGCAAGCGCCCTGCATCGAGGTAAAACGTGTCCTGCATCGCACGCGCCGGATGATCAGGCGGAACGTTCAAGGCTTCGAAGTTGTGGAAATCGTCCTCGATTTCCGGCCCTTGCACGGCCTCGAACGCGCGCTGGGCGAACAGCATTTCGATACGCTGACGCGTCAGGCTGATGGGATGCTCTGCACCGGGGTGGTGGCCACGGCCAGGCAATGTGACATCAACTGCTTCGCGCTTGGCACGATCTTGCGCCGCGGCTTGTTGGAGTGCCGCGCGACGCGCCTGAATCGCACCGTCCACCTCTTGTTTCAGCGCGTTTAGTTCAGCGCCAGCGCGTTTACGCTCGTCCGGCTCGAGTTGCCCCAGCGAACGGAGCTCGGTGGTAATTCGCCCTTTCTTGCCGACCAGGGCAACGCGCGCCGCGTCGAGCGATTCCAATGTCTCCGCCTCGGCGATAGACGCGAGTGCTTCCGAGCGCAGCGTTTCTATCGATTCGGCCATGAGCAGACGCCGTCAGACAGTTTCTTTAGCGCGCGAGAGCAGCATTGAGTATTCACTGCCCGCAATAACTCCACGCGCAACCATTAAAAAAGGGAAAGCCGCCGGCCTTCCCTTATCGAGCGCACCAAGCGCCCTTGCGTTTTAACCCGTCGCCTAGGCGCGGGTCGCGCGTTCGACGATATCGCCGAACGTCTGTTTATCACGCACCGCCAGGTCGGCGAGCATCTTCCGGTTGAGTTGGATGTCGGTCTTCTTCAGACCCTGCATCAACTGGCTATAGGAAGTGCCGTGCGTCTTGGCTGCCGCGGAAATACGCGTGATCCAAAGCCGACGCATGTCCCGCTTGCGATTCCGGCGGTCGCGGTAAGCATACTGCCCCGCCTTGATGACTGCCTGTTTAGCAACGCGAAACGTGCGGCTTCGGGCGCCATAATAACCCTTGGCCTGTTTCAGGATCTTCTTGTGGCGCGCTTTCTTGACGACGCCTCGTTTGACTCGTGCCATCGTGTATTAGCCTCGATGAATTGGTGATAGTAGCCAGTCTAGGCGTAGGGCATCAGCCGCTTAATCGCTACCTGATCGGATTTTGCCGCTATGGCCGGCTTCTCCAATCGCCGCTTACGCTTGGGCGACTTTTTGGTCAGGATATGATTGTGATAAGCGTGTTGCCGACGAATCCGGCCGCTTCCAGTTTTCTTGAAGCGCTTGGCAGCACCGCTATGTGTCTTGATCTTCGGCATCGTCTTTCTGCTCGTCCTACTTCTTGCTGTTTTTGGGCACGCCTTTCAGCGGTGACATGACCATCGTCATCAGACGCCCCTGCATTTCGGGCCGCTGGTCGACAGACGCCCAGTCCGTCAGATCGTCCTCGACGTCTTCCAGAAGCTCAACACCGAGCTCCTGATGGGCCATTTCACGCCCGCGAAAACGCAGCGTAACCTTAATCTTGTCCCCATCTTCCAGAAACGCCTTCAGCTTCCGAAGCTTCATGTCGTAATCGCCCTTATCGGTTCCCGGGCGAAACTTTACTTCCTTGAGCTGAGTTTGCTTCTGCTTCTGCTTACCGGCCTGCTGTATTTTCTTTTTCTCGAAAACATGCTTGCCGTAATCCATCACGCGCGTAACCGGCGGATCAGCGTTCGGTGATACTTCGACCAGGTCCAGCTCGTATTCGGCGGCTTTTTCCAACGCCGCATCCCGGTCCATGATTCCGATCTGCTCGCCGTCCGGCGCGATCACGCGCACGCGCTCGGCGACTATCGCTTCATTGCGACGGTCTTTTTGTGCAGTTGCGATTATTACTCCTCCATTTACCAGCCGACGATCCGGCTGGCTATCCCAATATCATAACAAAATTGGTTGGCGCGACCCAACGACGTTTCAAGTTCCTGCACTGATTCGTGCACGGGCACTATCGATGAACTCGTCGACAGATACAGCGCCATGGTCATCACCCTCACGTGTGCGCACGGCGACACGGCCGGCTTCGACCTCAGAATCCCCCACGATCAGCAAATACGGCACACGCTCGAGTGTATGCTCACGTATTTTATAGCCGACTTTTTCATTGCGCGTATCAGTTTCGACGCGCCACCCAGTGTCGCGCAACTGTTCGGCCACGCGCTCGGCGTAATCCGTCTGGGCTTCGGTGATCGTGCACACAACGGCCTGGACCGGCGCCAGCCAGACTGGCAACCAACCGGCATAGTGTTCGATCAACACACCGACAAAACGCTCAATCGACCCCAGGATCGCGCGGTGAAGCATGACCGGCACACGGCGCTCACCATCGGTATCGATGAAACTCGCGCCCAATCGATCAGGCATGGAGAAATCGAGTTGCATCGTACCCAACTGCCAAACGCGATCGATGCAGTCTCTGAGAGAAAATTCGATTTTCGGACCGTAGAACGCGCCCTCGCCCGCCTGTAATTCGTAATCGATCGACTTGGTTTGCAGGCACTCTTCGAGCGCAGCTTCCGAGCGGTCCCAGATGGCGTCGGAGCCGACGCGTTTTTCCGGCCGCGTCGACAGTTTGATCAAGACTTCTTCAAAACCGAAGTCACGATAAACCTGGTACAAAAGATCAATAAAGGCGTTGACCTCATCGCCGATCTGATCTTCGCGGCAGAAGATGTGGGCATCGTCCTGCGTAAAACCACGTACGCGCATTAGCCCGTGCAGTGTGCCCGAGGCCTCATTACGATGACAGCACCCGAATTCAGCCAGCCGCAACGGCAAATCGCGATAGCTTTTCAGGCCTTGATTGAAAACCTGCACATGGGCCGGGCAATTCATCGGCTTGACCGCGAATTGGCGATCTTCGGAGCCGGTAATGAACATGTCGTCGGCAAACTTGTCCGCGTGGCCGGAACGCTCCCACAATGACAAGTCGATAAGCTGGGGCGTATTAATTTCGCGATAGCCCGAGCGCGCCAGCTTGGTTCGAATGTAATTCTCGATCGTCAGCACGATCTGCCAGCCGCGATCGTGCCAGAACACCATGCCCGGCGCTTCCTCCTGTAAATGAAACAGGCTCTGCTGCACGCCGATCCGGCGATGGTCGCGTTTTTTGGCCTCCTCGATACGCGTCAAGTACGCATCTAGATCGGCTTTGTTTGCCCAAGCCGTACCGTAGATACGTGTCAGCATTTCGTTGTTCGAATCACCACGCCAGTAGGCACCAGCCGTACTAGTCAGCCGAAACGCCCGCAGATGCCTAGCGTTCGGCACATGCGGCCCGGTACACATGTCCACGTATTCTTCGTGGTGATAGAGCGCGATAGTTGCATCTGATGGGATCGCATCCACAAGCGCCTGCTTGTAGGGCTCTCCTCGTTCACCGAATGTTTGCCAGGCAGTGTCGGCGTCGACGACTTCGCGGATAACATCGTAGTCGTGGTGGGCGAGCTCGAGCATCCGTGCTTCGATGGTCTCGAGCTCTTCCGGTCCGATGGCTTCATCCAACGCCACGTCGTAATAAAAGCCGTTCTCGACCACCGGACCGATCGCCATCTGAACGCCCGGGTATAGTGTTTTCAGCGCCTGACCTAGAAGATGTGCGCAGGAGTGGCGGATGATATCCAAGCCATCCGGCTCGCTGGCCGTAACCAATTGGACAGCAGCGTCGTGCTCGATCGGAACGCAGGTATCGACCAAATTGCCATCGACGCGCGCGGCGAGCGTTGCTTTAGCGAGACCAGCACCGATACTCTCAGCTACTTCCATGCCAGTCACGGCGCGGTCGAACTGCTTAGTAGTACCGTCCGGCAGCGTGATGGCGGGCATAGCGCGTTCTTACTGGTCGATGTCCTGACCACCTATGTGGCCGGATAACGCGCCGGGTCATTGGTCAATCGTAAGACGGGCGTACTAATGCAAGCATTGCTGCAAACAACGCTGCACACACCCACCGGGCGTCTATTAAAAACTGTGGTAGGCGCGAGTGGACTCGAACCACCGACCTCTACCATGTCAAGGTAGCGCTCTAACCAGCTGAGCTACGCGCCTGTTGAAGCGTGAAAGATACCGATTAAACGGCGTGCAGACAAGAGGGTGCTCCAAATCAAGCCGCCCTACCCGGTTTCAGCCGGCAATTCCAACGCTTGTTCCCGGATCTTGGCAATCTGATCGCGCACCTGACCGGCCTCTTCGAACTCCAGATTCTCGGCGTGCTTGAACATCTGTTTCTCGAGCGCCTCGATTTCCTTGGCAACCTGACTCGGCGACATCTTGGCGTAGTCTTCGCCAACTTCAGCGACTTTCTTGCGCTGTTTGGCCGTATCGTATTCTTCGTAGCCGTGGCGCATGACGTCGGCCACTGCTTTTTGAATGGTCGTCGGCGTGATGCCGTGGCGTTCGTTGAACTCGATCTGTTTCGCGCGCCGGCGCTCGGTTTCATCGATCGCGCGTTGCATCGAGCCGGTCCGCTTATCCGCATAGAGGATCGCCCGGCCATCGACGTTGCGCGCGGCGCGACCGATGGTCTGGATAAGAGACCGTTCGGCGCGTAGAAAGCCTTCCTTGTCGGCATCCAGTATGGCAACCAGCGCCACTTCTGGGATGTCCAAGCCCTCGCGCAAGAGATTGATACCCACCAGCACTTCGAACTCGCCGAGCCGAAGATCACGGATGATCTCGCTGCGCTCAACGGTGTCCACATCCGAGTGCAGGTAGCGTACCGCGACGCCATTTTCGTGCAGATAGTCGGTCAAGTCCTCGGCCATGCGCTTCGTCAACGTCGTGACCAGCACACGTTCGCCGTTGGCACTCACGGTCTGGATTTCGGACAGTAGATCGTCGACTTCGCTGCTGGCCGGCCGCGTTTCGATCTGCGGGTCCACCAGGCCGGTCGGCCGCACCACCTGCTCGACGGTCGCGCCGGCATTGCGGGTTTCGTACGGCCCCGGCGTGGCCGAGACGTGCACCAGTTGCGGCGCGACGTTTTCGAATTCCTCGAACGTTAGCGGTCGGTTATCCAGCGCCGACGGCAGACGAAAGCCATACTCGACCAGCGTTTGCTTGCGTGCGCGGTCGCCCTTGTACATGCCACCGATCTGGGGGATGGTTACGTGCGATTCGTCGGCCACCATGATGGCATCGTCGGGCAGATAATCGAGCAGGCACGGCGGCGGTTCACCGGGAGCGCGTCCAGACAGGTAGCGCGAATAATTTTCGATGCCCGAACAGAAACCGATCTCGTTGATCATCTCCAGATCGAATGTCGTGCGCTGCTCGATGCGCTGGGCCTCGAGATACTTGCCCTGTGACTCGAACCAGGCCACGCGCTCTTTCAATTCGGCTTTGATCTCGTCCATCGCACCGAGGATACGGTCGCGCGGTGTGACGTAGTGGGTCTTCGGATAGATTGTCAGGCGCGGCACTTTGCGCGAGACGACGCCAGTCAGCGGATCGAAATATGACAGCCGTTCGATCTCATCATCGAACAGCTCGATGCGCACTGCTTCTTCATCGGATTCAGCCGGAAACACGTCTATAACTTCACCGCGCACGCGGTAGGTGCCACGTTCCAGCGACATATCGTTACGCGTGTACTGCAGTTCGGTCAGACGCTTGACGATGTCGCGCTGGCCGACAGCATCGCCCTCATTCAAGTGGATTACCATCGCCAGATAGGCGCTGGGATCACCAAGCCCGTAAATGGCCGAGACCGACGCCACAATGATCGTGTCACGACGCTCCATCAGCGCTTTGGTCGCCGACAGCCGCATCTGTTCGATGTGCTCGTTCATCGATGAATCCTTCTCGATGAACGTATCCGAAGCCGGCACATAGGCTTCCGGCTGATAATAGTCGTAGTAGGAGACGAAGTACTCGACGGCGTTGTTCGGGAAAAACTCTTTCATTTCGCCGTAGAGCTGGGCCGCGAGCGTTTTGTTCGGCGCCATGACCAGCATCGGCCGGCCGGCACGCATGGCGACATTGGCCATGGTGAAGGTCTTGCCGGAGCCGGTGACGCCGAGTAGCACCTGGTGTGCCAAGCCGTCTTCCAGCCCTTCAACCAGCCCTTCGATCGCTGTCGGCTGATCGCCGGCCGGCTGCATGTCTGCCTTAAGTTCGAGTGCCGTCATACGTCCGTGTATGTGAGGGTCGACGCCGTTGATTAAAGATTTTACCCACCTTCAGTGACGTTTAGATATTGCGTGGGCGATGCAATTTCCCTACGATACGCGTTCAACGCGCTGCAGGCGCACCGACGATTCCCCGGTAGCTCAGCAGGTAGAGCGAGTGACTGTTAATCACTTTGTCGGCGGTTCGAGCCCGCCCCGGGGAGCCAGACATTGCCATTGCCTAAAAATGGCGCGGAATCAGGGGCTTACGTGGCCCCTTTTTTCGTTGTGCACACTCGCTATGCACACCTACTAAGGTCTATCGTTCAGGTGGTCTATCAGTCTCTCAATCGCCTGCCCCACTACCCGAAGCGTAACCCAGAGAGACACACGGCTTACCCATGCTTTCCGCTCCATGCGTATTCACTCGACACGTAGCGAGTGAACAGCGTCACGCTTCGAGCGTGCCAATTGCAGGGTAAAAATGGCACAGCCAATCGAAGCCGGCGAAGACCACAGCAGGCCAGCCCTGTATGTCTGCCCGGAATGTGCTGCCGTCGTAGATCGACGTGACGCGCTCGACCGCTTCCGGCCCGTAGTCATCGGCCAACGTGGGCACGGCACACACCGCGAGAGCGAACCCGGCCGGCAGAATGGCGAACCGTTGCGCGGTGGTCTGGTAGGGCATTGGGTGAGCTGTGGTTTTCTTGGAGTGAGGGACCAGCGTGTCAAAACTTGAGACGCCAAGAAACGCGCAGGTTATTGGTCAAGTCAGAATGTAGACAGCCACGACACAAGCCACGTTGACCACGATTGCCCCGGCGCACAGAAGTTGATTAAAGCCCGGCACCTGGAAAAAGCCGGACAGCAAAGACCCGCCGAGCGCCGCAGCGCAAAACCCGAGGCCATTCCAGAAGTCGTTACCCCAAGCCGTACTCACGAAGTAAGCAGCCGGCAAGATACAGAACCAACCGGCAAAGGCTCCTAAGCCCGACATGAGCTGCCAAACCGAAGAGTACGGCTGCCCGTTAATCATGGCCCCCATTCGCTTATTAACAAGCGCATTCGTCCCGACGAAATACCCCATTACAATAGCGATGAAATAAACCACGGCTACCCCTTAGCCTTTGTTTCCAGTCGCGGAGGGTCTCAATTCGCCGTCTCTTTCTCAACGAGCTGTGCCGACATCTGCCCTACGTCCCTACCCTGCCCGCGCCGTGGCGTCGAGCGCTTATCAACATGAGCTTCCAGCTGGGCGTCGGCGGGCTGCTGACATTCACCAACATGCTCAAGGCCGTGAAGGCCGGCGACGGCAAGGAAGCCAAGCGCCGAGGTCTGAACAGTCACTGGGCCACGCAGACACCGAACCGCGCCGAGCGCGTGACCAACCTTTTCTTGCAGTAATACCTGCCAATTGGCAGCAATTTAGGAGACACGAAAGTGAACCTCGAGACCGTAAACAACCAGACCACTGACCTCACCATGTCCTCGCTCGAAATCGCCGAGCTGACTGGGAAGCGCCACAAGCACGTCATGACCGACGTTCGTAAGATGTTGACCGAGCTGGAAAATCAACCGGACGAGTTTTCGTCCGATTGGACTGACGCCCGTGGACGTAAGCAGAAGCACTTCGTCCTCGACCACGACCACACCATGTGCCTCGTCTCGGGCTACAAGGTCCAGCTCCGTATGGCGGTTATCCAGCGGCTCCGTGCTCTGGAGTCTGGCGAGGTCACACCGTGGCACGAACAGCAGGCCGAGGCTGCCAAGCCTGAGTACCAGATTCCGCAGAGCTATGCCGAGGCGCTGCGTCTGGCGGCGGACGAAACCGAACGGGCGAGCTGACGAGGCCGAGGTGGCAGTTTAATATCGAGCAACCGGAGCGGGTCCCATGAGGCCCCCTCTTCACACAAATAGGTCGATGCCTAAAACAGGGCAGGCCCAAAAATATATACGCCGCATTTTTGAGCGGGCATTTATATATAGATGTTCGCGTGCGCGTTCCCCCATACCCTGCCCGGACGATCTAAGGGCCACCCCGGCTGAATCGACGGGCACCCGGGTGGGTGGTGGTCGGTCGGCTTGGTCGATTGCGCTTCCGATTGAACAGCTGTGGCTCGACCCGTGGCCTACCGGGGCATCCCTACCGCCTACGTCGTACGCGTCGACTCACGCTCCGGCACGCAAGTAATTCAGGCGCATTCCGTGCTGGGCTGACGATGATGCTGTGGCGTGTCCGAGCACTAACACCGGCCGTGCGGTTCGGTCAGTTCATACGGTGCTGCTCGTTCGGTGGGTGCGTCCAAATTTGGACCAAGGTCCGGCCTTCGCCCATGCGGTCTTGCCTCGCCTGTATCGTAGCGATGCCGGGCATTCCGATACGCCTGTATCGAAAACCCCTGAGAATCGACCAGCTACAACTACCTGATTTTAGGTTGCCGGGACTGCCCCGCATTGACCATATCGAAATCAGATGTTTCCGTATCGCCAAGCAGACACGAAACAGGGGCCAGTCATGACCAAGCGCGCCGCCATCTACGCCCGCGTCTCGACCGACCAGCAGACGACCCGTAACCAGATCGACAAGCTACGCGAGGTTGCAGCCGCGAAAGGCTGGGAGGTCGTGGCCGAGTTCATCGACGAGGGCATATCCGGGGCCAAGGGCCGCGACAAGCGCCCGCAATTCGACGCCCTTCATCGCGCCGCCGTTCGCAGCGAGTTCGACATCATCATGAGTTGGTCGGTCGACCGTCTCGGACGTTCACTGCAAGACCTTGTCGGCTTCCTGTCGGAGCTGCAGGGCAACGGTGTCGACCTGTTCTTGCACCAGCAGGACGTGAATACGACCACGCCCGCCGGTAAGGCCATGTTCCAGATGATGGGCGTCTTTGCCGAGTTCGAGCGGTCCATCATCCAAGACCGCGTGAACGCCGGGCTCGACCGAGCGCGGGCAATGGGTAAGACGCTGGGTCGCCCGAGAGTCGGCGACGAAAAGACCGAAGCCCGCGTGCGAGAGCTGCGCGAGCAAGGCCACAGCTATCGGCAAGCCGCGAAGATGGCGGGCGTGTCGGTGGGCAAGGTTCAGCGCATCCTGAAAGAGGCCGAGGCCAATCCATAGTCGGCCACAGGCTCCGCTGGCGCGACCCACAGTCGCCGCTAATGGTAGAGGCTGGGGCTTCCCACCGCTTGCCGTGACAGCGCCGCCACAGTCGCGCCTCCATACGCAGACCCGGAGCGACCTTGGTGCTGTCTTCGATGGGCCGCATGCCGGCCCCGGACACCAACCGGTCGGTGGTATAGGCTGTCATGACGGGCACGAGCTAGGCCGCAATCTGCAGTCGGCCGCTTGATAGTCCTTCCATAGAGGAAGAAAGGCTCACTTGCGCGTGGGGATTTTCTTCAAGCTCCGGGCGGTATCCCGACACTCTGCCGGGGGGCAGACGCAGACAGATTTCATGCTGTCGGTGTTCCCCTTTCGCTGCATGGCTGGCTTGCCGTGGGGGGGAAAGGGGGGGCACCGCAGACTTATTCCTAGGGTTTCTATCCTAGGTACAGCCTAGGTTCTACCAAAGGCCATCCGGTGACTGGCCTGCAGGTTTCGACCTGTCCGGGAGGTCACCGCCATGGTGACCATCCACCGAAGACCCATACTCAGGACCAACCAAGGCAAGCCCGTGGCTCACTGCAGACGCCCGAGGGCTGACACCTTGGCTGATGCCTGAGTCGATGCCGCAGTAGGGAGACACCTCGCGGTGTCGTCTCCTCGCTAGGTCAGCGTCACGCGTGCAGCTGCGTGCTGTCATCGGTTTAGCTATGGCTCGTCACAGCATCGCCCCAAGTTTGGGGTCAGCGCATTTTTGCGCGGACGTCTGCTCAAGTTTGAGCACGTTTGTCGCCATACTCGCGCGCTGGAATCGCTGCAGCATCGCCGTAAGGTCGCCGAGGTCACCAGCCAGCAGGCGGACCCGGTTGTCGACCTCGTTGTCCGGGTCGTCCATCTCGATGACGACGTGGCCCGATGCATCGATGGTCCCGCTGAACTGTACGCCGTCGTCGGCGGTGAACTGAGCGCTGTCGATGATGTTGTATTCGGTCATGGCGTGTCTTCGCTTTGTTGAATGACAGCGGCAGGGAATACCGCACAGCGAGCCCACGCAACACTTGCCGTATTGCAGTAGCTGCCGACCGGCATGGAATCCAGTAAGAGCCTATCCACATTGAATTTTCCGGCTCCCGGGCGCTGGCGTGAGCGCAGCGGTACGAGCCGATAGCCAGCGCGACAGGAGCAGGCCTGCGCACGCGTTGGCGACAAGGCGGGGTCAGCCATGGCGATGTACTCGGTGGCTCCTTGGTCGTCCATGGCCTCCCCGGCTTATCCACCCGTGACCAGAGCCGAGCCGACGCGCTCTAGCTTGAGCTGCGCGCTGTCTGGTCGCGGTCGGGCGTGGTGAAACCCAGCCCATCGTGTCGACGCGTCTGCACGTGTCGCCCAGTTATTCCCGATTTGTTACATAAACAAGGAGACAGCTCCCATGGTTCAAACCAAAGACCAAGCACAGCGCCGCCCGGTGTCCGTTCGCGAAGGGTTTCACCGAGGCACCCGCGTTGTCTTTGTTCCGCTCACACAGGGCCACGAGGTCATCGTGGAGCCAGCCGACTGGCATCGTGTCGCCGAGCACTACGGCACCCGATGGACCGCCAACGTCACCCAAGGCCATATCTACGCCCGCAAGGCGGCACGTCACCCGGATGGCACCATCCGCATGACGTCGCTTGCCCGCGTCATCCTCGACGCTGGCCCCGATGAGCGGGTCACCACTGACAACGGCAACGCCTTGGACCTGCGCCGGTCGAACCTGACCAAACGCCGATTCGGCGGCGAGGTCGCCAAGCGCCGCCGCGAACAGCACCACGCCCGCCAGCACCCGGAACAGGCGGATACTCCGACAACGCCATGAGCGAGCACGTATTCGTAACCGATTCGTCGAGCCCGGCTCTGCCGGAGTCACCGCCCCAGCCGACCAAGGCCCAGCCAACGACGCCCATCTTGCCGCGTCATGTCGCGCCTGCCGCCCGCGCGGTTGCCAGCGACGTCGAGCCACAAGCCGACGCTGTCTGTAGCCGCGCCACACTGGTCAGCCGGCTGGCCCGCCGCGACGACCTCGACGACAAGGACGGCGAGGACTGCCTCGCGGAGGAAGACACCCGGCCGATGAGCTACCGGCGCGGACCAGCCAAGCCCAAGCCGGAGAAAAAGCCACGGCGGGAGCCGAAGCGCCAGCCCAAGACGTGGCGAAAGGCTGCGCCTTGGGATGAGCCAGAGGACGGCCAGCGGGACGCGCCCGCAGCTGTGCCGAAGACGCCGCCGCGTTTGCCGGCCAAGCGGAAGCCGGGCCGGGCAAAACCGAGCCGCCCCGCGCCGCGTGTGTCCGTCAAACCGCGCTCGCGTAAAGACAAGCAGTAAAGCCGAGGCCATCGCCTCGACCCGACCAGCCCGCCGCCGCGCGGGTTTTTTTTATGCCTGAAGCAAGGAGCCAAACCCATGACCGATACGACCACGCGCCAACCACAAACTTACGTCACCCGCTTTACCGGGCGTGTAGCGCAATGTACCGGATGCGGCGAGGTCTTCAGCAGTACGACCACCTTTGATGCGCACCGCGCGTGGCGTACTGGCCGCCGTGTCTGTCTCGACCCAGCCGACTGCGGGCTTGTCATCGGCCAGCGCAGCACGGGGACGTTCTGGAAAGGACGGCCCGACGCTCGCCTTGCCCGCTTGATTCAGCGCGCCGCTTAGGCCCGACCCGCTGGAGAGCCCGGACCAATCACCGAGCGCCCGACACACGCAAAACCGAGAAGCAACTAACGCGATTCATCGCACCACTAATCCACAAGGAGCCATCACCATGACCGACAACACCACCGACAACGCCAGCCTCGAAAACGTCGCCGATACCGTCGCGGCCGCGCTGGCTCTCCGTCACGATGAGCCCGAACAGGCTATGCACCTCGCCGACCATGCGCTTGCCATTGCTCGCACCGAGGCTGCATACATCGAACTGGAAATGGCCGGCGAGACGGTGAAGACCGCGCGCCATGCCATGGTCAGCTATGACCACGCCTGTAACGAACTGGGAGACGATGCGGAGGCACTGAACGCCGCGCGGGTCAATAACTGGAAGGTCTACCAGATGCAGCAGTGCGACATGTCCGGTGTGTACGGCGAGGAACTGAAGACCGCCCGAGCCAAGGTCGATTTGGCACGTTACGCGCGCCGCTATATCGAAGACCAGATGCTGGAGCTGGCCCCGGAGCTGGTCGCGCATCACTGAGACAGCGGCACCCGCCACACCCAAGACAACCCGCGCCCGCTTGGGCTTGCCTCACCGGCATGCCTTGGCGGGCTTTTTTTGTTCATTGATTAGGAGCCACACCCATGCCACGAGGCACTAAGAGCCGGGCCAACGCGCGCCCGGACACGCAAATCGGTGGCCGCTCGGTACATACCCGTGGCGGCATCACCCCGAAGCGCCCCGGCCGAGCCAAAGCCGCCCAGACGGCGGATGCCCTAGCGTCCGCCCTGGGCGCGACTTCGGACATCGCCGAGGTTTACGGCAAGCACCAACGCGTGGAAGACGCCAAGCAGCAGCGCCTGCAGGCCTTCAAGGACTTCCACAAGGATGCGACCAACGACGTGTCCCGCGACGAAGCCGAGAAGCGTGCCGCGTTCAGCAACGACGATTACCGCAAGACCTACATGCGGCTGAGCTACAGCCAGCAGGCCAAAGGTCTGTCGTCGGATATCCAGCAGCACGCGCAGGATATGATGAACGACCCGGACGTCGGGGTCGACGAGGTGGAGCAGTACATCGATGCGACCACCAGCGGTGCCATTCAGGGCATCGATGACCCCGAGGCCGTTGACGTCTTCGCCAACCGGTTGACCTCCGACGCGGAGCAGCTCAAGAAGAAGGCCCGGGGCATCGCGGTCGAGCGTCAGCAGACCGCTGGCGAAGCCAAGCTCAACGGCTTCATCGACGACGCGGTGTCCGAGGGCATCGATGGCCCCGACTTCGTGAACCACGCGCTCAAGATGGCCGGCAACCTGAATGTGTCGCAGGACAGCGCGCGTGCAGCCATCGCGCAGGCGGTGGTCAACAAGGCCGACCAAGCTACCGACCCGTCCATGCTCGACGTGCTCGATGCCAAGGGCGACGACGGCGTGGCGCTGTCGGACTACCCGGAAATCCACGACACCGTGGAGCGGGCGCGGCAGAAGATCGAGGCGGACGTAGACCAGCAGACCTCCGCCGCCGAGTTAAAGCAGCGGTACGCCCTGCGTCGCAAGATGGACTCGGGCGCGCTGACCATGAGCGACATCCAGCGGGTCAACCATGACCACCCGGACTGGTACACGCCCGACCAACTGACGTCCATGCTCTCCCGGTCGCAAAGCAAAGCCCAGAAGGTCACCGCGCAGCGTCGCGAGGCAGCCGCCGCCACGGCAGGCCGCGTCTCGCCCGTGGCCATGCGTATGAAGACACACAGCGACCAGCAGGCTGTATTCGGTCATATGCGGGAGGGCATCTTCGGCCAGCACGAGGACACGCCCGAGGGGCGACAGCAAGCCTTCATGGATTACGCTACCCGCGTGGCTGAGCTGTCCGGGGGCGTGGCCGGCGTCAAGGACGACTGGCTAGCCGCGCAGCTGAACGCCGGGGCTGAGGCACCGTCGCCCGATGGTTCGATGCCCGACGCGTTTCGGGCCGGGTATCAGCGCTACAAGATGCTGAAGCACGACCCGCAGACCCGAGGTCTTCTCGACAACCTGTTGTAACCGGACGCCCGCCGCATGTACCAGCGGGTCGAGGACTATGCCGAGTCCGGCGACTATGTCGGCAACGAGGACGGCACACGCGACCTAACGCCGGCCTACGCCAAAGCCAAGCACGACCTCGCCAATCCCATCGACGAGGATACGTTCTATAGCTCGGAGTCCTTCGGGAAACTGCAAGACACGGTGAACAGCATCACGGACGTGTCGTCGTTTCTGGACCTGTCCGAAGACTATGGCGGCGAGACCGGCACCGTCTCCAATGCGCTGGAGGTCAAGCAGGATATCCGCAAGATGGCTGAGCGCGAGATGCGGTATTCACGGGCCAGCTCTTTTAGATGCTTTACGTCATCGTTCGACCAAGGTTTGCCGCTATTCGCAGGTTTTTTTGACATTCTCCCCTCCTTTTTTGGAAGAGGATCAAGTATAGCGTAGGCGAGAACGACACCGGGCGAGGATTGCTCCCTAGCTTCCGCGCTTGCTTTCTAGCCCATGTCGCTAACGGCGAGGTCCGGATATTCCAGCTTCACGATTGCCGCACGCGTCGTTTCGCGCCACGACCCGTCCGAGTAATACCCGTAGCTCATTCCCGGCGATTCATGGCCTGTAATGTCATCGGCCTGTGCCTCAAGAACGCCCGCGTTAACCAAGCAGGTGGTAACCGTGCGCCGGAGACTGTGAAAGACGTGCTGCCGGCTAAATCCGAGCTTTCGCTTGAGGTGACCGAAGCGCTTGCTAGGGTTCGTACTGCGGTCTCCGTATTCGTCTGCCGCTTCGTGAGGCAATAAATACCCGTCACCGCTATCAGCAACGAGACGATCGACCACAGGCTGCAAGGTTGGATGAATCGGAACGTCGCGGATACCGGCCGGCGTCTTCGCGTCCCGGATTACCAGGAAGCCGTTGTCGACGTCGTCAACCTTGAGGTGGCTAAGCTCACCTATACGCGCTCCAGTGAACATGCACAACCGGATTAAATCGGGGAGGTTCTTGTCTGCCCTCTTCCGCTCCGCTACGTGCAGTAGCTGAACCGCCTCAGCGCGAGTAAACCCGATCCAACGTCGGTCGCGCTTCGTGCTCGGATTCGGAAAATAGAGGTCGTCGAACGGCTTGTGGTCCTTCGGCACAAGGTTTAGCGAACGCAGATACCGCCAGTAATCCTTGTACTCGCCCTGTTCCCGCTTGACTGTCTCGACGCCAGTGCCGTTCCGCATGCGTTCGTTTACATACCGCTGGACCGCATCACCCGTCACTTCGTCGAGATACGGCATGCGCTCGGTCAGGCGCTGCAAAACGCCGCGTCGCATTTTTATCGTCTTCGGCTTGCGGAACCCTTCGAGGCTTGAAAGGTACTCCTCTAGCCGCTCGTCGGTGGGTACTTTCTGGCCCGTTGCATATCGGTAGGCCTCGACGTTGTCGGCATGCTCGGCCGTCTCTCGGACCGCCTCTAAGTCGTAGGGGTCGATCCCCTGACGGCGAGCCGCCTCTCGGTCCCGTCTCTCAAGCTCATCCACGAGCAGGCCTTTTTGCTCCTCACGGTCGGCTTCAGATTCAGCCTCTTCTATACGCTGACGCCACAACCCAAACTCGCGCTCTAGGCCATCCGGGTCGCTGGCTAGCGCTCTCTGAATTTGTGCGCGCCACTTGGGTTCCAACGTAGATGCTCGACGCTCCGCCTCTTGTCGACTATCCGTCCCCAGCGATTTAACGAACCGGTCTTTCCCGATAATCGCTCGCGCTTTCGGCGGAATGGAGTGCAGCGCGTACCATGTCCGTCGACGTTGCTCTAAGTACATATCCCTCTCGTTTCGAGCCAGCGTGCACACACGATATACACACACACCTCCTTTCTCAACCCATTGGCAATCAATGGATTCATCGACTTAGAAACAACCCGACACGAGCCCGCCCCGGGGAGCCACTTTCTAGCTGGTTAATCGCTGCGCCGCCCTGAGTTCGGCAAGCTTGCCTCGTGCCGAGGTAACACAATCCGGACTAACAGCCCGGATGCAAACGCCGTCGCATCCTCGATAGCAACCGTTCCCGAGCATTTTTCTACAATCTCGCGCACGAGCGCCAGGCCGAGCCCCGATCCCTGCTGTCGGTTGCCATCGCACCGATAAAAAGCGTCGGTCACACGTGCTTTGGCCGCATCACTCAATCCGGGGCCATTGTCCTCGATAGCGATAGACACGTCGTCCGCCGAGCTGCCAACACGAACCACAACACACCCGCCTACTGACGTGTAAGCAACCGCGTTCGAGATGATATTGGTCAAAACCGAACCAAGTTCCTCGCGCGGTATATGAACAGACAGCGGTTGCTGCGAATCGACACTTAAATCGATCTGTTTGGCATTGATAAGCGGCATTGATTCGGCGACCACCTCCCGGAGGACGCCATCAATACAACAGGTTTCGGTAACCATCCGGCCAACAGCCTGGCTTCGTGATAAGCGCAACAACTGGTCGACGATGCGTTGGTTGCGCTCCAGTCCCGATTGCAATTCACGCACGCTTTCCCGATCGATCGCAGACTGTTGGCTGTCGCGCACTATACGTTCGACTTGCAACGACAATGACGCAAGCGGCGTCCTTAGCTCGTGCGCTGCGGCCGCCGTAAAATGTCGTTGCGCATTCATTAGCTTGCCGACACGCGTAATCAAGCGATTGAAGGCGGCCAAAAATGGCCACAACTCGCTCGGCAGCCCCGCTGTCTCGATGGGCGACTGATCGCCTTCATCGCGTGCATCTAGTGCCCGAGCCATTGCCTCTATTGGTTTGAAAAATCTGCGCAATATCCACGTCAACACGCCGAGTAGCGCAATGAGCGCCAAAGCAATGGTCAAAATTGCTGTTAACGCCGACCGCATCGCGGTCTCATCACGCACTGCCGTTTGTTGCGCAATACCGACACGCGTTCCAGTTTGAAGTGTGCGAATAAGAACGCGATACGATCCGTCTTGTGTATCGACGGTATGCAACCCCGGGGACAGCGTCGAAGCAAAATCCGGGTGCAATTGCGTTTTTGCGGGCCTCAAGCGACGGATGATGATGCGATCTTCGAACTCGACGCCGGGGATCGCCGTGGGCTTGGCATAATCATTGACCGACAGATCCCCTGCGCTGACCAACGCCGCGGTTTGCAGCAATAAGTTGTCTTGTACTTCACTCGCGCTGCGGAAAGCGAGCGCGAAAGACAATGTAGCGGCAATCAAGCCAGTGACCGCGACCGTGCCACTGAGCACCAGTAGCAGTCGAAACCGAAGCGAATGCGCTAACTCGGATCTGAAACCAGCCATCCAAGCCCACGGACATTATGTATCACCTCGGTGCCCAGTTTCTGGCGCACGCGCCGGATCAAGTATTCGATGGCGTTGCTTTCGACCTCTTCTCCCCAGCCATAGATTTGGCTTTCGAGTTGCTCGCGCGACATGATCGCGCCCGGATGCCGCATCAAGGCGTTAAAAAGCGCATATTCACGTTTTGACAACTGAACAGCCGTGCACGCATCGCCGACGCTGGCGCGACCGGTGCATGGATCAAGCCTCACCGCGCCACAGCGAAGTACAGGATCCGAGGCTGGCTGCGTGCGCCGCATCGCAGCTCGTATCCGAGCTTTCAGTTCGGCAGTTGAAAACGGCTTAACAATATAATCGTTCGCGCCGGTATCCAAACCTTGCACGCACACATCGACGCTGTCGTAGGCTGTCAACACAATGGTCGGTGGCATACGGCGCTCATCCCGCAAGTAGTCCAACAAGTCGAGCCCGAACATATCGGGCAACCCAAGATCCAGCAGTAACAGCGCATAATCGTGGGCGGCAATCGCCGCGATCGCCTGATCCGCGTTTTGCACCCAATCGACAGCGTAAGCGTCGTCCGCAAGGCCATCGACAAGCCCGCGCCCGAGCATCGCATCGTCTTCTACGAGTAGAACACGCATCGCTTGCACTTCACCGCGCGAATGATGCGCCGGCCGCCCCGAGCATCAACACGCAAGCCAGCGAGCATTTCACGGCCCATCGTGACACCTCAGCCTCGGCTCAGTCTTTTCCGTTGTCATATCTCTCGTTGTAACAAATAGCCCTAACGCCTGCTGACCACAGCTTACCCAGTGGCCGAACGCCTCAAACCAGCCTTCACTGGCCTGTACAAAAAAAACAAAAACCGGTGGCTCACGGTTAAGCCCTTATCAGCCGCAAAGACGGGGTCTACACGCGCCATATGATCGCACTCATCCACATCAAGAAAACGGCCGGCAAAACGATCAAACATCTCATGCGGTGCGAATACGGCGCGAGACATTGCGATGTCAAGCGTTGGCACCCCGACGATGCCTGCCTGGATGCCGCTGGCCTGCGAAGGCTTCGTCGCATCATGCCACAGTGCCGCAGCATTGCCGGCCATAGTGTCCGCGCGCATAGCGATTTGTCCGCAGAGGTGCCGAACATCGCGTTCTACACGTTTTTACGGGCACCCATCGCACGCTGTATCTCGCAGTATCAGTACGACGTCGCCCTCGGGCGCGTGCCAGACGATTCCTTCAATGAATGGATCCAACGCGAAGATGTGCAAGACTTGCAAGTCAAAAGCCTGGTGGGTTCGGCGGATACCGAAGGCGCAATCAAGGTTGCAGCACATGATCTCGACTTCATCGGACTCACCGAAGCCTTCGAAGAATCGCTCGCCATGATGCCGTCATTGATCGACTCCCCCGTTATCCGCCCCCAGCGCAAGAAGGTCAACGCCGCCAACAGCAATCAAATCCGCGAGCAGTTGCTCGCTGACCCAGACGCGTTAGCGCGCATTCGAGCCGCCAACATCGGCGATCTCGAGCTTTACGACTACGTCGAGCGCCATATATATCCACGCGAACGCCAACGCGCGTCACGAACCACGCTTGGCTGTCGCCCACGACATGCGTCGATCAACGGCCGTTTTATCGCCAACGCCGGTTTTCGTTACGGTGTTTACAAACCGGCTGTCGCGGCCTGGCGAACGGGTTTTCGCTGGCCCAGCAAAAGAAACCGAGTCCCCGCGCACACCCCCTGAAACCTGACCGAGCCAGTCACAGATCCCATTGGGCTAACCTTTTCGGCATGCAGCGCGGGACGAGCGAGGGCCAACGCTGTCGTTTGGCCCCGCCTCTTTCAGGACACCCTTTTACTGACACACCGTAGAACGCCGCAGAGGCATTCGGTTATTTAAGCCAGTCACATTCATGTCGCTTCGGCGACGCACCCACATGAATGCGACTGGCGCTGACAATATCCAATATTGCTTGATACAGCATTAGGATCTTCCCAACGCAGGATCCGAGATACTGTCATAACCCGTTTCTATATGGCCCGCTAGGTGACGCTGAAACTGTAAGCCATCTGCAGTTATCGTAAAGTCATACCAACCATCTGCGCTGCGCAAGTCAAATGAAAGCGACTTACTATGTCCAGCACCTATCTGGTGTTTACGAGTTTTATTGGGGCCATAAGTGTTGACCACGGTGAACGTACAATCCGAGTTGCCACGATTAACCAATTTCAGCTGAAACTTTTGCTCGCCGTTCGGCTCAAGCTCGATCACGTCGGGTAATGCACTCCGGCTCTCATCCAATGAACTGCCGATAAAGTGACGCAAAAAACCGTTGGGCCCATGCACTGAAATATCATAGCGCCCACTGGAATCCCTAAGCAGCTGGTTATCGAGAAGATGTTTACCGGCTTCGACGGTATAGCTACGTGGTGCGCTGTTAGTTGCCGTTCTATAGAGCAACAAATTCACCCCAGCTGTGCCGTTATTCACAATTTCGATTGTGTCTTTCCCGTCTCCTAAACCGGGTCGAAAGCACACATTATATGTATACGGGAGAGCGCGGGCCGGTCGCGTACCCGTTTCTTGAGCTGGCAGTTGCACCTCTTTAGGTGGTATAGGCACAAAGTCATCATGACGCTTATGGTCAGTCGGTTTGTAACCACTGGTACTAGTGAAATCAGGCACATCGGCATTGTGATTAGTAAAATCAAATGCAGATGTTAGATCGCCGCAGACAGAACGTCGCCAGTCTGTAATTTGGGATTCGAACAGATGATTATTTTTACCAAACCTTTGCTCAACAAACTGAATAATCGAAGTATGATCGAACACTTCCGAGCAAACATAACCCCCCTTTGACCACGGTGATACCACAAGCATTGGTACCCGCGGCCCTAATCCGTAAGGCCCTGGTCGATGTTCTTCGTCTCCCGGGAAGTGTTCATATGTCGTATCGACCGTAGAGACCCCATGAGCCGTTGGCCCGGATGCAAATGGCGGAACCACATGATCAAAGTATCCGTCGTTTTCATCATATGTGATAAAAAGCGCCGTTTTGCTCCATATTTCCGGGTTTGACGTCAAAATTTGCAAAACTTGGTCGATATACCATGCGCCATAATTAGTCGGCCAATTTGGATGCTCGCAAAAAGCTTCAGGGGATACGATCCAAGACACCTGTGGGAGCTTATTGTTTTCGACATCATGCCGAAGATCATCTAGATAACGATCGCCTGCAGCAACGTTAGTACCCCGCCGCGCTCGTTCATAGAGTGAATCGCCAGGTTGGGCATTTTGGTATTGCTTGAAAAACAGTAATGAATTACAAGCGTAGGTGCCGATATAAGGATCATGTTTAGTCCAACCCCAAGCGCCTTTGCTATCGAGCCCCTCCCCCACATCTTGATAGATTTTCCACGTGATACTCGCTTGTTCTAACAATTCTGGGAAAGTCGACCATGAGTAACCAGCTTCAGCATTCGTGATCACTGGTCCTCCACCCTGCCCGTCGTTACCTACCCAGCCCGTCCACATATAATAACGATTCGGGTCGGTCGGCATGAGCCCTGAACAATGATAAGCATCACAGATTGTGAATGCGTCGGCGAGTTGGTAATGAAACGGAATATCCTCACGTTGAAGATACGCCATAGTCGAAGTGCCTTTCACCGGAGGCCACTGATTATATCGACCGGCGTTCCAAGCCTGCTGCGTGGTATTCCAGTCATGTGGCAAATCTTCTAGAAACTTCATGCCGAGATTGTCAGCATTAGGACTAAACGGTAACTCGTAGTCTTTATCGCTATCGTTGGACGGCTGATGCCATACGGACTCACCATTCGGCAACGTAACTGATCGTGTATCGCCAAAACCGCGCACGCCTTTCAAACTTCCGAAGTAGTGGTCGAACGAACGATTTTCTTGCATGAGGATCACAATGTGCTCGACATCCTCAATGCTGCCTTTTTGCTTGTTCGCTGGCATGGCGATAGCCTTGCGAAGCCCAGGAGGCATCGCCGATAGAGCCGCGGCAGATCCAGCTGCCGTTCCAGCGTCACGCAAAAATTCTCGACGTGTTTTGGACACCATGGATACGAACCTTTTAAAGAGCTAGAGTTTTTTATCTGTATATAATACGGCGCAGAATTAAACAGGCGTCCGTCGTAAGTCAGCTGCGGACTCGAGTAAATACCACAACTACTACTTCGTCATTGACGGACAGCACCGCCTACTGGGCCGGCTCTATCCGAGTTTTAGGTCAATCGCTGCAATTTTATTTTTCTACTTAGTGGCAGGCTTATGATGGAAACTTATCTTTCGGATATTTTCTGAAGCTTCGCTGATCAGTGCGCGTTCGAATTCAGCGATCGCGCCCATCACCGATAGCCTGCGATTGGCTACCGGTGACGCCTCGCGGTGCACGTCAGATTCCCATTGATGAACCCGATGCCGACGCCGCGTTACGTCAACACTGTACTAGGCGCTGCAGGTCGTCAAGGTTGCGCGCACCGCTCCAACTCGGATCGGTGCATGTCTTTGCTGGACGCCTTGTCGGCGATTTCGGCGACAGTTCCAAACTAGTTATTTCGAACGGCTGTGAACATTTATAGCCGACTCACTCGCATCATCTTAGCCAACACGTCCCATCACATCACATAGCACGGCTGTTGGGAGTGAATCAGCCCACGACCACCTCACCTTGACGATGATGGGTGTTGGTAACGCTCTAGGCGCATGCATGGCGATCGTGCGGGCTCAGTAAGTAATGGACATACCACTGACAAATTGCGGACACAAAAAACCCGACGCTTAGTCGGGTACAGTAGGCTACTGTTTTTATGGTGGGCCGTGCTGGGTTCGAACCAGCGACCAATAGATTAAAAGTCTACTGCTCTACCAACTGAGCTAACGGCCCGTCTGCGACGGCGCACAGTATACCGAAGAGCAGCTGGTTTCGCATCACCCTATCGGCTTTTTTACGCTGCATAGATTGTCGGATCTGCCACGCCGGCCTGTTCGAAGCCTGCATGCCGCAGGCGGCAGGCATCGCACCGGCCACAGGCGCGACCATATGCGTCTGCCTGATAGCAGGACACGGTCTGGCCGTAATCCACCTGAAGCGCTACCCCCCGGGCAATGATGCCCGCTTTGGTTTCGTGTAACAGCGGCGCACGGATCGTGATGGTCTGCTCATCTTCGACACCGGCACGTGTGGCCAATCCGGCCATTTTTTGAAACGCATCGATGAATTCGGGCCGGCAATCGGGATATCCCGAGTAATCGATTGCATTGACACCGATAAAAATGGCTTCTGCATCCATGATTTCAGCCCAACCGAGCGCAATCGACAGAAAGATCGTATTGCGCGCCGGTACATAGGTATCTGGTATGCCGTCAGACTCAGATTCGGGCACGTCGACCGCCGCATCCGTAAGCGCCGAGCCGCCCATCTGGTCAAGTTCAACGTGAGCGACGCGGTGATCGGCCTTGTAGGCACTCGCCAACCTTTGCGCGGCGCTGATTTCGACATCCGAGCGTTGGCCGTAGTCGAAGCTAAGCGCAGTGCACGCGTACCCTTCATTCGCGGCGATAGCCAGGCAGGTTGCCGAATCCAATCCGCCTGACAACAATACAATCGCTCTGCGCTTCGATGTTTCGTCTACTGACAATGTCAAATCAACGCCCCGGTTTGTCGCCCCAGAGTTGTTTGTGAAGTTGCAATTGAAGCCTCGCGGGAACCCGATCCGCAACCATCCAGTCGCCTAGTTGACCGGGATCGAGACAGCCCGCAGCCGGTGAGAACCACACCGGACAACCAGGCGGAAGCTCGAGGCCAACAACCATGTCGCGTGCCCATTCGTAGTCGGTGCGCGAGCACAGCACGAATTTTAGTTGATCATTATCCGTCAATGCAGCGATATTGCTCGACAGATTGCGGCTCGCTTCGCCCGAATCCGGCGTTTTTATGTCGACAACGCGGGAGGCGCGTGTATCGATTGGGCGAATATCGAGCGCACCGGCGGTTTCAACGCTGACTTGGTAGCCATTGTCACAGAGCCGTTCAACGAGCCGCGCTGTGTTTGGCTGCGCCAGCGGTTCACCACCTGTCACGCACACATACGGGGCTCGATTGTCGTCGCAGGATGCAAGAATGTCGTCGAGCGATTGCCAGCCACCCCCGTGAAACGCATATGTCGTATCACAGTAGCTGCAGCGCAACGGGCATCCCGTTAGCCGCACGAACGTCGATAACGCTCCCGCATCTCGACCTTCACCTTGCAGTGAACAAAATATTTCCGTGATGCGCAGACTATCGTGCCGGACATTACGCGCCTCGCCGCCAGCGAGGCGCGTCGTATCGAGTTGGTCAGTCACCTCGGCTTCGGCCTCATTCATTCAGGAGCCGAGTTCCTCACGTTTTTTGTCCGCCAGCGTGGCAGCACGACTGTCACCGTAATTCTTGATAACCCGGTCCAGCGTTGACTTGGCATTATCCTGCTGCCCGCTTCGAATTTGAATCAAAGCAATCTTATACAACGCATTCGGTTTTTTGGGCGAATTCGGAAAGTTATTAACGACCTTGCTATACGCTTTTTTCGCCTTGGCGTACTGCTTTTGAACATACAGCGCTTCACCACGCCAGTAGTAAGCGTTATCGGTCAGTCCGGTATCAGGATGTTTTTTCGCAAACTGCTGGAACCCGGCAGCGGCCTTGCTGTAATCGCCATCTTTGAGTGTGTTAAACGCATCCATATACTGTGCATGTTGCGACTCACTCGAAGACGATGCCTGCTCTTGCCCGCTTGAGTTCTCGCTCGCTGACTTCTGCGCAGTGTCATCCTTGCCGCTGGCTTTAGCTTCCGCCGAGTCTTCGGCCGATTGCGACATACCCGACTCAGCTTCGGCGCCCTGCCCAGCCTCATCATCGCCACCACCACTGACACGCTTGCTCAGCGCTTCGTAGTTCTTTTTTTGCAGCTCACGATTCTGGGCCAGCCGGTGTTTTAGCGTATCGATTTCACCCTGCATCCGCCGGATCCGCGCTTCAAGCTTCTCGATTTTGAAGTGAAGCGATAGCACATTTGCACCGCTATCGGAGCCGTCCGCACCGGACGACTCCGCGGCATTGATTGCAGGCGAGACACCAATCACTAATGCGCTAACCAGCAGCAGCGCGGGCCGAGTCGTCAATCGAAGCGCCGACATGGTCAATGCTTATTGATTATTGGTGTAAACAAGAACAACGCGCCGGTCTTTGGCATAGTCCGACTTGGTGTCGCCCATAACCGCCGGTCGTTCCTCGCCGAATGACAGCGTCGAAATCTGGCTCGATTTCGCATTGGACATCGTCAGCGCTTGTGTGACCGATTTGGCGCGGCGCGAGCCAAGTGCAATATTGTATTCACGCGTGCCACGTGGATCGGTGTGGCCTTCCACTCGCATATGCACTTCCGGGTGTTTCGCCAAATACTGGGCGTGTGCCCGAATCACTTTGGCATACTTCGACTTCACGCTGCTTCTGTCAAACTTGAAGTAAAGGGTACGGGTGGACAACGGACTGTCGGGGTCTTTGAACTTGGCGCGATCTTCCGACGGGATACCACGCAGTCCGCGCGCAACGGTTTTATCTCCTTGGCCTTGAGCGTGTGATTGACCGGATGCCGCCTGGCCACTGCCGGCCGGATTCTGATCGGCGCCACCGCTTGGGCCAGGGCCACCCCCGGAGGCACAACCCGCCAACGCTGTGATTGCGGCTGCAACCAAACCAGTTTTGAGCACTGTTGTGCCCTGCTTTTTTTCATATCCGAGAATGCTTTGCATAGTCGTCCTTGCTGTCATTGAATTGGTACAAATCGTATCGCATTAAGCCCTTGCCTAGGGCCCCGAAGCGCCCCACGCAGGGTCTTGAACTTGGCCCTGTTGCGATAGTCGTGTTTTTGTATCGCCTTTAACCGAGGCGATGACAAGCGAGTGCTCACCCGTTTGTGCATCGTAGATAACAGCCTGACCGTTGGGCGCGAAACCCGGCCGTTCATCGAGCGACCCCTCGCTGATAATCCGAGTGTGCTGATTGCTCAGGTTGCGAATAGCAACACGGTAGCCTTTACCTTTGCTTTGTCGCACAAACGCCATACGCTTACCGTTCGGCCCGTAAACCGGACTCTGGCTGCTGGTGCCATCGTAGGTTATACGCGTTGCATCGCCGCCTTGGGTGCTGATCCGATAGATCTGAGGCTGGCCACCGCGATTCGACGTGAACGCAATCTGTTTGCCGTCCGATGACCAGGTCGGCTCGGTGTCGATACCACCGGTATGGGTGAGTCGACGCAGATTGCTGCTATTCAGATCGTAGATGTAGATATCCGGACCGCCGCTTTTGGACAGCGTAATAGCCAATTTCGAGCCGTCCGGCGACCACGCCGGCGCGCCGTTGATCCCGGGGCGCGATGACACGGTGCGGATTTTGCCAGTCGCCAGATTCTGAACCCGCAAGCTGCTGCGGCCCTTTTGCATGTCGAATGCCACATACGCCAGCTTCTTGCCGTTCGGCGAAAACGCCGGTGACATGATCGGGGTCGACGACGTGAACACCGCCGACGGATTATGGCCGTCGTAGTCAGACACCATCAGTCTGTAACGGCGGTTGCCATTCTCATTGCTGACCGTGACGTACGCGAGCTGCGATTGGAAATAGCCAGGCGTGCCCAGCAACTCTTTATAAATGAGATTCGCACCCACGTGGGCGGCATTACGCAGGCCGCCAGCCCCAGCCTTGATTTGCCAACCGGCCATTGTATTTTTCGCAGCCGCCGACACTAGGTGAAGTCGGAGCTGGTAGTCGCCACCGCCAGCCTGTGCCAAGTCGCCCAGCACGAGGTTATCGATCGAAGCTTTTTGCCAAGCCTCGTAATCGACCGCAGAAACGGCATGAGGCTGCGCCGGCATTTTAGTCTTCGGAATCGCCTTGAACAGCCCGGTGGATGACAGATCCTCGCGGAGGACCTTGGCGATATTGGTCGACGTGTTGCCCGCCGATTGCTTAAACGGCACCACGGCGATCGGGATCGCCTGATCCGAGCTTTTAGTGATATTGACCGACAGCGCCGCGCTGGCGGCTGAGCTCATCATGGCGCTAGCCAGTGCTGTCGCAACGGCGGTAAAACGTATATTCAAGGGTCGACTCATTGATTCGGCGCGAATGTGAAATTGATCTCGGGCTCAAATAGGTTCTGAGACGGCGGTGACGGCAGCGGACTTGACCGCTCGATGGCGCGCTTGACCGACCGGTTGGCCGCCGAACTGCCACAACTTGTCACGATTTTTTTACTCGTTATCTGGCCGCTTGGCAACTGTTTGACTCGTACCTTGCACGATACGTTATCGGCATCGGGCGGCTTGATCCAGTTGTTTTCCACACGCTGCTTGATCGATTGTTTATAGCGCTGTCTGGCATCCGATTGCCGACTCGCTTGTCGGGCTTGTTGTTCCTGCTTTAATTGCTTTTCTAACTTACTCTGGGTCTCTTGCTGTTGTTCAGCGCGTTTTAATTGGTCCTTAAGGGCCGACTCACGCCTGGCTTTGTCTTTGGCGGCTTGCTCCTTTTTCCGCTTTTCGCGCTGAGCGCGTTTTTTCTCAGCTTCACGCTGTGCCTTTTCACGTGCTTTCCGACGCGCTTCAGCCTGTTCGCGTGCTTTCTTTGCGGCTGCTTTTTTCTTTTGTTCAGCTTTTTTCCGAGCTTTTTCGGCCGCTTTTTTCTTGGCTCGAGCTTTTTCCAGCTCTTTTTGCCGAGCCTTACGTTTTTCTTCCTGACGTTTTTTCTTTTCGGCCTCGGCTTTGGCTTTGGCTTTAGCTTCGGCGGCTTTTTGCTTTTTAGCCTCGGTAGCTTGGGCCTTATCGGCGTCTTCTTTATCGGCCTTCGCCGGTTCTTTTTGCTCAGTCTCTTTGTCAGCCGTCGAATTCGACTTTTTATCCGACTCTTCGGGCTTGGACTGTTTCGGCTTTGTCTGATCCGGCTGCGATTGTTTCAGCTGCGCCTGCACGATCTCGGGCTGCTTGCCGCCTGACTTCGGTGACGGCTGCGTGTTGTATCGCACGCCGAAAAAGATCAGCAGGCCAAGTAATACGTGAACGCCGATAGCGAAGAGCACGGCGCGCCAGTTACGGATCAGATAACGCCACATCAACCGGTATCGCTAGTCTTCTGAGTGTTGTCGCCGGTGGATTCTTGCTGCGGCTCGACGTTATCGGTCTGCAGGCCGATATCCGAAGCACCGGCTTTCTGCAACAACGTCATAGCGCGTACGACGTTGCCGTACTGACCTTTACCGTCACCCTTAACCGAGACCGGGGCCTTCGGATGGTTAGCAATCTCCTGCCGAGCGATATGCTTTAGCTTACCGGGTGAGACCGGCTTTTCCGGATTCGGTGCCACATTCAAATAGAGCCGGCCACCCTTTTTAACCGTCACGATAATTGGCTTCGCATTATTATCGTTTTTCATCGGCTTGGCATCAGCCTTCGGCAGGCTGACATCGACACCCGTTTTCAGCATTGGCGCCGTAACCATGAAAATGATCAACAGCACCAGCATTACGTCGATATAGGGTACGACATTAATTTCAGCGGCTAGGCGGCGTTTGCGACGCGTGCGAACCGTCATATCAATTCACGTATTGGTCTGCGTCGAGCGGCACTGCGCATATCGACTTATCGAGATTGGTTTGAGTCATTCCCGAGTCCGCTGGACGTTGAGACCGCGCTCGACGATCCCCGTCATTTCCTCGGTGAAGGTCTCGAGCCGGTTTTCCAGATATTCCAGTCGATTGGTCAAATAGTTGTAGGCCACAACTGCCGGAATAGCCGCGAACAATCCCATCGCGGTGGCCACGAGCGCTTCGGAAATCCCCGGGGCGACCATCGACAAGCTCGCGCGCTCCATCTCACTGAGACCGTTGAAAGCGCTAATGATTCCCCAGACCGTACCGAACAGGCCGACGTAGGGGCTGACCGAGCCAACCGTCGCTAACATCGCCACCCCCGACTCGAAACGCTGCATTTCGCGCGACAGAGTCACCCGCATGGCACGTTGCACCGACGACACAATGTCAGCGGGCAGCACGTCCTGTGCGTTTCGTTGGCGTGACAACTGCTCGTAACCAACCTTGAACAGCGCGGACATCCCTTGCGGCTGATCGTTTTCCGCCATGGTTTCGGCATAAATATCTTTGATATTTCCGCCCGTCCAAAAACGGTCCTCGAAATCTTCCATTTCGTCGATCGCCAGCTTAATGGTCCGGCGTTTCGAGAATATAACGACCCAAGACGCAACCGAGGCGGTCAGCAAGATCAATAGAATCAGTTTGACGAAAACACTGGCCTGGACAATCAAACCCCAGACCGAAAAATCAGTCGCGACTTCCATTCAGACTCCTTGTATAAGGTCGGCCGGCAATGCCTGCGGCTTGAACTCGGTCAGCTCGATACACGCCACCCGCGCACTCGCCGTGACCAGCTCGTGCTCGCCGCAAAACACGCGCTGGTCGAAATCAATCCGTGCCCGGCCGTGATCAGCGATAGACGTCACGACACACAGCCGGTCGTCGAGGCGTGCCGGGCGCCGATAATCAATACGTAGGCGCGCCAGCGTAAAACCCAACCCCTGCGACTCCGCCAACTGGCGATGATCATAGCCAGCATCCGACAGCCATTCAGTGCGGCCACGTTCGAAATACTTGAGGTAGTTGGCATGATAGACCACCCCACTGGCATCGGTGTCTTCGTAATAAACACGTACGTTGAGTCGGTTTTGGGAAGCCACGTCACTCATCAACGGTTGAACAGATCGCGCTCGGTCGCCGCATCCTCGGTCCGCGGTGGCGGTACACGCCCCGTTTCGGTGTAAGCGGTCCGGGTTGCCTGACGGCCGCGCGGCGTGCGCATGATAAAGCCTTGCTGGATCAAATACGGCTCGACAACATCCTCGATAGTTTCCCGCGATTCGCCAATAGCCGCAGCCAGGCTATCGATCCCGACCGGGCCGCCGTCAAACTTGTCGATCAACATCGTTAGCACTGTGCGATCCATCACGTCGAAACCATTTTGGTCGACGGCGAGCAAATCCATGGCTTGGCTGGCAATGGTCGCCGTCACGCGGCCATCGCTTTTGACTTCGGCGAAATCGCGCACGCGGCGTAACAGCCGATTGGCGATGCGCGGTGTGCCGCGGGCCCGTCGGGCCAGTTCATCGGCGCCATCATCGGCGATATTCACGCCCAGAATCCTCGCGGAGCGATGAACGATAGCGGTCATCTCATCCGGTTCGTAGAAACGTAGGCGATTAACGATGCCAAACCGATCGCGCAGCGGCGAGGTCAGCGCACCTGCCCGGGTGGTTGCCCCCACCAGCGTAAACGCCGGCAGATCGAGTTTAACCGAGCGTGCGGCTGGCCCTTCGCCGATCACGATGTCTATTTGATAGTCCTCGAGCGCGGGATACAGCACCTCTTCGACCACTGACGGCAGACGGTGAATCTCGTCAATGAACAACACATCGTTGGACTCGAGATTAGTCAAAAGCGCGGCCAAATCGCCCGGTTTTTCGAGCACCGGTCCAGAGGTTTGGCGAAACCCAACACCCATTTCGGCAGCCAACACGTGCGCCAGTGAGGTCTTGCCCAACCCCGGCGGGCCAAAAATCAGCACATGATCGAGTGACTCGGCGCGTGAACGCGCCGCAGCCACGAAAATTTCGAGTTGCTCGCGCACATCGGACTGGCCGATATAATCCGCCAAGCCGGCCGGACGCAAGGCGCGGTCGCCGGCACTGTCTTCGGTTTTAGCGTGGGCATCGATCGCCCGGTCGTCAGTCATCGACGGCCATAATGTTGTTGTTGCTGTATCGACTGACTCGAAGTGTAAGCCGATAGTTCCCGTGCGACCGAACGCATCAGCGCACGGCGCGCTTGAGTGCGCGGCGTATCAAGGTTTCGGCGTCAACCGTTTCATCGGCTGTTTCGTCTTCGTCAGCCGCGCCGGCCAGCAGCCGTTCCGCTTCGCTGGATTTATAGCCAAGCGCGACCAGCGCATCGCGTGCCTCGGTCCGACTACTGGGCGCCGAGTCCGCACGTGTGCTTCCGGTCACCGCCGTTTGTGGCGTACTCAACGCCAAATTACTCGCCGCAAGCCGGTCGCGCATTTCCACAACCAGGCGCGCCGCGGTCTTTTTACCAACACCGGGCAAACCGGTCAGGCGGTCGCTATCGTCAGCATCGACAGTAGCGACAAAATCGGCCGGATTCATGCCCGATAAAATCGTCAGCGCCATTTTTGGCCCAACGCCGGAAACGCGTGTCAGCTCTTGGAACAGGCCGCGTTCGTCGTCAGTCATAAAGCCGTAGAGCACTAATGCGTCGTCGCGCACAATCAGCTGGGTCAATAGCGTCGTTTCGGTGTCGCCAGTCGGCAACGCCGCCAGCGTGGACATCGGCACCTGCACCTCGTAACCGACACCGCCGACGTCGATGACGATCTGGGGCGGTTTTTTGGCGACAACCTTGCCCCGGAGTTGACCAATCATGCGCGCCCCGCCGCGACGTGCGCGTAAACCGAGCGGGCTTCGGTTTGCGCGTGGTGAGCGTGGCACAAGGCGACAGCCGCCGCGTCGGCAGCATCGGCTTGCGGTGGCGTCGTCAGCCCCAGCAATAACGAGACCATATGCTGGACTTGTTGCTTTTGCGCATGACCGCGACCGACCACAGCCTGTTTAATCTGGGTTGGCGAATATTCGGCAACATGCATGCCGACTGAGGCGCCAGCGCAAATCGCCGCTCCGCGCGCTTGACCAAGCTTCAACGCACTAGCTGCGTTGCGGGCGACGAACACATCCTCGATGGCCAACTCATCCGGCGCAAACTCGGCAATTATGGCGGATAAACGCTCGAAAATAACGCCGAGCCGGGTCGGGAAGTCCGCACTCGGCAGTCGAATGCAATCCACGCGCTGCGCCGTTGGCTTGGCACCACCATCGATAATGGCAAACCCTGTAATGGTCGAGCCAGGATCGACACCGAGGATGCGTGGCCCCGCGCTATTCACTCAGTCGACTCGGCGAGCGCGTCGGCGGTGAACTCGACGTTCGTGTAGACACGTTGCACGTCGTCGAGATCTTCCAAGCCGTCGAGCAAATTCATGCACACACGCGCGCTATCGCCGCCAAGCTCAACGACGGTCGACGGACGCATGGTGACGTCGGCCGCCGCTGGCACCAAGCCGGCGGCTTCGAGTGCTGCCTTGACGGCTGCGTAATCACCGGGTGCGGTCACGACTTCGAAAGCGCCATCGTCGGTCTGGATCAAGTCGTCGGCACCGGCTTCTAGCGCAACTTCTAGTACGTGATCCGAATCCGCTTCCGGTTCAAACGTCAGACTACCCTGCCGTGAAAACAGATACCCGACCGAACCATCGGCACCGAGCTTGCCGTTATGGCGACTGAAGACATAACGCACATCGGACACGGTGCGGTTTTTGTTATCGGTCATGCAGTCGATCATGATCGCCGCGCCGTCCGGACCGTAGCCTTCGTAACGGACTTCATCGAGGGCTTCGGCCTGGCCGCCGCCGGCACCGCGCTCGGCGGCGCGCTGGATTGTGTCCTTGGGCATGTTATTGGCAAGCGCCCGATCCCAAGCCAACCGCAGACGCGGATTATCGTCCGGATCACCACCGCCCTCACGCGCCGCTACCGTGATCTCGCGGATCAGCTTGGTAAAAATCTTGCCGCGTTTTTTATCTTCGGCAGCTTTGCGGTGCTTGATGTTGGCCCATTTACTGTGGCCCGCCATAGCGTTCGCAACTCGTTGAAAATTAGCCTTAGTTTACCAGCGGATCATAAGGATGCCGCGACGATTCACAACATGCTGTCGGACGGCGCCAACGTGTCGACAAACACACCGCCGCGCTCGGTTAGCGCATGAGTGCTGGCGGTTCGCCCTTGGTCGTCGCGATAAGCGAGATCGATCCGGATATCGATAGCCGGTAATTCGTCGCCCCCGTTATCAGCCCATTCGATCAATAGCCAGTCGCGCCCAGGATCGACATCGCGCAGGCCAAGAAAATCCAATTCGGCTGGATCGGCAAGCCGGTAAAGATCAACGTGATACAGCGTTCGGCCGGCCACCGTATAGGGCTCGACCAATGTATAGCTTGGCGAGACAACCGGGCCTGATTCGCCAAGCGTGGCCAGCACAGCGCGCGTCAACGCCGTTTTGCCGGCACCGAGTTCACCTGCGAGGCTCACTACCAGACCGCCCGACCATGCCGCTAATGCATCGGCAATGCGCCGACCGAAGGCATCGGTGGCCGCAGGATCGGGCAATGCGACAGTCATGCAGAATGCGACGGATTAACGGCGTCGCGCAGATATGGCAACAAATCCGATGGCAGCAGCCCGCGTGGACCGCCGTCGAGCGCGGCCGCGTCGCCAGCGGCACCATGTATGTGCGCACCCACGCAGGCCGCGTCGAACGCCGACACACCTTGCGCCCATAGTGAGCCGATTATGCCGGCTAGGACATCGCCCATACCGCCGACTGCCATGCCGGCGTTGCCGGTCGTGTTGATCATGACCGTATCGCTATCAGCAACGAGTGTGCCCGCGCCTTTCAGCACTACGACTGCGTCGTAACGTCGTGCCAGTTCGAGCACGCTCGCACGCCGATCACGCACGACATCGCCGGTCGAACAGGCGAGCAAGCGCGCCGCCTCGCCCGGGTGCGGCGTCAAAATCCAATCGCCGCGCCTCCGGTGCGCGCTGGATTCGGGCACACACGCGAGCCAATTCAAACCGTCGGCATCCAGCACAAACGGCTTATCGCTGGCCATCGCGCTCGCAAAACGCCGCTCGGCCCAAGTATCACCAGCTAGCCCTGGACCAATAACAATCACGTCGGCAGCCGTATTCAAGTCGCGCTCGTCGCCATCCGCATCGACGCCAGCGGCCATCAATTCCGGACGCGCCTGACTCATCGCCGACGCGTGATCGGGGTGACAGGCCACGCTGACCAACCCACTACCCGTCCGCAGCGCGCCTTCAGCGGCCAATCGAATCGATCCCCCCATGCCACGATTGCCGCCAACACAATGCACCCGACCGTGGTCGTTTTTATGGGCGGTTGCCACGCGTGGCGCCAGTGCCGTTTGTGCTCGAGTCGCGCTGATTCGGCTGGCGATTGGCGGATGCAAATCAAAAATCGCCGATGGCGCGCCCAGGTCATCGAAGACCAACTGCCCCACCGTGGCCGGCCCATCACCGATCATAAGGCCCAGCTTCAAACCGATAAATGTCGCCGTTAAGTCGGCACGCACCGCATCGCCGTGGATCGACCCCGTGCCGGCGTCCAAACCGGACGGCAAATCAACAGCGACGATGCCCACCGCACGCGACCGGGTTTGATTAATCGCACCGATCGCATCGGCATATTGCCCTTCGACCGGCCGATCGACACCCGTGCCAAGCAAGGCGTCAACCACGACCTCGGCGTGTATACCGGCATGTGCCAACGTTAGCTGGACGCGCCCACCGGCCACCAGAAACGCATCGGCTGCCCTACGCGCGGCGCCTTGTAGTTCGTCGATCGGTTTCAGCGCGATTACATCAACACACCAGCCAGCCTCAAGGGCCAACCGCGCAATGACGTAGCCATCGCCGGCGTTATTACCACCGCCGCAAAACACGCGCATCGAATATGCATTCGGCCAGCGCTCAGCCAGCGCCCGATATGCCGATTCCCCGGCCCAGCGCATCAGCGCGTCGCCAGTTACACCTGTCTCGGCCATGAACGCTTGATCGAGCGCGCGCACGCCGGCGCCGTCGTAGCAGCCTGTGGGCAATTCGAGGCCCGACATCAGGCGACAAGCCCACATATCATCGTAGTGACCGCTCAGCCGCCAGCCCGCGCCGCGCGTTGGATCAGCGACGCTGTCGAGCCATCGTGTGCCGCGGCGTTGGCGGGATCCGCGATATCGGTTACGAGTTGCTTGGCCAGGGTCTTGCCGAGCTCGACGCCCCATTGGTCGAAGCTATTGATGCCCCAGACAATGCCTTCGACGAAAACCTTGTGCTCGTAAGCGGCCAGCAGCGCACCCAAATGGTAGGCATCCAACCGCGGCAACACCAGCATATTGCTCGGCCGGTTACCCGGACAGGCGCGCGCGGCGGCGATCGCTGGGTCATCACTACCGGTCTCATCGGGTCCGCGGCCACACATCAATGCTTCGGCCTGGGCCAGACAATTCGCCAGACGCTGCCGCTCGCGTTCCACGTCGGTGCTGTCAGCCGTGGCAAGCGGCAGTATAAAGTCCACATTGGCTAGCAGATCACCCTGATGCAACATCTGAAAATAGGCGTGCTGCGCGTTGGTGCCAACGCTACCCCAGATCGCCGGCTCCGTGGCATGCGCTGCCGGATCGCCATCGACGGTCACCGATTTGCCGTTGGATTCCATCGACAACTGCTGCAAAAACCCAGGCAGGTGCGCCAGCCGCTGGCTGTACGGCACCACCACATTGCTCGTCAAGCCGAGTATGTTGCGGTTCCAGACACTGATCAATGCCAGATTAGCCGGCAGATTGTTGCCAAGATCGGCCGTTTCAAAATGGTTGTCCATCGCATGGGCCCCGGCCAGAAGGGCGTCGAAGGTCTCCATGCCGAGCGCTAGTGCAATCGGCAGCCCAACACTCGACCATAACGAGAATCGGCCACCGACCCAGTCCCAGAAACCGACCATACGTTCGATACCAAAATCCGCGACAGCCTCGCCGTTGCTCGAAACCGCGACAAAATGGCGATTGACGTCGGACTCGCTAGCGCCGTCGGCCAGCAACCAAGCCTTGGCGGCGTGCGCATTGGCCAGTGTTTCAGCGGTGGTGAACGTTTTGGAAATAACGACAAACAGCGTCGTGGCCGGATCCAAGCCGGTTAGTGCGGCGTTTAAGTCGGCCGGATCGACGTTAGCCACAAAGTGTGCACGTGGTCCGGATGATCTGGTCTCGGCCAGCGCTTCGGTGACCAGGCGTGGGCCAAAATCCGAGCCGCCGATACCGATACTGACAACGTCAGTGATAGCTCGCCCGGTATAGCCTTGCCAGTCGCCCGAACGCACGGCATCGGCGATGTCGCGTATACGCGCGCGCTCGTCATGGACCGGCTGGTACAGCGGATCGTCGGCCGGTCGACGCAGGGCCACATGCCAAGCCGCGCGCCCTTCGGATTGATTGACGACATCGCCGGCAAACATGGCGCGGCGGGCGGCCTCGAAGCCTTGCGTCTCGGCTAGTGAGTACAGAGCGGACAGCGCCGAATCATCAAGCCGCTGTTTCGAGAAATCGAGTGTGACGCCGGCGGCATCCAGCGTCATACGGCGTGCACGAGACGCGTCGGTCGCGAACGCTTCAACCATCGAGGCGGTGCCGACCGACTCACCAAGATGATGGAGGACATTCCACTGCCAGTCGGCATCTAATTCGGCCATATCGCTTCCTTGTCGCTATACGGCTTGATCGGCAATGACATGGCTGGTCCGGATGATCTGATTGTCCGCATCCAGATATACCAGATCGGGCTGGTACACATCGGCTTCGGCCTCGGTCATCGCGGCATAGCCACAAATGATCACACGATCGCCCGGCGAGGCAAGATGTGCTGCGGCGCCATTGACCGAGATCACACGCGTTCCAGGCTCGGCACGAATCGCGTAGGTTGTGAAACGCTCGCCATTATTGACGTTGTAAACATCGACCTGTTCATAAGGCCGGACCCCGGCGGCATCCAACAGGTCGGCGTCAATCGCGCACGATCCCTCGTAATCGCGCTCAGCGTCGGTTACACAGGCGCGATGAAGCTTTGATTTCAATAGAGTGAGTTGCATAACAGTATCGCCGTTATATCTATAATCGAATGCTAGCCCAATTCGGCCTCGTGGCCAAAACGTGGCGCGGGCGCCAAGTATGTCAGTGTATTTCGATACAGCCACACCTCAGGCACGACCGCTATTTACGCACCCAAATACCTATAAAAAATATTAAAATTAACTTATAAGCTTCTAATTTTAAACTAATTTTGTTAAATAATAGGATTAACAAGCACTGACTGGTGTGCCCGGCGCGGCTACATTGTCGATTAGCCGTGCCGCACCGAGCCACCCGGCGGCTAGCACCCGAAAGTTGCTCTTATTCACGCTCGGTGGGTCGAGTTCGGCTGTACGAACTTCGAAATAGTCCACATCGAAACCGGCTTCGGTCATACGCGCGTGGCCACGACGTTCGATCGCGGCAAAATCGCGATCACCATCAGCAATACATACCGCCGCCTCATTAAGGGCTCGATTGAGCGCCAGCGCACGCTCACGCTGGTCAC
This sequence comes from Salifodinibacter halophilus, assembly GCA_012999515.1. Lineage (NCBI taxonomy): Bacteria > Pseudomonadati > Pseudomonadota > Gammaproteobacteria > Salinisphaerales > Salinisphaeraceae > Salifodinibacter > Salifodinibacter halophilus. Next base: position 464,791 of record JABEEB010000001.1, on the reverse strand, counting down.
CCGTCAGATACGCATTACGCGACGAGCGCGCCACCCCGTCGGCCTCACGCTCGATCGCCACACCGCGCACGTCAATGTCCATCGCGAGATCGTCGGCCATACGTCGGATAACGGCCAACTGCTGGAAATCCTTTTCACCAAAAAAGGCAGCGTTCGGCCGTATTTGGTTGAACAACCGCGCAACGACGGACACCACGCCACGAAAATGGCCGGGCCGGTGCACGCCGCATAGAATGTCGGTCAATTCCGGCACCTCGACGAACGTGGCTGCCGCCAATCCGCGTGGATACATGGCCTCGACCGACGGCGCGAAAACGGCGTCCACGCCCGCCGCCTTGAGTTGATCGTAATCGCCAGCGTAGTCGTGTGGGTAGTTGTCGTAATCTTCCTCCGGTCCAAACTGGAGCGGATTCACGAAGATACTGGCGATCACCGTATCGCAGTCGGCCCGAGCGGCTTCAACGAGACGCATATGACCGGTATGGAGGCTGCCCATGGTCGGCACCAGTCCGACACGCCCAACCGCTGTATGGCGGCGCCAAACGTCGACGTCGTGGCGTGAGAACAGCTCTTGCATGCTAGGACTACGAGTCGAAACTTTCGTCGGCGCTCGGGAAGTACCGATGCCGCACCGCCTCGACGTAGGCTTCGACGGCTTCATCCAGCGAGTCATGGCTGGCCAGGAAATTCCTGACAAATTTGGGTTTTTTACCCGCCGATAGACCGATGACATCGTGACTAACGAGGATTTGACCGTCGACGTCGGGGCCCGCACCGATACCAATAACCGGCACCTTGGCCGTCGCGGCAATCCGGCGCGCAAGCGGGCTCGGCACGCATTCCAGCAGCAACAGGTCGGCACCCGCAGCTTCGAACTGTCGGGCCTCGGCCGCGAGTTTTTTGGCAGCGTCTTTGCTTCGGCCCTGGATCTTGAAACCACCGGTTTTATGAACCTGCTGTGGTCGCAGGCCGAGATGCGCGCACACAGGCACACCGTTTTGAGCCAGTGTTTCGACAATACTGGTATCAGCCGCCCCGCCTTCGACCTTGACCATCGATGCGCCGCCTTCGCCGATCAAGCGCCGGCTGCTAGCGACCGCATCGGCGGTCGTGGCAAACGACAAAAACGGCAAGTCGGCCGCCAACAGTGGCGTACTCAGACCAGCCGCCACACAGCGCGTGTGATAGACGATGTCATCGACACTTACCGAGGTCGTTGTCGCCTGACCGTGGATCACGTTGCCGAGCGAATCACCGACCAGTACCAGATCCATGTTGGCGCGCTCAGCGAGTGCGGCAAAACTGGCATCGTATGCTGTGAGGCAGGCGATTGGCTGGTTATCACGTTTCATCTGCCCGAGTGTGGCGACCGAAACTGGTTGTGTGCGTTGTGTCGGGCGGGTTTCGACGAGTTTATTCATAATTATCCAGAGCGGCCGGTGGCACAAACGTAGCGCTGACTATCATCGCTAGCAACATGCCTGAATTAAGCATGCAGTCTAGCTTGTCTGTCACCGCAACGGATATCGTTCAACAAGACGACGCCTGCAACGGCCGGCTGACGCGGCAACCCAAGTTGAATTGTCCGCGTTGGGTAGCCCGCGTCATGCAGGCACGAGCAGGGTCGCTACTAATACCACAGTGCCAGATCAGTTGCGTCGACCTGGGCACGAAGATCGGCGACACGGCCCGCGTCCCCGAGCGATAGCGCTGGCGCGATATCGGCTAGTGGTTCTAGCACAAAGGCCCGCTCGGCAGCGCGCGGATGCGGCAGCGTTAAACGCTCATTTTCAAACGCCATGCCGTCGTAGGCGACGATATCCAGATCCAGTGTGCGGGGGCCGTTGCGCTGGATACGAACGCGGCCCTGACCGGCCTCGATCGCATTCAGTACGGTCAATAGACCAAACGGCGACAATGTCGTGGCAACGGCGGCCGCCGCATTGCAGAAATCCGACTGGCCGGGTGGACCACCGACCGGCGTCGAACGATAGAGCCGGGAGCGCCCAAGGAGCCGCAAACCGGAGACGGCCGCGAGCGCCTCGAATGCCTGTCCAACGTGATCCGCCGGCTGCCCCAGATTACTGCCGAGTGCAATCCAAGCGACGTGCACGGCAGTGTCAACGTCGGACGACGGCTCCAAACCCGCACTCATCGCCGCCCGCGCCCACCTCGGCGACCATTACGACGCTTGCCCGAGCGTCGCTGTTGGTCGCTGTCTTCGTTGGCCGTTGCATCCGCGTCATCGCCTTTTTGCTTCTGGCGCTCGGTCCACCAAGACGCCAGCTCGGAATCGACTTCGCCAACCTCGGCACGTAACAGTAGAAAGTCGTAGGCTGCGCGGAAGCGGTCATGCTCGAGCAGTCTTGCCGGCTGCTTGCCTCGCCGACGATGAAACCGGGGCTGTAAGTGCCAGATGTCCCGCATCGGCATGCTGAATCGCTTGGGAATCGACACACGTGCGGATTGCCGGGCAAGCACTTCGGCCTGCGCGCTGGCAAGCGCGGGCATAGCCGGCATGCCATCGCGCTCGAACGTCGCCGCTGTTTCCCGCACGGCCGGCCACAGGATCGCGGCCAGAATGAACGCGGGCGTCACGGATTTGCCGGCCTCGATGCGGCCGGCCGTATTCGCTACAGCCTTGTCGATCAGCGCGGCACTCGCGCCGCCACCCGGGCCGGCCAACACATCCTCGGTTTGCGGAAACAACACACCGAATAGTCCGGCGCGGCGCAATTCGCCGTGAATCGCGGGCGCAGCCGGCTGCATGAACAACTTCAGGAATTCATCGAACAAACGGGCCGGCGGCACATCGGCCAGGCGCTCAATTAACTCGGCCGGCGGTTTTGAGTTGGTCGCGACTGTCAGTTGGTGGCTGGCTGACAGCCGCACAACGCGTAGCATCCGCACCGGGTCTTCGCGGTAGCGAACCGTTGGATCACCGACCAGTCGTAGTCGACGCTCACGGGCATCGGCCATGCCGTTGACGTAGTCGTAGAGACAGCCATCGGAGATGTCGTAATACAGGCCATTAATACCAAAATCGCGCCGACCGGCATCCTCGGCCATCGACCCGAACACGTTATCGGCGAGCACCCGGCCACTGGCATCAACGCGACGCTCATCACGCGTACCAGCATTCGGATCGGCGCGGAACGTCGAGACTTCGATCAACTCGCGTCCGAAGCGCACGTGCACGATCTGGAAACGCCGTCCGATCAGGCGTGCGCGCCGTCCGAATACCGCGGCAACCTGCTCCGGTTCGGCATTGGTCGAAACGTCGAAGTCCTTCGGCTTATAGCCAAGCAGCAGATCGCGGATCGCGCCACCAACCAGGCACGCGCGGTAGCCAGCCTCTGCCAGTCCATCGAGCACTTGTAGCGCTGCGGAATTCAGATCCGCGCGCTCGATTTCATGTTGTTCGGGCGGGATAACGTCCGGCGTTTGGATAATCGGCCTCGTGTTTTAGTGATTCACTATAAATCCGCGCATTGTACCGCGCGATCAATTTGCGCCCTCAATGCGCCGCGCACCGGTATAGACATTAAACCGATGACCACGGACAAAGCCAACCAACGTCGCATCAAACGTCGCCGCCAAATCGACGGCGTAGGTGCTAGGTGCCGAGATCGCGGCGATTAGAGTCACATCCGCAGCCACACTTTTCTGAACAAGCTCATAGCTCGCGCGGCCGGACAACATGACAGCATGGTCGGCAAGCGGCAGACGTCCGTTTAGAAGCGCCCAGCCAATTAGCTTGTCGAGCGCGTTATGCCGCCCCACATCTTCGCGCACTGCGATCAGATGTCGGTCGCTGTCGAACAAACCAGCCGCGTGTAGTCCTCCGGTTTCCTCAAACACACCCTGGGCTTCGCGCAACCGGTCCGGCAGCGCGGTTAACTCGGCCGGTGTCATCATCCAATGCGATGGGTCATCGTCAGTGGCGTGCGGCTTCGGTGCCTCAAAACTCGGTTTGCCACACACGCCACAGGCGCTGGTTACGACCGTGCTGCGCTCGATGTGATCCAATCGCTCGCGCGCGCTTGGCTTGAGCATCAGCCGCACGACATCGGCTTCATCCGGCGCGTGGTCGAGATAGACAATCTCGTCCGGCACATGCACAACGCCCTCGCCGTGCATCAGCCCCGCCGCCAGTTCGAGATCGTCACCCGGCGTGCGCATGGTGACGACGGGCTGGGCACCCGCAACCTGAATCTCCAACGGCCGCTCGATAGCCAGTGTATCGTCACGCTCGGTATAAGCCCCGTCCTGATAACGGCAGATACCCACGCGCCGGCGCTGATCTGCGTATCCGGCCCGCGATTCAGCATTGCTACTCACACCGCACTCCCGCGTATAAGACGCGCATAGTAGAAACCGTCGCAGCCCATCTCGCCCGGTGCGAGTCGCCGACCGACGGTTTCGGCCTGCCCCCATTCGGCCATGATCGGTTGTACCACGGCGTCGGATTGCTCAGCCATAAAACGTGCCACAACGTCGACGCCTTCCGCGCGCAATATCGAGCAAGTCACGTAGACCAGCACACCACCCGGCGCCAAAGTCGGCCATAAGGCACGCAAAAATGCCTGTTGGCGTTCAGCCATGTGCTCGATATCGCTGGCCCGACGCAGCCATTTGATGTCCGGATGACGGCGTATGACACCGGTGCCGCTACAGGGCGCATCGATCAGCACGCGATCGAAGCCTTGGCCATCCCACCAAGTACGTTCCGGATCGGTGGCGTCGGCGGTATGCATCGACGCTTCGACGCCGCAGCGCGCGAGATTGGTCTCAAGTGATTCGAGTCGCTTCGCATCATGATCCAACGCGACGACCTCGCCCGCACCGCGCGCCAATAGATGTGCGGTCTTGTTGCCGGGGGCCGCACAGGCATCGAGAATCCGATCGCCGCACGTCGGCGCCACGATATCGGCGGTCAATTGGGCGCCGATATCTTGGATCGATGCCTGCCCTTTTGCCAGCTCAGGCAACGTCTCGGCGGCGACTGGTTCGGTCAGACGCAAGGCATCCGATCCGACTGTGGATGTCGTGGTATCCATGCCGCGGGCCGACAGCTGCGCCGCCAACGCATCGCGCGGCTGGGCATGGGCGTTGTTGCGAAGCCACATGGGCGCCGGTTCGTTCAACGCGGCGACGACCGAGCACCATTGCTCCGGCCAATCAGCGCGCGTCGCGTCGAGCAACCAATCAGGCATGCTGTCGCAAACACCCGACGGTGACGATTGGATCGCTACGGGGCTGCGCTGATGGTTGCGCAGAACGGCGTTGATCAAGCCGCCCGCGCGGCCGACGCCCAGCGGCTTGGCCGCAGCCACGGTCGCCGACACGGCGGCGTGCGACGGCACACGCGTGCCTTCGAGCTGCCAGACGCCAACTTCAATAATCGCTCGAACAAAAGGCTGTAAATTATTGTTTTTTAAGTGCGGCGTAACCTGAGCCAGCAGCCGTCGATGCCAGCGCACCGTCTCACGCGCAAGCATCGAGGCCAGCGCACGATCATTGGCTTCCAAGCCATCGAGTATGCCCGGCAGGACGTCATCGAGACTGCGGCCCTGATCAACCACACCACTCAGCGCACGTGCGGCGGCAGCGCGCGGTAGCGCGCCTGAATGCGATGCGGCTTCAGTCAAAACGCTGGCCTGCCAATGCCCGACCACGCGCCGCCTCAGCGGCCGGCATACGCTTTTTGCCGGGGAATTGAACGGCTGTCAGGCAAATGTCTTTATCGCCGGTCGCCACGCGAATGCCTTCGGCGCCGGCCGCGACAACGGTGCCCGGCGATTGGGTAGACGCGGCGTCAGTGCCATGCGCGCCGAACACGCGCACGTTGTCGCCAACCAGAGCACTGTGAGCCACAGGCCACGGTTGCATCGCACGGATCCGCCGAACGATTGCCGATGCGCCGGCCGACCAATCAATTATGCCCTCGGCTTTGGTCAACGGCGGTGCGTAGGTCGCTTTGGCCTCATCTTGTTCGACGGCTGGCCAATCGTCGCAATCGGTGACGAGATAACCGCTTACAAGATGACCGCCCAGAGTCGCCAGCTTATCGTGAAGCGCCGCGGCCGTAGTGTCCTCATCAAGCGATATAGCACGTGTATCGACGATCGGACCACTATCCAGTTTTGGGCGCATCCAGGTCAGCGTCACGCCGGTTGTCTCGTCGCCGCTCAGCAAAGCGCGCGCGATGGGTGCCGCACCACGCCAACGCGGTAACAAGGAACCATGGATATTAACGCAACCGCAACGAGGCACATCCAACACGCGTCGCCCGAGGATCGCGCCGTAGGCGACGACCACCATCAAATCGGGCTGAAATGATGCCAAGCGCTCAGCCGCTTCACGGCCTTTCATCCGATCCGCTTCGATGACTGGCACGTCTGCTTCAACAGCCGCCTTTTTGACCGGTGACGGCGTCAGTTGCTGGCCGCGGCCAGCCGGGCGATCTGGCTGCGTGACCACTGCGACTAATTCATGGCCACTCGCACGCACGGCGGCCAAACTCGGCAATGCAAAATCAGGCGTGCCGGCAAAGACAATACGCATCAGCGTTCGCCGCCGTCGGCACGGCCGGTTTTCTGAAGGCGTCGCCGGATACGCGCACGCTTGAGCCGCGATATCTGATCGATATACAGCCCACCGTCGAGGTGGGCGAGTTCGTGCTGGACACACTGCGCAAGCAGATCACTGGCTTCCTGCTCGTACCAGTTGCCGTCTCGGTCTTGTGCGCGGAAACGCAGGTGCTGGTAACGCTGGACTCGATCAGTGTGACCAGGCACCGACAAACAACCTTCATCGACATCAGTCAGCGTCTGCTGCCAGATAATCTCCGGATTGCACATCACGATCGGATCGGGAACATCCCCACCGCAGTCCATAACCGCCACGCGGCGTGTGTCACCCACCTGGGTCGCCGCCAAACCAACACCCGGTGCGTCGTACATCGTTTCGAACATATCGTCGATAAACGCAGACAAATCGGCGTCAAAATCGGTCACCGCTGTCGTTGTCTTTCGCAGTCGAGGATCGGGGAACGCCAGTATCTCGAGAACGGCCATATGCTATGTTTCAGAATTGGGGGGAACGGTTCTGTCGTCGTATAAGAATAAGCGGGAAATTCTACGGATGTTGAATCGGATCAGCGCGACGAATCGACACACCGAATTTCGATATACGACGGGGTTGTTGGTTGTCTGGCTGGTGGCCGGCTGCGCCCATCAGCAGCCACCCAAACGCGCAGCGTCGAGCGCGCATGCCGACTCGTCGCAATGCCAGGCGCCGATAGACAACAAGCACACATCGCCGCGTATAGGCCACACAGCCCAGCAACAAGGCGAACAACAGTCTACCGATAAAAGTGGCCACCAGCGTCAGCTTACAAGGAATGCACCGCATCGATACACCGTTAAAAAAGGCGACACTCTCTGGGATTTAGCCGCCAATTTCCTAAAAAACCCACAGCACTGGCCGCAGCTCTGGGCTCAGAACACGGACATCGATAACCCGAACCTGATCTACCCGGGCGAACGCTTGGTTCTAACGCGCACCATCGATGGCCGCTTCCAGTTGAGACCCGCGAACAACCAGAAACTCAAACCGCAAATACGCACCCAACCATTGGCCAGTGCCATACCGGCATTACCGCAACGCGCGATACAGGTCTTTCTACACGGTGACCGCATCGTGGCAAGCCGAGAATTAGCTGGCGCGCCCTATATTGTGGCCTTTGCCGACTCGAGACCAGCTGGTACCACGGGACGACGCACTTACATCAAAGGTCTTGGCTCGAGCGAGCCGGATCGTTATCAGATCGTACGCGCGGCGGGGTCGCTCAAAGACCCACAGAGCGGCCATGTTTACGGCACGAAGGTTCACAACATCGGAGAAGTTCGTATTAGCGAGCGCGGGCCGGTGGCCACGGGCGTCGTAACCGATAGCAAACGCACGGCAGCCGTGAGCGATCATCTGCTCCGGCTACCAACCCGCCCGTTGGGCCGCGGCTATCAGCCGCATGCGCCGCCTGTCCCGGTTAAGACCGAAATCATTGACATGTCCGGTAGCCAACCTGTGGCGGCGCAGTATCAAGTGGTCACAATCAACGCCGGCGCACACGACTGCTTGGATCGCGGCACGATCCTGTCGGCTTTCGCACCGGGTCGGACGGTCACCGATCCGGCATCCGGACAAGACGTGGTGCTGCCCGACCACCAGGTGGGCCGTGTCATGGTTTTCAAAACCAACACCCACTACGCATTCGGCTTGGTATTGCGCGCAGACGAAGTCCTCAACCGCGGCTATCAACTGCGTTCGGCGGCCCAATGACCGAGACGCAATCGAGCGCAGCTTGGCTTGAGTTAGCCTGTACGCCCGGCATCGGCGCGGTGCTTGCGCACCGGTTGGTCGCCTATTTTGGGTCGCCGGCCGCCGCCTTGGCCGCATCCGATGATGAACTGGCACGTGCCGGCCTGCCGCAGCGCCCACGCGAACAGCTACGCGCGAACGACCGTAGCGCGTCCAATGCAGCCCGAGCTTGGCTCCAGGCCCCGGATCATCATTTCCTGGTCCACACGGAACCGCGTTTCCCAAACGCGATTCTGGAACTGGAAGGCGCACCGCCGTGGCTCTATGCCAGCGGTGACCTTGATCTACTTAATCGGCCAGCGATCGCCATTGTCGGCAGCCGCAATCCAACGGCCGGTGGTCGTGAACTCGCACACGATTTCGCACGCACATTGGCCAATGCTGGTTTGGTCGTGGTCTCCGGCCTAGCCCGCGGCATCGACGCAGCCGCCCATGAAGGTGCACTGGCGGCAGGTGGCATGACCATCGCGGTCTGCGGTACAGGCCTGGATCAGGTTTATCCGGCCGTCAATGCCACACTCGCCGAGCGTATCGTGGCGAATGGTCTGCTCCTGTCCGAGTTCGCGCTCGGCACGAAGCCAGCGCGCGGCAACTTTCCGCGCCGCAATCGCGTCATTGCCGGTTTGACACAGGCCACACTCGTGGTTGAAGCCGCACGCGAATCCGGATCTCTGATAACGGCACGCCTAGCCGCAGAGGCCGGCCGTGATGTATTCGCAGTGCCCGGTTCAATTCATAATCCACTAGCGCGTGGGTGTCACCAGCTAATCCGCGACGGTGCGGAATTAGTCGAGTCGGTCGATCAAATATTTACATCACTTGCGCCAAAACTCCACGCGGTCGGCATGGCGCAGCCTGAAGCGCATGGGGAACCAGGCGAATCAAAAACGCCCCAAGCCGACGCTGATTCGGCTTCGGTACTCATCCAAGCCATGGGCCACGCACCAGCGCGCATCGACGAGCTGGCCGCGCGCACAGACTGGAACGCATCGGATGTGGCGTCCACGCTGCTGATACTGGAACTCGAAGGCCGTGTGGTCAGCTTGCCGGGTGGCGCTTACGCGCCCATGTGAGCTGCCCCGACCCTCAGAAAAAACCACATAAATCGTCTAGCAACGCCGCGTGCCCGTTGCGGCATCGAGCCGTTGTGTTAGTTTCCTGCTGCCCGCCGCCCTTGAAACCAACAAACGACCGCCGCATTAGTCACGTTCATGAGCGAAAACCTGGTTATAGTCGAATCCCCGGCTAAAGCGCGAACGATTGAAAAATATCTGGGGCAGGATTACGAAGTCCTGGCCTCGTATGGCCACGTCCGTGACCTGATTCCCAAGGAAGGCGCGGTTGATCCGGACGATGAGTTCGCGATGCATTACGACGTCATCGAGCGGAATGCGAAACAGGTCGGCAAGATCGAGCGCGAGCTTAAAAAATCGAAATCACTCGTGCTGGCCACTGACCCGGACCGCGAAGGCGAAGCAATTGCTTGGCACCTGCTGGAATTGCTGCGTAGCCGAGGCGAGCTAGAAACCAAGCAGGTCAAACGCGTCGTATTCAACGAGATCACCAAGAGTGCGGTGCAGAATGCCGTGGAAAACCCGCGCGAGATCTCCAATGATCTGGTTAACGCGCAGCAAGCGCGTCGCGCTCTGGACTATCTCGTTGGTTTCAATCTCTCACCGCTGCTCTGGAAGAAGGTGCAGCGCGGCTTGTCAGCCGGCCGTGTGCAGTCACCCGCGCTGCGGCTGATTTGTGAGCGCGACGCCGAGATCGCGGCGTTTGTGCCGGAAGAGTACTGGCGCATCGAAGCCCATCTGAATAAGGACGCGACGCCGTTTACCGCGCGCCTGTCACAACTCGACGGCGAGAAAGTCGAGCAATTCACGCTCAACGACCAGACCGGCGCTAACGCAGCTTACGAAAAGCTCATGGCTGCCGCGAGCGACGGCGAGGACTCGACATCCGATAACGGCACGCTGCGTGTCGCCAAAGTCGACAAGAGCCAGCGCCGCCGCAACCCGGCACCACCGTTTACAACCTCGACACTGCAACAAGAAGCTGCGCGCAAACTCGGCTTCAACGCGCGCCGGACCATGCGCACGGCACAGTCGCTCTACGAGGGCGTCGCGCTCGGCGACGGCGAGGCCACCGGTTTGATCACCTACATGCGAACCGACTCGGTCAACCTCGCGAACGAAGCGCTCAACGAAATCCGCGAGACCATCGGCCAGCGCTATGGGGCCGATAATTGCCCGGACAAACCGCGCACATTCAAAACGCAGTCGAAAAACGCGCAGGAAGCCCACGAAGCAATCCGGCCGACAGGGAGTGCGCGCACCCCGGACACGATCAAATCGTATCTGAGCTCGGACCAACACCGGCTATATGAGTTGATCTGGCAACGCACCGTGGCCAGTCAGATGGTGCCCGCGGTGTTCGACACAGTCTCGGCAGACCTGGCGGCGGACCGCGATAACCAGCATCTTTTCCGGGCCAGCGGGCGAACGCTCAGAGAGGCCGGTTTTCTGGCGGTCTACAAGGAAGGTCGCGACGACAACGCCGATGACGATTCGGACAAGCGCTTGCCAGCGCTGGTCGAGGGTGAAGCCATCACACTCGACAAGATCGAGCCCAGCCAGCATTTCACCGAACCACCGCCGCGCTTTACCGAGGCCGCGCTGGTCAAAACGCTGGAAGAATACGATATCGGACGACCGTCGACGTACGCTGCGATCATCTCGACGCTGCAGGACCGAGAATACGTCGAAATGGACGGCAAGGCTTTCATGCCCACGCCGATCGGCAAGATCGTCAACAAGTTCTTGACCGACCATTTCACCCACTATGTCGACTACGACTTCACCGCGCGCTTGGAGGACCGGCTGGACGCCGTGTCGCGCGGCGAGGAAGCCTGGCAGCCGCTGCTGGCCGAATTCTGGGAGCGTTTCTCGCAGCAGATCGAAGCCAAACAGGATCTAACCCGCGAAGAAGTCGCACAGGCACGCGAGCTCGGCACCGATCCCGAAACCGGCAAACCGGTCATCGTCCGCATCGGCAAATACGGGCCATTCGCACAACTCGGCTCCAAGGACGACGAGGAAAAACCGCGATTCGCGAGCCTGCGCAAAGGCCAGGACATGGACGAGATCACGCTCGATAAAGCGTTGTATCTGTTCAACCTGCCACGCGATCTCGGCGAAACCGCCGAAGGCGAATCCCTGCAGGCCAACATCGGCCGGTTCGGCCCCTACGTGAAATACGACAACAAATTCGCTTCGCTAAAAAGCGACGACCCTTATACCATCACGCCCGAACGTGCCCGCGAGGTCGTCGCCGAGAAAAAAGAAGCTGATGCCAAGAAGGTCATCCAAACCTTCGCTGAGGCCGGTATCAAGGTCCAGCACGGCCCGTACGGTCCCTACATTACCGACGGCAGCAAGAACGCTAGTGTGCCGAAAAGCCAGGAACCCGGCGATCTGACGGTCGACGAGTGTCGCGATATTCTGGCCAAAGCCCCGGACAAGAAAAAACGTGGCCGCGGCAAGAATGCCTCGTCCGCCAAGTCCAAGCAGACCGCGAACAACCAGAAAAGCAGCACGAAATCAAAAGCGAGCACGACCAACAAGAGCAAGTCGTCCCAAGCCCAGAAGAAGACAGGCGGCACTACCAAAAGCAGTTCCAAGAAGAGCACGACGAGCAATAAAAAAAGCGCCGATACAAATAAGACATCAAGCAGCGGATCGTCCGGCAGCGAGCAATAATCAAAATCCGTTTGGCCACCCTGAATAGCGAACACTCCCACCCACACCGTTGTCACTTCGCCGCCCCAGGTGACCGTCTGCGGCGCGCGGCGCGAATCGTGCGCGCAGGTGGTGTCGTCTCCCACGCTACGGAAGGCGTCTGGGGACTGGCCTGTGATCCGACCAACGAGACGGCTATCAAACGGATCCTGACGCTCAAACAGCGAGCGCCCACCCGCGGTCTGATTATCGTTGCAGCCGAGCCCGAAGCCGTTGCGGCCAGAGTCGCCGCCAACGCAGCCGATGCGTGGTCCCGGGCGACCGCTACATGGCCCGGGCATACCACCTGGCTATTGCCCGCAGCCAATCATAACGGTTTTTATTTGACGGGCGGCGGCGATCGCATTGCGCTACGGATCACGGCACATCCGCTGTGCCGTGCGCTAGCTCGCGCATCCGGCGGCGCAATCGTGTCGACTAGCGCCAATCCCGCCGGCCGGCCGGCGCCCGTGTCCAGTTGGCGAGTTCGACGCTATTTCGGCCAGCGGCTCGACTATATCCTCGGCGGCCACTGTTCCCACCCCGGCCAACCCAGTACCATTCGGGATGCGCTATCCGGCACCACCGCGCGCCCATGACACAACCAGCCGATCACGACGCCCCCGACACGGATCGCGTAGCAGCAGCATTCACCGACCTCCAGCAACAACTCGTCGACCGGTTCGAGTGTTTCGAGCCGACGCACCGATTTCACGTCGACACCTGGGAACGTAGCGCCGGCGGTGGCGGCGACACACGCGTGCTCGACGACGGCATCGTCTTTGAGCGCGCCGGTGTGAACTATTCACACGTGTTCGGCGACAGCCTGCCAACCGCAGCGTCCAACCGTCGCCCCGACCTGGCTGGCCGCAGCTTCACGGCTTTCGGTGTGTCCGTGGTAGCCCATCCACGCAATCCGTTTGTGCCAAGCGCGCATGCCAACGTCCGATTCTTCATCGCCACGGCACCGGGCGAGGCGCCGGTATGGTGGTTTGGTGGCGGCTTCGATCTGACACCGTTTTATCCCTTCTATGCCGACGTGCTGGCTTGGCATCGGGCCGCGCAAAAAACCTGCGACGATTTCGATGCCTCCCTCTATCCACGTTTTAAACAGTGGTGCGATGATTATTTTCATCTGCCCCACCGCGACGAGACACGCGGCATCGGCGGTTTGTTTTTCGACGATTTCAACGAACTGGGATTCGAAGCAAGCCTGTCGTTTGCTTACGCGATCGGCGAGACCTTCGGCCGAGCGTTTGCCGGCATCGCCCAACGCCGGCGACATACACCGTACACCGAGCACGAGCGCGACTTTTTGTGCTATCGGCGTGGTCGCTACGTGGAGTTCAACCTGGTCTACGACCGAGGTACGTTGTTTGGTCTACAATCCAAAGGTCGAACCGAATCGATCCTGATGTCGATGCCGCCACTCGCTGCCTGGCGCTATGATTACCGCCCCGAGCCGGGCGGCCGCGAAGAATTACTAGCGCGCGATTATCTACGCCCACGGGACTGGCTCGATCTGGACGATGGGCAGATTCACCCATGAACGTCACGCTCACGGAACTGCGCTATTTAATCGCCCTCGATAAAGAGCGCCATTTCGGGCGCGCTTCGCAGCGTGCCCATGTCAGCCAACCGACGTTGTCGGTCGCGGTCAAGAAAGTCGAACGCGAACTCGGCGTGACGGTATTCGAGCGCAAGCGCGGTGAAGCATGCATAACCGAGCTGGGCGCAAGGCTGATCGACCAAGCTTACCGCGTCCTCGGGGAAGTCGACCAAATGGCGTCGCTCGCAGCCCAGAGCCGTGACGAGCTCGATGGCCCCTTGCGCCTGGGCGTGATTTATACCGTCGGCCCTTATCTTTTACCCCATCTGATACCACGCCTAAAACAAACCACGCCGCAGATGCCGCTGGTCATCGAAGAAAACTTTACGCGCACGCTGGCCCAGCAACTACGCAACAACGAGCTCGATGCAGTTATCGTGGCCACGCCATGCGATTTGCCCGGACTGTCGACAACGCCGCTGTACGACGAATCATTCGTCGTTGTCGTACCACACGACCATCACTGGACGCAGCACGAAGCAGTCCATCCCAACGAACTCGCCAACGAGAACTTGCTTTTGATGGGCCCAGGCCACTGTTTCCGCGACCAAGTGTTGGAACTATGCCCTGAATGCCGTGATTTCGAAGCCGAGCAGAAGCCGTGCGCAGGCTCCAGTCTCGAATCAATCCGCCACATGGTCGCCAGCGGGCTGGGGGTGACGGTCCTACCACGGTCGTCGGTTCCGGATCTCGGCAACGTATCCCCCCTGTTGGCAGCACGACCATTAGCGGGCACGCCGCCGATGCGTCGCGTCTCTCTCGCTTGGCGTTCCAGTTTCCCTCGGCCGGGCGCTATCACCGCACTGGCTAATGCCGCCCACGATTGTGAACTAGCGGGTGTCACGACAATCGGCGCCATGGACGATAAAGCGACGGACAACATTGCAATCTCGAACTAACCAACGAGTCCGCCGCGCCGCTCTGGTCGGCCTGGTCGGGCTGAGTCTCACCATACCGGCGGCGGCATTCGGCACGCCGACCCAAACCACCGCCACGGATGCTGAGGCGGCCAATCCCATAACGCGTGTACTTTTCCGACAAGCGTTACAGCTCGCGCGTGCCGGCAAACTCGAACCTAATAGCACACTTGAAAAAACGCTTAGCGATTATCCACTGGCGCCCTATCTAACGGCCGCAAGTCTGCGCCGCGCTCTCAGGATCGATGCCACACCGGCGCTCGACAGACAAGTCCAACAGTTCATCCAAACCCATCGCGACTGGCCGCCGGCGCGACGCCTACGTCAACGATGGCTGGTCAGCCTCATCCAACGCCAACGCTGGCAACAGCTGCTTGCCGCTACTGGACAACGGGCGGACCGCACGCGCGTTCGCTGTGGCGTCGTACACGCACAGATCGTGCGCGGCCAAAAACCGGTCGAATCGGCGCTCGACCTCTGGCATGCAGGCCATAGCCAGCCAAACGCCTGCGATCCGGTTTTCGCTTGGCTAAAACGTAGTGGTCATTTAACGCCCGATGTCATCGTGGAACGCGCCCGGTTGGCACTCAACGATAACCAACAAGGCCTAGCGCGTTACTTAAGCCGCAAGCTCGACACCGGCTCACGCGCTCGACAACGGGTGACAAACTGGCTCGATGTTACCCAACAGCCATCGCAGCTCGCCAGCACACGCGATCTGCCGGGCAGCATCGCCCTGGCTGTATTTAAACGTTTGGCGCTATCGAACCTCGATCGGGCCGCATCGATACTGCCCGACGTTGTCGACCAGCTCGATATCAATACCGCGACCCGCTACCAAATGCGTCGCTGGATCGCCCTGCTCTACGCCGAAAACCATGAAGCCACCGCCTTAAAGTGGTTCAAGAAGATCGCCGACAAGCGCATGGCCGACGACGAACACGCTATTGGCTGGGCCGTTCGAAGTGCGGTCTATCAGGGGCGCTGGCATAGGGCGCTTGGCTGGTTGGACGCGATGTCGGGCCAAATCGCCGACAAACCGGAATGGCGCTACTGGCGCGCCCGCACCCTGGCCAAATTGGATCGCCGCTCGAAAGCCCAATCCATTTATCGAAAGCTTAGCCAGAAGCGCGCGTACTACGGCTTCCTAGCCGCCGACAGGGTCGGCCAGGCTTACCAACTCAACGCCCAACCACTAGCCGACAACGCACGCCGCCGGCAGATCGCCAGGCGTCCAGCGATCGTGCGGGCGCGCCTGTTATACCGTGCCAATCTCAACCACCGTGCAACCCGCGAGTGGCGCAGCGCACTTGCCGACGCGGATAAATCGACGCTCGCACAGGCCGCCGCGTTGGCCGACAACTGGGGCTGGCATGCACGGGCGATCACCACGCTAGCCCGCGCTGATTACTGGAACGACTTGGCGATCCGTTATCCAACACCGCACAAAAAACTCATTCAAGACGCCGCAAGTGCAAATGGCATATCGAGCGCGCTCATTCTGGCGGTTATGCGCACGGAATCCCTGTTCCAATCGAAGATCCGCTCCAGCGCCAATGCCGTGGGATTGATGCAAATCAGACCGCGTACCGCGCGCTATGTTGCCAACAGTCTAAGCGACAACACGCTGGCCGCCGGCCCATTGACCGATCCCGCCATCAATATTCGGCTCGGTAGTCGTTTGCTGACGCATCTACGCCAACGCTGGGGCGGCAACCCAGCGCTGGCTGTTGCCAGCTATAACGCGGGCAAAGGCAAAGTCCGAAGTTGGTTGCCCAACCGCAAACGGGCAGCCGACATCTGGATCGCCAATATTCCCTACACCGAGACACGGCGCTACGTCGAACGCATTCTCAAGCACACCATCGTGTTCGAAAAACGCCTCGGTGGCGGTGCCAAGCGACTCGACAAGCGGCTCCATCCAATCACCCCGAACTACACGGCCGCAACCGCCTCGCGATGAGCACTGATCAGACCTATCTCGTTGGCGGCGCGGTGCGCGACGAGTTGATCGGGCGACGGAATAACGACCGCGACTGGGTCGTAGTCGGCACCACGCCAGAAGCCATGACCGAGGCCGGGTATCGCGCGGTCGGGCGCGGTTTCCCGGTGTTTTTGCATCCAAAAACCGGTGAAGAGTATGCGCTGGCGCGCGCCGAGCGCAAAACCGCACCCGGCTATCATGGTTTTGCCGTCGATTTTGATCCTAGCGTGACACTCGAGGCGGATCTCAGCCGACGCGATCTGACAATCAACGCCATGGCCCGGGCGGCCGATGGCACACTGATTGATCCGTTCGGCGGCCACGACGACCTCGAAGCGGGCATATTGCGCCACGTCTCACTGGCGTTTACCGAGGATCCGGTCCGACTTCTGCGTGTAGCCCGCTACGCCGCGGCGCTGGCGCCCTACGGATTTCGCATCGCCGCTGAGACACAGCAGCTAATGGCGTCGATGACGAGCGACGGCGAAATCGATGCACTGGTCCCCGAACGGGTCTGGGCCGAAACCCGTCGTGCACTCGCCACCGACGAACCGAGCGTCTTTTTTTACACATTGCGACAAGTCGGCGCGCTTGCCCGGCTCTTCCCCGAGCTGGACGCACTATTCGGCGTGCCCCAACCGGTGCGCTACCATCCGGAAATCGACGCGGGCGTGCATACATTGCTGGTCCTCGATCAGACAGCCCAAGCGGACAACCCAGTCGATTGTCGATTCGCCGCTCTCTGCCATGATTTCGGCAAAGCCCGCACGCCGCACGCGCAACGTCCCGGACACGCAGGCCATGAAATGGCCGGTGAACCGCTGGCCAAGGCGCTGGCCGAACGACTGCGCGTACCGAAACAAACCCGCGACCTGGCGGGCTTGGCCGCGCGTTGGCATACCCATCTACACCGCTTTACTAAATTACAGGCCAATACAGCGCTCGACATGCTCGAAGCAGCCGATGCCTTGCGCCGCCCCGAGCGCTTGGAATCGATGATCGCGATTTGCCGCGCCGATGTGCGCGGCCGCCTAGGCATGGAACAACGCACCTACCCCCAAGCCGAAATAGCGCGACACGCACTCGCCGCCGCGCAAAGCGTCGATACGAGCGCCATCGCGGCAACGCCAGGTCTCGAAGGGCCGGCAATCGGTGACGCCGTGCGCCAAAAGCGTATGGACGCCATAGCCGAGGTGTTACGCCACCCCGAGCACCTGCACAGTCACGCCGGTGGCCCGGCGACGACGTCCATGGACGCGCCATAGACGACACCAATCACCCGCAAGTCGCAGCATGCGGTATGGTCAGGTTGCGCTATCCGCCGAGTGTCAACACGAGCAAAATCGCAACACCGAGCAAGACTCGGTAGATCACGAACGGCATCATGCCGATCGCTCGAATCACACGCAGGAAAACGTCGATCGCCAGCATCGCGACAACACCGCTGATGAGCGCGCCCCAGCCAAGCGTGGACCACGCTGTATGGCTCGGCTCGACCGAGATCTTGAGTGCTTCGAACGCAATCGCAGCGCCTATCACCGGCACAGCCATGAAAAACGACACCCGCGCGCTGGCCCGCCGATCGAGTCCAAGTGCGCGCGCCCCGAACATCGACATCCCCGAACGTGATGAGCCCGGGATTAGCGCCACCGCCTGCGCCAGGCCGATCATCAGATAATCACGCGGCCTCAGGGAATCGAGGGCACGATTGGTCGCTTTGGGGCGATCGGCCCAGCCCAGCGCCACGCCGAATACAATACTCGCCACAGCGATGATCCAAGGCTGACGGAGCACGGCCTCGCCGACAGTCAAACCAATCAGCGCGCCCAAGCCAATCGCCGGCACGCTAGCCACAATCAGCCCCCAGGCCAAACGCGTATCGTGGTCACGGCGGCCACCGAAAACCGACTGCCACCCCGCAATCAACAGTCGCAGCAAATCATGCCGGAAATAAACGAGAACCGCGGTCAAGGTGCCGAGATTAGTCGCCATATCGAATGCCACGCCCTGATCGGACCAGCCTGCAATATGCGGCAACAGAATCTGGTGGGCTGAACTCGATATAGGCAAGAACTCGGTTAATCCCTGCATGATCGACACTAACACCAACTGAACCCAGTCCACGATCCACTCCGATTCCGGCGAAATTCTGATGCGCCGTAACGCCGGTGATAATAGGCCAAAACGGCGCCGCAACGACGGCATAAGCTACCATAGCGGGCGCCGCAACAAGCCAGAGCAACCACGGATGTCGACGCCGCCCGATCGTTACGTAGTCATTGGCCAGCCGGTCGACCATAGTCGTTCGCCCGCCATCCACACGCTTTTCGCGACAGCCACTAGCCAGAACATGGCTTACGAAAGACTAGCGGCGCCGACCGATGATTTCGCGGGCACGGCCGCCGATTTTTTCAACCAAGGCGGGCGCGGTGCCAACGTTACGCTGCCTTTCAAGCTCGAGGCCGCCGCGTTTGCCGACGAGCTCAGCGAGCGCGCAACCGCGGCCGGTGCCGTGAATACGCTGTCAAAGGCCGATGACGGCCGGATTCACGGCGACAACACTGATGGCGTGGGGCTGGCACGCGACCTTGAAAAACGCGCCGACGCGCAACTGGCCGGGGCACGCGTGTTGATTCTCGGCGCGGGCGGTGCTGTACGCGGCGCCCTGCCCGCGCTACTGGCGCAGGAACCATACGGCATCACGATCGCCAATCGGACGACCACCAGGGCCGAAGCGGTCGCCGCTGCAGTCGACAACGCGGTCGCAACAGCCGCGCCAGCCGAACTGACCGAGACTTACGATATCGTTATCAACGCAGTGTCGGCCGGTCTAGACGGCACCATGCCGGCAGTTCCCGACATAATCATCGGCCACCACAGCATCGCCTATGACATGCTCTACGCCGACACGCCAACCCCATTCGTCCAATGGGCGCGCGATCGCGGTGCGCGTCGGGTTACTGATGGCTTCGGCATGTTGGTCGAGCAGGCCGCGGAATCATTCTATTGCTGGCGCGGGCGGCGCCCCGACACAATGCCGGTAATCGAAAAACTCGGCTACGGCAACTCCGGCTAAGCAAACGACCCGTGGGCCAATGGCTCGATCAACTAGCAACCAACCGCGCACACCACCGATTCAAATATTATCGGCCAATGCCAAGGTCGGTCGCCGTATCTGCCATGACTGGCCAACGCAGGCGGCCACCTGTCGGGCGCTGCAAGATGAACTCGCCGCGCATGTCGACCCAACGCCCCGAGTCGGCAATGTTCAATGGATTGCCGGCGTCGATGTCGGCTTCCCGCGCCGTGGCCGCCAGACACTCGCAGCGGTGGTGGTACTCGAGGCCCAAACACGTCGGATTGCGTATTCGGCTCGTGCTGCCGCGGCCACACGCATGCCGTACATCCCTGGGCTGCTGTCTTTTCGCGAACTGCCGACGGCACTGGCCGCGCTTGCTTCACTGCCGGTTACGCCGGACCTGCTCATGGTTGATGGTCAGGGCATCGCCCATCCACGCCGGGTCGGCACAGCGTCGCATCTAGGGCTTGTAACCGGCCTGCCATCGATCGGTGTGGGCAAGAGTCGGTTAAGCGGCCATTACCAACCGCCGACCGACCCCGGGCAAGTCTCGCTGTTACAAGACGAACAAAGCCTGCTCGGTCACGTCTTAAAAACACGCGAACGTGCCAATCCGCTATTCATATCGCCGGGCGACGGCATGGATAGTGACACAGCACTTGCCTGGGTGCGTTCCACCCTGGCTGGACGCCGTCTACCAGAGCCTACACGACTGGCCGATGCACTCACCCGAGATCATTGACTGGTAATGAGCATTTTGGCACTACGACTTTCAGCGCATAATGCGCCCTGCTATACTGCCTCGAGTTTTACCAACGACCACAAGGTTTCTATGCAACGCAGTCTCCGGATCGCTGCCCTCGCCACCCTGGCACTGACGTTTGTCGCCGGCCCTACTCTGGCCGCCTCCAACTCTGGTAAAGCCAACAACGGCACCCAAGCGCTGATCCAGAAGTATCAGGAAAAATCCAAGGAACTCCAGCAGATCCATCAGAAGACGCTGAAGAACAACCCCGAGCTTAAAAAACAGCAAAACGACTACCAGAAAATGGTTCGTTCGGCGATCAAGAAACAGGGGTACAACACGGAATCCGGGCGTGACAAGCTACAAAGCTTGTCGAAGAAGCTGCAGTCCGGTGACCTGAGCAAATCCAAGCGTAAAGAGGTCATGCAGCAGTTCCAGTCGGAACGCAAGAAAATGAGCAAGGCGCGCAAACAGGCTATGAGCCAGCCGAAGATCAAGCAGGCGCGTCAGAAGCTGCAGGACGACACGCAGGCGGCAATGAAGAAACAGAATTCGAAAACCGACAAGCTGATTCAGAGCCTGCGTAAGATTCAAAAGAAGATGCGCAGTTCGGCGAAGAGCAGCCAGCCGCAGTCCGGCTAACTCGCCAACGCTTCAAAGCTCGAAAAACCCGGCCCCGCGCCGGGTTTTTTTATGGACTACGACGTGGTCTGGCCAACCCCAATGCCCCAAACCAGCATGCCGATGTAAGCAACCACGGCGCCGCCGGCTGAGCTGGCCATAACAATGGCCATGGCAACGGCGTCGCCACCGAGCGCGCCGACCCACCAACTTGTCAGCGACCCAACCGAGAACTGACACACGCCGAATAATGCAGAAGCAGCACCTGCTCTATCGGGGACCAAATCCAAAAGACCTGCGACTGTGTTGGCACCGGCGATACCTACTGTGGCCAGCAGGAAGAACAGCGGGACTGCCACGCCCCAGAAACCACCCCAGCCGGTCAACGTAGTGGCCAGCAATACCAGACCACAAGCCTGCGTATTGGCAACCGCGAAGCCTAGCAAGCGGCGATAACCATAGCGCCGAACCAGACGGCCGTTGGCCCAGGTGCCGAGCAGCATAGAGCAAACGTTGGCACCGAAATAGAGCCCGAATAGCTGGCGGTCAACACCGAACTCGCTTATATAGACGAACGCACTGGCTGCCACATAGGAAAAAAGAGCGCCAAACATCAGGCTGCCGCAGATCAGAAACAGCATAACCGGCGGTCGACCGATTAGCGATATATAGCCAAGATACTGCGCAGCGAGACTGTGGTCACGCACCCTGTTCTCGATCGGGTGCGATTCCGCCAGCAGAAACCGGAGAATGAACAACCCCAGTAAGGCATAGGCGGAGATGAAAACGAATATGCCGCGCCAGGATGCGAGTGTCAGCAACGCACTGCCCAGCATGGGCGCAACCAATGGCGCGGATGCCATAACCATGACCACAAATGACATGACGCTGGCTGCCTCGTTGCCCGCAAAACGGTCACGGACGATCGCGCGCCCCATCACCGGCGCACTAGCGGCACCGAACCCTTCGAATAAGCGCGCGACCGTGAATGCTTCAACCGACCCCGCCACAGCGCATAACACGCTGGCCACGAGATAAAGCGAAAGACCACCATAAAGAATCGGCATCCGCCCGTAGCGATCCGATAGCGGACCATAAGTCAACTGCCCGGCGGCCAAACCGATGAAAAACACACTCAGTGTATACTGGACGTCCGAGGCATCCACCCCGAACTCCTGTGCGAGCGCCGGCATCGCCGGTAAATAGGTGTCGATAGACAACGGCCCGATCGCAGTGATCGCGCCGAGCACGACGATTAATGACAGCCGCTTAACATCAGACACCGCTTCTACCGCCATACATTTATTCCTTCTTATTAGCAGGCCTATGAGCGCCGAGACGACACGTCATTTTTCGAACGTGTCACGCTCGCCTGTGGCCCGTAGAATACTGGGCAAATTAAGTAAACGGATGCGAGCAGCACCGCTTTTGTCTTTTACAACTAACGCCGCGCGATTCATGTGCCGTCTCGGCAAGATACGCGCGTTGTGGCTCCCCCGCCGGGTATCTAGTGCTGTGATTCTGATCGCGGGCTGCGTCACGATCGCTTCGAGCGTCAGCGGCTGCGCGTCGCGCTCGCTGTCCGAGCTAAGCGATCCCCAATTCACGATGCCGGCACGCTTCGAATTCAGCGGCGATGCACCGCGCGCCCAGCACTGGTGGCGTGCTTTCGATGATGCCGGGCTAAACAAGCTCATCGAGCGCGCGCTGAGCGACAACTTTTCATTACGTGCCGGGTACGCGCGCGTTAAACGTGCACGGGCGATGGTCAAGGCCGCCAATGCCAATCTGTTCCCGACCGCGAGTGGCAGCGTCGATCAGTCGGCGACCCACCGCCCCGATCGCTCGACGCAAAATACTAGCTCGTTCACATATGATGGCAGCCAGTCCGGGTCAACCGCAAGCCTCACCCGCGATCGCGATAACTGGCAAACCTCGCGCAGCGCAGGCGTCAACATCAACTACAATCTCGACATATGGGGCAAATACCGCGACCGTAAGAAGGCCGCCACCTATGACCTGCGGGGCCAGCGCGAGGCGCTGAAGGCAGCTGCCATGACCACCGCCGGCGACATTGCCAGCGACTGGTACAAATTCCAGGAGCTAAGCACTCGCATCCGTCTTCTCAAGCGCCAGCTCAAGGTCAATAAAAACATCCTCGAGCTAACCCGATTCTCATTCAAAAACGGCCAGTCATCAGCTGCGGACGTCCTACGGCAACGCCAAACCGTCGCCAGAAGTAAGGGACAGATCGCCAAAACCCGCGCACAGAAGCAGTCCATGCATAATGCACTCGCGGTACTGGTTGGACGCCCGCCCGAAAAATTTTCACTGCCTCCAGGGCAACTCGTGGATCTGCCACCGCTGCCGGAAACCGGGGTTCCCGGCACGCTCGTGATGCGCCGTCCGGATGTCCGCCGGGCATTTTTCCAGGTAGCAGCCGACAATCGCCGCGTCGCTGCCGCGCTGGCCGATCGTTACCCTGATGTTTCACTGTCGGCGAGTTTCAACGCCGCGGCCAACCCCGGCTCAATACTGAGTCATTGGGTGACTCAGTTGACGGGCTCTATCTCACAAACACTTTTCGATGCCGGCGCTAAGGCGGCACAAGTCGAAAAAAATCGCGCGACAGTCGACGCGGCCGTCGCCGATTATCAATCAAAAATGCTAAAAGCCCTCAAACAAGTCGAAACGGCTCTATCGAACGAAAAAAAACAAAAAATGTTTCTGCAACAACTCAACCGCCAACTGAGTTTGTCTAAAAAGACCGTAGCCAATCTACGCTTACGCTATCTGCGCGGCGCTACTGATTATTTCAAAGTGCTTGACACCGTCATCAACCGGCAAGATCTCCAAACGAATCAAATCACCGCACGTTTCAACCTGCTTCAGTACCGCATCAATCTGTACCGTGCACTAGCCGGTGGCGTTCCCGTGTCGTCAATCGGCCACAAACCGAGCGCCTCGTCGGACAACTAACGCCTATCCGGATAAGAAAATATGAGCGAGGACGGTCCAGAAGACAAACGCGCACGCCTCGGGCCCTGGGTATCGGCGATTGTAGCCGTGCTCGTTATCCTGATCGGCGGCGTAGTAGCCTACTGGCTGTTAACACACCCACCGTCGGCCCCCCAAGGGGAACAAACGACCAAGCATCGTGGTGCCTTGGTTTCGGTCGAACGCGCGCAGTCGACGCCGCAACATTTCATGATCAAGGCACACGGCCAGGTCGAAGCGGCCGATTCGACACAGTTGCAGGCGCGCGTCAACGGCCGGATTGTCAAACTTGACGATAGCCTCGCGCCCGGCACGCGCTTCCAAAAAAACGATGCGCTAGCGCAGATCGAGCGCAGCGACTATAAGCTGGCGCTGGAACGCGCGAAAACCGATCTCGCCACCGCCAAGGCCAAACTGGCCACCGAAAAAGGCCAGCAAGCGGTTGCCAAACGTGAACTCCAACGAATCGGCGCAGACAATGTCACCGCCCAAGAAAAACGGCTGGCCTTGCGCGGACCACAACGGCGCCAGGCTAAAGCACGCGTGCGCTCGGCTCGAAGCTCGGTCAAACAGGCCAGGCTCGATCTAAAGCGCACAACCGTGCGCGCGCCATTTAACGGCATCGTTACCAGCCGCAGCGCATCAATCGGCGACGTGGTCGCGACCAGCACCCCGATCGCCACCCTGGCGGCAACCGATCGTTACTGGGTCAACATTTCACTGCCGGTCAAACAGATTCGCTGGCTGCATGCAGCGACACCGCATCAAACCGGCTCCGCTGCACGCGTTTATTATCCGGAAGCGTGGCATCCGGACGACTATCTGAATGCGTCGATCCTCCGCATTCAAGGCATGCTCGAGAAAAAAGGACGCATGGCCCAGGTTCTGCTGCAAATCCCTAACCCGCTAGGTGATGCCAGTAACAAGGATAAGCGCTTGTTACTGGGCGCTTACGTGCCGGTTCGCATCCAAGCACAACCCCCCAACGATGCGGTCACGATACGCGCGAGTAATCTACGGGAAAACGATCACGTCTGGATTAAAACAGCCGACGACAAACTGGCCATCCGCAAGGTGACAGTTGCCTATCAGGATGACCAGCGTGCGATCGTTACAAGCGGTTTAAAACCCGGCGACGCCGTGGTGACAACCGATCTGGCGGCGCCGATCGCCGGCGAACCGCTGCGTGCACGTCACAACAAGCCGGCTAGCGCTGGCTCGAACGAAGCGACCAGCGGCCAAAACCGCGACGCGCAAACCAACGAACCGCCCTCACCGACAACCAACAAGGCTTCTGGCAAAACCGAACAACAAAGCGCCAGCGCCAAAGT
The DNA here is from genome assembly GCA_012999515.1 of Salifodinibacter halophilus. Classification (NCBI taxonomy): domain Bacteria; kingdom Pseudomonadati; phylum Pseudomonadota; class Gammaproteobacteria; order Salinisphaerales; family Salinisphaeraceae; genus Salifodinibacter; species Salifodinibacter halophilus. The sequence goes on along the minus strand of JABEEB010000001.1, from coordinate 439,350 downwards.
AAGCACCCTGGGCCAGCACAATGATGGGCTCCAACTGGCACCGGCCGCCGGCTTGATGCGTGCCACTGCCGGTGACCATGACACGGCCCGCACGACATGAGCGACGGAGCCGGGGACGGGCCAATCGGATGGATGGTCCGAAATCGAGTGACAGCCAACCTGATCATGCTCGTCCTGCTAGCCGGCGGGCTGCTAATGGCGACTACGATCACGCAGGAAGTGTTTCCCCAGTACAGCCTGCAACGCGTCAAGGTGACAGTCACCTATCCCGGTGCCACACCGAAACAGCTCGAACAAAACGTCGTACTGGCCATCGAATCCAAAGTCCGTGGCATCAACGGCGTCAAAAAGACCACAGCCACCGCCAGTCAAGGTGTTGGCACGGTGACGCTCAAGCTTCAACAAGGCACGCACGGCCAGCAAGTCTTCCAAGATGTCTCGCAGGCCGTCAATCAGGTGCAAACCTTTCCGGAGGCCGCCAACAAGCCGATTATTTCGCTGTCGCACCACGAACGCGGCGTGCTCAACGTCCAGCTCTACGGCAAAGTTCGACACACGGCGCTGCGGTCTTACGCCGAGAAAGTCCGGGATAAACTTCTGGCCTCGCCAGATATAACCCAAGTATCGCTGACCGGCGTACGCAAGTATGTGGTGCGGATCAATGTGCCGCAGGCGACGTTGAAAAAATATGACCTCTCTTTGCCGGAAATCGGCAATAAGGTGCGTCAAGCAGCGGTCGATGTCGCCGGTGGCAGTATCGATACAGGCTCTGGACAGATTCTCGTGCGTCTAAAAGCTCGCAAGGAGGCCGCACGCGAATTCGCACACATCCCGATCATCACGCAGCCCGACGGATCCGTGGTCCGGCTTGGACAGATCGCGACGGTCGTCAACGGTTTCGAGCAAAGTCACAAATCGGCGACTTACAACGGTCAACCATCCATCGGTATTGCGGTGTCACGCGCCGGCAAGCAGACCCCGATCGCGATCGCCGACGCCACGCGTCAAGCGATGGACAAGATCGCCGACAACATGCCGCCGCAATTGCACTACGCGATCAATGGTGATGCCTCACGCGTCTATGCGCAGCGCCTGGAGATGTTGCTCCGCAACGCCGGGCTGGGTTTGTTGCTGGTCATCATCATCCTCGGTCTATTTCTCGAAATGCGGCTCGCATTCTGGGTGATGATGGGGATCCCGACGGCCTTCATCGGCGCGTTGATCTTATTACCGGCGTTCAATGTCACGATCAACATGGTCTCGATGTTCGCGTTCATCGTCGCGCTCGGCATCGTGGTTGATGACGCCATCATCGCCGGTGAGAGCGTCTACGCGGCCCGCGAACGGGGTCTCGGCCCGATCGACGCTGCGATTACCGGCGCGCGCGAAATCGCGGTGCCAATCTCGTTCTCGATTCTGACCAATATCGTGGCTTTCCTGCCACTTTTAATCGTGCCAGGCGTCATGGGTCAGTTGTTTTCGCCCGTAACACTGGTTGTTATCAGCGTACTCTTGATCTCATGGGCTGAGGCGTTGTTTATCATGCCCGCCCATCTGGCACACGGCCGTGTCCGCGATCGCAATCGACTGATCAAAACGATCCACACCGGCCAACAGGGTTTTGCCAACCGTTTTTCGACGCTGGTCGCACACTATTACGCGCCCGCCGTACGCGCTTTATTACGCTGGCGCTACGTTACGAGCGCGACCGGATTCGCCGTTTTGATGGTTGTGATCGCCTGGGCCGGCGGTGGTCATATGGGCTTTTCGCTGATGCCGCGAGTCGAATCCAACCACGCCGACGCCACTCTGACGATGCCATTCGGCACCTCGAGCCAACGCATGAAACAAGTGCGTGACAAACTCGAGGCCGCAGCCGATAAGGTTAAAGCGAAGCACGGCGGCAACAAACTCGTCACCGGTGTGTTTTCCCATATCGACCGCAATGAAATCCAGACCAAGGTATACCTGAGCCCGCCGGACCAGCGACCGATCAGCACCGTCGCATTTGCCGATAATTGGCGACAGGCGTTACCGCCCATCGCCGGTTCGCAATCCACACAATTCCAGTCGAACGCGGGCGGCCCCGGCGCAGGCAAATCCGTTGCTATTGAGTTGGCGATGCGTAACTCCAAGGACTTGCGCCAAGCAGCCCAGCGCCTGGCGTCCGAATTGAAAGGCATCCAGGGCACCGACGACGTTGACAGCGGCGTCGCTGAAGGCAAACGCCAGATCAACTTCACGCTCAACGAGGCAGGTCGGAGCCTTGGCCTGACCAACGAAAACGTCGGCCGTCAGGTGCGAGCAGCGTTCTACGGCAACGAAGCACTGCGCGAGCTGCGGGGCCGTAACGAGGTCAAAGTCATGGTCACGCTGCCAGAAGACGAGCGTGGCAGCGCGGCATCGGTCGCCAATTTGTTGATCAAGACACCGGCCGACACCTATGTCCGACTCAACACAGTGGCCGATATCCAGAATACACGTGCCTCAACAAAGATCACGCGTCGCAACGGCCGCCGCAACATTGAAGTCAGCGCCAACGTGACGCCACCATCCGATAGTCAACGGGTCGTCAATACGCTGAACAATAAATTATTGCCCCAACTCCAAGCCAGATACCCCGACCTGACCTTTTCCTATGGCAGCCGGCAAAAAGATCTACAGGATTCGCTGGATTCACTTTTTATCGGCTTTTTCTTCGCATTGGCCGGCATCTACATCCTGCTCGCCATCCCATTTGCGAGTTACACCCAGCCAATCATCGTCATGCTGTCCATTCCATTTGCCATCGTCGGCGCGATTATCGGCCACGAGATCATGGGATTTTCGCTGTCGATCATCAGCTTGATGGGCACAGTCGCACTAGCTGGCGTGGTCGTTAATGACTCGCTGGTCCTAATTCACTACGCCAACACGCTCAAACGCGCCGGCGAAAGCGCCGCGCGCGCAGTGGAACTCGCCGCAATTCGGCGGTTCCGCCCGATTCTGCTGACGACACTGACCACTTTCGGTGGCCTAGTCCCCATGATCTTTGCCACGTCGATCCAGGCTAAATTCATCGTACCAATGGCGATATCACTGGGTTTCGGCATACTGTTCGCCACCGCCATCACATTGATTCTGGTGCCCTGTTTCTACGTGATCCTCGACGACATTACGAGCCGCTTCACGCCCCAAACGCCGTAACCGACTGCTCGCGCGACCGTTAGCCGTATCTGTGCCGATGCGTTCTAATCCACCTCGCCCGGTCGGCACGCCGCGAGGCCGTCTCGATAATCCGGGTAGAAGAGCGCGTGCCCAAGGGCTGCGAGCAAGCGCCGGTTATCAAGCCGCCGTGACTCACGCAGAAAAGACAGCCGCGTGTCGGAGTAACGCTGCTGGGCCTCAGCCCAACTGATACGTGGGACCGGCGCCACGCCCAGCATGTCGGCAAGCTCGTCATAAAACGCGCCGAGTGGCGTCGGATGACCGTCGCTCACATTGACAGCACCACTCGGCCAGTCGGCTGCACTCGCCCGCCATGCAACCGCGGCCAGATCATCAATATGAATACGGTTGCGCCAACCTGCTTCGGCATCGGTCAGAATCGGGGCGCCGGACCGGACAGCCGCCACGGGCAGACGTCCCGGACCGTAGATGCCCGGTGCGCGCAAGATGCGCGCGGCCGAATCAAAGTCCCGAATTTGGGTCTCGGCATCCACGCGTCGTTTGGCACGTCCGGTCTCAGGCATCAGCGCGCTATCTTCGTCGACCCACTCGCCTTGGCGATCGCCGTAAACACCAGCAGTGCTGATATAGACCGTATTTGTCGGCCGTTCGCTGCCATCCAGACAATCGATAACGCCGGCTAGGCGTGTGTCGGTGTTACCGGTGCGTGGTGGCGGCGCGCAATAAAATAGATAATCAGGGCGCTCGAGCGCGAGATCAGCCATATCGAGATCGTGGATGTGCGCCGTCGCACCGAGCGCGCGTGCCCTGGGCGCACTTTCGGGGCTCGAGACAACTGCGTCCACTTCGAGTCCGCAGGCAACGGCGCGCGCTGCGATGCGTCGCCCCGTCGCACCACAGCCGATAATCAGGCAACGTTTAGCGATATGGATGCTCGTCGTTGATCAAAGCGGCTGCGATCGACGCGCTTAGTCGGCGACCTGCAGCGACAAACCCTTGCGATAAGCAGCCCGGGCGTTGACCGGTTCGCCGATCTGTTCGTACAACGAGCCAAGCTCGAGCAGGACGTCGCTCCGCGCCTCTAGCTCCTGACTCTGTTCGAAGTAATGGCGCGCCCGCCCCCACAGCTTCGCGCGCAAGCATAAACGGCCTGCAACCAAGAGCAGCTCCGGTTTGTTGCCGTAACGGCGCAGCCATTTCTCCGTGTCGCTAAGACGGGTATCAATGTCATCACCGGCCAGTTGCCCATAGAGACGGGCAAGTGCTGCCGCCCAGTGGTGATTGAGATAGTTGCGCACGGCGCGACGTGCTTCGTGATCGGCGCTGACCGAGCGCAACCGCTCGACATAGAACTCGACCATAGACGCATCATTTTGCAGCCGTTTGGGCATACGTGACCAAGTACTGATCAGATCCTCGGCGTGCTTGGCATTGTGGGTCAGCGCAGCCGACCAGGCCGCCCGGCTGAGCTCCAGCGCACGTTCGTCACCCAGCTCGCCGTATTTTTCGACGTCGTGCAGCACACCGCGCAATTCATCGTAATTTTCGGTGCAATGCAGTTGTTCCGCGTACAGGGTTAGCACGCGCGGATGATGAGGCGCAGTGGCGCGCAACCGCCTCAGATGCTCGACTGCGTCCGCATGCCTGCCCGCGTAAACCGCCAATTCGGCCGTGGTCAGCTCCACGGCAAGTTCGCTGAGGCTTTGCGCGTATCGGGCATCGTCCAAGTATTGCGCACAAGCCGCTTCACGACCCTGATAGGCCGCGCTGCACGCGGCACCGAGACGTGCTATAGCGCCCAACGCCCCCTTATTGTCGACCCGTTTGAGCTGGGTTTCAGCTGCGCGCCAGCGTTGCTCAGTGAAACGACCTAAGCCGTCCATTAACCCCGTGTATTGGCGTGTATCACGTCGAGCGGCCAATCCACGACTGACGCGTGCGGGTAATAAAACGCCGCTGACAATTGCGCGCAGGATGACCAGGGCGAGCCAGCTCACAACAATCAACGCGATTACAGCGAAAGCCAGGCTGGTCTGTATGCGCCATGCGCCAAACGTGATCAGGAGTTGGCCACGTTGGTCGTGAAAAATGACCGCAACGGCAATGCCCAGCAGCAGAAAAACACAGAAGGTTACTACGGCGCGCCGCACGACTACTGCCCCACTGCCGTGTCCGCGGCGTCAGTCGACTGACTTGCCCGCTGATCCATAGAACCGTGCGCCGAGGCTTGTTGATCAATTAATTTGTTGATGGTTTTCAGGCTTCCTGAAATATCCGGCATTGTTTGCCGAACATTTTGATCGCGCAGTTCCTTGAATTCCTCCAGCAGACCGGCGACCTCGGAATCATCGGTGTCGAAATATTGCCGGAGCCATTTCTGTGCTGAAGCCAGATTCTTTTTATAAAGTTGCGGATGCCGGTCCAGGATGGCTTTTTGAGCGTTTTGTAAATCCAGAACGATATTTTGTACCAGATAGGCCGCGCGGTCCGGTGGCATCAATTGTGGCGGCGGTGTATCACTGCGGCGAACCGTCACTAAGCGGCCAATCGAGTCCACGACAGTATCGACAGCACGTTTGCCAGCGGCCTTGAAGCCAGCCAGCCAAGTTTGATCTTGACCGGCGTTTTGCGTGGATCTTTCGGTCGCGCTGGCGGTGTCACCGGCCTGTTCCTGAGATTTCACAAAACGTTTCGGCACTCCGCGCGCCAACGGCAGGTCACCAATGCGACTGCTGGCATCAGCAAGCTTGAGTGCGATACCGACACGGTCGGGCATCGGAACACTACGCAAGGCGCCCATATTTTGGGTCAGTTGTTTGCGCAGTCCGAGCAGATCCGGATCACTCAGCGCTGCGACACGCTGATCGGCCAGTTTGAGTGCAGCGAGTGCCGCTTTTGGATTCTGCCGTAATTCAACGGCGTGATTAGCCGACAGCAAAAGCGACCGGATACGGCGAAACTGCCAACTGCGCTTGGACCCCGATATCTTGTCGGCCAGGCTTTGATTGCGTTTTTTGACGGCGCGCAAATCCGTCTGCACCGCCTCGATTCGTTTGTGGACCTGTTTGTTTTGGTGGCGAGCACGGTTAGCGGTTTGCTCGACGTTGTTTTTCAACGAGCCATGTTGCCCGCGGAGGTCATTGATCTGCGCCCGACCGAAAAACGTCAACCAGATACCAAGACCCAGCGCGATGGCAGCCAGCAGCAGCGCCAATGCAGCGATCAACCATGCACCGCGCGGTGGCCGACTCCCTTTGCCACCTTTGGCCGCACGGTTGCCGGGCGGCGGCCCGGACGCCTGGCGATCCGACGATGCTGACGAACTCGGCGAGCGTTTGGTGCCAGCCGGCTCGTTGTGAGCGGTGTTGTTCGCGGATTTGGTATCAGGCGTGGTGTCCCGGCCAGCTGTTGCCGCGCCATTGGCTTGTTCGGCAGCCGCCGCCCGATCGTGGCCCGTATCCGAGCCCGAGTTTTCATTCGAGGTTGTGTTTTGCCGCTTCTGGTCCGACGACACGCTGCTTGTATCCTTAGTGCCTTGTTTATCGGCCAGGTTCGATTCGGCTGGTTGCTCGGACGCCTCACCCGTGTCCCGTTCGCGGTTAGAACCGCCCGGATCGGCGTCCTTTTTCTGATTGTTCATCCAGGATGATCCAGAAGCTTGATCGGCCTACTATTGTTAATGGCCGTGGCTTGGATTAGCAAGTGCGGCCAGCAGTGACTCGGCATCCATACGCTCCAGCACACGACATTTTGTCATCGACACTCTACGCGGATCGATTCGGGATTTCGCGCGCTGGCTCGGCAGAACCAGTTCCGGCAGGCGATCACGCTCGATATCCGCCAAGTCCAGCAGACGACAGAGATTGGCAAGTGAGTCACCGCTGGTTACCACGACCGCGTGGGACCATTCGACGAGTTCGGTGACAAGTGCTCGCGATAGATCACATGCGACACGTCGATACGTCGCGATCTTGTCGACAATGGCAGCGCGCGCCGTTAATTGGTCTTTTAACACGGTGCGGCCACCCTCGCCGGCTAAAATCGCGATTCGTCGGCCGGCGATCTCGGCCAACTCGGGCAATGCGAGCAACGCATCGGCGTCGAAGCGTTCAGGATAAACTGCACGCCGGCCGAAGGCGCGCTCGAACGCGGCCGCGGTTGCCGTCCCTACGGCGACGAACTGTCCGCGCGGGGCGAAATCGGGCCTCAGACTCAGCGCTCGGTCGATGGCATTGGTCGAGCTGGCGATAACCCAATCCGCCGACTCGGCACGTTCGAGCGCATCAACCGCCGCAGCAGGGTCGATCGGCTGGTCGATAGTCAGCAATGGCTGACAGTGCACCATCGCGCCGGCTTCGGTTAACGCATTCGCCCAATGTGCGTTCTGGCCCGCCGGCCGCGTCAGCCACACACGTCGATCGGCTAGGTGTCGATTCACACTAATCGTTGCAAGATCGCGTCTGCGCCCGCGGCCAATAACCGATCTGCGAGTTCGGTCCCAAGATTTTCGGCTTCGGCTATCGGCCCATCGATCCGGTCCGCGACTACACGGGTGCCATCAGTCTCAGCCACGCAGGCGTGGAGCGTTAAATGATGACCATCATGGACACCGTGCGCGGCGATCGGTAGATGACAGTTGCCACCAAGTCGACGCGCGACCGCACGCTCGGCGTCAATCCGCACCGTGGTATCTTTTTCCGCCAACGGCTCAATCCGTGCCAGGGTTTGTTTGTCATCCGCACGCATTTCGATGCCGAGAACGCCCTGGCCCACAGCTGGCAGGCATTGCTCCGGAGGCAAGCGCATCCGAATGCGCTTATCAAGCGCCAATCGATCGAGTCCGGCACAGGCCAGAACAATCGCATCGAAATCACCGCCGTCCAGTTTGGCCAAGCGTGTCTGGACATTGCCGCGCACGAAATCGACACGTATATCTGGCCGCAATTGTCGAAACAATGCCTGTCGCCGTGGACTGGCGGTGCCGATGAGGCTACCAGCCGGCAGATCGGCTGGCGTTGCGTAGTGGTTGGAGACAAACGCATCGAGCGGACTGGCCGGCGCCAGAACAACCGGCAACGCCATATCGGCCGGGATTTCGGCCGGCACATCCTTCATCGAGTGCACTGCGATATCGGCATCACCGTTTTCGAGCGCGGCTTCCAACTCGCTCAAGAACAAGCCCTTACCGCCGACTTCAGCCAGTGGCCGATCACTGACCCGGTCGCCCTGGGTGCTCAAACCGACCAATTCCACAGCCAGGTCTGGCCAGGCAGTCTGGAGACGTTGCTGGACCAGTTCGGCCTGCCAGCGAGCCAACTGCGACTGGCGCGTCGCGATACGCAGTGTCCGTTGCATTCGTCCTACTGTAACGTGGCGTATGGATAATGCCGAGACCAAAGCCGACCGCCGATATATCCAATTGCTAAAATCGGGGACATATCAAGCCATAAGCTACACTCCGAACGCATGACCCGAAACCAAAAAACCTGGGGCGGACGTTTTGCCAGTGCGCCGGCGCGCCGCGTTCAAGCCTTCACCGAATCGGTCAGTTTCGACCAGCGGCTCGCCGAAGCCGATATCCGCGGATCTATCGCTCACGCGCGGATGCTCGCCAAGATCGGCGTGCTCGGCGACGATGAGTTCGAATCGATAGCGGCCGGCCTCGCGCGTATCCGCGAGCGCATCGAGCATGACGATTTCGAATGGCACATCGAACTCGAAGATGTGCACATGAACATCGAGTCGGCGTTAACCGACGAGATCGGCGAACTCGGCAAGAAACTGCATACGGCGCGCTCACGCAACGACCAGATCGCCACCGACGTCCGTCTGTGGCTGCGCGACGCGATCGACGAACTCGTCGACAATCTGGACGCGCTCCGGCGAACACTGATCGAGCTCGCCGAGCGCGAAGCGCACACGATTCTGCCGGGATTGACGCATTTGCAGGTTGCACAACCGGTCACGTTCGGGCACCACATGCTGGCCTGGGAAGCCATGCTCGCGCGTGACAGCGAACGCCTGGCCGACGTTCGCGGCCGCGTGAACCGCCTACCGCTAGGATCCGCCGCACTGGCCGGGACAACGTTCGCCATCGACCGTCGCATGGTTGCCGACGAACTCGGATTCGCCGACGTCATCGACAATTCGCTGGATGCGGTCTCCGATCGTGATTTCGCAGTCGAATTTGCCAGCGTAGCGAGCCTAGTCATGACGCACTTGTCGCGCGCTGCTGAAGAAATCGTTATGTGGGTCGCCCCGGCCTGCGGTTTCATTGAATTGCCCGACGCTTACTGCACCGGCTCGTCGATCATGCCGCAGAAGAAAAACCCGGACATCGCCGAGCTCATCCGCGGCAAAACTGGGCGCGCCAACGGCCATCTAACAGCGCTACTGACCGCGTCGAAGGGCCAGCCACTGGCTTACAACCGTGATAATCAAGAAGACAAACAGCCGCTTTTCGATCTCGTCGACACTGTTCACGACTCGGTCTTAGTATTCAACGATATGCTGGCCAACGTTCAGATCAACGCCGACAACTGCCGACTCGCGGCACAGCGCGGCTACGCCACCGCCACGGATCTGGCCGACTATCTGGTGCGCAAGGGCGTGGCGTTTCGCGATGCCCACCGAATCGTTGGCAACGCTGTCGCACACGCGATCTCGGCCGAAAGTGATCTGGCCGATCTGGCGCTGACGACCCTGCAGCAGTTCTCGCCGACAATCACCGATGACGTTTTCGAAGTGCTAACCCTTGAAGGCTCGGTTGCCGCGCGCGATCACATCGGCGGTACCGCACCAAACCAAGTGCTAGCCGCCGCCGGTCGCGCACGCGAGCGCTTGCCGGCTGCCAATTGCGACAAAGTCGTTTGATGCTGGCGCCATACAGTCATAGCACGCCATTCCATATGTAGTGTTAGCGAGCTGCCTGGATGATGGCCGAACCAGGCAGCTAATCGCCAAGCGTTTTCAGCATTAGTGTCGTCGGGCGACGGTCCACTGGGTGCCCCTGTGGCAGAATTCATTGTCGGTTCCCCCTCGCGAGTCGCGCACTGAATGGCAAATTCACAGACTGTTGCCATCGTCGGACTGGGCTACGTCGGCCTGCCGCTCGTGCTTCAATGTATCGATTCTGGCTTGGGCGTCATCGGACTGGATACCGACCCAACCAAAGTCCAGGCGCTAAACAGCGGTCGCTCATATCTACAGCATCTGGATAGCGAACGTATTGCGCGGTTGCCCGAGCGCGCGTTTGAAGCGACTGGTGATTATGCACGGCTGACCACTGTGGATGCCGTCATACTCTGCGTGCCGACACCGCTGGACGAGCAGCAGACACCCGATCTGTCGTTTTTAACCAGCTCAATGGAAGCGATCGCGCCCCGTCTTCGGGCGGGCCAGTTGGTCGCACTCGAAAGTACGAGCTACCCCGGCACGACCGAAGAAGCCGTAGCGCCGATTATCGAGCGGCACGAGCTCGTCGTAGGCCGCGATATCGCACTCGTGTTTTGTCCGGAACGCGCCGACCCCGGCAACGAACAGTGCACCACCCGCGCGATCCCGAAGGTCCTCGGCGGCATCACGCCCTTCTGTCGCGAGCGGGGTATCGCATTCTACGAACAGATGATTGATCGGGTCGTCCCCGTGTCGTCGGCACGAGCGGCGGAAATGACCAAACTGTTGGAAAACATCCACCGCGCCGTGAATATCGGGTTGGTCAACGAAATGAAAGTCGTCGCCGACGCCATGGCTATCGACATCCACGAAGTAATCACTGCGGCCGCCACCAAGCCGTTCGGTTTTACCCCCTATCGTCCCGGTCCCGGCCTGGGTGGGCACTGCATTCCAATCGACCCGTTCTACCTGACTTGGAAAGCGCGCGCGTATGGTGTCGACACACGCTTGACCGAAGTCGCCGGACAAATCAATCACGCTATGCCGTTGTACGTGGTCGACAAGATTGCCGCGGCATTGAATGATCGCTACAAAGCAGTACGCGGCAGCCGCATCCTTATACTCGGCCTAGCCTACAAAAAGAACATCGACGACATGCGGGAAACACCGGCTGCCAAGATCATGTCGGAATTATCCAAGCGCGGTGCCGAATTGGCCTACAGCGATCCGCACATCCCGACATTCGCGCCCATGCGCGCCTATCAGTTCGATCTTTCCAGTATCGATGCGACGCCCGAACATCTGGCCGCACAGGACTGCGTAGTCATCGTTACCGACCACGACGCGTTCGACTACGCGGCGATTGCGGCTAACGCCGATCTAGTCGTCGATACCCGGGCCCGTCTATCCGAACACGCGCCAAACGTCGTACGCGCCTGACGGCTGCGCCCCTTCAACAGCGCAGTACAGGCAACGACGACAGGTCGATAACGTTACTCAGCCAATAACGCCACGCCTTGCCCGATTTCGAACGATCGCTGCCGCTAACCGCAGCGGCGCGGAGTCAACGCTCGTAGGTGCCGATCAAGCGATCCATGCCGATGAGATGCGGTTCGACGTGCGCCAGTAACTGCGGCAAATTCAGACCGTCTGGTAGCGCAACCGGTTCATCGAGCGCCAACACCCAGAAGTAATAATTATGCGTGCCGTGACCCTCGGGCGGCATGGGGCCGCCGTAGCCATGCTCGCCGAAATCGTTGGGGCCGGTCGTGCCGAGATCGGTCGCTTCGTCGAGGTGCATCGTGTCGGCGTCGAGGTTGTACAGCACCCAGTGCACGAAGCCATACGTGCCATTCTGCACCAGCGGCGCGTCCGGATCGTGACAGATCACGGCAAACGCGGATGTTTCCGCCGGTGCCCCCTGCCAGGACAGCGCCGGCGAGAGATTATCGCCCTCGGCTGAATGCCGCATCGGAATGGCGTCGCCGGCGGCAAAAGCCGGTGTCTCGATATGCATGTTCGACAGCGCAAAAGCCATGATCGCTCCTATATTTTCGATTGCAATGCATTGTATCTACGCGCCGCGCCACTCGACCAGCCTGGCCAGACAATGCTAATGAACGTCGCTGGTGAACTGAGAGTCGCAGGCGGATTATCGCCCTGGCACCTCTGCTTGACGCACTGAGCGCGCAGGCCAACAATCAAACTCGGAATGGTCGCAGCTCATTTACAAATCCTTTCATTGCTTTTTTAGGATCCAATCGGCTGCCATCCATCTTTTAATTAAAAAATTCATGCACGACCCCATTTACGACTACCTTCGAAGGCACTGGCATCGATCCTGACTTACTCTTAAGCAGCCTCAACACGGCCATCGTCTGCGTCGACGACACGCTGCGGATCACCTATACCAATACGGCCGGGGAAGTCCTTTTCGGTGTTTCAGCTCGCCAATGCCGTGGACAGCCCCTGACTCGCATCGTGCCCTCGCTCGAATCGCATCAGCCACATCTGCAGTGGGCGCAAACGGAAGGAACGATCTACACGCTACATGAATTGCATCTGGGAACCGGAACAGGATCGTCATCACGCGTCGATGTGACTTTAACGCCGTTCACCGATCCGGACACACGCAGATGCCTGGCTTTGGAGTTCACGGTGCGCGATCAACAATTGCGCATAGCGCGTGACATTGAAATGCGTTCACAGTATCTGGCCAATCGCGACATGTTTCGCGGCCTGGCGCACGAGATAAAAAACCCACTAGGTGGTTTGCGGGGGGCGGCACAACTACTCGAACGCGAAAGCGATAACAGCGATTTACATCAATTCACCAACGTCATCATCCGCGAGGCCGACCGACTGCAAAAACTGGTTGATGGCATGCTCGGCCCACGGGGTGAACAGGAATGCCGTTGGATCAGCTTGCATGAGCCGATCGAGCACGTATGCACACTGATCTCCACGAACCTCCCGGAATCAATCGTGCTAAGACGCGATTACGACCCCAGCATCCCGGATATCCTGGCCGACCGGGAACAACTCATACAAGTGGTGTTCAACCTAGCCACCAACGCCATTGAGGTATTAGAAAATACGGGCGAAATCACGATTCGCACACGAACCCAGCGCCGTTTCACGATTGGTGGCGTACAGCATCGCTTGGTCGCACGCATTGATATCATCGACAATGGCCCCGGGATCCCAGCGGATTTATTGCCACGCATTTTTCATCCACTGGTGACCGCCCGTGCCGATGGCACCGGCATGGGCCTGCCTATCGCTCAATATCTGATTCAAGAGCACGGCGGCCGAATCGAATGTGACAGCCGTAGCGGCCGCACCGTTTTTTCCGTTTTCTTTCCATTAGACACCGACTTATGAGTGCAATCGAAGCCTGGGTCGTGGACGATGATACTTCGATACGTTGGATTCTCGAGCGCACCCTGAGCCGCGCCGGCCTAACGGTGGCATGCTTTTCGAGTGGCAACGAACTACTCGGCGCCATCGAAAGCCGCCAGCCCGATGTTCTATTAATGGATATCCGCATGCCCGGCATGTCGGGTATCGAGCTTTTGAAACACCTCGACGAGCTCGAACTTTCGCCACAGCCTGCCGTCATCATCATGACCGCGTATTCCGACCTGGATGCGGCGGTGTCAGCCTATCGGGGCGGCGCTTTTGAATATCTGCCCAAACCGTTCGATCTAGATCGAGCCCTCGCCCTGGTACAGCGCGCAGCCCGTAGCGAGGAGGAAACCCCAGTTGAGACCCAAGGTTCGTCAGAAAGTCAGGCCATACTTATCGGCGAAGCCCCCGCGATGCAGGCAGTGTTTCGTGCGATCGGACGGTTATCGGATTCCGATATAACGGTTTTAATTACCGGTGAGTCCGGCACGGGTAAAGAACTTGTCGCGCGCGCACTGCATGAACACAGCCCGCGAGCAAAACAAGCCTTTGTCGCTGTCAACGCGTCGTCGGTGCCCAAGGATCTGATTGAGAGCGAACTGTTCGGTCACGAAAAAGGCGCCTTCACGGGCGCCGTCGCACAACGACGGGGGTATTTCGAACAAGCACACGGCGGGACGTTGTTTTTGGATGAGATCGGCGATATGCCACTCGATCTTCAGACCCATCTGCTGCGTGTATTACAAGATGGACAGTTCTGCCGGGTGGGCGGCCACCGCCCTATCAAGGTCGATGTGCGTGTTGTGGCTGCGACCAATCAAAACCTTGAAACGGCAATTGAACAAAAAAGCTTTCGCGAAGATCTGTTCTACAGACTCAATGTCATCCGGATTCGCCTGCCACCACTACGTGAGCGACGCGAGGATATCGGCCCCTTGATGGAATTTTTCCTGGCGCGTGCGGCCGAGGAACTCAATACAGAGGCCAAAAAACTGACCTCGGACTGCATTGCATATCTCGATCAGCTCGATTGGGCCGGCAACGTACGTGAGCTGGAAAATCTCTGCCGCTGGCTGACCATCATGACCCCCGGCAACGAAATCCTGCCACAGGATCTGCCTCCCGACGCTCGAGCCGAAAACCCGTCGTCGTCCCCCGAACCGATACCCGAGCCGAGCTCGACACAAACGCCGGCCTCCTCTACCCCCGCCGCTCCAACCAGGTGGGATGAGCAATTGACACGTTGGGTCGAGCAACGCCTCGAGTCGGGCGCGGATCGTCTGTTGGATGAGGTGACGCCAGATATGGAACGCGCCGTCATCACCGCCGCCCTAAAACACAGCGACGGACACCGGCAGGAAGCGGCCCGAATACTGGGCTGGGGCCGCAACACGCTGACACGCAAAATGCACAAGCTGGGCCTTACGCAGCATTTTGAATAAATGCGTCGCCTGATGCTGATAATGCACACACCGCACAGCACAAGCTGCATAGACTCATACTGTGCCTTGCGCTGTTAGCCAGCCTTTTCCCAACCACCGAGTGATAAAGGCTTATGGCGCGTACGGAGACTTGGCGGCAGGCGGGATTGCCCCATCAATTGCATATCCATCATGCGCGCCAAGTCACGACCTTCGCCAATCGCCCAGACCAGTAACGAATGCCCCGTGTTGCAATCGCCACCGGCAAACACATCCGGTAGGTTTGTTCTCATATCAGCGTCGGTTTTGAACGTGCCGTTATCGGCAAGCTCGAGTCCGGACGCGTTCAACGGCTCGGTTTCCGGCCGTGAAAACCCGATCGCGATGAGCACGAGTTCCGCCGGCAATTCCAGATCGGATTCCTTGACGTGTTTATCGATCCGGCGGCCATTGTCATCGCGTATCCAATCGACGCGCTCAACCTTCATATGGTCGACATGGCCGTTGCCGTCGGTATCTTCGAATGCAATGGCATCAAGCGAGAACTCGGCGATCGCCCCCTCTTTCTGGGCGTAGTTCGTCTTGTGAATCCGAGCGGTCAATGGCCAGGGGTTATCGGCCGGGCGTGTGGCCGGCGGCTTATCATTGATCTGAACCTGGGTAACTGACGTCGCGCCCTGGCGTAACGCAGTGGCAACACAATCAGCACCTGTATCGCCACCGCCGAGCACGATGACGTTCCGACCCTGTGCATCCGGGCCATCCTCGTGGTCGCGGCCCACCTGCCGGCGGTTTTCGCGGGTCAGGTAACGCATCGCGAAATGAACACCACCTAGCTCACGGCCCGGCACCTCAACATCACGCGGATGCAACGCACCGATGGTCAGGCCAACGGCATCATGGTCATGGCGCAGCTGTTCCAGTGATACGTCCGCCCCCAAACCCGTACTACAACGAAAGGCGATCCCTTCGGCCGTTAATTGGGCGATACGGCGTTCCAGCTTATCCTTTTCGAACTTGAAATCCGGGATGCCATAGCGCACCAGACCGCCTGGTGCATCGTCACGTTCGTAGACAGTGACATGATGACCCGCGCGATTGAGTTGCTGGGCGCATGCCAAACCCGAAGGACCACTGCCCACGACGGCGACATGGAAACCCGTTCGTTCGTGTGGCGGCTGCGGCACGATCCAACCTGCTTCCCAGCCCCGGTCAACGATGGCACGTTCGGCATCCTTGATGGTTACCGGCTCGAGGTTGAAACTCAACGTGCAGGCGTCTTCACAAGGCGCGGGGCAAGCGTAGCCGGTAAATTCCGGGAAGTTATTGGTTGCATGCAGGCGAGCTAATGCATTTTGCCACTGCCCCTTGCTGACCAAGTCGTTCCAATCCGGGATGATGTTGCCGATTGGGCAACCGGATGTACAAGTAGGAACGCCACAGTCCATGCACCGCGAGGCTTGCTCCTTCAGTTCGGACTCATCCCACTGCTCACTATAGATTTCGTGATAGTCCGTAACGCGTTCCTCAGCATCGCGATAGCCGATCGACGCCCGCGAATACTCGAGGTATCCGTTGGGATGATTCTCGTTGCTCATGACACTTCCTCGACCGCTTGTACTTCGATGGCAGCTTTCGGCAAGGGCGTACGAAGATCACGGCCCTCGGCGAGATTTTCGGCGATCACGTTGGCATAGTTGATCGGCGTCACTTTGCACAAGTTGGCAGCACTCTCAGGCCAATTAGCCAAAAGAGCTGATGCGACATCGCTATCCGTATGGTGCGCGTGGTTACGCAACAGACGTTCGGCCATTGCCAGATCGCGCGGCTCGTCGACGTCGCCGATCTGAAACACCGATCGATCCAAATGATCGAGCGCCGTCTGACACGAGCGATGCAGATAAATCTCGCCACCGCTCATACCGGCGGCGAGATTACGCCCGATATCACCTAGAATCATGACCGTGCCGCCGGTCATATACTCACAGGGATGGTCACCACAGCCCTCGACGACCGCGACCGCACCAGAATTCCGGACACCAAAACGCTCACCGCTAATACCGCGTGCATAAAACTCGCCGGTTGTGGCGCCGTAAAGCGCCGCATTACCGAGAATAATGCTCTGATCGGCGTCATAGCCCGCATCCGACGGCACCCGCAAAATGATGCGTCCGCCTGACAGCCCCTTACCCACATAGTCGTTGGCTGCGCCGGTAACGTTAACTTCCAGGCCACAGTTCACAAATGCGCCCAGGCTCTGGCCGGCAACACCTTTCAGGCGCAACCGTAGCGTGGCATCGGCAAGCCCTTGGCTGCCGTGCTTTTGGGTTAACCAATAACTCAAGCGCGTCCCAATACTGCGATGACGGTTATCAATCGAATCTTCGATGGTCACGGCTTGCCCCTGTTCGAGCGCCGGCCGTGCCCGCTCGATAAACTCAGCATCGACACTATCGGAAGCGCGCTCCTGCGGCCGTTTTTCACAGCGTCGTGCATCCGCATCGGACGGTGGTTGCACAATACAATCGAGATCCAACTGCGGCACACCGGCGATATCAGGGTCAATTTGCTCCAGCAACTCGACTTGACCGATGACCTCGTCAAGCGTGCTCGCCCCTAGCTGGGCGAGATATCCGCGAATATCCGCCGCTACGAATCGCATGTAATTCGCGATATGTTCGGGATCGCCGGGAAACAATTTCCGCAGTTCTGGATCCTGGGTGGCGATGCCGACAGAGCACGTGTTGCAGTGACATTTGCGGAGCATGATGCAGCCAACGGCGACGACCGCCGACATACCAAAGCCATACTCTTCCGCGCCCAAAAGCGCGGCAACAACAACATCGCGCGCCGTTTTCAGGCCACCATCGACCCGCAGGGTGACGCGTGAACGCAGGCGATTGGCCACAAGGACCTGTTGCGCCTCGGCAAGGCCCAACTCCCACGGCAATCCAGCCGATTTGATCGATGTCTTGGTGGCCGCTCCCGTACCACCAGCGTCACCGCTAATGAGGATGGTATCCGCCCCCGCTTTAACCACGCCGGCAGCGATTGTTCCCACGCCGGGTGCGGCAACTAGCTTGACGTGTATGGCCGCCTTCGGGCTGGCCGCACGGAGATCGTGGATCAGTTGCGCCAGGTCCTCAATTGAATAGATATCGTGGTGCGGTGGCGGCGAAATGAGCGGCACGCCAGGCGTCATAAAACGCAGTTGCGCAATGAGTCCGAAGACTTTCTCGCCCGGTAGCTGCCCGCCTTCGCCCGGCTTGGCACCCTGCGACATCTTGATTTCTATCTGCTCGGCAGCCGCCAGATAAGGTGCTGTCACACCGAAACGGCCACTCGCCACCTGTTTGTTTCGGCACTCGCGTTCAGTGCCGAAACGTTCCGGCTGTTCACCACCTTCACCGCTATGCGCCGTCGCGCCGACCCGGTTCATGCCAATGGCAATCGCTTCGTGCGCCTCCGGTGACAAAGCGCCGAGCGACATCGCGCCGGAGAAAAACCGCCGGGTGAGCGCTTCGGCCGGCTCCACTGTGTCTTGCGATATGGCTGTCGCTGATTTGAACGCGAGCAGGCTTCTCAGGTTGCGCGGGCCATCTTCGGGATTATCGATATGCTGACTAAACGTACGGAACAGTTGTTCATCGTTTGTCCGCACGGCGGCCTGCAGCAGACCCAGCGTATCCGGATCCCAGTCGTGGGTTTCACCGTGACGCCGCCAATAATATTCGCCACCGAAATCGAGCACTGGATTAGCCGCCAACGGCGGTGTCCACGCAGCCTGATGCTGCTGGTACAGATTGGCCTCAAGCTGCGCGAAACCGCAGCCGCCGATGCGGCTGATGCTGCCAGCAAAACAGGTGCTAATGACCTCGGGCGCCAGCCCGAGCGCTTCGAATAGCTGGGAGCCTTTGTAGCTTTCCAGAGTACTGATGCCCATCTTGGACATCACTTTCAAAAGACCGTCTTCGAGACCGGCAAGATAGTTCACGATCGCCTTATCGTGAGAGACCCGACTGGCGACCGTCGCCATCGCCAGATACGGATTCACGGCGTCCACCCCGTAACCGAACAAGGTGCACATATGGTGCACGGCACAGGCGTCGCTGATCTCCGCGACGAGTGCCACGCGCAACCGCAATTGGCACTCCAGTAAATGTTGGTGCACAGCGCCAACGCCCATGAGACCGGGAATGGCGACCTGTCTGGCGCTACTCGCTCGATCTGAAAGCACCAATATAGTGCAGCCGTCATTAACGGCTGCCTCGGCTTGCGAGCAAAGTGCTTCCAATGCCTCACGCAGCGACTGCTGCGGGTCGTACGTTATATCCAGTGTGCGGTGCGTAAACCCTTCGGACTGGAGCCCACGTAGCGAGGCAAGCTCACCGTTGGTTAAAAGCGGCGAATCGAGATGAATACGGCGACAGTGGTCTGGCGACTCACTCAGCAGATTGCGTTGCGGGCCAATATTGCTTTGCAGCGAGGTCACCAAACTTTCGCGCAGATAATCGATTGGCGGATTCGAGACTTGCGCGAATAGTTGCTTGAAATAACTGTAGATGCTGCGCGGGTGGTCCGACAGCACAGACGGACTCGCGTCGTCGCCCATCGCGCCCAGTGCATCCTTGCCATCTTCAGCCAAGGGTTGCAGCAAATGTTCCACGAGCTCGTACGTATAGCCGGCCGCACGCTGGCGTGACTCAAGATCAGAAACATTGGTCGCGCGCTCACCGGCGCGTGGCGGCGCCACATCGGCAAGCCGTGGCCGGTGCTTGAGCCACTCGCCGTAATGATCGCTATTGAGATCTCGCCGCAAGGTCTCATTGTCGATAAGGCCGCCAGCTTGCGGATCGACAGCGATCATCTCGCCCGGCCCAACACGACCACGCTCTTTGATATCTGCCGATGAATAGTCGAGCACGCCGGCTTCGCTAGAGAGAACCAATCGCCCGTCGTAAGTGATGTCATACCGACAGGGTCGGAAGCCATTGCGGTCCAGCGCGGCGACGACACGCTCGCCATCCGTGCCAACCACCAATGCCGGGCCATCCCATGGCTCCATGAGGTTGGCATGAAAGTCGTACCAAGCACGACTTTGTTCATCCATATCCGGATCTTTTTGCCAAGCCTGGGGGATCACCATGCGCAGCGCATGGGTCAGGCTGCGACCGCCTGCCATCAGCAAGTCCAGCACGGCATCGAGCAATTCGGTATCACTGACACCACTCTCGACCAACGGACGAAGCTCGGCGAGATCGTTGCCGATATCCGGGTGATCGAGATCGACTTCGCGATCGCGCAAGCGATTGAAGTTAGCACGGTAGGTGTTGATCTCGCCGTTGTGCGCAATCACACGGTGGGGATGCGCACGATCCCAACTGCCCAGAGTATTGGTGGAGAAACGCGAATGTGTGATCGCAAGCGTCGTTTGCATCGCAGGATCAGCTAGATCCGGATAATAATGGCTGAGCTGCGGATTGGTCAGCAGGCCTTTATAGACGATGCGACGACGCTCCAACGAGCAGACATGGAAGCTTTCGTCCTCCGGTTTGTCGGCCATCGCTTTTTCTAGCGCCAGGCGAAGGACGTAACACCGCCGATCCAGGTCGCTGCCGCTCAAACCGTCGGCATGTTGGATGAACAGTTGTACGACACGTGGCTCGAGATCCAATGCCCCCCGCCCAAGCTGATCATTGCAGGTCGGCACCTCACGCCAGGCCACAAGCTCGAAACGCCAACGCACCAGAACCGATTCGATACACGTTCGCATCGCCTGCCATCGCTCGGCATCGCGCGGTACGAACAACTGACCAACCGCGTAAAACTCCGCGTTCGGCAGCCCTTCAACCTGCTGGCGGAAAAAACCATCAGGCTTTTGCAGTATGACGCCGGCCCCATCACCGGTATTTTCCTCGGCGCCACGGGCCCCACGATGGTCGAGTCGCTCAAGGACACTCAGTCCATCGCGAAGTACCTGATGGCTCGCCTGGCCATTTAGATCGACCACAGCGCCAACGCCACAGTTGGCTCGCTCGCGCCGTTCAACGGAAAACTCGGTTTTATCAGACATAGGTTTAAGTTATCGGTTCGGCTCTCGAGCGCAGCCTCGAATCTGCCACCGGAGATAGCGTTTTCGATTGATGTAACAGCAACATACTATAACTGCGCCTTAAAGCCCGGCGCGAGAGGTTTCAAAGCCTCACGCCAGTGACTATGGCATCCGTCATACACTCTGAAACCCCGAATCACACATGCCTCGGGACCCCAGATAGTCAATTAAACAAGTGCATCTCTTATATTGCGCAAATTTAATGCCACTTAAATAAAATCAGTGCGTTAGATAACGGATCAGCTGAGTTAATAACGACACCTCGGCTATACTGGCTGCCATCGCACCAAAAAAGTGCACGGGGCTGTTTTGATTACGGCTCTCTTATGAGGGTATTTAAGTACAGACCCCAGTCAAGCACACCATCACCACCCACGCTCGCATCCGCGCTCCCCATGTATCCCAAATACCCGGACGCCAATCGCGCGATGCATACCGACACCATCTAGCCATAAGGCAATCGAGCTGAGCCGCGCGACCATTCCGATTAGATGGCGATTGAATAAAGCCAAACTTTGCCATCACCCACAATCGAATGGGTAAAAGCCTCGCTTAGCGGCGTAGGCTTAACACACCATTACCCAATGGCCGAATAAATCGGCAAATAGCGCCCGGTCCGCATTAAATCGGCGGGTGCACCCTGCTCCAGCACGCGGCCACCCGCCAGAACCACAACGTGGTCAATGTAAGCAAGCGTCTGCGGCCGATGCGTGATAATGAGCGTAGTGCGGCCGGCCATCAAAGTCTCCAGAGCTTGGAGAACAGCGCGCTCGGACACCGCATCGAGGCCTTCGGTCGGCTCATCCAATAACAGGATCGGCGCATCCTTCAAAAAAGCCCGGGCGATCGCGACCCGACGTGCCTGTCCGCCGGAAAGGCGGGTGCCGGTTTCGCCGACGATGGTATCGAGACCGTGGGGCAACGCCCTGATTTCCTGGCCGACGTAGGCTTGGTCCAGTGCGGCGTAGAGCGCGGTATCGTCGGCCTCTGGCCAGGCTAGGCGCAGGTTGGCGCGAATAGTGGTATTGAATAAGCGGGTCTGTTGGGTGATGACGGCACACCAGCGGCGCATGGTTTCGCCGCAAAAGCTATCCAGCGGTTGGCCGCCGATCTCGATTTGGCCATGCTGATACGGCCAGAACCGCAGGAGCACGTTGAAAAGACTGGACTTGCCCGATCCGGTGGCCCCCACCACGGCAACACGCTCGCCAGCCGCAACCTGCAAGTCGACGTTAGCAAGCGCCCACGCATTCGCGACGTCGTAACGCATCGAAACGCGATCCAGCCGTAAGCCGAAAGACGCCGGCCGCTCGGCTTCGTACGGCGGATCAGCAACTGCCGGCTCAGAATCGACAATCTCAAAAATGCGTCGTGCCGCCGCGATCGTTTCGCCCAGTGATTGAAACGCGACCGGCAAGGGCGCCACGGCTTCGAAACTGGCCAACACGAAAAATACGATCATCGCCAGTTGCGGCGCTTCAAGCCTTGTTGCGGTAACCAGCGGGATCGCGATCACGAGCACCAACCATAGACTAAGGTGCGTCGCGAGCCCACCGAGCGCCGACGCTAACCCATCGATCCGCGCCTGCTGACGCTGAGGCGCAGTCAATTGTTCGCTCAACTGCTCGATGCGCTCCGCTTGCCGATCAACGGCCTGATACACTTTGAGCTCACCAAGCCCGCGTGCTCCATCGGCCACCGCCGCGCGCAAATCGCTACGGCGATTGACCACACGCGCACCGGGCCGCACGCCGAGGCGCTGCATCCACAGCGGTAATCCAACACCGGCCAGCAGCAGCCCCGCGATATTAATCAGCGCAATCGGCGCGCTGAAAAGAGATAGAAAACCGGCCAATAGCGCGACGGTCACGGCGGCAGCGATTCCCGGTGCCAACACCCGCAAATAGAAATGGTCGAGGGTGTCGATATCGGCTCGAATACGACTCAGCAGATCGCCGCCGCGGTAAAACTGGAGACGCGCCGGTGCCAACGGCTCCAGATGCTCGTAGAACCAGACACGCAGCCGCGCCAACACACGCAAAGTCGCCTCGTGCGTGACCAGCCGCTCGCCATAGCGACCGAACGTGCGAATAATCGCCAACGCCCGGATACCGGCGGCCGGCGTGAAGTAATTAATCGTGCCGACTCCCAGCCCCGCGAGCGCCATGGCGGTGATGAACCACCCCGACAGCGCTAGTAAGGCGACGTTGGCTAGTATAACCACGACCGATAACGCCACACCGGCAGCCAACAACCGACGATAACCATCGAACAGCCGCAGCAATCGAAGTAGATCACGCATAGCTGCTGCCCTGGTAAAAGCCGAGCATTTCGGCATACAAACCGGCCTGAGCCAGCAGCGAACCGTGATCGCCCTGCTCCACGATGCGCCCTTGGTCGAGCACCAGAATATGATCGGCCCGGCGTACCGTATCCAGCCGGTGCGCGATGACCAGCATGGCGCGGTCCTCGGCAAGCCGTTCGACCGAATCGGTAACCAGCCGTTCGGTTTCGGGGTCGAGGCTGGCGCTAGCTTCGTCCAGCACCACGAGTTCAGCGTTTTTCAAAAACGCGCGTGCAAGCGCGACGCGCTGGATTTCCCCACCGGAAAGGCCCTGACCGCCGTCGCCGACGTGCGTGTCGTAACCCGCCGGTAGTGCCTCGATGAAGGCGGCGGCATTGGCATCGGCAGCAGCCTGGCGAACCGACGCCGTTGAGGCTGCCGGGCAACCAAGCCGGATGTTGTCGCCGATGGTGCCGTAGAAAAGCGTCGGTCGCTGCGGCAGCCACGCCACCTTCTGCAACCAGGTATTGTCGTCGCACTCGGCTAAATCCACACCATTGACAACGATACGCCCACGACTCGGTGCGACGAAACCGAGCAGCAAGTGACTGAGCGTGGTCTTGCCAGCGCCGCTGGGGCCAACCAATGCAACGCGCTGCCCCCGGGCGACCCGGAAACTGACATCGTCGACAACCTGCACCCCGTCGTCATATGCAAAGCCGACGTTCTCGAACGCGACAGTAAGCGCCTGCTCACGCACGGGGCTGGCATCCCCAGCCACTGGTGGCACGGTTGTATTGAGTAAGTCGACAATCTGTTCAGATGCCCCGATTGCCTCCATGCGCGCGTGATACTGGGTGCCCATATCGCGCAGCGGCTTGAAGAATTCGGGCGCAAGCAATAACACGAACAGACCCGGCAAAAACGACATCTCGCCGTAATAAAGCCGGAAGCCGACATAGACCGCGACCATGGCGATGGCGATCGTGGCCAAGAACTCCAGCACCAACGAGGAGACAAACGCTACCCGTAACACCGCCATTGTCCGACTTCGATAGTCATCGGCCATGCGCGCTACAACTTCGGCTTCACGGCGGCTGGCGTTGAATAGCTTGAGCGTCGTCAGGCCTTCGATAGCATCGAAGAAATGGGCACTCATGCGCGCAAGTCGGCGCCACTGACGCTGATTCAGATACTCAGCTCCCTTGCCGATAACGACCATGAAAAATGGGATCAGCGGCGCCGTGATCAGCAGGATTACACCGGCTACCCAGTCGGCCGGAAACACGAAAACCAGGATGGCAACCGGCACGAACGCGGCCAGTCGCATCTGCGGCAGATACGCGACGTAGTAGTTCTCCAGCGCCTCGACCCCATCGGTCAGCATGGTCGCGAGATCGCCACTTTGCTGACCGCGAACCCAGTTCGGCCCGAGCGCCCGAATATGGGCATATAGCCGACGACGTATATCGTGTTTGAGGCGTGCACCGGCTTCGAATGCGGTCACGGTCATCAGCGCGGCAGTCACCGCACGCCCGGCGAAAACGCCCAGAAGGCCCCATAGCCACGGCCACACGACCGATAGATTGGCGGACTCGATCGCCACAGCATTGATAACGAGCGCGAGCAGCGCGGCCTGGGCAATGATAAGCAGACCATCGACGGCGCCGACACCGACGGCTAGCGCCAACGGCGCACGCACACGTCGGGCCTGCGCGCGCAGCCAAGCATCCAGCGCTTTACCCGTGGCGCGCGGCATGGGGGAAATGCGACGTGCCATAGTCAGCGTCTTTGTCGAATCAATTTCGGGCCGTTACGCCGTTCCCACGCGCCGCACGCATACCGCGTACGCGACAACTGCCGCCCCGGATCGCGACGTTCGCGGAGTCGCTGCATTTCACTCCGCAGCCGGACGTCGACAAGCAAGGCTCTAAAAGCAGCGGTTTGCCGATACGAGTAACCGGCGTTGAGCCGGCCAACCGGCGAACAGAGCGACCATGGCAAGACCGGCTAGCGGATCATCGATGCAATCCGTCGGCCAGTGTCTATTCCAGAATGCTTGTGTGGTGACGTTGTTGGGAGCCGGCTGGTCCGACATGACCACCGTTTAATCACCGTAACCGGCAAGCCGACTAACACGCGCCCGGAAAACCCAGATCTGATACCAGTTATAGAGGAGCATGACTGGCAAAAAGCTGCTCATGGCGAGCGTAAAGGTGAACAACGACACCGATGGACTGGCACCTTCGAAAATCGTCCAGGTGCCGGGGACGATCCAAGGCAGCATAGTGAACATCATGCTTAACCACATCAGCGCAATCGCCAAATTAAGCCACAGAATCGCGACCAGATCGCGCTCTTTTCGGGACGCACGGCGCATCTGCACGACCGCCAAGAAAATAACGAATGCGACGCACAACCACACCCAGACGTTCGGACCAAGCCATTTCTCGGCAACCCAGGGAAAGATCAACAGACTCCATACGACGGTGATGACCACCGCGGCCAACGAAGCGTAGAAGGACCAATCGGTCCAGATCGCGGCGCGTCGCCGAATATCCTCGGTGCGCTTGAACCGCGCACGAATGAACAGACTACCGGCCAGTGAGGACGCGATGACCGCACCGACGCCGGTCCAGATACTGAACGGACTGATGAAACGAAACAGACCACCCGGGTAAGTCGGGACCTGCTCGGACGTCAGCGGATACCCCTGGAGCACCGCGCCCATGGCCATGCCGGCAAAAAATACAGTTGTCAGGCTTGCGCCCCCGAACAAACCATCCCAGAGCCATTGGCTGCGCTCGGCGTGATGCCGAAATTCCAGCGAAACCGCCCGCATCATGATGCTCCAGAGAACGATAACCAGCGGCAGCATCAGATAGTGAAACGCCGAGCCGTACACATTGGGAAACGTGCCAAACATAATGCCGCCAGCCACCACCAACCAGGTCTCGTTGGCGTCCCAGGTGCCAGCCATCGTGGCCATAATCGCACCACGCTCTTGGTGATCACGTACGAACAGTGAAAACACCCCGGCGCCAAGATCGGCCCCGTCGAGCATGATGTACATCAAAAAACTAAAGCCCAACGCGAACCACCACGCGTAAACGACAAAAGTATGGGCCTGTGACAGCTCGTTCATCGTGTCACCCTCCTATGGCCGAACGTAGGTGGGTTGGGCTTCATCGGTTTCGGGCGCCTCTTCGAGGTGGCCCAGCGCTTCGTCACCGCCATAGACGACGGGACTGTCCATATCCGGTCCTTCGCGTATGACCTTGGCCAGGAAATACCAGGTGAAATACCAAACAATCAGCTCAAAAAAGGTGAAACCGACCAACCAGAGACTGGCTTCGAAAACGGTCATTTTGCTCACGCCTTCCGAGACCCGCATCATGCCGAAAACGAGCCACGGCTGACGCGCGATTTCCCGTGCCCACCAGCCGGTCCAGATCGCTAGAAACGGCAAAAATGCGCTGAACACCAGGACCCGCAAAAACCATCGGTTCTGAGCGATTGCAGACACTGTGAGTCGCTTACGACAGATCAACCAACCGCCCCAGAGGGCAACCAGGAACAAGAATCCGCCGATCGCCACCATCATCCGAAACGCGTAGAACGGGATCCCGACCGGCGGCGTATTTTCTGGCTTGAATTGATCGAGTCCAGGCACCGTGCTATCAAACGAGCGAGTCTCAATCAGGCTGAGCGCTTGTGGGATCGTGACCGACCAAGCCATCTGCTCCCCTTCAGCATCAGGCCAGCCCAGCAGATGCCAGCCGGTGTTGGCGCTGCCATCGTCGCTGTAAGTCTTGTAATGACCTTCCATGGACGCCAGTGCGGACGGCTGGCTTTCCCCCACGACCATGCCAAGTTCATCGCCGACATAGATCTGCAATGGTGTCACCACGAGTGCCGCCAAAAGTGCGTATTTGAGCGGCCGTTGAAATAACGCGATATGGCGGCCCTTGAGCACGAACCAGGCACTCACCCCCGCGACGAAAAACAGCGCCAACTCAAGCGAGGCAACCCACATATGCGGGAAAGCGGTGAGAAAGTTCGGGTTGAAGATTGCCGCGCCCCAATCGGTTACGTGGAATATGCCATCGCGAAGCTCCACCCCCGTTGGTGTATGCATCCAGGAGTTGGCATTCATGATCCAGAACGCCGATAGCGACGACGACAGCATCACATTAAACGTGGCAAACAGATGCATACCACGGCTAATCTTGCCCCAGCCGAAAATCATCAACCCGATGAATCCGGCCTCATACATAAACGCAGTGATTGTTTCGTAGCCGAGAACGTTGCCGAAATACGGTCCAGCAGCCTGCGAAAACGGACCGTAGAGAATGCCGAAGGCCATCTCCATGGTCACACCGGTCGCGACACCAGCCCCAAAGTTGATGATGAACAGTTTTTCGAAAAACCGAACCAGTCGGTACCAATATTCGTCGTCACTGCGCAACCAGCGCCATTCCGAAAAAAGCAGCAGCACGGACAAGCCGATCGTCAACGGCGGATACAGAAAGTGAAGGCTCGTCACCCACGCGAAATCGATCCGCGTCAGAAAAACAGCCAATGATTGGTCCATAGTCGAATCCTGCCAAGCGCAATCGCCCAACCGTTAAGCCGCTTGGCAGGTTCGAGAATCGAGCCTGGCTCTGGGGTCCGCCTGCCGACGGGCTAACGCTTACCTTCCCCAGTATACGAAATAGCGGCCAGCCTCGGTCTGGGTCGCGCCCCAGATCGTGGCCAAAATCGTTCGCAGCGGCCAAGCCTCGCCTGCTTCAACCGACACCTTTGGCCATGTTATACCCCAGGCACCTTAGCGGCATAGGCATTATGCGGCAGCGCCTTACGCATCTGCGCATGGATAGCATTCAAGCTCGCACCAAGGCTCAGCTCGAATATCGCAGCCCCATTGCTAACCCGCGCAATTCGGATAGCCCTTTCAGCCGACCATAGAGTGGATAACCGGCACGGGTGGGTCGTCCCGCATCGCCGAGCAAATGGTGGCCGTGATCAGCGCGCATCGGCAGCGAGGAATGCCGATGTTCTTCCGCGTTCAACAACTGGCTCATAACTCCCGCCACATCGACATCGCCGCCCAAGTGCTCGGTCTCGTAGAAAGATCTCGGCTCAGCTCGGTCACACGCCACCGAGCGCAAATGAACAAAATGGATGCGATGGGCGAATGCCGCCGCCATTGCAGCCAAATCATTTTCCGCCGCGGCGCCGTAGGACCCCGTGCAAAACGTCAACCCATTGGCTGGGCTGTCAACCGCCTCCAGGATCCAACGGGCATCATCAGCATTGGAGACGATGCGCGGCAACCCGAATAATGGCTGTGGCGGATCATCCGGGTGAATGGCCAAATGCACACCGGCTTGCTCGGCGGCTGGGACCACGCGCGCCAGGAAATAGCGCAGATTCTCGCGCAGCTCTGCATGACCGATATGGTCATAGGCGGCCACCGCCGAACGAAAGCCGGTTAGATCGTAACCGGCATTGGCGCCGGGCAACCCGGCGGTAATATTGTCGATCAAGCGCTGACGCGCCGCGTCATCCAGTGTTTCAATATAAGTTGCGGCTGCGGCACGCTCGGCAGCCGTGTAATCACCAGCCGCTTCCGGCCGCTGCAGAATAAACAAGTCGAACGCAACGCAGGCAATATAATCAAACGCCAACGCCGCGCCGCCATTAGGCAGCGGGCGCATGAGATCGGTGCGGGTCCAATCGGCGACCGGCATGAAGTTATAGCAAACCGTCTTGATGCCAGCCGCACCCAGCCGCAGTAGTGTTGTGGCGTAGGCTTCGATATCGGCGTCACAGCCAGGGCCAGCGGTCCGGATAGCCTCGGTAACCGGCACGCTTTCGACCACCGACCAGGTCAGACCTTCAGCCTCGATAGCCGCCTTACGCTCATGGATCGCGGCTTCCGGCCAAGCACTGGCATTATCGATTTCATGCAAGGCGGTCACAATGCCCGTGGCTCCCGTCTGGCGTATTTCGGCCAGCGAAACCGGATCATTCGGCCCAAACCAACGCCATGTATATTCCATATCCGACTACCTTCTAAGGGTCCGATATAGCCATAAGCCGCAAACAATTCGCGACGCCCAGCAAACCAAATCTGGGCGCCGCGAACCATCAGCGTGCTACGTCACCGGCTATTCGTAGCATGGAACCGGCATATCACCTCTGGGCAGCTATTGAGCCAACATTACACAAAGGTGCTCAACATCAATGCAAAAACCAGACCGCACACGGAAATAATCGTCTCCAACACAGTCCAGGTGCAGAATGTTTCCTTCATCGTCAGGCCAAATGCTTCCTTGACCATCCAGAAGCCAGTGTCGTTGACGTGCGATGCAATCAAACTGCCACTGCCAGTCGCTAATGTGATCAAGGCAAAATTCGCGCCGCTACCCTGGATCAGGGGCAAAGCCAGTCCGGCCGTCGTCAATGCGGCTACTGTGGCAGACCCCAGCGTAATACGGATAACAGCAGCAATCAGCCAAACCAGCAGGATTGGCGACATATCGCTACCTTCAAAGAGCGTGGCGACATAATCTCCAACCCCACCTTCAATTAAAACCTGCTTCAGCGAACCACTGATACCGATAATCAGTAGCAGGAGAGCGATCGTTTTAACCGAGGTTTCAGCCGACTCCATGAGCCGAGGAATCGGGATGCCACGCTGAATGCCCATTGTGAAAATAGCGACCACAACGGCTAAAAACATAACCGTCGTCGGCTCACTAATCATATGGATAAAGTTCGTGACCGGATTATCGGCTAAACCGAATGCCCGCTCCGCAAGCGACACCAACGTTGCCAATGCCATGAGGATGACCGGGAACGCAGCGGTGAACACGCTGATACCGAAGTTTGGGGTTTGCTCCAAGTCGAACTGCTTGGCATCCCCCAGAACAGCAATTGCACCAGGCTTTTTATCTTTATCAAAAGCCGATGGCACCATACGCAATGCAAAAAATGTAAATACCGGCCCCGCGATAATGACGGTCGGTATCGCGATAATGAATCCGTAAAGCAGAACCAAACCAACATTGGCATGGAACTGGCTAGCGATAACCACCGGCCCTGGATGCGGCGGTAAAAAGCCATGCATGACCGACAAACCCACCGTCATGGGAAGCCCTAGATACAAAAGCGGCAACCTGACCTGCTTGGCCATTTGATAGACGATCGGCACAAGCAACACGATGCCGATTTCAAAAAACAGCGCGATCCCCAGGATGACCGAAACCAGAACGACCGACCACTGGATGTTTCGCTCACCAAACCGAGCGACCAATGTGACCGCAATGCGTTGTGCACCGCCCGCATCTGCTATCAATTTGCCCAGAATGGCACCGAACCCAAAAATCAGCCCCGTACTGGCCAGCGTGTCACCGAAACCGGATTCGACCGTGTCGACAATTTTATCCAGCGGAATTCCGAGCGCCAGAGCCAGAAGGAAGGTGACAATGGCCAGTGAGATAAAGGTATGAACCTTTAACTTCATGATTAAGAAAAGCAAAAGTGCTAATCCCAATACGGTTATGACTAATGGCATTCCTTCCTCCTTTTAGAATTGCTATTGAAATGGGCGTGTAGTGCCTTCGGCCTCAGACTGCTCACCTGCTTTTGGCAAGCATATCGACGATTGATGGCGCCGATATCTGCTGGGAAACGCGTCTTCATCGCCAGCGTTTCCGAATGCTCGTGGTCCTTCGATACATGCTTGCCAAGAAGCCGCGAAGCACAGCCGGCATGCGGCAAGCGCCATACTAATCGCGTTCGTAATGCATAGGTATCGCCAGCACGCATCCGGAAAGTTGTTAAACGACAACACTTCGGCATGCCTATGGCTTGATAATCAGCCAATTTTAAGAATTAGGCGGAACACATGGAGAGTCAGCGACCACGATGGTTCCCGTATTCAGATGGCCCGATTGCGGATCAGGCCTCTGGCTGGATCTGTAAAGGCCGCCATATCGAAATCGCAACGAATCGTTTATGTAAAGTATGGACGCAACGAATCGAGTGCCCGACTGACGACCGTGTCAAAGTCAGAGTCTATATTGACCGCTATCGCTTCATCCGCGCCGGGCGCTTCGAGCGTTTCGAACTGCGTAACGAGAAGATCATCCGAAAAAAAGTGATCGCGTTGGCGCATACGGGCGCGAATCACTTCGAAACTTCCCTCTAAAAACAGGAATAACAAATTCGGATCACCCTGCCGTAACTTTTCACGATAACTCTTTTTTAGAGCGGAACAGCCAATTAAAGCCGACTGGCCCTGATTTTGATGATCAGAAATCAAATTAGACAGCTTGTCAAGCCATCCGGCGCGATCATCATCATTTAAGGGCGTCCCATGGGCCATTTTGTCGACATTAGCCTGGGGATGATACTGATCGCCATCAATATACGGTACCGACAGGTTTGTACCGATAGCTTCTCCTAAGCTTGATTTGCCAATGCCAGAAACTCCCATCACGATAACCCGGCGATCCATACTGACACACATTCCACTATCGACTTATGAGATTACGCATTCAAACATAAATTTTTTTTGCAATAGGCTTTGTGCATACCTGATGGCAGCAATCATGCGGCTGCTGCCAGGCCTCGATATGCGCCAACCAACTATAAAACGGCCATCCCAAAAACGCGATCGTATCCCAAGCGTAGTCGCTGCGTCTCGGGCTGGGAAGCCAGCCGGCATACCATCGCATATAACTCCCGAACAAACACTGAGTCGTGGGCGCTATCGGCTACAGACCAGTAACAAACCCGTCGTTTTATCGAGGGCTTCTGCACGTCCTTTAAACTGCCCGTCTCGGACAGTCCATAACCCAGCTATCTGTGAAGTGAACTGACATGGAAACCGCGAGCAAAACCACGGTGGTGTTTGTCACCTTGACCAGGTCGATAGTACACACGGCACCCCCCATGCTTGGTCTCCGGCGCCATACGTTGCAAACGCGGTAATCTCGGGCCGCACTGCATGTTCTATCTTTACCACCACAACAACCTGGAACGGCTAGCGGAGCTATTCGCCGTAATCCGGAGCCAGCATAAAGCTTCACCGCTGGCGGTGGACACGGTGCTCGCGCCCAACGCCGGCATCGGGCACTGGCTACGTATTCAGATCGCCGAGAGCGAAGGCGTTGCCGCAAATATTACGGGCCGGCTACCCGGTGAGTTCATCTGGGGGCTGCTACACGCGGTGATGGACGGCGCCGACATGGGCGGCCACTTTGAGTCGGATCGCCTGCCCTGGCACCTCTACGCTGCTCTGCCCGAAATCGCATCCGAGGTCCCTGCGGTCGCCGATTACCTGGGCACGCCGATCGACGAGGTGCGGCGTTATCAACTCGCCCGCCAGCTCGCCAACGTATTCGACCAATACCTCGTATACCGAGCCGATATGCTCGCACGCTGGGAAAACGGCGAGACGCCAACCGATAACCCCGGCCGCTGGCAGGCCGAAGTCTGGCGCTGGCTTACCCAACCGGAACGGCTTGGTCGCGTACATCGTGCGCGCATGCTTGCCGATTTCGTCTCCCAGCTCGGCAATGATCGGACACTCCAGGAACGCGTTATTCGCTACTGCCCGACGCGGCTGTATTGCTTTGGCCTCATTGCTTTACCGCCCGACCATTTACGGCTGCTCTACGCGTTGGCCGAACACGTCGATGTGTATTTCCTGTTGCCCAATCCCAGTGCGGCCTACTGGGGAGACATCACTACGAGTCGCCCGGCACTGGAGCTGCCGGCCGACGACGATGGCGCCAGCCTGCCGGGCGAAGCCGAGGTCGCGACCGATCATCCTCTGCTGGGCGCGCTGGGGCGTATGGCGCGCGACACGCTGCGTCTACTGTATGCCGACGAATTTACCGGCATGATCGAGCCCGAGCTCGGCACGCTCATGGCCTACGACGTGCCCGGGCGAGACACGCTGCTGCACCGCATCCAGTCGGATATCGTCGAGCTCGACTGCAGCAACCCGCCACAGGGCATGCACGCGGCCGACACCTCGTTCGAGATCCACGCCTGTCACAGCCGGCTCCGGGAGATTCAAGTACTACACGATCAGCTGCTCGACCGGCTGGCCACGGACGACAAGTGCGTCGCTGCCGGCAAAACCGGGCAACACGAACGGCTGGCTCCACGCGACATCATCGTCATGTTGCCGGACGTTGGCGCCTATGCACCCGCCATCGAGGCGGTTTTCGGCGGCGCCCCCGCCGACCGCTATCTACCTTACGGCCTAGCCGACCAGCCACGCTCGGCTAACCATCCGATCGTAACCACGATATCGGCGTTACTCGATTTGCCGCTATCGCGCTGGAGCGCGAGCGAATTGTTGAATCTGCTCGCGGTTCCCGCGGTCATGCGCCGCTTCGAATTGTCGGCCAGCGAATTGGACACGATTACCAACTGGGTCAACGAAGCCGGCATCCGCTGGGGCCGTGACGCCGACCACCGCGCCGAACTCGGCGCCGGCAAATTCGGACAAAATACCTGGCAATCCGGGGTGGACCGCCTGCTGCTCGGCGTTGCGCAGTCGGATGCTGAAACATTGATCGACGGCGTCGCACCATGGCCCGATCTGGAAGGGGCGGCCACCGCCGCGCTTGGCAAACTCTGGCGATTCCAAACCACGCTGGCACAAACCGCTGAGCAGCTGGTAGAACCCGCCACGCCGGGCGAATGGCAGACACGGTTGAACGCATTACTCGACGCGTTGATCGCGCCGGCCCACGACGCACCAGACGAGCAGCGCGCCATCGATGGGCTGCGCTCGGTGTTTGCCGAGCTAGAAACCGCCGAGGACTGCACGCGCGACATTTCGCTAACCGATGACCGACGCCTATCCTGGGCTGCCGTGCGCGACATGCTGAGCACCCGACTGTCCAGCCCAAGCGAACGCCAACCATTTATCGCCGGCGGCATCACATTCTGCGGCATGATCCCGCTGCGCGCGGTCCCGTTTCGCGTGGTTTGCCTGCTGGGACTCAACGACGGCACCTTCCCGCGCCAGGAAACCGGCCGCGGATTCAATGTCATTTTCGACCAACCACGCCTTGGCGACCGCAACATACGCGACGACGACCGTCTCCTGTTCCTGCAGGCTCTAACCGCCGCACGCGATGCGTTCTACATCAGCTACCTCGGCCAAAACGTACACACGGGCGAGACCCTCCCGCCCTCGCCGATTGTCGGTGAAACGCTATCGTTCGTACATCGCCATTATTTCAGCGACTGGTCCACCGACGAATTCCACCGCCGGCTCATCCACGAACAGCCGATGCAGCCATTTTCGATACGCTATTTCTCGCCGCACGAAACCGACCCACGCGTGTTTACCTTCGGTGGCGACTGGCGCGACGCGACCCAGGCCGCGCTCGGCGCGCGCGAACCGTGCAAGCCGCTGCTCGACGGCTGCGCAGCCCCACTGCCCGAGACAATCGAAGCGATCGATCTAGCCAGCCTCAAACGTTTTTTCGATCATCCGCCGCGCGCCTTCTTCCGCGAGCGTCTTAAATTGGACCTCGACATCGAGGAACAACAAATCACCGACACCGAGCCAATCGCACTCGATGCCCTTGGCGCATCAGGCCTGCGCCAACGCTTGTTTGAGAGCGCCCATAAAGCCGACCTGGAAGCGGTCGATACCGTGCCGAGCGCGTTGGAACGTGCCCGCGGCACACTGCCGCCCCCGCCGTTGGACCAGGCCAATTACGCCGCCGAAGCCAAGGCAGTCAACGCGCTGTTGCCAACCTGGCACGCCTGGCACACCGACGGCACGCCAGCGACCGTCGACATCGATTTAACAATTGACGGCGTGCGTGTAACCGGCCGCGTCGACCGCGTTTGGCCCAGCGCCCTGCGACGCCTCCGCCCAGGTCGACTACGGACCCGATTCCAGCTTCGCTACTGGATCGAGTATCTGGCCACGGTCGCCGCTGGCTACGACGTTACGCTCGAAATCGCCGGATTCGTAAACAAAAAGAACACTACCGAGTCAGCACACTACGTCGGCCATGTGGATCGCGACACCGCACGCACCGAACTAGCCGGTTTGATCCGTTTGTATATCGACGGCCAACAACAGCCGCTGGCTTATCATCCGGATCTGGACGACGAATACATCGCACATCAGAACAAGGCGTTCGCCAACTTCAGTCATCGCTTTCAAAAAAACGTCGATCATCCCCATCACCTGACTCGTGATCCTTACTTCGCGCGCCTGCTCGGCGACGACTCATCACCACTCGGCGACAGCGAAAACGACAGTGCGTTTATCGCCGCGATCGAGGCTGTGAGCGCGTCACTCAAGCAAACGCTGAAGCCGTTCGATCCAAACAGCGAAACGTCGGTATGAGTGTCCGCCAGTCGTTCGATGCCGCTACGCTGCCGCTACACGGGCTGCGCCTGATCGAGGCCAGTGCCGGCACCGGCAAGACTTTTAGCCTCGCTGGTCTCTATCTACGGCTGATTATCGAGCAAGGCGCCAGCGTGCGCGACATCCTGGTGATGACATTCACCCGCGCGGCCACACAAGAACTGCGCGAGCGCATTCGCGCGCGGCTGACTGATGCCGCGCACATCGCACACAACCCCGAGAACGCGGACCCCGCTAATCCGGAACACGCGTTTACACAGCAGATTTTATTGGGTCACGACGAACCCCGCGCCAGGCTAGCCCACCGACTAGCCGACGCGGCCGCACGCGTGGACGAGGCCACTATCGCGACCATCCACGGCTTCGCCCAGCGCGCCGCCGCAGAAAATGCCTTCGAGTCCGCGCTCGCCTTTGATCGTGGCGAGCCAGTCGACGACACCAGCGTCTACCACGAGGCCACAACCGATTATTGGCGCGAACACGTTTTCGACGCCAACGCCGCGGCCGACGACATCCTCACGCTCTGGCCAACCCCCGACGCGCTCTATAGCACGCTGGCGCCGTTGCTAAAGCGGCCACATGCCGCGCTGGCCGGTATCGACCACACACGGCTCGATCAACTGATGAGCCAGTTAACCAATACGTGGGCAGGCACTGCCGACATACTGCGTGAAGCGCTTGTCGAAGCTTTCAAAGCGGACGCACTGCTTAAAGCAGAACGCGTTTATACCGCACTGGCCGCGGCCGACGACCCAGCCCACCTGTTCGACGAGCTGGACACACGGATTAATGCCGCGCTCGAAGCGGGTACGGCGCCCGTCCTGCCCGATTGGCTCGTCGCACTCGACAATCCGGCATCGCAATTCAAAAACAAAACCGCGCATCAAGCCCGCGCCGAGCCGCTGATCAGGCTCGAGGCGCTGCCAATTCTGGCCAAGCTGCAACCACTCGCCAAGCTGGTCGCCATCGAGCGCGCGGCCGCCGCGGTGCGCGAGCGTGCGGCACAGCGCAAGATGGCGCGCCAACAGTATAGCTACGATGACCTCATTACCGCCCTGCACGAAGCGCTCACCCACGAGCGCACGGGCGACCGACTAGCCGATGCGCTACATGCTCGCTGGCCCTATGCGCTGGTCGATGAATTTCAGGATACCGACCCGCTTCAATACGCCAGCCTTCGGCGCATCTATCTGGAGCGCCCGCGCGACTACGGCGCACTGCTTTTAATCGGCGACCCGAAACAAGCCATCTACGGTTTTCGCGGCGGCGACATCTACGCTTATCTCGCGGCTGCGAAAGCCGCCGGCGAAGCGTGCTATACGCTGACTACTAACTTCCGCTCGACGCAAGGCATCCTCGACGTTGTAGACGCGCTCTACAAGCTGCCGGGCGAGACTCCATTCGTAGTGCCCGAAATCGATTGCCCACCCGTCGAAGCCGGCCGGACTGCGGGCGACTGTCAACTCATGGACGCACAAGGTAGCCCACAGCCCGCGCTGACAATCTGGCAGTTGCAGGGCGGCGAAGTCGTACAAAAAAATAAAAAAATAAAAAATCCCAATAAACCCGACGACAACGCACGTCTCATAGACGAGACGGTCGCCGCCATCGCAGGCCTGCTCGATGGCCAATCCCGCTACTGGCAACACGCCGATGGCAGTGTCCAGGCCGTCGCCCCGCGCGACATCGTCGTGCTGGTTAACAAGAACGCCGAGGCCACGATCCTACAGGGTGCGCTCGCCGCAAAAGGCATCATGGCGGTCTGCCAACACCGCGACTCGGTGTTCCAAACCGAAGAAGCCAACGATCTCAGACTCGTCCTGCGCGCCATGGCCCAACCGGACGACAACACCTCGGTGCGCGCGGCTCAGCCGACCGCGCTTATCGGTAAACGCCTGACCGATCTGGTGGCACTGGCCGACGATGACCAAGCTATGCAGCACGCCATCAAACATTTTCACGCCTTGCACGAAGCGTGGACGAAGCGTGGCGTGCTCTCGGCGCTGGAGAATCTTTTCGCCGCCGCGGCGCCCAGCCTGCTGGCACTGCCCGACGGCGAGCGACGTATGAGCAACTTCCTGCAGCTCGGCGAGCTCCTCGCGGACGCCGAGTCCGAATGCTTCGGCAAAGCCAGCCTCAATCGTTGGCTCGACGACCGCATAGTCGCCGCCAAGGATGGCACGAACAACAATCCTGAAGATGACAGCCAACTACGTCTGGAATCCGACGCCGACCTCGTTCGCATCAGCACAGTGCACGCCGCCAAGGGGCTCGAATATCCGATCGTTTTCCTGCCGTTTGGCCTGTGGCTCGGCACCAGCAACCAAGCCGGCAAGCCGCCGCTGATCTTTCATCCGCCGGACAACGCCACTCAAACCGGCAACACCGGCCAAGCGGTGGTGGACCTGATCGGCCGCCATCAGGCGCATATCGAACAAGACAAACGCGAGCAACGCTCCGAAGCACTGCGACTCCTCTATGTCGCGCTCACGCGTGCCGAGCAAGCGCTGTTCGTCGGCTGGCGCGAGCCCGACGACACCGGCCCGAGTGGCGCGCTAGCCGACTTGTTCTATCGCGACACCAGCGGCACTGGCGACGCACTCAACCGCTTGAAAAACAGAGTCCCAGACCACGTCGCGCTTGAACCCATCGATACGACGACGGCGCCGCCGCACATCAAGCGCTTGGCACCGGCGGGTGCGCCCGAACTTGCGGCGGCCCGGCAGGACCTACCCGCCGCACGGCCCCGGTGGTCGACCTACAGCTTTTCGCGGCTCGCGCATGCGAGCGCCGAAAAGAACACCGTCGAGCAACCCGAACCGGGGGCAGCGGACGAATTCACCGCCTCCCCGGACACAGTCAACACCGACCTTGAACCCGATGGTGAATTGCCAGCACTCGACTCGCGCTTGTCCGGGATCGGCTTTGGCGCCGCCGTACACGACATACTCGAAACCTGTCTCAGCAGCGGGAACCACATCAGCTGGCCCGCGCCTGGCGAACCGCTGACCAACAAACACCACGACATCGTCGCCCGCCGACTACGGCAATACGGCCTGATCGACGATTCGGACATCGACCCGCGCGTGGACGATACCGCCCACCTCATTGCCCGCACGCTACACACTCCGCTACCGACTATCGGCCCGCTGGTCACGCTCGACCCACAACACTGTCTCGTGGAAATGGAATTCATGCTAAGGCTCGGCGGCAGTCGTTTCGAGCAACTCATCGAAACACTGCGCGCCGCCGGTTACCTGCCCGCCACGCTCGGCGGCAATCCGGCGGCTACGCTCCACGGGCTCATGCAAGGTTTCATCGACCTGGTCGTGGAAGTCGATGGCCGCTATATCATTATCGACTACAAAACCAATAACCTCGGCGAAACGCTGGCTGCCTACCGAAACCACGCACTCACGCACGCCATCGGCCACGCCCACTACGACCTGCAGTACTTGATCTATACCGTAGCGCTGCATCGCCATCTGAAACGCTGCCTCGGCGCGTCCTACCACCCGGCTACGCACCTAGGCGGCGTGCAATATCTATTCGTCCGGGCCATGGACGGCAACACGACGACCGGTATCTTCAGCGACCAACCGGCTATCGAGCTGATCGAGACACTGGACGCGCTTTTCGACAACGCGACAGCCCCCGCATGAATCAGACAACCGCGACCACGCCGGCCACATCCACGGGCGTTGCCTCGGGCGCATCGGCGGCACACGCTGCGGCGGCGACGAACACGGGCTTATCCGATCTCGATCAAGCACTCGCGCATTGGGCGTGTCGCCACGGCGCAGACCCGCTCGTCGCCCACGCTTTTGCACTGACAAGTTCGGCAGTCGCCGCAGGCCATACCTGCCTCGCACTGAACCATATGACGAGCGCGATGATGAGCAAACCGAAACAGCAGAAGCTGTCAGCGGCGCTCAATACCAGTGATCTCGTTACTGTGCTCGATGGCGACGCATCGCGGGATAACGCCCCGACGCGCCCACTCATCCTGGAAAACGACCGACTCTATCTGCAGCGCTACCACGCTTACGAGACCCGGCTCGCGGCATGCCTGCGCGCGTTGATGGCAACCGAACCGAAGCCGGTGAATATCGAAACACTCAAGCCGGGCAATGGCCTGTTCACGGCGGATGCCAACAACCCGGCAGCCACCAACTGGCAGGCCGTTGCCGTTTGCGCCGCGCTGCGCCACCGATTCACGGTTATTTCCGGTGGTCCGGGCACCGGCAAGACCTACGCGATCGTGCGACTTCTACGCGTGTTGATCGAAGCCGCACTCGAAACGCATGAGACGCCGCCACTCATCGCACTCGCGGCGCCCACGGGCAAGGCCGCCACACGCATGACTGAATCCGTTCGATCGGGCCTGGCCGACATGGGCGCCGATGCCGACTTCGACCAAGCCACCGTCGAAAAACATATCCCTCAGACTGCCCGCACCCTACATCGACTCCTCGGCTTGACGGGTACGACCACCCGGCCCCGCTTCAACGCCGACAACCCACTGCCCTATGATGTCGTCATCGTCGATGAAGCCTCGATGATCGACTTGCCGATGATGGCCAAACTGGCCGACGCCATCCACCACAATGCCCGCCTTGTCCTGCTTGGCGACCGCTATCAACTCGCCTCGGTCGAATCCGGCGCCGTGCTGGCCGACATCTGTTCGCACACGGGCATCAACCGATTCACGAGCGAGCAACAAGCTGCCGCCGGCGACCTGCTTGCCGAGCGCACCGAACCGGCCGACCATGCGCTGGCCGACCACGTCGTCACACTCCAGACCAGCCGACGCTTCAACGCCGATAGTGCCATCGGCCGTCTCGCCGCCGCCGTGAACGCTGGCAACGTCGAAACCGCCACAGCACTGCTAAACGCCAACCACGACGACCTTATCTACCATGATCGTACCGATGCAGCGACCATCGGCCGGCTTATGGACCACCTCGCCGATCACCACGCTAATCTCTGCGAATTCACGGATCCCTCGCTCGCCCTGGCCGAGCTCGGCAAACAATGCGTGCTAACCGCCGTCCGCCAGGGGCCGGCAGGCAGTGAAACCATTAATGCCGGTATAACCGAGCGCCTCATCCGCCGCTTTGAGATCAATCCGGCAACGCTCTGGTACCACGGGCGCCCAATCATGATTCAACAAAATGATGACCGAACCGGCCTCGACAACGGCGATATCGGTATCGCGCTCTATAACGCCGAGGACCAACTCCGAGTCTGGTTTGAAAAAGACGACACACTCCGAGCCTTTTTGCCGAGCGCCCTCCCCGCGCACGGCAGCGTATACGCAATGACGATCCACAAGAGCCAAGGCTCCGAGTTCGATGCGGTAACGCTCGTGCTACCGTCTTATGACGTGCCGGTTCTGACACGTGAGTTGTTTTATACCGGGTTAACGCGGGCTCGGAACCAGCTCGTGGTTTACTCCGACCCCGACGCATTACAAACAACGATCAACCGGCGGGTTAGTCGTGTTTCCGGCCTCGCGGCGCGCCTATTAACAACCGCGGCAGATGGCTAAAGCAGGCGCCGGCGCAACCACACGATAACTAAACAGGCGGCAGAATGGCCGCCACCAGAAATACTGGCTGCGGCCATCTTCGCCCGGTGCGTTCACCGTGCCAACACGCGCAACTTCGACTCGACCATGTCGTAATCGAGATAGCAGCCCTGCAGGTGACGCTTACCGGTATTCGGATTGAACTCGCCGCGACCGTGCAGCACGCGCCGGTTGTCGAAGGCGATCATCTGGCCGGGCGCCAACTCGAAGTCGGCGCGATAACGCGGCGCGCGCAGGCGGGCCCAGAAATCGCAGTAGGCCGCATACCAGTCTTCGATCTGGTCGGGGGCGACATCGACGGCGTCGCGAATCCAGTTGTTGAAGCGGATCTCGCGTAGCTCACCGCGGTCGTCGGTGCGGATGATCGGCTCGCGCACGACGATGTCGTGGTCGTCGTCCTGGAAGCGCAAATCGATGGGGATTTCGGCGAGCATGGCGAAATGCTTGGGCGACTCATGGCGCATTGCCTCGGCTACAGCAAAACCGTCGGCAAACGTCGAGGCCCCACCTTCGGCCTCGCTTTCCAGGCAATACAGAAGCTGAATGTCCGGCGGATTACGCCAGTTCGGCAGGTCGCTATGCAGCTCCAGTTCGATCGCCGTATAGGCGGCATTGTTCGGGTTGGGTTTGGATTGCACATCGAAGCGTGCGCCAAAGTTGGTCGCCCGCAGCGGCCCGATGGACTCGGCGATACGGGTGACTTCATCGGACTCGGTCGGGCCTTGGTCAAGCAATACCAGGCCATCGCGGATCAAAGCCTCGAGCCACTGCCGTTGACCGGCATCCGTACTCGTGAAGTCGCGGTGCGTCACTTGTGCCGGCATGAAGCCTTCACGCCAGGCTCGCGCTGCGGGCACCGTCGGTTGGAATTGGTGCTGGCCGGGCCGACGCTGATGCAGCCAAACGCCGTCGAAGCGGCTTTCATGACCGTCGGGCCAAACCAGCAGCAGCGCGCCGTGGTCGAGCGAAACATCCGGCACACCGACTTCAATGTCGATGATCTTGCACAGACGCTCGCGCGAGCTCGCATGCCGGCAAGCATCGCAGGGGCAATGATCG
The DNA here is from genome assembly GCA_012999515.1 of Salifodinibacter halophilus. Classification (NCBI taxonomy): domain Bacteria; kingdom Pseudomonadati; phylum Pseudomonadota; class Gammaproteobacteria; order Salinisphaerales; family Salinisphaeraceae; genus Salifodinibacter; species Salifodinibacter halophilus. The sequence goes on along the minus strand of JABEEB010000001.1, from coordinate 396,990 downwards.
CGCAGCCAGATTGGCGGCAGCGCGGTGTGTGCGCCGTCATCCCAGGCCAGCGCGACGCGCGGCGACTCATCCACCTGGATCAGCTCGGACGAAATCAGCGACGGACCGTCGCTGTAGTCGGCCAGTTCTTTCATCTCAACGCGTTCTCGATCGATCACGGGCGCCATGAAGTTCTCTTTTGATTAGAGGTTGCGGAATGTCGGCGCAGAGAATGGGGGCGAGCCGCGACCCCGACAAACGATAAATTCAACGGCGTAGCCTTAGCATGGCTAAGGCATGTCATACGTCATGACATATGTCGACTAATCAATTGTCGACAACGCCATGTACCGGCAGGCATTCGGGGATTTCACGAAATACACGAGCGCGGCACCCGACTCTGAAAAAACCAAACGGGCGAGCCAACCCTATCGGCTCGTCGCCCGGTCTACCGATTGTTACCGCACAATCAGCAACGGCACATCGGCGCGCCGGATCATGTCGGTGGTCGTGCTGCCCAGCAGCAATTCACGGATGCGCGTGTGGCCGTACGCCCCCATGACCATCAGGTCGAGATCGTGCTGGCGTTGGTAGTCGTGCAGCGCGGGCTCTACATCCCCATCGATGATGGCGGTGGTCAGCTGTGCGCCGGCCGTCCGCAATTTCTCGGCCGCTTCATCGAACTGATGGCGTCTCTGGTCGTTGGGCTGGCCAACGTAGACGAGATGCACCTCGACTTCGGTCAGCAACGGCGTCGCGACCGCACGCTCGATTACGTGCTGGCCGGTCTGGCTGCCATCGAAGGCGATGAGCACACGCTTGGGAGCAGTGAAACTATTATTGGTGACGAGAATCGGGCAGGATACGCCACGAATCACCCGCTCGAGATTAGAGCCTAGGTGATAGTCGTCCGCGGCCGATTCACCGCGCTTGCCCAGCGCCAGTAACCTAGGTTCATCGCCCATGTGATATAGGGCGTCCACTAGCTCACCGTTACGCTGACACGTTGCAGGCTCGGGACGACCAGCGTCGATCGCACGACGGCTTGCCGAGTCGAGAAAATCGCGACCCCGGTCGCGCATCAGGCGAGCGCGCTGGCCGTCCAGGTCGGCCAGCTCGGTGAGCAGATGTTCACGCGTGCCCAGCCCGATCTGGCCGGAATAGTCCGTTGAGGCCGCATGTTTACGGCGGCTGATGACGTTGACAAAGGTCAGAGGCGCATCGAGTTTCGTGGCGGCCCAGACGGCAGCATCGCAAGCCGCCGCCGCATAGGCCGACCCATCGATGCACGCCACGACCGATCGTTTATCGGCCATATAATTCTCCTTCCTTTATCAATGCTGTTCGAGCAGCTTTTCGGCGTCGGGCTTATCGTGCACGGCGACTTTGTCGACCAGCGTTTTGCTGGCTTCGTTCATGCCGACGATATCAACGGTCGTGCCTTCGCGCCGCAACCGCAGCACCGCCCGATCCAGCGCTTCCACGGCCGAGATATCCCAGAAGTGAGCACGATGCACGTCGATGGTTACGGCTGGCAAGGCCTCGTTGTAATCGAAACGATGTCGGAATGCGTTGGCCGAGGCGAAAAACACCTGGCCGGTGACTTCGTATACCCGGCGTTCGCCGTCGTCGGTCAGGTAGCTGGGGATATACAGCAGCTGGCCGACCTTGTTGGCAAAGAACAGCGCCGACAGGAGCACACCCACGAACACGCCGATCGCCAGATTGTGGGTGACCACCACCACCGCCACCACGGTGATCATGACGAGATTGGTGCTCATCGGATGTTTCGGTAGATCGCGGATCGACTCCCATGAAAAGGTGCCAATCGAGACCATGATCATCACCGCGGCGAGTGCGGCCATCGGAATCTGACCGACCCAGTCGGACAGAAATACAACCATGAACAGCAGCACAATACCGGCCGTAAGCGAGGAAAGGCGGGTACGGCCGCCGGACTTCACGTTGATCACGGTCTGGCCGATCATGCCGCAGCCAGCCATGCCGCCGATGAAGCCGGTACAGATATTGGAAATGCCCTGGCCGCGGCATTCCTGATTCTTGTTGCTGCCGGTGTCAGTCAGGTCATCGACGATAGTCGCCGTCATCATCGATTCCATCAGGCCCACGACGGTGAGTGTGAGCGCGTACGGCGCGATGATGGTAAATGTCTCCCAATTCAGTGGCACGTCCGGCCAGATCAGACTCGGCAAACTGCCGGGCAACTCGCCCATATCGCCGACGGTATGGATATCGAAATGGCCGGACATGTAGATACCGGTCATCAAGAGGATGGCGAGCAGCGGCGACGGAAAAATGCGCCCCACCACCGGCACATAAGGGAATAGATAAATGATGGCCAGCGAACCGGCCGCCATCGCGTAGACGACCCAGGAAACGTGAGTCAGCTCGGGAATCTGGGCCCAGAAAATGAGAATGGCCAAGGCGTTCACGAACCCGGTGACCACCGAGCGTGAGACGAAGCGCATGTAGTTCGCCAGACGCAACGAGCCGGCGATGAACTGGAAGATGCCCGTCAGAACCGTGGTGGCAAACAGATAATCCACGCCATGTTTGGCGACCAAGGTCACCATAATCAGCGCCATCGAACCGGTAGCGGCCGAAATCATCGCTGAACGACCGCCAACGAAAGCATTGACTGCGCAGATACAGAAAGACGCGTATAACCCCACCTTGGGGTCGACACCGGCGATGATGGAAAACGCCAGCGCTTCCGGGATCAGCGCCAGTGCGACGACCACGCCAGACAACATGTCGGCGCGCACGTTGGAGAACCAATGTTCTCGGATGGTTTGGAGCATAACGTCCTCGTAGCCGCGTTGACGCGGCCGCTGGCGGGCACGCTTTCCTCTGAAGGAAGCGCGCCCGCATCACGGCCGCCGCCATCGCAGCGATGTGCATCGGGCAAATAGGGGAATCCAGCTCGAGCCAAACGCTCAGAGCCAGCACGACGTTAGTCTAACAAATTCTCCGCCCCGTCATCTGCAAGGCTCTCGCGCGCTCGAAATCACGCTCACGCTGACTCGGCACCGCGGATGGCGGCATGTGGGCTCGGCTCGTAACGGCGCGAACGCCCGATCAATCTCGCGACCCAACTGCGATTCCGTGGTACTGGCCAACCCGGTAATGGCAAGGCCGAAACCGATACCTACTTTGAGCATCGGAGTTGTTGTTGCTCATGCGGTGAGCGCCACGATGATCCAGGGCTTACACAATCAGATCGCGAAGAACATCAAAACCTTTCGAACCGAACGTGAAATTACGCTTACCGGGTTGTCGGCGCTCACCGGTATCGGCAAGTCGACGCTGTCGAATCTCGAGCGCGGCCAAGGCAACCCAACGATCGAAACGATATGGCGATTGGCCCAAGTGCTGGATGTCGGTTACGGCGATCTCGCAGGCAAAGCACCACCGCAATCTTCGATCGCCAAGGGATCTCGGTGGAGCTGATCGATTACGAAGCATCCGAACGCAAGATCGAAACGTTCCGAATGACGTTCGAAAGCGGCTCGCTTCGTGAGGGCGACGCTCCATGCCGGAGACACCAAAACTTTCAAAGGCGGTGACGATCACATTTATCAGGCTGGCGAATCCGGCGCTCAGGCGATCATCTCCGTCATTTATCCCGATCTGCGCTGCATCACCTAGCAGGCCACCGGCTCTTGGATATGATCCGCAACCGGCCACACGTCGGCGGCGCGCTCTGTGTAAGCGACAAAATGATCACGCCGTTCAGCAATCAAGCGGAACGCCGCGACCACCGACTCGCCCACCAGCTGCGGTATATCCATGACACGTTGGTCAACGCGGGTCTGGCTCACATCACCCGGGACGAGGCAGAGCTGGTTCAACTTTGCCACCGAAACGATCCAAGCATGCTCTATAACGCGTTGGCCAGTTAAGGCGAGATCGCCCCCGACCAAGCGCGACGGCTACTAGACCAGATCCATCGACTCGATCTGTCGGCACGGCCCTCGATCCCCGAACTCACTTCCTATCGATTTCACGCGCTCGAGCTCGAAGCTGTATGAATGTCTAGCATGCCATTGGGCAGAGACTGCGTTCGGCGGTGCCGATCTTCTTGGGTTATATGCCGGTCGCGATCACCTTCGGTGCGGCCACTACAAGCTTCGGCTACCCGCTTTACGTGCCCATTCTGTTTTCGGCGATGATTTTCGCGGGCGGCAGCCAATTCATTCTGCTCGCGGCGATACAAAATGGGACGCCATGGCTCTATGTCGTAGCGCTGTGTGCGCTGATCGACTCGCGGCATATCATTTATGGCTCGTTGGTACGCCGCATTTTTCCCGATCGACTGGCGGCACGTCTGCCATTGGCAATGTCGCTGACCGATGAGGTCTTCGCTACCACCCTGACACAGCGTGAAGCGGAACCGACACGGGCCTAACTGCTTGGCTGACCAACGTGGCGGTGGCCGCTTATCTTTGTTGGGTCGCGAGCACCGCTATCGGCGGTGCCATAGGCGCAGCTATTCAGGACGCTGCTCCAGCCATCACGCAGGCGTTGCATTTTGCGTTGCCCGCCCTATTTCTCGCGCTATCTCTCGAGAATTTAAACCGGGACACTGCATGGCCGCTTCTGGCCGGCGCGGCTTCGGCCCTTGGCGCGATCTTTGTCAGCAATATCGTGGGCGCCTTGTTTGCTGCCATTGCGGCGAGCGTCGCGGTGTCTCGCTGGTGTCATCAACGGCCTGCCCCATGAATTACGCCACGCTGTTCATCGCGATCGCCGCCATAGCTATAGTGACGGGATTCTGTCGCGTCATTCCCTTTTTATTGCCCCGTAAAAGCCGCTTACTGACACTGCTGTCGAGCGATCAACCCAGCATCAAAATAGTCGCCCTTGCACTGCAGGTTGGGCTGACCATCGCGACCCTCGTGCAACCAATGTTGCAGAGCCCATCCTGGCCCACGCTAGCGCCCTACAGCATCGGCGGACTAGTTACGGTGGATGTTTTCTATTGGTCCCGAAGTGTTGGCCTAACAATCATCGTGGGTGTCTTAACCTTTGGCCTGGCTGACTATGCGTGATATATACCAAATATACTACGGCGCCATATCTACACGTTGTCATATATTCAGGCGTCAGGCTTGATCTGTTACATCACCGCAAAAACGAGATTCTGAGGAAGATCCATGAACGAACAGACCGCTATAACAACGACCGATAACACTGCTGGCAAGGCCGCTTGGGTTTGCCTTGCAATTGCCTGGATTGCTTTTATTGTTCCTATTCCAGGTACAGGTTTTTTTATAGGTTGGCCACTGAACTTGGTTGCGTTCATTCTGGCCATCGTTGCGATGTCAAAATGCGGCGCCGGTGCGGGCCTGTGGCAACTACTTGCATCGCTGATTGCGTCGCCAATAATATACCTCATTGGTCTTGCAGTGTTCGCGGGCACTTTTGGAGGGGGCTAAACCCCTCACATGGCTAACACGCGTTGCCTAACACGGCGCTCACGCCGACTGGCCTCCGCTTAGCTCCGGCCAGCGTTAGCGCTGCGTTAGGCACTATAAATGGACATACTTTATTTCCTGAATGATAGAACTGCTTGCATACGGCAGTGCTACGAACGTAGCCTCCATTTCTCGAAGAGCGGATTGAAGCCAACGAGAGCCTAGATGTACTGGGGCATGCTTGTATTTCCATGTTTTCCGCCTCTCTACAGCGTTTTCTCCAAACCTGGAGCGACATGCTTCATCTTGAGTGCGGTGACGAATATAAGAAACTCTTCAAGAAAGGTGGCTGATTTAACGGGTTCAAGGTGTGCTTTTAAGACGTTGTCGGAATGAGTTGGGAACAATGCTGACGTCGCGTTTAACTCGGCGTGTTTTGAGCGCCTCGGGAAGTTCCAGCGCCGGATCCCACTGTGTTCGACTTGTGGCGACGGCAAAGCCCATCACTTGACCGACCAGCTGCTTAACACGATGTGCTGTTTCGATTGCTCCCCGTCCTTCTAGGCGACGTAGAATCGGGAGTACTTCGGAAGGCACTAACTCGTGCATTTTAGCCTCCCCAATCCAGGGAAAACGCATCGCACTCAAGCCGACGCGTAAGCTGATGCCCGTTATTCTCGCTCCATTCACGCCGCTACGCGCATCGATCCATTCGCACGCAACGGCTTCGAATGTATCCGCAGCCGTCTGTGCACGTTTCTAGGCCTTCTTGGCACTCGGAGCTATCCGCTGCGATAGCCTTGCGCGCCCCACGTCGTTCTCTGGCGTCCCTTAGCGATACTTCGGAGATACGCCCTAGCGATAGCAGCTTCTCTTTACCGCTAATACGGTATTTGAAGCCATCAGAACTTGCCGCCTTTCGACGCCACTCGTTGGTACTTGCCCTCGCCATTGCTCAGCTTGCACGACTTTTTGCGTGGTTTAGCGCTCTTGATCTGGGACGCCGTCAGCTTTATTTGGGAGGCCGTGCTGCGCTGGGGCACCTACCCATGCACCCCAACACCTTGATTTTAAAAGGGACGAGCGTGGCTGAACAAAGGTTCCAGGCATAAAAAAGCCCGTCTAAACGGGCTCTTAACGTTTCTTTGGAACACGCTGGAAGATTAGTGGAGGCCAGGCCCGGATTCGAACCGAGGTCGGGCGGCTTTGCAGGCCGCTGCATAACCACTCTGCCACCTGGCCTTTGAGGCGCTCATCGAGGCTACAAATAACAAACCCCGACGCGAGGTCGGGGTCTGCGGTAATCTGGAGCGGGAAACGAGATTCGAACTCGCGACCCCAACCTTGGCAAGGTTGTGCTCTACCGCTGAGCTATTCCCGCGAATTGCCGAATAGGCTACCGTAATACGGCTGTGTGTCAACCCACAAGCGATTAACCCGACGTCAGATGCGGCCACGCTTGGCGGAGATAGTTGACCATCGATATCAGCGTTAACACTGCTGAAATCGCTAACAATATTGTACCAGCCACATACCATCCGCCGCCATCCTGCAGATTGAACAGCATGATGAAGATGGCGATCATCTGGACGACGGTCTTGTATTTGCCGATCGGGCCCACGGATACAATGCCGCGATTGCCGAGCTCGGCCATCCACTCGCGCAATGCCGATATAGTCAGCTCGCGGCCGACGATAATCGTCGCAGGCAAGGCGACATAGTAATGCGGGTCACGATAGACCAACATCACCAGCACAGCGCAAACCACGAGTTTGTCGGCTACCGGATCCAGGAACGCGCCAAATGCCGAGGCCTGATTCCAGCGCCGCGCCAGATGGCCATCGAGCCAGTCGGTAACAAGCGCAATACCGAAAAGCGCGGCCGCTGCTTCGCTGTAGCCATTCGCTGGGACGAAGATCAAACAGACCACGAATGGGATCAACGCCAGTCGAAACAGCGTCAACCATGTCGGCAAATTCAAACCAGCCTACCTTGCCCGCAGCACGGGACTTCTCTTCTCTTCGTTATCACAAGCTCTGATTCGCTGGATGAAAATGATCGTAAATACGTTGCGCCATGTTGCCACTAATACCTTCAACACGCTGGAGTTCATTGACGCCGGCGCGGGCGACCTGACGCGGACCGCCGAAGCGCTGGAGCAATTTCTTCCGCCGTTTCGGGCCGAGGCCTTCGATATCGTCGAGTGTCGACGACTGGCGCGCCTTGCCACGCTGCCCGCGATGGCCGGCGACTGCAAATCGGTGGGCTTCGTCGCGCACCTGTTGAATCAGATGTAGAGCGGCCGAATCCGGCGCCAACATAATAGGCTCATTAGCGTTCGGCCGCATCAGTTGTTCCTCGCCCGGTTTACGGCTCGGCCCTTTGGCAACCGCGACCACGGCCGGTTCATGAATACCGAGCTCATCGAGCACTTCCATGGTTACACTGAGTTGGCCACGACCGCCGTCGATCAATAACAGATTCGGCATTCTCGCCTCCCCCGTATTGACGCGCTCGAACCGACGTCTAAGCGCTTGGCGCATAGCCGCGTAATCATCCCCGGGTTCGATGTCGGTGATGTTGAAACGCCGATACGCTGACTTGTCGGCCGCGCCATTTTCAAAAACCACGCAGGAGGCCACGGTCTTCTCGCCCTGGGTGTGGCTTATATCGAAACAAGCAATGTGTAACGGCGGCGCATCTAGCGACAATGCCTCGGCAAGCGCGTTTAGGCGTTTTTCGACCCCGGCGCGGCTCGCCAGTTGCGCCGACAACGACTGGTCTGCCGTGTGTTTTGTATTGTCCAACCAGCGCCGGCGTTCACCGCGCACGCGATTCTTGAGTGCTACCTTACGCTCGGCGCGCTGGCCAAGGCTTTCGCTCAACAGTTCGGTATCGTCCGGCAACGGATCGACCATTATTTCCGGGGGCGGTCGACGTTCGAGGTAGTACTGCCCCAGGAACGCGCTGACGATGGAAACCGCGTTGGCTTCGGCGGGCACGTGCGGAAAAAAACTGCGGTGCCCCAGGTTATTACCACCGCGAACAGTGGTGACGATAACGGCCGCGGTGCCGCCATCCAGCTTGGCGGCCACAATGTCGAAATCGCCCCGGCCACCCACGCTCTGGCTTTGCGCCTGCAGGCGGCGCACTGACGCGATGCGCTCACGCAGCTCGGCTGCGCTCTCGAAGTCCAACCGCGCCGACGCGGCTTCCATGTCGTTGATTAAGCGTTCAATCAACTGCTCGTTGCGCCCATTCAGCAATGCGGCAGCGTTGTCGACGTCACGGGCATACTCGGCTTCGCTAATGTAACCCACGCAAGGAGCCGAGCAACGTTTGATCTGATACTGCAGGCACGGCCGAGTGCGGTTCTCGAAATAGCTATCGCGACAGGTTCGAAGCTTGAACAACCGTGTCAGCGTGTCCTGTGTCTGGCGGACCGAACCCGAGCTCGGGAACGGACCAAAATAATTACCCTCACGTTTTTGCGCACCGCGGTGGTAAACCACTCGCGGAAACTGGTTATCGCCAGTGATCAACAGGTAGGGATAGCTCTTGTCGTCGGTCAGATAGACGTTGTAGCGCGGGCGGTGACGCTTGATCAGCGTCGACTCCAGCAATAACGCCTCATCCTCGGTATGCGTGATCGTGACCTGAACATCGGCGACATGGTCAAGCATGGCCTCGGTCCGGGCATGGCCCGACGCCCGTAGGAAATAGCTCGACACCCGTTTTTTCAGGTTCTTCGCCTTGCCGACGTAGAGCAAGTTGCCACTGGCATCGAACATGCGATACACACCCGGCTTTGTGGTCAACTGCTTGACGTAGGCAACGGGATCGAACGCAGTTTCGCTCATAGGGTGACTATGGCGTTTTTACACGCACCGGCAAGTCCGTTGTAGTCAAAAAATTCGCCGCGCGCTGTGATACGGCCTCGATTATGGGCACCGTTAGCCGGCGTGCATTGAATGTGTCGCGACGTCGGCAGCGATACACCGCGGCTAATTCATCACGAACGGCTATTGCAGCAATGCCAGTCATCCGGCGTGCAGCGACAAGTGCGTCGCACGGCAATCGCCGAGCCGCTGACGCCCGCGACATAAAACTATTCGAATTCGACCTGTGTCGCTGAAACCACCACGCCGTCCAGATCGGCATAAAGCCACTCGCCCGGCTCGAAGACTACGCCACCAAAGCTAACCGGAACATCACGCTCACCGTCGGTTCGCGCATCGGGGGCACGTGGATGGACGTTCAGCGCCTTGATCGGCATCTCCAGTTGTGACAACGCCTCAGAATCGCGAACACAGCCGTTCACAACGATGCCCGCCCAGCCATTGCTTAGCGCTTTTTCGACAACTTCGGTGCCAATTGCCGCGCAGCGTTCAGAACCACCTGCATCGATGACCAGAATCTGTCCATCACCGGGCTCTTCGACCACAGTCGGTGCCAGTGCACCGTGTTCAAAAGTGCGCAGAACCACCATAGGTCCGGCGCATTCCAACGCGCCCCCGAAATCGGTAAAAAGCGGGTCGACGACGTGTGCGTCGCGCCCGAGCTGGTCACAGATCGTTGCAGTAATAGCCATGGTTTAAAAAATCTATGTGGAATCGGACGGGGTGCGCCCGAGGGTTTGACGAAAGGCGGCCGCGATCGAGCCAACCATCAAACCAATGAAGTATATAGCACTCCACACGGGCAAGCTTAACCCGAGGAAACTGCCCTTGACGTCGGCGCAGCTTGCATCGCCGCGCAGCACTGTCGCCACCACTTCGCGCAACGGCATCATCTGAACCAGAGTCCCGAGCTCGGGCGCACATGTCGGCACAGCGCCTGGCGGCAATTGCAAGATATAGACATGTCGCAGCGCAATCGTCGCACCAAGCGCCGCAACAAGCACGCCCATCGCCGCGTAGATGCGCGCCGCGACCTGCCCCGGCCCGTGAACCATTGCAACGAGGCAGACAACTCCGAACAACGCCACCGCAATGCGCTGGAAAATACACAGCGGGCACGGCACCAAGTCAGCGCCGTACTGCAACCCGTACACCACCCCGAGGGCTAGGAAAGCGCTCGCGGCGCCGAGCATGGCCAGTCTGCGATTCGTCATCTGCGGTTACGTTCCGGATAGCATTTGGACCGTAGCGGCTCGTACTAGCAGATGCAACGCCGCCGACACATCGGGCATTAATCCAGGCATACCACTCACCACAATTCGACGATTCAACACACAACGGCCAACCATAGGACGGCCACAGCCTGGCATCGTTCCATGTGGGGGCGCTGCCACTGACGCCCAAATTCATCTACACTGCCCTCATGCGCGCTCGACCAACTACACCTACTCAATGACCGCGAAAGACGACCAACATGGCCGTAAACGCCCTCGGTTTCACACCGTTATCAGAAAAATACTCGTTTACGTGGCTGCACTTGCCCTAGTCATTGCGGCACAGCCGGCACCGATTCCATTCACTATTGGATGTATCGTCATTGCTGCGGGTCTATTGCTTCGCATCTGGGCCTTTGGTCACTTGGCCAAAAATCGCGAACTGGTAACCAGCGGCCCATACGCGCATACACGCAATCCAGGTTACGTCGGTTCGGCTCTGGTTGGCAGCGGCCTGTTTCTCGCGGGCGGTAACGCCACTACAGCCACCGGCATCGGGATATGGATTGCAGGTCTGTTAGCGGTGGCCTGGTTTACGCTGTGCTATCTACCGCGAAAATACCGTGTCGAATACACACGACTCGAAGCGGATTTCGGCAACGACGCACGTGAACACGCCGCTAATGTCCCGGATTTCTGGCCACGGCTTCGGCCCTGGCCCAATCGGCGGCGAAATCGTTTTTCCTGGGCACGTATCTCGGACAACACCGAATGGGCGTGGGCACCACTGTGCTGCTTGGCGCTAGGCCTGATGTGGCTGGGTTAGCAAAGACTTTCTCCGGCCATTGCTTGGCATCGTGACATGCGGATCGCGCCGGCCGATGCCCGTCGACAACCAATCCCGCCCCCTGATCCGCTGGCCGGCAGTTGCCGTTTAGCCCGCCAGACTTAGCGCTGCGAGCATTCGCCGATATGGCGATTCGCTAACCAGTGCGCACCCATTAGATAGCATGGCAAACACGTTTGGTCACCGCGCGGTCAAAGCGTTCTCACCCCCGCGTCCGCACGACGCATCTTACATATCCACAGGTTTATACACGTCATATCCCCATCATCTGTGGACCATCCATACATGTTGGAACCCCAAGCTCTTGAGTGACGCGCAACACGGTCGCCATCTAAACGCAATCATCGACGCCGCACGGTAAGACAAGGCAAACGGCCCCAGCCTGATGCCGGTCACAGAGCGAATCCAGCTCCAAAAACCGTTTGTGCTAGATTCCATATAGACAGAAAAACTAGAAAACGGCGCTTTTGGGCGACGAACACAAGCAACCACCCCTCGGCGGGCTCAGCCGACGTCTGGTTAACGCCGGCGTGCTGGAGGCCGAATACGCCAGCGATGCACAGCGTCGTGCCAGTCGTTCGGGCATCTCGCTTGTCTCCTTCCTGGCGAGCGAAAAAGCCGTTGATCCGCTAACGCTCGCTGAGGCCGTCAGCGAAGAGTTCGCGACACCGCTTGTCGACCTAAGCACGTTCAATATTACTGACCACGCACCGCTGGACGAGGTTTCGGATTCCCTGATACGGAAATTGGGCGCATTCCCGCTTTATCGCCGAGGCAAGGTGCTGTACATCGCTGTTTGTGATCCGATGAATCAGTCGGTGCTCGACGAATTCAAGTTCAATACCGGTTGCAAAGTGATGCCGGTCGTCGTCGAATACAACAAACTCGCGCAGCTACTGGAAAGCGAGTCGACTGCCATCGACAACGCTGTCGACGGACTGTCCAAACTGGCGCCGGGCGGCACGACCAACAACAACGAAGCCCTCGACAGCAGCGACGACACCGAAGGCGACGGACCGGTCGTTGAGTTCGTCCACAAAGTCATGCGCGACGCGATACGGCGCGGTGCATCGGATATCCATTTCGAGCCTTATGAAAAAAACTACCGGGTCCGTATCCGCAAGGACGGTGTGCTGGAAGCGCTCGGTAAGAATCCACCAGCCGAGATCGGTAACCGCCTTGGTGCTCGTCTTAAGGTCATGGCGCGACTCGATCTTGCTGAGCGGCGCATACCGCAGGACGGCCGACTCAAATTTAAGTTGTCGCAAGACAACGACATCGACTTCCGTGTGTCTACCTGCCCGACGCTGCACGGCGAAAAAGTGGTTCTGCGCATCCTCGATCCAGCGTCGGCCCGCATGGGTATCGACCAACTGGGCTACGAACACGACCAGCGCGCGCTATTCGAATCCACCATTCACAAACCCTACGGCATGGTGTTGGTTACCGGCCCGACCGGCAGCGGCAAAACCGTGTCGCTATACACCGCACTCAATATCCTCAACACCGACAACCGCAACATTTCGACCGCCGAGGATCCGGCCGAAATCAACCTGCCCGGCATCAACCAGGTCAATGTGCACCCCGGCATCGGGCTCACTTTCCCCACTTGTCTGCGCGCGTTCCTGCGTCAGGATCCCGACGTCATCATGGTCGGCGAGATTCGCGATTTAGAAACCGCAGAAATAGCCATCAAGGCGGCTCAAACCGGCCATATGGTGCTGTCGACGCTACACACCAACAACGCACCGCAGACACTCAGCCGCCTTATCAACATGGGTGTGGCGGGCTATAACATCGCTTCGACAGTCTCGCTGATCATCGCTCAACGCCTTGCGCGCAAGCTCTGCGAACGCTGCAAACAGCCGGCAACAATCCCGCATAATGCGTTATTGGAAGAAGGTTTTGCTGCATGCGAGCTCGACTCGCTTGAAATATTCGAAGCCAACCATGCAGGCTGCGACCGCTGCTCACAGGGATACTCGGGCCGCACGGGCATTTACGAGACATTGCCGATCAGCGAGGCTATGGGCACGCTCATCATGGAAGGCGGCACCGGCTATGACCTGGAGAAAAAAGCCCGCGCCGAAGGTGTAATGAATCTACACCAGGCGGGGCTGAACAAGGTTCGACAAGGCATTGTCGACCTGGCCGAGGTCAAGCGAGTAACCATCGACTAAAACGACACTTCGAGCCAAACTCAATCGCCCGACGCCCATTATTCGGCCAGCCGGGGTCGCGTCGGCGACCCCGGGGCTCTTTTGGATCAGGCCTGTTCGACGGGTTCGGATTCCGAGACGTCCAGCGACAGGCTGTCGTTTTCGCCTACGCTGACGACCACGCGTCCACCGTTGGCCAAGCGGCCGAACAACAGCTCCTCGGCTAGCGGTTTCTTGATGTTGTCCTGAATCAAGCGATTCATCGGCCGCGCCCCCATGCTGGCGTCGTAGCCGTTCCTAGCCAGCCATTCGCGCGCGTCCGACTGAATCACGAGTTCCACGCCCCGCTTGTCCAACTGGGCTTCGAGCTGAACCACGAACTTGTCTACCACACGCTCGATCACCTCGCCCGACAGAGCCGAGAATTGGATAATCGAATCCAGTCGGTTACGAAACTCCGGCGCAAAACCTCGACGAATCGCTTCGAGACTGTCGGATGAATTATCCGTGTTCGCGAAACCGATACTGCGTCGATCCATGGCCTCGGCACCCATGTTGGTGGTCATCACCAAAATGACGTTGCGGAAATCCGCTTCGCGGCCGTTGTTGTCGGTCAACGTGCCATGGTCCATGACCTGCAGCAGCAGGTTGAATATATCGGGGTGGGCTTTTTCGATCTCGTCAAGCAACACAACCGAATAGGGCTGCTTGTTGATGGCCTCGGTTAACAAGCCGCCTTGATCGTATCCGACATAGCCCGGCGGCGCGCCGATCAGTCGCGACACGGCGTGACGCTCCATATATTCCGACATGTCAAAGCGCACCAGCTCAACGCCAAGATGCGATGCCAACTGGCGCGTCACCTCGGTCTTGCCGACGCCGGTTGGTCCGGCGAACAAGAACGAGCCCGTCGGTCGATCCTGACTATCCAGTCCGGAGCGCGACATCTTGATCGCACTCGCAAGCGACGACACAGCTTCGTCCTGGCCAAAGATCACCAGTTTCATGTCACGCTCGAGTGTGCGCAGCATGTCGCGATCGTCGCGCGTAACCGTCTTCGTCGGTATGCGCGCGATCCGCGAGACCATATCTTCGACATCGCGCACCTGAACCGTTTTACGGCGCTTGCCCGATGGCCGCAACCGCAACCGTGCACCGGTTTCGTCGATCACGTCGATCGCCTTGTCCGGTAGATGTCGATCGTTGATGTGCCGCGCTGATAATTCAGCCGCAGATTCGAGCGCCGGCCCTGTGAACCGCACCTGATGATGCGATTCAAAGCGGTCCTTGAGGCCTTTCAAGATCTGCACGGTGTCCGCCACACTCGGCTCGGGCAGGTCGATTTTCTGAAAACGACGCGCCAACGCGCGGTCTTTTTCGAAGACGCTTCGAAACTCCTGATACGTCGTGGCGCCGATACAGCGCAACTCGCCCGAGGCCAGTTTCGGCTTCAATAGATTCGACGCATCCATGACGCCGCCGGAAGCGGCGCCCGCACCGATGACGGTGTGTATTTCGTCGATGAACAACATCGAGCCCGGTATATCGTCCAGTTCGGACAAAACGGCCTTAAGACGTTTTTCGAAATCACCGCGATACTTGGTACCGGCAACCAACGCGCCGAGGTCCAGTGCATAGACAACACTATCGGCCAGCACGTCCGGCACCTCTTCGGCCACGATCATGCCCGCCAATCCTTCGGCCACGGCGGTTTTGCCGACGCCCGCTTCGCCCACCAACAGCGGATTGTTCTTGCGTCGCCGACACAGTGTCTGGATGACCCGCTCCATTTCCTGCTCGCGACCAATCAGCGGCTCAACCTCACCGTTGGCGGCCTTTGTATTGAGATTCGTGCAGTACTGATCAAGCGCGGACTGACTATCGTCGCCGCCCGACTCGCCTTGTTGTTTCTGGCCGGCGGATTGTTCGGCGCCAGCACCTTCACCCGCAGCTTTGTCGACACCATGCGACACGAAGTTGACAACATCGAGCCGGGTTACACCCTGCTCACCAAGCAGATATACCGCGTGCGATTCCTGCTCGGAAAAGATCGCGATCAGGACGTTGACCGCGGTCACTTCCTTTTTGCCGGACGACTGCACGTGATAGACCGCCCGTTGCAGGACGCGCTGAAAACCCAGCGTCGGCTGGACTTCGTGGTCCTGATCCGTGGGCACGATCGTGACGTGCGTGTCGATATAGCTTTTGAGTTCGCGTTCGAGCTGGCCGACATCGGCGCTAACCGATTTCAGCACCTCGATGACTTCAGCGTTATCCAACAATGACAGCAACAGATGCTCGACAGTGAGCATCTCGTGATGTTGGCGTCGAGCGACCATGAACGCGGCGTCGAGTGCAGTTTGTAATTCCTGACTTAGCATTGGATATTCGGCCGACCTCGTTGTGACTAGCTCTCTACGCGCTACGCCGGCGCGTCAGGCTTTCTCCATCGTACATAAAAGCGGGTGCTGGTGAGCACGCGCATGATCGTTGACCATTGCGACCTTGGTCTCGGCAATCTGTGCGCTAAACGTACCTGCGATCGCCTTACCATGTGTATGCACGGTCAACATGACCTGTGTTGCCCGATCGCGATCAAGGTTGAAGTAAGTTGTCAGCACTTCGACCACGAAGTCCATGGGCGTGTAGTCATCGTTGTGCATGATCACGTGATATTGCGGCGGTGGCTGAACCTCGGCGTCGCTCGGTGCAAGCGCCGTATCGCCCTCGCCTGTTTCGGGATTCACCATGAGACCGCTAGCAAACCGATGGGTTCAAACCGCATTGAAAACAGCCGATGCATCTGATCTGACGACCTCCGGCACATCTCGCCATACCGCTCCTCGTCACTTTCTATATTGCGACGTCGGTCAAGGTTTACAACAGGGCAACTACCGACCCGTTATAGCAATTTATAACTGGGTCACCATAGGGCAAGCCGGCACGATCTAGCGGCTCAGCATCGACACTATTTGC
Organism: Salifodinibacter halophilus; assembly: GCA_012999515.1. Lineage (NCBI taxonomy): Bacteria > Pseudomonadati > Pseudomonadota > Gammaproteobacteria > Salinisphaerales > Salinisphaeraceae > Salifodinibacter > Salifodinibacter halophilus. Next base: position 380,478 of record JABEEB010000001.1, on the reverse strand, counting down.
CAGCATCGGTTGGAGACAGCGCTGTGTGCCGGATCGCCGGGTCACCAAATATCGCCCGGCAAGCACCTGCCATGCTGTAACGCACAGAGGCGTCGAATCAGGGCTCGCCCAGATTTTCGGCGAGCAAGCTCCGAATCCGGCTCGGCACCCCTTCGACAACTTCGGTGCGCGCTACGCTAATCGCGCTCGCAAAGGCCACAGCGTCAGCGTCGCCGTGTGACTTGACCACTGTTCCCTGCAAGCCAGCCAGCGTTGCCCCGTTATACTGGCGCGGATCGACGCGCCTCCGGAAGCGTTTCAACACCGACATGGCGCACAAGCCGGCAATCCGCGTCGCCCAACTCTTGGAAAACTCGGCCCGCAGGTATTCGGCCATCAGTTTGCCGAGCCCCTCGCTGGTTTTGAGGGCAACGTTGCCGATAAAGCCATCACACACCACCACATCGACTTCGCCGATATAGATATCGTCACCTTCGACGAATCCGATGTAGTTCAGTTCACTATCATTTAGAAGGCTACCCGCCTGCTGGACCTGCGGGTTACCTTTTATGTCCTCGGCGCCAATATTCAGCAGCCCCACGCGCGGCGATTCCAGCCCATACACGGCCCGCGCGACCACGGCCCCCATGACCGCGTACTGAAACAATTGCTCGGGCGTGCATTCGGTGCTGGCTCCCAGGTCGAGCATCAGCGTGCCACCCCGACGCGACGGGATCGGAGCCAGAATGGCCGGCCGATCAATGTCGTCCAGCGTCTTGCAAACGAACCGTGCTGTGGCCATCAGCGCGCCGGTGTTACCGGCCGAGACACAGGCCTGGTCATCACCCGCTTGCACGCGATTGATGGCCACGCGCATCGAGGAATCTTTTTTCTGCCGCAGCGACGCCGACGGCGACTCCGACATACTCACGATCTCGCTGGCCTCCTGAACGTTCAGGCGGTTGCGTATATCGTCACTTATACGGGCCTGATTGACCAGCGGCTCGAGAACCTCGGTTTGACCCACGAGATCGATTACCAGGTCGGCATGGTGCGTCAAGCTGGTAACCGCAGCGTCAACGGCCACACACGGCCCCTCGTCGCCACTCATGGCGTCGACGGCGATATGAATCATCGGCATTGGCGAGTCCGGCGACCGGCGCCGGCGAATTGGCGGGCTGGCTAGTCGTCGTCTCCAGTTTCAACGACCTGTCGACCACGGTAAAACCCATCACGGGTTACGTGGTGACGACGATGTGTCTCGCCCGTGGTTTCGTCAGTCGAGACCGTGGGGGTCGACATCTGGTCGTGGGTGCGACGCTTATCCCGCTTTGAGCGCGACTTACGATTTTGCTGTACCGCCATAAAACAGTCTACTCTTACTTCGGTCGCCATCTGGCGCAGCGACCTGTTCAATCCATTATCTCAAATTTGCAAACGGCCGCCAGCGATCTTCCCCTTGCGCACCGTCGTCAATCTCATCCGGCTTATCCGGTTTTTCATAATTGGCCCGGCATTCCGAGCGATCACAGTGTAGTGCCTGTGGCAAGGCCAGCAAAATCTCGTCGCCTATCAGGCTACGCGGATCCAGCTTCCCGCCTTCGGCGATCGTGGGCTCGAACTGACGCGGCACACCCGCCGCCTGCTCGTCACTAGCCACGATTATACTGTTGATATCAGCGCCACCCTGATGGTTGAAAGGCGCCAAACATCGATCACATGCCACCAAAGCGGCATATTCTACACGACCACTAACGTGTGCCCAGCGCTGCTCGTCTTCAAAAAACTGCAGTCGCACATGGATCGCCGGGGGATCGCCCGCGGCCGGAGGGTCGCAGGCTAATTCAGCGACCCGGGGCACTTCCGCCAGCGCCAAGCGCGCCTCAAACACTTCGCCGCGCTCCGCAACGTCGCGGTAGTCAAGTTCTTCCGGTAATGCCGTCATAATCCAACCTCCGCCAACGTCCGAAACATAGCTTATTTTCAACGCGCTGTTTGGTCGATAGGCTTGCGCTCTACGATCGCCTTTTCAAGGAGCCTGGCACGTGTCGCCCCATATCGTACTGGCCTCCAGCTCGGCTGGGCGGCGCGAACTCTTAAGCCGCCTACAGATTCCGTTTTCGGCAGTCTCGCCCGATGTCGATGAGACCGCATACGACAACGAGCCGCCACCTGCACTGGCCGAGCGACTAGCTCGAGCCAAGGCTGAAGCCGTCGCCGCCGAGTATCCACAATCGATCGTCATCGGCTCGGACCAGGTTGCCGACGTCGACGGCACCGCCGTCGGCAAGCCCGGCTCGCTGGATGCCGCCCGGCAACAACTACGTGCACAATCCGGCCGCTTGGTTTTGTTCCACACGAGCGTGGCCGTAGCCGCACCCGACCTATCCGAAAGCAGGGTCGCGCTCGAAACAGTTAAAACGACGTTCCGGCCACTGACCGACGCACAAATAGAAGCTTACATCCAAGCCGAAGACCCAACCCAGACAGCCGGCACACTGAAATCGGAAGGCCTCGGGATCACGCTGCTCGCGGCGGTTGAGTCATCCGACCCGAGTACGCTGATCGGCCTGCCGCTGATCCAGTTGACCGACCTGCTCTCAGAACGCGGGATCAGCCTGCCGTCGTAACCGCCGCCTGACCGGCCAGCCAGCCGGGCAATGCGGTGACATCGGTGATCAGGTCGGTCGCACCCGCGGCGCGTAAGCGGGTCGCGTCGTGTACGCCACAGGTTACGCCGAGCACGCTGACGTCCGCGGCTCGCGCCATGGCGACGTCGTATTCGGTGTCACCGATCACAAGTGCGTCCTGCGGCTCAGTCGCCGTGCGCAGCAACAAATCTTCGACCATGGCCGGCGCCGGTTTGGCGGCGGACTCGTCGGCACAGCGCGTCTGCGAGAAATACCCCCGGCAATCGGTCGCGGTCAAAACCTGATCGAGTCCGCGACGCGATTTGCCGGTGGCCACGGCGAGCTCGTAGCCGCCGGCGATCAGGCGATCCAAGGTGGCCAACACACCCGGGAAAAATTGCGCTCTAGTGGCCGCATCGTCGCGATCGGCCCGCTGCGCCGCAAGCTGTTTGTGAACCCGAGCCGGATCCCGATCCGGAAAAAGCCGCGCCAACACATCGTGGATGCCCAGCCCTATCAGTGAACGCAATTGCTCAGGCGAGCGTTCGGGCAACCCTGCACGCTGGATGGCGAGTTGCATCGCGCCGACGATCTCGCCCGCCGAATCCATCAGTGTTCCATCCCAATCGAAAATAATCAGGCTGGGCATAACCGCACGCGCGCCATCAAGCGCCTCGAAATTCATTCCCACTGTAGACCCAAACGCTGCATCACAGCCGCCAGGTCATCCGCCAATGGCACATGGGTTTGGAGCCATCCTGACTGGCGTGGCACGGCCATATCGCGTGCATGTAAAAAGGGCCGCTTCAATCCCCATTGCCGCCAGGCCGCAGCGCGTTTCGAGTCACCGTAGCGCCGATCACCGGCAATGGGACATTTAAAATAGGCCGCGTGGGCGCGGATCTGATGCTTGCGGCCGGTCAACAGACCGACCTCGAGCAACGTCGCATTCGAGGATCGCGCCACCACCGTAAACACCGAAGTCGCCGACTTACCGTTGTCCGGATCAACGATAACCCGCGGCTCACCGCCAACCATGCCGTTGCGGTCGAGCGGCTGGTCGACACGCGTCACATCGTTCGGCCAGATGCCATCGACCAGCGCCAAGTAGGTCTTACGAGCGCGCGCATCGGCGAGTGCCTCGGCTAGTTCATGCCGTGTGGGCCGCGAGCGCGCTACCAGCATGGCACCGCTGGTGCCACGGTCGAGTCGGTGTGCCAATTCGAGGTATTCGTCCGGCCGGGCCGCGCGCAGGCACTCGATCAAGCCGAAATCCACACCACTGCCCGCGTGTACCGGCATATCCGCGGGCTTCGCGATCACCAGGTGGTCCGGCGCCTCACTTTGAATGGCGGCTACGGCGCGCTCGATCATCGCGTCCGGCGGCCGCACTGCGGTTCGGCCGGTATCATCACCAGTGCGAAGCGGCGGCAAACGAACCTGATCGCCAGCCACCAGCCGCCTGGACGGGCGACCGCGGCCGCGGTTGACCCGGACTTCACCACTGCGAATCACCCGATAGACACGCGAGCGAGGCACGCGCTTGAACTGGCGTCGGATGAAGTTATCCAGCCGCATGCCAGCATCGGCTTCGGCCACGTCGATGTAACGAACTTGAGGTTGCACGGTGCGATAATTACACTATATGGGAACGCGCGCTTAGTGCGTCAGCGTGCCGCATACGCTGCACAATCGAAACAACGTGGGCTACGCGACACGCGCTCAATGTAGCAGTTGAGCCGATACCACCCAAGCCGCGTCGCAGACGAATACAACCATTTACGCGCTCCTGCTTTATGCAATCACCCGCGTCCACCCAGATACCTTCGACTGCTCCGGCCGCTATAGGCCCGTGCGTCGTATATCGCGATACGTGGTATGGCAGTCGAGCGCCGCTCGGAAACAATCTTCATGAAACGAATTTTAGTCAACGCAACCCAACCAGAAGAGTTGCGGGTTGCCATAGTCGACGGACAGAAGCTCCATGATCTAGACATCGAAGTCGGCAATCGCGAGCAGCGTAAAGCCAACGTCTACAAAGGCAAGGTCACGCGCGTCGAGCCAAGTCTCGAGGCGGCTTTCATCGATTACGGCGGCAATCGGCACGGTTTTCTACCGCTCAAGGAAGTTGCCAGTCACTATCTCCAGAACACCGCCAGCGACAACGTCAAAAACTCCCTGACCCAAGGCCAGGAACTGATTGTCCAGGTGGAAAAGGAAGAGCGCGGCACAAAAGGCGCGGCGCTAACCACGTTTATAAGCCTGGCCGGTCGCTATCTGGTACTGATGCCGAACAGCCCCCGCGCCGGCGGTGTATCGAGACGCATCGAAGGCAACGACCGCGAACAGCTCCGCGAGACCCTCAACGAAGTCACCGCACCGAGCAATATGGGCGTGATCGTGCGCACAGCCGGTGTCGGACGCCACGCCGATGAATTGCAGTGGGATCTCGATTATCTGGTCGAGGTGTGGAATGCCATCCATGCAGCCGCTGACAAGAGCAAAGCGCCATTCCTGATCTATCAGGAATCCAACATTATCGTGCGCGCTCTGCGTGACTATCTCCGCGATGACATCGGCGAAGTGGTTATCGACGACCAGGATGTCTACAACACCGGGCGTGATTTCATGCGCCAGGTTATGCCCGGTGCGCTCGACAAGCTTAAATACTACGACGACGCGACACCGCTTTTCTCGCGTTTCCAGGTTGAGTCGCAAATCGAGTCGGCTTTCGAACGCGAGGTCCAGTTGCCCGCCGGTGGTTCGATCATCGTCGATCATACGGAGGCCATGACGTCGATCGACATCAACTCGGCGCGCGCGACCAAGGGCAGCGGCATCGAAGAGACCGCTTTCAATACCAACCTGGAAGCGGCCGAGGAAATTGCTCGCCAATTGCGGATTCGTGACCTCGGCGGTCTTGTGGTTATCGACTTCATCGACATGGACGAGTCGAAACACCAGCGCGAAGTTGAAAACCGGCTTCGCGAGTCCGCCCAGTCCGATCGCGCACGCGTTCAAATTGGTCGCATCTCGCGTTTCGGACTGCTCGAAATGTCGCGGCAGCGTTTAAAACCCTCGTTGTCGGAGCACGCCAGCCGGGTCTGCCCACGCTGCAGCGGTCGCGGCACAATACGAAACGTCGCTTCTCTCGCGCTTTCATTGCTCCGGGTGCTGGAAGAAGAAACCACCAAACCGGGCACCGGCCGCGTCGTACTGCAGGTGCCCGTCGATGTCGCGAGTTTCTTGCTCAACGAAAAACGTAGTGAGATAGCGGCCTTGGAAAGGCGCGCCAGCACGGATATAACCGTCGTGCCGAATGCCGCGTTCGACACGCCGTACTACGAGATCCGACGCGTACGTAGTGACGAATCCGACGAAACCGACGGGATTACGCGCAGTTACCGACTCGCGAGTAGCGCGCCGGAAACGGACAGTGCGCCCGACCCCATGGAATACGGTTCCAAAACGAGCCGTGAAACACCTGCGGTTAGCCGGATCAGCCGACCCCAAGCGCCCTCGTTGACACACTCGAAACCAGCTGCCGGACTACTCGGCTCGCTGCCGAATTCATGGCAGGCCGTGCGTGTGACGCTCCGGAAATTCCTGGGCGCCGAGACAACGAGCGAAACAGCAAATCAAAAAGCGCAAACCACCGATAACGGTGACGCAGCCGCGACCGGCGGCAAGTCCAACACAGGCACGGGCAACACAGGCAACGATAACCAGCAACGGTCATCGACCAAACAAGACAACGCCTCGAACGACCAGCGGCAAAGCAACAACCGCCGCGGTGGCCGTAACCGGCGCGGCGGGCGTGGCCGCAGCAGCCAGAAAAACAGCACCGCGAATCAGACGAGCGGCAACGATAGCCAGAAAAACGATAACCAGAAAACGGCCGCGGATAATAGTTCGTCCGGTAAAACCGGCAGCGCGAATCAGACCAGCAAGCAGTCGAACAAAAACAATCAAACCAAGCGTGGTGCCGGAAACGATAATGGCAATGGCGCCTCTAAGCAGCAGGCCAACGCCAACAACAACGGCTCCAAGAAAAACACTAACCGGTCATCGAAACAAACCGACAGTGGGCAACAGACGAATCCCCAGACCAAACAGGATTCGAACGCCCAATCAGCGACACCGACATCAAACGCCAATACCGAACAACCCGAGACAACGGCTAAACAAGCCGATAGCACCGGGCAAGCCAACACCAACAAATCGGATTCGACCCGGACCCGCCGGCGGCGCCGTGGTGGCCGTGGACGGCGCAGTGGGCGCGATCGCAACAGCAATCAAGCCAACGAACAGCAGACTCAGAGTGAGCAGTCGGCTGACACTCAACAAAAAGACAAGGACGCCGAAGCCGAAGCAGCGACTACTGCGGCGCCCAAAAATAACGACACCGCCGGCCACGACAGCGGCAATGACAACGCAGAGACCAATCAGACGAACGAGCGTTCATCGTCGGCGCAGAAGCAAAAACCGAAACGCCGTGGCAACAACAACGCCAATAACAACGACACCGACAACACGGCCAATAAAACGCCCGCTAGCGAACCCGCCAGCGAAAGCGAAGGATGGTCGGCGATCGAAGCCAGCGACAACGCACGACAGGCCTCGAACGAGCCAACCGGCCATAAAAAGCAACGTGCCGATAACAGCGATAGCGAGCGCGCAGACGGCCAAGTAGCGTCAAGTGCTGCCGCGGACGCAGCTGATGGGCCGGTCGCAAACAACAAGTCTGGAGCCACCGAAAGCGAACCGACGTCGTTGCGTCAGGTCGAAACAAAATCGGCTGACGACGCACAGCACTCGTCGTAACCGGCTACCGGCGCGGTCGATGATCCTCGACCGCGCCGGGCCGCGCACTCAGCGCGGCGCTAGGTCGGCGCGGATACGCTCCATCATCGTATCGGTGCCGGCATCAATCATCGAGAAAACGTGTTCGAATCCCGCCGTCTCCACCAAACATAACGTAGATAACTGATCTTAAAGCATTTTCTTAAATGGCTTGCCTCGCTGATTCACATTGCCTTACACAGCGAGGTACTGCCATGTCCCAGCCCTCATATCTCCGAAGAATCAACAACACGTTTTATTTCAGAATCGCCTACCCCAAGGTCTTGGGTGATCGACTACACTCGAGGGAGTTTTTAAAGAGTCTAAGGACTGGGGACTTGCGCACCGCAAGGTACCTTGCTTGGAATCTAGCTCGTATATTCACGAATTTTTTTGAGAGCAAAGACCTCGAGCATATGCACGCCCAGAACGTTCGTAAATTCTTAAAGGACCACTACGAGAAGTATCTGAACGGCTTCAAACTATGCCTCATGCGCCATCCTGAATACGATCTATCTATCCTGGATACGGCAGTAGACAAGGGCTATGCATCTGTCGATGAGCCGTCTCCTGAGATCGTCAAAAGAGCAGCGCAAAACTATGACCTTGGAGCGACGTCAGAGTACGACTACGCGGTCGTCGCTCAACAAGTGGCACAAAGCATCCGAGAGGCAGTCAAGCAGATCTCGGACTTCTCTCGTCAGCTAAGACGATTTGAGGTTGACGAGGATGAGGAAACTAAACGCATTCTAGCCAGTGGAAAATACAGCGAGTTTCCTGAGGCCCTCCTGGAGGAGTATGCGGGGGCAATTGCCGCGTACAGAGCTATCGATACACAGGAGCAAATGAAAAAGGTCAACGACCGCTTGGTGCAATTCATGGAAGCATCCGGCTTCAAATCAAGCGGCACCTACCCTACGCCTCCAGAACCGAAGCTCGCGGAGGTAGAGGACTTCGTTGCACCCACACAAGGCCAGGACACCGAAAATCAGGGCGGTGTCGAACAGACCTCCCCCCGACAGCTGATCGAAGACTTCTTCGATGCTAACGAAAGCCGGCTCAGTGATGGTTCGATCAAGAATTACCGGGCTATCTTCGATCGTCTCGTCGCATTTTTGGGAGAGGATTTCATCATGGAAACCTTCACCCATCGGCACGCTCGGGAGTTCGAAAAATTCCTGCGAAAAATGCCGAAAAACCTCAACAAAGACCCTAATTTCAGGAACCTAAGCCAGAGAGAGCTCTTTGACCGTTTACAGGTTTCGAAAGGCGTTGATCTCCTTAGTGAGAGGACAATCCGGAATTACATCACGAAGATATCGACACTCTTCTCATTCGCCTCTACACGCGGCTACACAAGTGAGAACTTCTTTAAGGGCTGGCTTCCGAGCACCAAAAAAGACGCGAGCCAAACTGCGCGACAATCGCGCTTCACTGACAACGAGGTGCTCGCCCTCTTGCCGTCCAATGAAGACCTGAAAGAACTGAAAAAAGACTATCAAAAATGGATAGTCCAGATCGGCGCGTACAGCGGCATGCGTCTAGATGAGATCTGCTCCCTGCATATTGGGAATATTCGCGAGATCAATGGCATCCCCTGCTTCGACCTAACACAGACCTATCCAAGGCAGTCCTACAAGACCCCCAGCGCCTTACGAATCATCCCGATACATGATGAGTTAATTCAAGCGGGATTCCTAGAATTCTGGAGAGCACGTAAACGAACGCATAGTGAAGACCAGCAGCTTTTTGTGCACTGCACCTACACGGGCGGTAAATTTTCTAAAAACGCCAGCAGATGGTTTAACGAGTCCCACAGAGGCCATCGCGGTTGGAAAGGATTAAAAGGCATAAAAAATGATGAGAAACGGAAACTAACTTTCCACTCTCTTCGACATACATTCGTCAGTAAAGCTCTCGAACAACAAGGGGCAGCCCCCATTCACCTGATACAGTTTCTCGTAGGCCACGCCCCGGAAAACATCACGGTTGGCGTGTACGGACGAGGCGCCACCCGAGACATAAGCGATCTTGCACGAATAGTGAACGCAATAGAGTATCAATCCGATTGAGATTAGCTCCATTGGGCGGTGAACAATCACCGCCTCGCAGAGAAAGAACGTTTTTTTAAGGGTCGAGAGATCGAAAATTTTTCGGTCTCTGGCGACGGTGTGTACGAACGCCTTCACCATCGCTTTGCTTACGCTTAAGTTTGCGCCGCTCGATGAACTCTACAGCCAGGAATAGTGTCAATCCCCCGAAGACGACCAGGGATGCCAGGTCGTCGTCATCAGCCCATTGTCGAAGCATCGAGTCCGGCATACGGTATTCAATCTCTGTATCAGGTAGAGGATCCAATTCCGCGCTGAATACTTCCTCCAAAGAGACATCGCCCCTCAAAAACGGCAAAAGATACTTTGGGTTTCGAAGTAAATAGTCAATCACTTTGTCTTTAATAGTTGGAGAAAGATCGCCAAGCAGCTCGCTCAACCAGTCTTTCAACTCCGAAAGTGAGATCTCCAACTTGTCCAAAATTGAATCAATCATGAAGGCCCCCTCCGATACTTGGGACCTGAACCGCCGGGTTTTCTTCCGGCATCCTGAACATGCGGTGCCAGCTCCAGTAAACCCCGAATCTTTTCGGGGTCATCAAGCAACTCGGATACCTTTCTTTGAAGGTCCGGGTCGTCTTTATAGCTTCTCTCGATCCGGTTTCTCTGGCGGTTTATTTGCCTCTGATCCCCCGTATCGGTAGCGAATGCCAATTTTCTCAGGCGGTTGAGGGTATTCGGCTCTAATCTCTCACTAAGATATAGATCAATCGGTAATACTTCCCTTTCCTGGTTCTTCTCTTCGAGAGATCTCCGGCGATCCTGTCGAGCCCCTAAATCCGTTCTTTCTGGCTCGTAGCGTCGATTATCAATACCAAATTCAATGTTTGCAGCTTCAGTAAAAGCAATTTTCAGGTGTGAGAGAAATTGCCGCTGCTTCAGAGACCTGACAGTCTCTAGACTGCCGTCTTGCCCCTTCCAAACGTTTGCGAAAACTAGGTTGAGATGACTGTTTTCTTGATTGTGTGCGTTTACGAAACAATTGGCCAAGAGAGCCTGATAAGGCAAGTCAAACCGTTCTGCCAGGGTCTTCAAAACGGTTTTGGCTACCGATTTCCATTGTTGCTTGGTGGGCCTTATGTCGAGTGGAGAGGGCAGAACCAGATTGAAACTCACCTGCTGAGCCGGAGGTCGACCTCCCTTTTTGCTCCGGTTGAGGGCATCTAGCTTCTGAGCTCTTTCGCACGCTTCATAAGCGAGCCTTGTCGCGTTGCCATGAAGAGGAATGATCTCCGTCTTCTTATGGTTCGGGTGGTTCGAGTCTGAAAGATACTGCGCATAGTTAACAGTCTCGCTTTCAGTTTTCAGTGTCTTAGCGACTACGGTCCAATTCTTAACTCCTTGCATAACATCATTTTTTGTTTCCTATTTATCGTTTTACCACGCCACAAAGTTTTGTCAAATCAGCTTGTTGAGGTTTTTCAAGATAGCAAACCCCCTTCGGAGTTTGCTTCTTGTTGGGGGAAATCCCCCAACCCCCCTGTATTGACAAGCCCGCAAAATATGATAGCTGGTATATATTGGCTACTTGTAGTCAATTTCGAAAAACAATAAGGAGAAAAGCTATGGAATGCACTATTTTATCTAATTTTTTCAGCAACCTACCCCACAAGCCGTATTGCTCTGATGACTTGCAGTACGGTTTAGAGATCCTGCCCAAAAAGCATGTGTCCGAAAAAAAATACGTCCAGTTCAATCCTCCTGGAATAACTCGATATATTTGCTTGGACATCGACGGCGACGCCTTAGGCGCACTGGATACAGCAATTGCACCTCAGCCGAATATCATAACTCTTAACAGCTCCATACGGCCTGGTGAAAAAGGCCCCAGGGGACATCTACTGTATGAGCTTCAGACTCCTGTCAACACAGGAAAAAACGGGCGACTACCTCCAAGAAAACTCCTTCACTCAGTTAAGAGAGGCCTAACTGGCTTGTTGGGGGCAGACATTGGCTACCAACATTTTATTACCAAGAACCCTCTCTCTCCCCAGTTCAACGGAATCCCTATTCACGATAAAAAATGGGAGCTTCTGGAGCTGCTGGACTGGATACCCGACGAGCTGACCAAGGCTCGCACTCCCACCACTTCCGAAAGTGCCTTGGGGCGAAATTCGGCTCTCTTCAGAAGCTCAAGACACTTCGCTTACAGTATTGTTGGAGGCTATAAGGAGAGAGGGCAAAGAGATGGTTTTGAGGATGCGGTTTTTCAATTTGCGTACCGTGCGAACCAACTATTTTCTGATCCGCTAGGAGAAAAGGAAGTCCGCGCAATAACGAAGTCTATAAGCAAGTGGAGCTGGAACAGCTACGATCCCTCGCGCCCATATCGTTTGGGCATTCTTACGCCCGAGCAGAAACAGTTCAGCGGCACAGAACGCCAAGCAATCGGAGCTCACCACACGAACAGCAAGAGGCGCGAGGAGAGCGGGTCTAAGCTCCAAGCAGCAATTGACAGTGTCAAAGAGTCAGCAGATAACCCTACTCAAAAAAGGGTTGCGGAAAAATCTGGACTATCACTAAGAACCGTCAAACGCTACTGGGCTCAGTTAGTTGATTAATGCAACTATGGTGACAGAGAGTTATACATCAGGTAACAGCGCTCTGGACCCCCCCAGCCGCTATCGAGAGCGCTCTTACCTTGCTATAGTTCGAAGCAGCAAACATCGACAATCATTTTTGCATTTTTGTTTGTCATTATTTGACTTCTGATAGAGTCTTATGGACACTAAGACACTCACAGATCTTGTTGCCGCCGGAGCCCACGTGGTCGCGATAGAGCAGCTCAACGGATTCATACTGGAAGCATCGCTGAATCAACACTCCTCGCGACTAGTCTCGCAGAGAGGCCACACGCGAGTATTCAAAACCTTGGACGCGCTAACACGGGCAGCCAAAGAAGCCGGTTGTAATTCATTTGAAGTTAGGCTGACGGAAAATGAGAAGACCCACTGCTATTGACCTTTTTGCCGGAACTGGCGGTCTATCTGCTGGGCTAATCAGTGCAGGCTATGATGTCGTTTTTGCCAATGAGGTCGAAGAAGCCTTTGCGCAAACTCTCAAAGGCAATCATCCATCCACTGAAATTTCAGTCCAAGACGTTCGTGAAATTGACCCAGCAAGAATCAGGCGAGGATTGGCTCTGGAAAAAGGCGAACTCGACTTCCTAGCGGGCGGCCCGCCCTGTCAGGGCTTCTCTATCAATGCTCCGATTCGTTCAGTTGAAGATGAGCGAAACCATTTGTTCCTTGAATATCTAAAGTTTGTGAAGGAGTTTCGCCCCAAGGTAGCCGTAATCGAAAATGTGCCAGGGATGGTATCCTTTGAAAAAGGCAAAACCATAAGAGACATTTTCCTTGCACTTGAGGAACTTGGGTACACAGTTGGCGTTCGCATCGTATTTATGCCGCACTATGGCATTCCACAGATGCGTTGGCGTACTGTTTTCATAGCAACCACCCAACCCATTCAGCCAGAATCACTGTTCCCTGTCCCAACCCACTTTGCTTCAGGACGGCCAAACTTCGGCACCAAGTTTGCCGGCAATCAGCTTACTCTCGATCTTGATTACGTGAGACAGGTTGCAAACTATTCGAACCACACAACGATAGATGAGGCCATTGGCGATCTCCCGCCTATCGACAATGGTGGAGGAGAGTTGATCCAACCCTACACGCAGCAACCAACCTCCGAGTATCAGACTCAAATGCGTCGGGACAGTAATGAACTAACCAACCATATATGCGCAGGTTTAGGCCCTTCCAACACCGCAAGGCTCGAACACATACCCCCCGGTGGCTCTTGGCGCGACATACCATTTGACCTGCTTCCAAAGGGCATGAAGAGGGCCAGGAGATCGGATCATACAAAGAGGTATGGACGCCTTCACCCTGACGGTATAGCAAGTACGATCCTAACTAAATGCGATCCCCACTGGGGAAGCTACATTCATCCGGACCAAGACCGCGTTCTTAGTGTTCGTGAAGCAGCACGCCTGCAGGCTTTTCCTGACCACTACCGCTTTTACGGGAGTCTTGCAGAGCAATACAAACAAGTGGGCAACGCGGTCCCCCCAATGTTCGCCGAACAGTTGGGGGCGCGTGTTTTAGCGCAGCTTTCCGGCCACGCTGAAGAATTACCAACAATCGGGGAAGGCGTTCAACAAAACCTCGCACTCGTATGAGCCTATAGGAAGCCTTGGAGCTTTTGATCAAATTGCTCAGCTACTTCTTCAAATTGACGGCTCACAAACGCATCCGAAACTTCTGAGAGCGGTAAGTGCACGGTTCGACACTTCTCTAGTGCACGGATTTGACCACTTGGGACAGGGCGCCCCAATACATAGGTGTGCACCGACAAGACATCTTTTCGCGCCTGTGGCGAAGTGGGCAAGTTTCCCAAAACAGATTCAAATTTTTGGAAGACCGCCTCGGGAACGATAAAGAAAAACCCTCTGCACCTCTCAACATCCTGATAAATGTTGCCTTTTCTGAGAATCTGCGGGATGAGACGCTTATGCACATTGGCCCAGTTCAAGCCATGCCCAGAGTTCGGAATATAATGCTCAGGATCTTCCCTGACTCGCATTTCGCTATAAGCTAGCTGACACTCCCGATAGTTATTGGTTATGTCTATGCTCTGCACTTCGATGCCGACGAAGTCTTTCGGAACCAGCTGGCCATTTTGACAGGCATAGCGTTGAAGTACCCAGTCCATACTCAGCTTAGCTTCACCAGGAACTCCAACCTCATTCCCCGACCCTTGACCAAAGGCGACGACCGCCTCCTGATGTTTGAGCGCCTCAGCTCTTAATTCACTGGTAGTTCCACCTATTACGAACGGGAGTGCTCCCCAAACCTCATCAGCCACCGTCCGCAAGGTTCGAAACGATTCTGCATAAAGCCTTTTAGGGCACACCACAACTTCAGTGCCTGGAGTCTTCTGATTACCGTTGGAGACCGAGCAAACACCGTAGACAATAGACTGATCACTATTGCTTTTAGAGCAGATCCCTCCAACGAATGGACACTCCGCATTCCTGTGATACTCACGCGCAGTATCGCTTAAGTCATCCGACTGATAGCCGAACAGCTCAGTGATGTCTTTCCCCTTCGCCCTCATTTTTTTAACCTCTTATTTTTCAGAGGTTTTCAGTAGATCAGATAAAGTAATTAGTGTCGATCCGTGGTCTATACCAACACCGATCTCAGTGGCAGCGGTTGTTCCAGCTATTAAGGAGGCTGTATCCTATACACGCTCAATTACACATCAGCTGAACCAGCGATAGCGAGTTTCTTTATAATCAGTACGTTATGGTGAAATTGGGGAAGACAAAACCGGAGTTCAACTCCCGCATCGCCACCGGCGTAGGGATCGGGCACGCCTTCCTCCGATTCCTCGTCGTCCGGACACCAATGCGTGAACAACGACACGCGGTCGCCAGCCACACCATTGACGGTTGCCATGACACATAGGTCGGCATGGTTCTCACCGTCCATGGCAATCACATAGTCGTAATCCGCCAAATCGGCCGCGGTGACTTGGCGAGCGCTCAGATCATCGATCGACACGCCGTGCGCACGCGCGGTTGCTCGCGCACGGCGGTCTGGCGTGGCACCTACATGCCAGTTACCCGTGCCTGCCGAGTCGACCACAACGTGCGATGACAGGCCGGCGGCGTCGACCTTGGCACGCAGCACGCCGTGTGCTGTCGGCGAACGGCAAATGTTGCCAAGGCAAACGAACAAAACGGATACGCGATGGGTCATGGCTTGTCACTTGGTTGAAGATGGGCGGACACGGCATCGAGATCGGCAGCGACATCCACACCCGGCCCGGGTGTTTCACAAGCATCGACCACGGCAATGGCCTGGCCGATCGCCAGTGCTCTTAGTTGTTCCAGTTTTTCCAGTGTTTCAAGGCTGGCAGCCGGTGCAGCCGCCAGCGTGCGCAATGCGCCCACACGATACGCATAAATGCCGATATGCCGACGCGCAGTCACTGGCGGGCGATCCACGTCACCGTCCCGGTCGCAAGGAATGGGCGAACGACTAAAATAAAGCGCGCGACCGTCGTCATTAGTCACTACCTTGACCACATCCGCACTTTGCCAAGCGTCAGTGCTGGTGATCTGCGTAGCCGCCGTGGCGAGATCGGCGCCCGGGTCCGCCGCGAGGGTGGCCGCAACCTGCTCAATCAGCACAGCCGGCATCAGCGGTTCGTCGCCCTGGATATTGACCACGATCCGCATTTCGGCCCAGCCAAGCCGCTCGGCGACCTCGGCGATACGATCGGTGCCCGAGTGGTGGTCAGCGCGCGTGATCAAAGCGTCCGCGCCGGCCGTGCGTGCCGCGTCTGCAACGGCCGCATCGTCGGTAGCAACAAGCGCCTCGAGCCCCGATGCGAGGACAGCACGCACCGTATGCGCGATCAGCGGCTCGCCCGCGATCTCGCGCAGCATCTTGCCCGGCAAACGCGTACTCCCAATGCGCGCGGGCACGACCACAATGGGTGGTTGTTCTGACTCAGTCATGATAGCGAGTAATAACGCGCTCGATAGCCGACACGAGCGTTGCTTGAAGGGCAGGCGCGAACTGTGCTTCCACTGGTATCGCCCAGGCACGGGCCGCCGCGCGCGCTGGCCACTTGACTGCATCTTTTTCGGTCATCAGGACCGGCACGTCATCGTCATCGACCAGCACGTCAGGCGCTTGCCCGTGGTCTCCGGGCTGCCAGGCAGTAAACGTAATATCGGCGGCCTCCAACATAGTGAAAAATCGACTGGGCTGAGCGATCCCAGCGAGCGCCGCTACCGGCCGCTCACTGAATGCGGCAAGCGTGGCGCGCTCGCTCGTTGCAATATTTTGCGGCTGCCCGGCGACCATTACAAAGTCCTGCCCCTGCCCTCGTGTCACGACAAAATCTACACTCGAAAGCCGTGCGGGCGCTTCGCGCAGCGGGCCGGCCGGCAGACATCGACGGTTACCGAGGCCGTGCTCGCCATCAACCAGCGCGATTTCGAGATCACGTGCGAGCCGCAAATGTTGCAAACCATCATCGGCCAGCACAACGTCAACACCGAAGGTTTCGACCAGCCGCCGTGCGCCGCGCACCCGGTCGGGGTCGACAACCACCTGTGCCGAGGTGCGACGCGCGATCAACACCGGCTCGTCGCCAGCCTGCGCGGGATCCGACGCAGGCGACACATCCATCGGATAAGTTGCCGCCTGGCACCTCGTAGCCCCATAGCCGCGTGCCACCACACCGACACGCCAACCGCGCTCGGCTATCGCCTGCGCGAGTGTAATCACCGTCGGTGTTTTGCCGTTACCGCCAACATCGATATTGCCCACCACGATGACCGGCGCGCCCACTGCGTATCGAGTCAGCCAGCCACGCGCGTAGGCGTGGCGCCGCAACGTCATTGCCCGTGCATAAAGCCACCCGAGCGGCGCAAGAAGCGGGAACGGCGTATCGGCGTACCAGTGACGAACCAGCCAGTGCCGCAGGCTCTGCCGGTCAGTCCGCACGTCCGAACTGACCGTCATACAGCCCCTTGTAAATACCGCCACGCGCGAGCAATTCATCGTGCGTGCCCGTATCAACCACATGACCATCGTCGAGCACCACAATCTGATCCGCGTGGGTGATCGTCGACAACCGATGGGCGATCACGATCGTCGTCCGCTCGGCCATCAAATCGGCCAATGCGGCCTGGATTGCATGCTCGCTGTCGCTGTCGAGCGCCGAGGTTGCTTCGTCGAGAAGTAGAATCGGCGCATCCTTGAGAACGGCACGCGCGATCGCCAAACGCTGACGCTGGCCGCCCGACAGCCGGACGCCGTTTTGACCGATTTCCGCGTCATAACCGCCAGGCAACTCGGCGATGAACGCATCAGCCCGCGCACGCTCGGCTGCTGCAATGACATCTTGCCGGCTGGCATCCGCAAGTGCGCCGTAGGCGATATTGGCCGCCACGGTATCGTTGAACAGCACCACCTCCTGTTCCACCAAAGCGATTTGATGCCGCAAATCAGCCAATGCGAGATCGCGTGTATCTACGCCATCAACTGTAAGCCGACCATCGGCAGGATCGTAAAAACGCGGCAACAACGACACCAGCGTCGATTTACCGCTGCCGGAACGGCCGACAATTGCCACGGTCTGACCGGCAGCAACCGTCAGATCCACACCACGAAGAACGTCAGTCTCAGTTTCGGGGTAGCGAAACCAAACATTGTCGTAGACGACATGGCCAGTCGCCCTGGTCAGGCGTGTGCGACCGCCCGCACTCTCGCCGGGCCGGTCGAGGAATTCGAATATAGCGCTGGCCGCCGCCATACCCGTTTGAAGCAGCGCGTTGACTTGAGTCAGATGTTTCAGCGGCCCCATGATACCCAGCATGGCGCCGAAGTAGGTCGCGACATCGCCCGGATTCATGACCCCGCCGCCGGTATCACGAACCGCCAACGCCACCACGAACGCGACCGCCACGGCCCCCAATATCTGGGTTACCGGCACACTGGCCGCGCTCGTCGCGGCCTTACGATTCGCCATGCGCCGGTTATGTTCGTTGACCTCGTTGAAAGCCGTTTCCTCGGCTGTATGGCCAGCAAAGATCTTGACCACGCGCTGCGACTTAAGTGCTTGCTCACTCAAGTGCGTGATATCCCCCATCGCACGCTGGATGCGTTCGCTATAGCGTCGGAACCGGCGTGCCACCCAAGCCAGCACCAGCGCGATGGGCGGCGCCACGGCAAGTGTGATCAGCGTCAATGACCAGTTAACCCAGAACATCAACGCGCCAAAGCCCAGTATGCGCAGCGAATCCTGAACCATATACATGACCGCGCGGGTCGCCGCGCCGCGCAATTGGTCCGTGTAATACGTCAGTTGCGCCGTAATGCGCCCAGTAGTCTGACGGTCCAGGAAGCGACTGGGCAACACCAGGCAATGCCCGAACAAATCGCTACGGATCCGAAAGATAACCCGGTTGGCGATGACTTCGAGGCCATAGTTGCCGCCGAAGCCCGAGATGCCGCGCACACAAAACAAAGCCAGGATGGCAAACGGCAACCATCGAATCACCCACGGATCGCGGTCAACAATACCACCGTTTAGAAGCGGCTTGAGGGTGTAGATCAGCGCTGTATCGGTGCCGGCATAAACCGCCATCGCCAACCCGGCGCCCGCCAACATCGCGCGGTAACGCCAGGTATAGCTAAGCAGTCGCGGATAGAGTTGCCGTGTCGACTCGCGGTCGGCCGCATCGTTTGACGCCAAGTGCACTCCAAAACCCGAGCGCCTTTGCGGGCCGGGCCAACAGTTAATGGGATGAATTATAAGACACAGGCCAACGTGGTCGTTGCCACAGGCGACGGTGCACGGCACGCCAGCGTGATACATCGACGTGCTCGCCAACATTAACCGTGATCGCGCCCGCAGTCGCGGTATTGGCGATTTGGACATTTCGAGCTCGAAGCCGATGCAGCACGACCGATGCCGGAAATCCCCAGCGGTTATGCCAGCCGGCCGAAATCAGCGCGTAGCGCGGATCGACAGCATTCAGAAAAGCATCCGAACTCGATGTCGCGCTGCCATGGTGAGCCACAACGAGAACATCGGCAATAATATTGGGCTCGCGTCGGATCAACGCGCGCTCCTGCGAGGCTGCGAGATCCCCGGTTAGAAGCACGTGCCGACCGCCGTTCGAGGTAATGCGCAGAACACAGGAGCGGGCATTATCCGAGCCGGCTAATTCAGCCTCGCGCGCATTCGGATAGACGAATCGGAACGTGACCCCGTCCCAGCGCCAGTGCTGGCCAGCGCGACAGGGATGTTGACTTTGGGCGCCCCGGCGTTTGCGAACATCCAGTGCCGTGCGAATTGCAGCCGCGCCGCCCGAGTGATCGCGGTCACCATGGCTCAGCGCCAGAGCATCAACTCGATTAATCCCCAAATACCGAAGATACGGCACCACAATGGCTTGGCCTGCGTTGAAGCCGCTGCGATACGCCGGCCCGGCATCGAAAATCAGTGTATGTCGAGCAGTTCGCACAACGTTGGCCGCGCCCTGACCGACGTCGAGCACGCTCAACATAAAATGACCGGGGGCCACCCGCTGATCGGCGGGTTGCCAGCCCAAAACCGTCGGACCAAGCAACACCACCCCGAGCCAGCGCGCGGGCATACCGCGCGGCGCGAATAACCAGATGAGGCCGACGAGTGCTAACACCAGCGCTGCCAATCCAGGCACCGCGAGATGCGTAGACATCCCGGGCAACCCGGCAATCCAGGCCAGCGCTACCCAGCCCTGCGCCAACACCCAAGCGACGACATGCAAAATAGCAGCGCCAAGACTCGGCACGACCCAGGCCGTGGCACACGCAATTAGAACTGCAGGCACAAAGATCGCAGCAGCAGGAATTAATACCGCGTTAACCAACGGCGCGATCAGCGACGCTTGGCCGAAAAACCAAAGTGTAAACGGCATCAGGCCAGCAACCACCCCGACCTGGACGAATAACGCTTGGCGCCAACGCGAGCCAGCTGCGGGTCGAATCAAATACAGCAGCCAGGCGACCGCCCCAAACGATAACCAGAACCCGGGCGCGAGTATCGCGGCGGGCCAGAGAATCACAACGATGATCGCTGCCAAAGCCAACAAGCGACTGCGTTCCACCGAGCGAAGCGCGAGTGCACCGAGCATTGCCGCGGCGACCATCACCAGCGCTCGTTCGGTCGGCAAAGCGAAGCCAGAAAGCGCGGCGTAGCCGCTCGCACCGGCCACCGCCGTGGCAACCGCAGCCCATTCGGCCCACCGCCCTGGTCGCAACCGGAGCACAAGCCAGCGTGTGATGAAATACAGCCAGCCGGCGATCAAGCCGATATGCAGCCCCGAGATCGCCACCAGATGTGTCGTGCCGGTACGGCGAAGCACACGCCATTGGGTATCCGTTATATCGCTACGGGCGCCAAGCGCGAGCGCTTCAATGAGACCGGTTGCCGGCCCATCGCCGAGCGTGGCAATCAGCTTGTCCTTCAGGCGGGCTCGCAAACGATCAACCGTCCACACCGCTCCGTCATCACAGCCGAAGGCATGTTTGATATAGCCAGTCGCAGCGATGTTCTTGCGCCAGGACCAGGCCTCGTAGTCGAACAGACCGGGATTGGCCGAGCCATGCGGGGTTTTGAGCTTGGCTCGCACATCGACACAATCGCCCGGTTTCAGATCGGGTGCATCCTGGTACCAGCTCAAACGCATTGTGCGGCCGTTATTGCCGGCCAGTCGAAAGCGCGTGCGCCAAGGCAGCTTTTCCGGCAAGCCAACCACATAGCCGACAACGCGGTGTATCTCGCCTGTATGCCCTGTCGGCCACAGGCGTGCTTGATGGGCATGGATCGACCAGGTCGCCCAGCATGCCGCAGCCACGGCGACCAACCACAGCACCCGGCCCGGCCATCGCCAAAGCATGGGGAAAAGCGCGGCGACAAACCACCACCACGACAGCGCGTGCGGCCAGTTATAGACACACGCAACCACGCCAACGACGACAATCGCCAACGCACGTGGATCGCACGCCAACGTCCGGACGGCGCGCGCAAGGCGCTGCTCAAAACGCATTGCTAGATTGTTATTGGTTTATTGCGCTGATTACGGCCAGGGGCCGCTTGCTACCAAGATTACACAGTTTTGCCGCGGCGCTAAACGCGGTGCGCGCTCGGTGCGATTCCGGTCAGTTCAGTTCGTCGACATCTGCGTGGACAAGGCGACCGTCTTCCAACGACCACACAGCATCGGCGCGGCGCGCCAGCGCCCGGTCGTGGGTGGCCAGAATTAGGCTGGTGTTCATCGAAGCGTTTAACTCGAGCATGGTCTCGAAGACCTGCTCCGCCGTGCGATGGTCCAGATTGCCGGTCGGTTCGTCAGCGATTATCGCCGACGGCCGTGTTATCAGCGCGCGCGCTACAGCCGCCCGTTGGCGCTCACCGCCGGATAACTCGGACGGCTTGTGCTCGGCGCGATGGCCAAGCCCCACTTGTTGCAGTACTGCACGTGCCTCGGTCAGCGCCGGCGCGATGCGATTTCGTCGTACGAAAAGCGGCATCGCCACGTTTTCAGCCGCAGTGAACTCGGGGAGCAGATGATGAAACTGGTAGATGAAACCGAGTTGTTGATTACGGAGCTTACCGCGGGCGGCGTTGGATAGCCGCATAATATCCTGCCCCGCGATCTCGACGCGGCCCTGGGTAGCCGTATCCAAGCCGCCGAGCAGATGCATGAGCGTGGATTTGCCGGAACCGGACGTGCCCACGATCGCCACCCGGGCACCCGGTGGAACCTCCAGATCGAGTTCATCGAGCACGGTTAACGGCTCATCGACACCGTCATAATGCTTAACCAGCCCGCGGCAAGCGATGATCGGCTCGTCGTTCGCAGACGCGGGACTATTCATAACGAAGCGCCTCGGCCGGCTGCACACGTGCCGCACGCCAGGCTGGATACAGCGTCGAGATAAACGACAACCCGAGAGAAAGTGCGGCGATCATGATGACCTGTGCCATTTCGACCTGCCCTTTCAACTGGGAGATGTAATAGACGTTGGGCGATAGGAAACGCGTGTGTAGCAATGCTTCAAGCGCGGGGATGATGTCCTGCATGTAAACCGACAACAAAACGCCCAGGATTACGCCGATGATTGTGCCGGCGACACCGAGCATCACGCCCTGGATCATGAAGATTGCCATCACCGAGCGTGGCTTTAACCCCAGCGTGCGCAGGATCGCGATGTCGCCTTGCTTGTCGGTGACGACCATGACCAGCATCGACACCATATTAAATGTCGCCACGACGATGATCAGACTCAGGATGATGAACATCATCGTCTTCTCGGTGCTGATGGCCTGGAAAAAGCTCTGGTGCTGCTGGGTCCAGTTCGTCACCCGAAACCGGTAGGCCAGCTCACTCGATAATGTCTGGCTGACTTGAGGCGCGTCGAACATATCCTTGAGCCGTAGCCGCAGACCGCTCGCACCCTTGCCGGTGTGATACAGCGCGCTGGCATCGCCCATCGCGACCATGATCAAGCCGCTGTCGTACTGATACATGCCAACGTCGAAAATACCGCTAACCGTGAAACGGCGGAAGCGCGGCACGATACCGGCGGGCGTGACATTGGCTTTGGGCACCATCAACGTAATGTGGTCGCCCACCCCCACGTTGAGCTGGCCAGCGAGCGCGCTCCCGATGACCATCTTGTAGCTGCCCTTTTGCAACGAGTCCAGCGAGCCGGCAACCATGTTGCTGGCCACTGCCGACACATCGCGCTCGCGTTTGGGCACCACGCCGCGCAGGCGCACACCTTGGATGCGGCGGCCGTTTTTCACCATGCCCTGGCCGTGTATATAGGGCGCCGCACCCGTTACCTGCGGATAGCGTTCATCGATCTTATCGCGGAGTTTCTGCCAGTTCTGAAGCGGGCCACTCGCGCTGGTGATCTCGACATGCGAAGCCATACCGAGGATTTTGCCGCGGAGCTCCGATTCGAAGCCATTCATGACAGACAACACCGTGATTAGCAGCATCACCGCGAGCGCGATGCCACCGATCGAGATTGCCGAGATAAACGATACAAAGCGGGTTCGCCGCCGACGTGCACGGGTGTAGCGCAGGCCGGTAGCGAGTTCAAGCGGTCGAAACATGGCGCGCATTTAAGCATATCGCTGCCCTTTGGCGTCACGAAAATTCGAACGATCTATGCCAGCTGATTCGAAAACGCCGCACGCGCTCGATTGCATAACCGTCAACGCGCTCCACAGCACGCCTGTCGTCGTAACGCATGTGGGATAATAGTGAGCGCTATGACGGATGCCGATACAGTAATCGAGACTGCCAGTGCGCTCGCGCCACCGTTTGCGCGCGCTGGCGACCAACAACGCTGGCCGAATTCAACCAGCGCTGCCAACGCACTCACTTTGGCCCGCACTGCCGAACGCGACGACGCGCTCTGCCTGGCCGTAGTCGCCGACGAGCAGCAGGCCTACCGGCTGGAAGACGCGCTGCGGTTCTTCGCCGCTGACGACCTCGCGGTACGCCATTTCCCGGACTGGGAAACCCTGCCATTTGATGTGTTCTCGCCGCATGCCGACATCGTCTCGGCGCGACTCGCACTTATGGCCGAATTGCCACAGGCTACGCGCACGATCGTGATCGTCGCCGCCGACACGCTGCTCCAGCCGCTGCCGCCGCAGCGTTTCGTCGACGCCCGCGCGATCTCGTTCGCCACCGGCCAAAAACTAGACTTCCACGATCTCCGCGAACGCCTGGCCGCCGCGGGCTACGCCGGTGTCTCGGAAGTTCGCACGCATGGCGAATTCGCGGTGCGTGGCGCGGTCATGGACCTGTTCCCAATGGGCGCCGATCAGCCCTACCGGCTCGATCTCTTCGACGACGAGATCGAGTCCATCCGCGCGTTCGACCCGGAAACACAGCGCTCGACCGATAAGATCGACTCGGTGCGGCTGCTACCAGCGCGCGAGTTTTCGCTGGCCGACGATGCGATCCAGTATTTCCGCAGCCGCTACCGCCAAGCGTTTAACGGCGACCCGTCGAAAAGTGCGATCTACACCGACATCTCGCGTGGCGTCCCCCCCGGTGGCATCGAATCCTATCTGCCATTGTTCTTCGATGAGACCGCATCGGTGGTCGACTACCTGCCGAATAGCGCACGCGTATTCGAGATCGGCGACGTCGACACCGCGTTGGCCGCCGGTTGGCAAAGCGTGGAGTCGCGTTACAAGCAACGCGCGGTTAATCCGGACCGGCCATTGCTACCCCCCAGCGACGCGTTTTGGACACCGGCCGCGATCCGCGATGCGCTCACACCTCGCGTAGCGGCCCGGCTGATTGGCGAAGCGCATGCCACAGACACGGATACTGCGTTCGATACCGCACCAGTACCGGATTTAACAGGCGCCAACGAAGCTGAAACCGGCCAAAGCGCACGCACCTTCATCGACAATTTCTCCGGCCGCGTACTGATTACCGGTGACTCAGCCGGACGCCGTGAAGCGCTGGCGGACTGGTTTACCGGTCTGGGCGTCACGCCGGCGCGCGTCAACGGTTGGCACGATTTTGTGGACGGTAACAAGCGGATCGCGGTGACATCCGCGCCGCTCGAGGCTGGCTTTGTGCTCGCCGAAGATGGCCTGGCACTCATCGCTGAAAGCCAGCTGACCGGCTCGAAACCGCCAACGAAAAAACGCCGCAAACGCCCGGCGCGCGATCCCGAAACCGCGATCCGCGAACTAAGTGATCTGGCCCCCGGCGCACCGGTTGTCCATCAGGACAACGGCGTTGGTCGCTATCACGGTCTACAAAAACTTTCCGCTGGCGGCGTTGAAAACGAGTTCGCCACCATTGAATACGCCGATGGTGACTTGCTCTATGTCCCGGTCGGCTCACTGCATCTGGTCCATCGATTCACCGGCGGCGACGCCGATACCGCCCCACTCCATCGCTTGGGCAACGACCGCTGGGCCAAGGCACGCAAAAAAGCAGCCCAGCGCGCCCGCGACACAGCGGCCGAACTGCTGGAAATTCAAGCACGGCGCGCGGCACGCCAGGGGACATCGCTGGTCGCGGATCCCAACGATCACGCCACATTTGTCGCCGATTTTCCGTTCACCGAAACGCCCGATCAGCAACGCGCAATCGATGACGTGCTGTCCGATCTCGCCGCACCGACGCCCATGGACCGCGTCGTCTGCGGCGATGTCGGCTTCGGCAAAACCGAGGTCGCGCTGCGTTCAGCGTTCACCGCGATCAATGCCGGCTATCAAGTCTGCGTGCTGGTACCGACAACCCTGCTCGCCCAACAGCATGACCAGAGTTTTTCCGACCGATTCGCCGATTGGCCGGTGCGCATTGGCGCCCTATCGAGGCTGCGCACCGGCAAGCAGCGCGAACAGATGCTTGCCGAGATGGCCAACGGCAACCTCGACATCGTCATCGGCACCCACCGTCTGCTGGCAAACGATATCAAGTTCAATAAGCTGGGCTTACTGATCGTCGACGAAGAGCATCGATTCGGCGTGCGTCACAAAGAGCAGATCAAGAACCTGCGCGCACAGGTCGACCTGCTGACCCTGACCGCGACACCGATCCCGCGCACGCTGAACATGAGCCTCTCCGGCCTCAGGGATCTGTCGATCATCGCCACACCGCCGGATACGCGGCTGGCGATCCAGACATTCGTCTCACGCTACGACAGCGCACTGATCACCGAGGCCGTCGGCCGCGAGATGCGTCGTGGCGGCCAGATCTACTACGTTTATAACCAAGTCCGCGATATCGACCGCAAGGCACGCGAACTTGCCGAAATCGTGCCCGAAGCGCGGATCCGCATCGCCCACGGGAAGATGCACGAGCGCGAGCTTGAAAACGTTATGCTGGATTTCTACCACCGGCGCTTCGACGTGCTTCTATGCACCACCATCGTCGAATCCGGCATCGACGTCCCGTCAGCCAACACCATCATCATCGATCGCGCCGACAACTTCGGCCTGGCTCAGTTGCATCAGCTACGCGGCCGCGTCGGACGGTCGCACCACCGCGCCTATGCTTACCTGCTAACCCCTCTCGAGGGCAGCATGACGCCGGACGCTGAGAAGCGCCTCGACGCCCTGGCTTCGATGGGCGATCTGGGCGCTGGGTTTGCGCTGGCCACCCATGACTTAGAAATCCGCGGTGCTGGCGAACTACTCGGTGAAGGCCAATCCGGGCAGATCGCCGAGGTCGGCTTCGATCTGTATCGCCAGATGCTCGACCGCGCGACCAATGCCTATCAAAGCGGAGACGTGCCGGACACCGACGTCGACGCCTTGCCGTCCGCCACCGAAGTCGAGTTGGGCGCGGCCGCACTGCTACCCGAAGAATACATCCCCGACGTGCACATGCGGCTGGTGCTTTATAAACGCATTAGCAGTGCCACGACCGCCGACGAACTGCGCGCACTGAAAGTCGAGTTGATCGACCGTTTCGGCCTGCTGCCGGAACCGGCCGAGACACTGCTGGCCGCCGCCGCGCTACGACTATCAGGGCAGGAATTAGGCTTGAAAAAACTGGAAGCCGGGCCGGACGTCGGTCGGCTGCATTTCGGCGCAGCCGGACGCATCGATCCAGAATTGCTGATCAGCCTGGCCCAGTCAGACCCCACGGCATATCGCCTGGAAGGCGACGCACGGCTGGTATTTTTTGTCGACATGCCGGATGTCGCCACACGCGCGCAAACGTTGGCCGTGCTGCTGGAAAAACTTGGCACACCAACTCGCGCACCACTGGCTGAACTGGGCCTGGCTAACGCACCACAAACGCTGGCCGCCGAAGCCAGTTAGTCTCTAACCATTCCCGTGGCGAAAAAGCTGGCTGACCGGGCGCTCCTCGGAATGCTGGCTATCGTCGCCGGCGTTGTCATTACTTTCTTTTAGCTGACGCTGGGCCTCGGAGCGCAGACTCCCCAGTTCTTTCAACGTCGCCACTACGGCTTCGATCCGCTCTTGCGGCCATTCGTTGACATAAGCCGGGATATCACCGTTGTTTTTGCTCATGGCTTCGTCGACGGCCAGCGCTTCGGCGCGGTGGCGCTCGAAACGTTCGGGCTCAGGCAGCACTTCGGTGATCACCGAGCGCTTAATCGATAGGCCGCCGATATCGACTGGCTCGTCGCCTTCTGGTGTTTGGTTGTCGGCTGATGATTCGTGCATAAGGCTCTCCGTGTTACGGCGACACTATATGACGATGCAACGCGCCATTTGCAATGCCGCACCCGCCGGGTTTGACGATTCGCGCAGCGGCGCCGAAACTTGCCGCAACATTACAGCTTGCTGACAGTCATGATCAGAATACTGCCTTTTGAAGTCGACTTCGTCCTCGCCCTCGCCATCGACGGGCCAATCAGTTCCGACGACGCCAGCTCGGTGATCGATGCTGTCGAAGATCGACTCGAGCGCCACAACAAACTCGGCGTCTACGTCGAGCTCCACAGCTTAGGCGGCGTGCCCGTCCGCTCGATGTTGAGCGATCTCAAGCGCGCATTGAAACACTGGCGTCAATTCAATCGCCTCGCGCTGGTCACCGACAACCGCTGGCTAGCCAAAGGCGGCCCGCTGATCAATCGCCTTTTTTCCAACGCCAAATTCGGCATCTACCGATTCGACGACAAAGCCGACGCTATTGCGTGGATTAGCGAACAAAGTAGCACCAACGAATAACCCGGCCAGCCCCACGGCCAACGACACCGACGAATGTTTACCGCATTCGCGCCCAAGTGCGCTATTTTGATTACAACCCGACGGCAACACAGTCGTCGGCGTCATCGTCTCAGTGGACCAAGCCAGCATTTACGATTCTGAGGCCATATCGGCTTCAGATTTTTGTTGGGTACGCGCCCCCGTGATTAGCCCAACGACGTCCTCCATGGAGTCCTGACTTGGATAGGCAGTGCCCGCACGGCATCCCAGGCGCATCACCTGAACACGGTCCGCGATTTTAAACACTTGCGGCATATCGTGACTGATGATCGCAACAGGAATACCGCGAGCACGCACTTGCCGAATAAGGTCCAGCACCATGCTTGACTCTTGGACACCTAGCGCAGCGGTCGGCTCATCCATTATGACGACCTTACGGCTCCACGAAATTGCCCGCGCAACGGCTACGCCTTGTCGCTGACCACCGGATAGCGTTTCGACGAGTTGGCTCGTTGAGTTCAAACCAATCTTGAGAGTGGACAGATTCTCGTGCGCCTGGCGGTGCATGCCTCGTTTATCCAGCTTGCGAAAGACAGTTCCTAATATCCCGCGAACACGTTTCTCACGACCGAGAAATAGATTACTGGCAATATCGAGAGCAGGCGCAACTGCGAGGGTCTGATAAACGGTTTCGATACCGTGCTCTCGCGCATCCAGAGGGCTCTGTAAGTGTACGGGCTGACCATTAAGCAACACCGATCCCGTATCCGGAACCAATGCCCCAGAGATAATCTTGGTCAAAGTGGACTTGCCAGCTCCGTTGTCGCCGACAATGGCAACTATTTCACCCGGATAAATGGCGAAGTCGGCATGGTCGAGTGCGGTGATACGCCCGTAGTACTTCGAAATACCACGGGCTTCAAGTACCGGAGTAGCCGTGTAGTCCGGCGTCATCCCGGTACGCTCTTTATCGTTGGTTGCTCCGATCACGGGATTACCCTCTCTCTCGGGTTCGCACTCGATCCAAACCGACAGCTAGGATAACGAGCAAACCGACGGCGATGTGTTGGTACAAAGCATCGATGCCAACGATCGTCAGACCATTGCGAAGCACGCCCACAATAAGAGCGCCGACCAAGGCGCCAATAACGCTGCCTCGCCCGCCAAAGAGGCTTATGCCACCAATCACGACCGCAGTGATGCTTTCGAGATTAAACATCAAGCCAGCACTGGGATCAGCCACAGTAGTGCGGCCCAGGAAGAGCAGCGCGGTGATCCCGTATATGATCGATGCCGCAAGATAAACTGACGCCAGCACCCATTTGACCCGTACGCCGGACAACCGTGCAGCCGCAGGATCATTACCCACTGCGTAAACATGCCGCCCCCAAGCAGTTTGGCTCAGCGCGTACCACGTCACGAGCAACACGCCGATCATTACAAGTGGTCCAATCGGAACCGCGGCCCCAGCTATATACCACGTGTCGCCCAACACGAGTAATCCCGATGGCACGCCAGTGACCGGCGCACCTCCAGCCCAAATCTGGGCTCCAGCACGTGTGGCGGTAAACAGGCCTAACGTTATGATAAACGGCGTCAGCCCCAGCCCCGCCACAGTTCCGGCTTCAAATACGCCGATGCAAAGCACTACGGCAAAGCCGCAGAGAACGGCCAACGGGATCGGCACGCCGGAGGTCGCCAAACTCGCCATGACGACCGTGGATAAAACCATCACGACACCGTTGGCCAAATCGATCCCCGCGACGAGGATGATTAGCGCCTGGCCAATGGCCAGCGTACCGACCGTGACCACCTGCTGCGCGATGAGCATGAAATTACTTACAGTGCCAAACCTGGGCGCTGCCAAGCTAAAAATCACACACAACGCAACCAACGCCACAACGGGCCCAAGAAGTCCGGCCTGCTGGCCAACTCTTGCGGTCGATACCACTGCTTTACCGAAACGTTGACCAACGGTTGTAGCCAAAGCGTTAACCATTAGCTACCCCAGCAATGTTTCAAACCATATTCGACGCCCTTGCTAGGGACACCGTCTTGCGGATTTTGGGTGATAAGCACTTCACCCGTATCGATTCGGCTGGGAATATCCTCCCCGCGCGCTGCTTTGAGAGACAAATCAATGGCCTTGGCCGCCATCTTGGACGGAAATTGCATTACGTCGGTATCGATTTTGCCCGCCTTAACGGCTCTGATACCGCGACACGAGCCATCCATCGAAACGATTGTGACCTCCCCAGTTTTTCCAAATTCTCTGATTGCCGCGGCAGCACCAAGCGCTGCTGGCTCGTTGATGGTCCACACCAAGTTGATGTTGGGATTCTTAGCCAACGCATTCTCCATAGCCGTTTGCGCCTTGCCACGGTCACCATGGGTTATCAAATCGATATTGGCGTCAGACTTTTCCATTCCGAAGCCGTTAAGGAACCCATTCATCCGATCTCGGTTAACCGATGAGCTGGGCGTACCTTCCAACAAGGTAACTACTGGATCTTCGCCCTTCATTATCTGCTTGACCCACTTCCCATTGAGCTTGCCCGCTTTAAGGTTGTTAGTCGCTACGAAACTCGACGACAACGACTTGGGCTTGACGGTGGTATCGACAGCAATCACGGCGATGCCTTGCTGCTTAGCTTTCTTCAGAGCGCGGCCCAGGCCCGAAGAAACATTGGGAACAATAGCGATGGCATCGACCCCGCGGCTTATGAAAGTCTGGACCGCCGAAATCTGAGTGGAAACATCGCCATCATAGCGGCCTGCCTTGACCGTAAGATCCACGCCTTTAGCCTTTGCCTCCTTTTGAGCTGCAGACTGCATCGCACCGAAGTACGGATTCGACAGAGTCTTCAGTACCATTCCAACGGACACGTCTGGGCTTGCTCCACTGGACGATCCAGCCGTTGCTGAAGAAGCGATTCCACCAGCCATGACGCCAAATAAAATGCCCCCATAGCATATGATTTTTCGGGAATTTTTTCCCCAATTAGAGGATGATCTCGGACGCGTGCAGTCTCGATATCTGATTTTCATGGCCTAAGAACTCCCTTTTGTTCCCCATTTTATCGCTCATACGAGTGCGGTTCGAAACTTTTTTCAAATTTCTAAACCATTGTCAAATCATTCTTTTGCCAATCCTGAGATAAACGGCGATTAACACTGGCGGCGCATATTCAGGTTTATTTTTGTAGGCCGCACCATTCCCTGGCAAGGCGTTCTCGAACAACACCATTGGGAAAGGCTATGACAATTTTTTCCAAAAGGATGAATCTCGCCAGATTCACTCAGGTGGGGGTTTGACGACCGCGAAGCGACTCTATTTTGTCTCGAGGTCGGCCCTTTTTGAATCGTGGCAACACCATTTGAGCGCGCGATGCCCTGGGCCCGCTCCCGGCTGATTATCCACTTTGGATTCTAGATTCAACCACTTTTGCAAGTGAATCGATGCAGTGCCTGACGCTGCCTGCCTCGTAGTGCATCGTCTACGGACTATCATGGCCCGGCCGGTCCCGCCTCAAGCGTTGTTGGACTCGACGTGCGGGCATTGGCGAGTCCAGAGCACGCTGGACTCGCGCTGTCGCCGATGACGCCGACGGTTGTAGTCGTTACGAAGCGTCTTCCGCCATCGCCCAGATCGCCCGCAGTTGGCGAAAATAGCCGCGGTAGTCCATGCCACCGCCAAACACATAGCGGTCCGGCACATTGGCGCCGACAATCTCGACCGAGACATCGTCTACACGGCGCGCGTGCTGTTTATTCAGAAGCGCTGCCGTGGTCAGCGAGGCCGGGCGCTGCGCGCGCAGTGCTCCTTGAATTTCGGCTAACGTATGGCCCTCGTCCACGATGTCGTCCAAGACCAGCACATGCCGATCGGTCAGATCGGTCCGGGGGCTGACTTTCCAGGCCAAGGTGCTGCCGCTAATGGCGCTGCCGTAGCGGGTCGCGTGGAGATAGTCCAGCTCAAACCCAAAATCGAGGCACTCCATGATGCGCACGCTCGGCACCATGCCGCCGAGCATGACACAGACGATAACCGGGTTCTGGCCCGCTAGTTGTGCGCTGATCTCGTCCGCCATTCGGCGATAGCATTGCTCTAACTCTTCCGCACTTACCACTTTTTCCGCATGCCGATACACCGCATCGGCTTCATCGTGCAGGCTGAGTTTGGCTTCGGGGCTGGCCATTTTTACTGGCCTCCGGTGGGACGCGCATTACGGCCGACACGAGGGCAATGGCGTTCTAATCGGTGATTGAATCCGGTCATCGAGACTCTTTGCGATCGGGGTGGATGTGACGAACGGGGGTCGCGGCCATAGGCCTGTTCTTGTAGGCGCAATATTGTCTAAGATTCACGGCAGCAGCGCCACATGCAGATCGTGCATAAGTTCGATTATCCGTCTTCAACCGGCCATAGCAGGCGCGTTAGGTTTCGTCGATTAACGCCGCTGCCAACGAGCGTGCCTGATCAGCGCGCTCTCGGCCCGCATCGCTATCCAGACGGATAGCACCGGCCTGACGCGCACGCACGTGTGCGCTGAATTCAGCACGCCGTACGGCGGCGGCCCCGGTATCGGTCTCGGCAATTGTCTGCACCGCAACTTCGACCGACGCGCGATCGTGACACAGCGGCAGAAAATCACATCCGGCCGCCAGCGCAGCATGGGCGCGTGCCGATGGCATACCACCCGGTGCGGCACCAGCCATTGCCAGATCATCGCTGATCACCGCGCCCGTAAAACCGAGCCGACCACGCAGCCACTCGCCAAGCCACGTGCTCGACAAACTGGCTGGTGTATCGTCGAATGCGGGATAGCGCACGTGAGCGGGCATCACCGATTCCAAACCGTCGGCAATCAATCGCTCGTAAATAAACAGCTCCGACGCCAAGGCCGCCTGCGATCGTTCGTCCACCGGCAGCTCGTGATGCGAATCAGCAGTCACGGCGCCGTGACCAGGAAAATGTTTGGCGGTCGCCACCATGCCGCCCGAGCGCAACCCCTTGATTAGCGCCCACGCGAGTTCGGCGACAGCTTCCGGATCATCCGACAATGCACGCTCACCAATCACCGCCGACACTGCGGCTGCCACGTCGACCACCGGTGCTAGCGGCACATCGACGCCAACCGCTAGAAGCTCGCCCCCCAGTAGCCAACCGATTTCTTCCGCCGCGCCAAGTGTCCATTGCGCATCGCGGGCATAAGCACGACCCAGCGCACGCATCGGCGGCAGGCCAGTAAAACCATCGCGAAACCGTTGCACCCGGCCACCTTCGGTGTCGGCGATCACCAGCAACTCGGGATCGACCTGCCGTATCGCCTCGGTAAGCGATGCCAATTGCACCGGATCACGGTAGTTGGCGGTAAACAGAATCACACCGCCCACATCGGGATGAGCCAGCAGTGAGCGGTCGGCCTCGGTCAACGTCGTACCGGCCACATCCACCCAGAGCGCGCCCGGCGCGCGTGGCTCACTCATGAATATCAACCGGCGTGCCAACGGGAACCCGGTCGAACAAATCGATCACGTCGACGTTTCGCATACGGATACAGCCGATGGAGCCGGGTTGGCCAAGGTCAACGCTATCGGGCATGCCGTGGATGTAGATATAGCGGCGCATGGTGTCGACATCGCCAAAGCGGTTGACACCCGGCTCGCAGCCGCACAGCCACAAAATGCGGGTCAAGATCCAGTCGCGCCGCGGCGCCTCGGCAGCCAACGCCTCCGAGTATATTTCGCCGGTTGGTCGACGCCCTTTGAACACTGTGCCGATTGGTGCGCCATCGCCAATTCGAGCACGAATACGGTGCGTGCCGCGCGGTGTCTGATTGCTGCCGTTACGCTCGCCGGCACCGCGTGCCGCTGTCGATACGGGGTATTCGAGCGCCGCGACGGCTTCGCGCTCCAGAGTCAGACGTTGTCGACCGAGGTCGATCGTAATGCGCGGGACACTGCTCACATCACCTCCAGGTCGCATACGGCGCCAACGCCAACGCGTGGTTGTAGTAGCGCTCGTCGTCGGTTACTTCGGTGCCGAGCCAGTCTGGCTTGTCGAACGCTTCGTCGGCGTCGTCCAGTTCAATCTCAGCCACGATAAGCGGTGCGTTATCCCCCGCGAACTCGTCAATTTCCCAGATGTGGCCCGCGTGTTCGACCCAGTAGCGTATCTTTTTCACCGGACTGGCGACACACATATGATCGATCATGTGGCGAGCATCAGCCAGCGGGATTTCGTAGTCGTACTCAGCACGGGTAGTACCAATCTCAGCCGCTTTAATATTCAACCGCGCGCTATCGCCGTCGATGCGTGCGCGAATCGAGGCAGGTCCGCGACCACAGAGATACCCCTGCTCGTAGTGGCGCGAGGCATGCGTCTGGTTACGCCAAGTGGCGTCACTGATCAAAAATTTACGTTCGATTTCCGTTGCCATGATCTGCGTTCAATCAAACTCTTGTTGCGTTGAAATCATAGCGGCATGGATCGCCGCCCTATCAGCCATTCTCGTAACAGTATGAATACCAAGCGCCTCGACGTGCGAGCGCAAGGCTATAGTTGCTGGTTCGGTCGACACCAAAGAGATTCCGAACCGGTTGCGAGGAAAAGCCGAAGGACAGCATGCCGCTGGCAGCCAATTGCTGGATAAATCGCTGGGTAATCCGCACCAGCGTTATGGCCGGTCAAACACTGCAACCGACTCGACATGTGCGGTATGCGGGAACATGTCGGCCACGCCGGCGCTGCTTAGACAGTAACCATGCTGATGGACGAGCACATCGGCGTCGCGCGCGAGTGTAGCCGGATGACAACTGCAGTAGACGACCCGGCGTGCGCCGGTAGCAGCCACTAAATCCAACACTTGCGCCGCACCGGCGCGCGGCGGGTCGATAACCACGGTGTCATAACGCCCCGCCCAGATGGGTGCCTCGCCAGGCTCGAACAAATCCGCCTTATGGTGTTCGATGTTAGCCGCGCCATTGAATGCCGCGTTCTCGCGACCACGTGCGACGAGCGCCTCTTCGCCTTCGACGGCCACAACGCGCCCCGCTCGGCGAGCGATGGGAACGCTTAGGTTGCCAAGCCCGGCGAACAATTCCAGCACGGCGTCATCGGCATCAACATCCAATGCCGCCACAACGGCGTCGACCAGCCGCGCATTGATAGCCGCGTTGATCTGCACGAAATCGCTGGGTTGGAAAAACAACCGCGTTTCGAATCGTGGCAGGTCGTAGTACAGCGCCGGTGCATCGGCCGCCAGTGGCGCAATGGTTTGCTCACCACCCGGCTGTAGATAGATGGAAAAACCCAAACGGGCCCCGAAATCAAGCAACCGGGCATGGTCGGCTTCGCTCGGTGGATCGAGCACACGAAAAACCAAGGCTGTCACGTTGTCGGCGGCGGCGACTTCGATCTGTGGCACACGCTCACGAATCGACAGGCCGTCGATCAGTTGGCCCAATTCGGTCAAGCGCTGACCGACATCCGCTGTCAGCACGTGGCAACGC
The DNA here is from genome assembly GCA_012999515.1 of Salifodinibacter halophilus. Taxonomy (NCBI): domain Bacteria; kingdom Pseudomonadati; phylum Pseudomonadota; class Gammaproteobacteria; order Salinisphaerales; family Salinisphaeraceae; genus Salifodinibacter; species Salifodinibacter halophilus. Next base: position 345,152 of record JABEEB010000001.1, on the reverse strand, counting down.
GATAGCTGTGCGATAAATGGCGCCCCACGCTCGCGAAACCCGACCAACGTGCCGCCTTTCTTCGGCACATATTTCACCCCCAACCGGGCGCGGCGACGGTAGTGCCAAGCTGGCCCCGTGATCGGCTCGCGCATGGCCTCGGGCGTCACGCCACCGACACGTGTCAACGCATCGACCAACTGTTGTTGTTTGTAGGCGCGTTGTGCCTCGGGGCTAGCGTGCTGGACCGCGCAGCCACCGCAAACACCGAAGTGTTTACAGCCAGGCGTGACGCGCTCGTCGGTCGCGCTCAGTAGCGTCGCCAGCTCGGCTTCGTCATAGCCAGACTTCCGCCGCGTTGGCCGATAGATGACCTGCTCGCCCGGCAACGCGTCGCGTACAAACACCGCTTTACCGTCGTCATCCCGCCCGACACCGCGTCCGCTGTCGGCCAAATCGACGATCGTGGTTAGCCCACGCGGGTGCGGTTGTTTCTGCCGCGAACGGCGACTCACGGCATCAACCTAGTCTGCGATATGAATCGCGATATCTCGACCACGCTCATTCCGGCTTGTCGTACACACCGGTCGACAGATAGCGATCGCCGCGGTCACAAATAATCATCGCGATCGTCGCATCACTGGCCTCACGCGCGACGGTCAGTGCCCCGAACGCGCTGCCGCCCGACGATGGTCCGGAAAAGATGCCTTCTTCACGTGCGAGGGCTTTCATGGTCGACTCGGCATCGTCTTGCGCCACATTGACGATACGATCCACACGTTCGCGCTCGAAAATCGACGGCAGATACGCCTCGGGCCACGCCCGGATCCCCGGAATACTCGACTCGCCCGCCGGCTGCACACCAATAATCTGGATATCCGGGTTCTGTTCTTTGAAAAAACGCGAACAGCCCATGATAGTGCCCGTGGTCCCCATGGTCGCAACGAAGTGGGTAATCCGGCCGCCGGTCGCACGCCAGATTTCCGGCGCAGTGGTCTCGTAGTGGGCGCGCGGATTGTCGGCATTGGCGAATTGATCCAACACCTGTCCCTCACCGTTACGTTGCATCTGCTGGGCCAGATCGCGGGCACCTTCCATGCCCTCGTCCGCGCTCACCAAAATGAGCTCGGCGCCATAAGCGCGCATCGTCGCGCGGCGTTCTTCGCTGGCCGTCTCCGGCATAATCAGCCGCAAACGGTAGCCTTCCATGGCCGCGACCATGGCCAGCGCGATGCCCGTATTGCCACTGGTGGCCTCGATCAATGTATCGCCCGGCTCGATCTCACCGCGTTCAGCCGCGCGGCGGATCATGCTATACGCCGGCCGATCCTTAACCGACCCAGCCGGATTATCCCCTTCCAGCTTGGCCAACAGGGTATTCGACGTCGCGCCCGGAAGCCGGCGCAACCGCACAAGCGGCGTCTCGCCAACACAGCGCTGCAAGCTCGGATAATCAGTCATGGCCAAATTTTAGCAGCCGCTGGCAGATCCTTCCGTATAGAGCCCCTGCTATCAACGGCCCAAGGCATAACCGGGGCCTCAAAACTCTGGACCATCTTTACGCTATCCAAGCGGCGCTGTCTGGGGACGGCGCGAATCTTCAATACGGCGCAAGCGACTCACGATAACTAACTGCACTTTTGTGCTTGCGTCCAAAACGCATCGGTCATCAAGGCAGTTTGTACCGTTCGTCAGCCGCAGCGCGGCATCGCCTTAAACGTATTAGACCCAATGCCCCGATAGCGGCATAATCAGAGCCAGTTCGTGATTTACAAACCTGTCATAGACAGCAACGGTGCTTAAACTAAGGCTATTGCCACCGGCACCGATACTGTTTGCAACCACAAACCGCCGAGACCGACATCATGGCCTATTCCGACTCATCCACCGCCGAACCTATTTCGAGCATTCTGACTTGGCGGGGTCGTTCCATCGGGTGGCAGGCCGCCGCTATCTTTGCCGGCACACTTTTTCTGGCACTGGCGTCTTGGCTTTCTGTGCCCATGTTGCCGGTGCCAATCACCATGCAGACATTCGCTGTGGTGCTGGTGGGCGCGCTATTCGGCTGGCGGCGCGGCGGCTTGACCATTATGGCTTGGCTGACTGAAGGCGCGCTCGGATTTCCCGTTCTGGCCAATGGCACCGGCGGCCTGATTCATTTTCTCGGCCCGACAGGCGGCTACCTATTGGCGTTCATCCCGGCCAGCATGATGATCGGTTGGTTGGCCGAGCGCGGCTGCGACGGATCCCGGCCCGGCTACGCCTTTATCAACATTTTGGCTGGCCATGCAGCGATACTGGCTATCGGCGCGGCTTGGCTCGCCGTCATGATCGGCCCGAGCAAGGCGATCGCCACCGGGGTTACACCGTTTCTGCTCGGCGCACTGCTTAAGTCCGGATTAGCGACGCTCACGCTCACGATGATCGCGCAAGGCAAGCGCCGACTCAGACAAAGTTGAGCGTTTGTCTTCGGCCCCATCACCTGCTTTGTACGCTCACCTATATTGGCAAGGGCTACAACGCTGATTTCATAGCGAATTACGATCGGGTTATCGAACGTATTAAAGGCTGTGAACCCGTTCGAATTGTCGAGGGGCCGGATGATATTTGTGCCCCACTGCTCGAAGGCAATGCGCATCCGCATTGCTTGGAACAACGTGTGGTCGAAAACGACCGGCTCGCCGCGCGGGATGTTGAACCTCTGTTAGGCCAAACCATCCGTCCCGGCGCGTCGCTTGATTTCGATCCCAAGCTCGTTGCCCAGCTGCGCCAGGCATTTGTTGCAGGCGATGTAAGAGCTGCATGCCACGGCTGTGAATGGGCCAATCTCTGCAACACCATCTCGGCAAACGGCTTCCCAGACACCGCACTCTGATCCCACCATCGCCACAGCGCCAAGATGAAAGATCAAACCCAGTCGTTGGTACTAGCAAGACAGAGAGCCACACATCTAAGCGTCTTACATGTCATAATGGCGCGTTAACCTGAACGCAATGCCACAAGCCATGCCCGCCACGATTCGCAACATTGCCATTATCGCGCACGTCGATCACGGCAAAACAACGCTCGTTGACGGTCTGCTGCAACAGTCCGGCACACTCACGGCACGCGAGGACGCGTCCGACCGGATCATGGACGTCAATGATCAGGAACGCGAGCGCGGCATCACGATTACAGCCAAGAACACGGCGATCGAGTGGCGCGACCCGCGATCGGATACGGTCTACCACATCAACATCGTCGACACGCCCGGTCACGCCGATTTCGGCGGCGAAGTCGAGCGCGTGTTGTCGATGGTCGACTCCGTTTTGTTGCTCGTCGACGCAGTCGACGGGCCGATGCCGCAGACCCGCTTTGTCACCGAAAAAGCTTTCGCACTCGGCTTAAAACCCATTGTGGTGGTCAACAAGATTGACCGCGAGGGCTCCCGGCCAGATACCGTGCTGACTCGCACGTTCGATCTGTTCGACGGCTTGGGCGCGACCGACGAACAGCTCGACTTCCCGATGCTGTACTCCTCGGCAATTAGTGGCTACGCCGGACACGATGAGAATGTGCGCGACGGCGATTTGACGCCACTTTTCGAGACCATCGTCGACCGAGTACCGGCACCGCCGGTGGCCGATGAGGGCGCATTCCAAATGCAGATAACCACGCTGGACTACAACAGTTTCGTAGGCCAGATCGGTATCGGGCGTGTGGCCCGCGGCAGCATCCAGACCAACAGCCAGGTCCGAATCGTGGATCGCGACGGCGGTGTGCGCTCCGCCAAAGTCGCATCGATTTTCGGCTTTCTCGGCCTGGATCGCGTCGAAGTCGAACGTGCTTCGGCCGGGCAGATCGTGGCCTTTACCGGCAGCAATCAATTGGCCATTTCCGATACGCTCTGTGATCCGGAACAGCCGGAATCCCTGCCGGCGCTGACCGTTGACGAGCCAACCATGAGCATGACGTTCGAGGTCAATAAATCGCCTATGGCGGGCCTCGAGGGTAGTTATCTCACCAGCCGTCAAATCCGCGAACGGCTGGACAAAGAGCTCCAGTCCAACGTCGCCCTGCGCGTCGCATCCGGTGGTGATGCTGATCGTTTCACCGTATCCGGTCGCGGCCTGTTGCACCTGTCGGTGCTGCTGGAAACCATGCGGCGCGAAGGTTACGAGCTGGCGGTGTCGCGACCGGAAGTCGTCACGCGCGAAATCGACGGCCAAGTGTGCGAACCATTCGAGCGTGTCATGTGTGATATCGATACCGAACATCAGGGCTCGGTGATCGATGCGCTCAACCAACGCCGCGGCCAACTCTCCGATATGCAACCGGACAGCCAGGGCCGCGTGCGGCTTGAATTCACCGTGCCTTCCCGCGGGTTGATCGGTTTCCAGACCGAATTCATGAGCCTGACCTCCGGCACCGGCATCGTCACCCACGTGTTCGACCACTACGCACCGATGCAATCCTCGGCGCTCGGCCAGCGCCGTGCCGGCGCCATGATCGCCACCGCTTCCGGTAAAGCCGTCGCTTACGCCATCTTCAATCTGCAGGATCGCGGCCAGATGATGATCGCGCCGAACGACGACATTTACGAAGGCATGGTTGTGGGTATCCACGCTCGCGAAAACGACCTGACTGTCAATGTGCAGAAGGCCAAGCAGCTCACCAACGTGCGCGCAGCGGGTTCCGATGAAAATATCGACCTGACGCCGCCCGTTCGCATGTCGCTGGAAGAAGCCATCGAGTTCATCAACGACGACGAACTAGTGGAAGTCACCCCCTCGGCAATCCGTGTACGCAAACGCGGCCTGACCGAGGCCGACCGCAAGCGTGCGGGGCGGGCGAGCTAAAGCCTGCCATCGAGCAGCAACGAAGCGGTGCCACAACCGCTCGCCGCTGCTCGCGCGAAAGCGGATCGACTGACCTCGCGGCTGAAGCCGCGAGGTCAATCAAAAGGCAAAACGATCCGATCTGTCCTTTGAAAATTTAACCTCGAGGGACTCGCCATAAGCCACGGGACCAACCGTGGATTAGTCACGTGCATCATCGGACTGTATGGACGCGCCATCCACCGCGCCTGATAAAGTCAAGTAACAAACCGTTCGCCCAAGCAGGCGACCGGTCGTCTCCGACGCTCAGGACAGCTCGTGATTTCAAACGCGGTCGATCACAGCCCTGTTTTTGGCAACACACAGCGGGCGGCCGGGCTTTCACCGCCCTGCCCGATGCGACGCTGCATATTCGCCATCCTGTTCTTCGCAGCGTCTATCGCAGGCATATACGCCCCGTGCGCCAGCACTGAGCCCGCGCACGAAATCGCCGTCACCGGGCCGATTGGTCCGGCCACCGTGCGTCACATCAATCACGCACTACCCGCCGCCGCCAACGCGGACGCGCCAGCGGTCATTCTGCGGCTGGACACGCCGGGCGGGCTCGCACGCTCCATGCGCCAGATTGTCAAAACCGTGCTGGCGAGTCAGGTGCCGATTATCTGTTACGTAGCGCCCAGCGGTGCCCGCGCGGCGAGTGCCGGCACCTATATCCTGTATGCCTGCGATATCGCGGCGATGGCGCCGGCGACCAATGTCGGTGCCGCAACGCCGGTAACACTCGGACCCGGCGGTGTGCCGACGACGCCCGGTTCAACGCAAAACGACCCATCAAACCCCAACAATTCGAATCCAAAGGATTCAGCCGGCAAAGCCAATCAAAACGCACCCGCCGACAGCCAAACCGCCGAGCGCCGCAAGATCGTCAACAACGCGGTGGCCTATATTCGTAGCCTGGCCGAAACCAACGATCGCAACGCCGACTGGACCGAGAATGCCGTCCGCGCCGGCGCGAGCATCAGCGCACAGACAGCCCGATCCAAAGGCGTTATCGACCTGATCGCGCCGAACACAAACGAACTTTTGAACCGGTTGGATGGTCGCCAACTGCAAATCCACGGCAATAGCGTAACGCTACACACATCCGGTTTATCGGTGACCAAGACACACCCTGGGTGGCGTACCCAATTGATTGGTTTTATCACCCAGCCGAGTGTGGCACTTGTATTTTTCGTGATCGGTATCATCGGCCTGATCGGCGAGCTATTTGCGCCCGGGACGGCCGTGCCGGCCACGATTGGCACCCTGTCTCTATTCATCGGGCTTTACGGCTTTCACATGCTACCCGTCAACTACGTCGGCCTAGGTCTGGCAGCGCTCGGCGTCGCGCTCATGATTGCCGAGGCATTCGTGCCGAGTTTCGGCGCCCTTGGCCTCGGCGGCACCGCGGCATTCGTATTCGGCTGTGTCATGCTCATGAACACATCGGCGGCCGCGTTTCAGGTGCCCATTGCACTGATTGTCGTGATCGCACTGGCAGCTGCAAGTATCCTCACGCTAACGGCGATCCTGTTCAGACGCGCGCGACGGGCGCGCATCCATACAGCCACTGGCGGGCTGATCGGCAGCGAGTGTGTGGCGATTGGCACATTCGAACGTGAAGGTCGGGTCTGGCTACACGGCGAATCATGGCGCGCTCGCACGCAAACACCGCTCAAGCAGGATGCGCGGGCGCAGGTGGTTGCCGTATCCGGCCTTACCGTTGAAGTCGAGCCCATGCCACAATCCAATTCGACCCACCTGGAAGGATAGCGCCATGGGACTGCAAATCATCGTCGGCGTAGTCGTGCTGGTCGCGATCTTGATCGCGGTATCACTCCGTGTGCTGCCGGAATACGAACGAGGTGTGATGTTTACGCTCGGTCGCATGACCGGCGTCAAAGGGCCAGGCTTGTTTTTCGTGGTCCCTGTCCTGCAGCGGATGTTCAAGATCGACACGCGCGTCTCGGTCATGGATGTGCCGCCGCAGGACGTCATCTCGCGCGACAACGTCTCGGTCAAGGTCAATGCGGTCGTGTACTTCCGCGTTATCGAATCCGACAAGGCCGTGGTCGAGGTTGCCGATTATCGCGATGCCGTCAGCCAACTCGCCCAGACCACGCTACGCAGCGTGCTCGGCCAGCATGAACTCGACGAGATGCTGGCCTCGCGTGAAAAGCTCAACACCGACATCCAGGAAATACTGGACCAGCACACCGACCCGTGGGGCATCAAAGTCGCCAACGTCGAGATCAAACAGGTCGATCTCGAAGAAAACATCACCAAGGCCATCGCACGCCAAGCCGAAGCGGAGCGCGCCCGGCGCGCCAAGGTCATCAACTCTGAGGGTGAGCGCCAAGCCGCCGAGAATCTATCGCTGGCCGCGCAACAACTGTCGACCGAACCACAGGCGATACAGCTTCGCTATATGCAGACTCTCGTGGACATCGCCGGCGACAATAACTCAACGATCGTCTTTCCACTCCCGATGGACCTAATCGAGCCACTGATGGATTTAACGCGCAACGGCAATTCGGCGTCGGTCGACACCAGTGCCAACGACGACGATCAGCCCGACTCCTGATCCGCATCGGTCTAGGACAAAGTCGACACCAAGCAACGTCCGGGCAATCCGACACCGGCCAACAAACACGGTGCCGCAAGGCCCCGGACGGGGCGCACTCGCAAGCGTTGTCGAAAGCATACCGCCCTGATACAGTGATCGTTTAGCAGTTACAAACGTCCTTAATCATCTTTGTGCGACCGAAGCTGGACGTTGCGCGAAATCGATATCGAATTCGGTTATCCGAAAGGCAGCGCCTTTCGCGCGTTCAAATATAACGACACACTCGAAGAACCCGACGATTTCGAGTTGCTCGATAACTGCAAAGACAGCGACCGAATCCAGGCGCTGAAAGAAACCAAGCGAATCTACGCCACGACCATCAATGCCGTGCTACTGACCGAATCCGGCTACCGTAAGGTCAAAAGCGTACTCGCCGACTCTCATTAAACACTGCGCTGGCCATAGAGGGCCAAACGACCGAGACGAGACCATGCACGACGCGAACACGCTGATCCGACGTATGCCCAAGGCCTTCAAACCGGAAGCGGCGGGCAGTATGTCGCTGCGCATCGTGTATGCGATCGACGCACCGATGACGGTCATCGTGGAGCACGGCGTATGTCAGGTCATGGACGGCGCCATCGAATCACCGGACGTGGTATTAAGGATCCGCGACAAACACCTGATTAAGCTCATGACTGGCCGCATGATGGGCCTTACCGCGTTCGCAACCGGCAAACTCAAAGTCGATGGCGACTACACACTAGCCGCGAAGATCCAGCATATCTTTGACCGCGAGAAACTGACCGACTAGATGCTGGTTTCAATACCGTGGTGGCTCGACTCAGGCTCGCCATGGGCCACTACTGACCGCGCCGAGGCTAGTGCGCTGGACCTGGCCACCACGACCGAGCGCCCCGCCACCGACTTTTTCCTTGCGCGGACCGACGACGGCCTGGCGCTGTTCCGCAGCAACACTAACGGCACGGACCAGTCATTTTGTGCCGATTTAACGACGACAGCCGGGCAGCGCGGCATCAACCGCCGTGCAAGTCCGCTGGCACGTGCCTGTGGCTTGCACCGCCACCCCGGCCTATCGATATTCGACGCAACCGCCGGCCTGGGTCGGGATAGCGCCACACTTGCATCGTTCGGTTGCCCAATCACCGCCGTGGAGCGTCACGCCATACCTGCCGCGCTGACTCGTGATGCCCTTCGGCGCGCACGGGATGCGGGATTTTTCGAAGCAACCTGGGCACATCTAGCCACAGGCGACGCGCAGCGGTGGTTGAGCGACGAGACGCTCGAACAACCAGATGTGGTTCTGATCGATCCCATGTTTTCAGCCGACCGGCGCAAGGCGAAACCTCAAAAAATCATTGCATGGCTCAATGAAATACTGGGGCCGGACGCGGACGCGCCCACCTTGCTTGCCGCAGCCCGCGCCACTGCTCGGCGACGCGTTGTGGTTAAACGCCATGCGCGGCAATTGGCGCTCGGCGAGCCGGATTTCTCCCTCGGCAAGCGTGCGGTTCGGTTCGATATCTACCTGAGCCAGTAAGCCAAACCAACTCCGAGGCTGCATCACACAGCCCGGAAAACCTAATAAAAAATATTAATTTTTAACTATAAACTATTGTTATAGAATGAATATTATATTCATTATTAGCTCATATCACGTCTGAAGCGCCCGAGCATACCGAGCACCCGCCTATCATCGGACCTCTCCTAGGCTTCAGGCACGAGCGCGCCGGCGCAATCAAACGGTGGTGGCCTAGCCACCAGTCAAAATCCACGGCCTTGATGCTGACCAGCAAACCCCGCCGTCACACCGCGCACCATGGCCGGGTAGTCAACTGACACGCCAAATTCGATGGTCAGTGGAAACGCATGACCGGTGTGCATGACTTTACCGCCCTGGTGTTGTTGCTAATGCCGACGATGATCGGCTCCTCTAATCCCCGGCATTAAATCCGATACTGACGCGATCACTCAGCGTCGTGTTGCCAATCACTCGGCCACCCGAGCGTAGCCAGCCGGATAGGCTGGCAAACGTTTTGATCCTTACGGTTTGAAATTTAGCCAAGGTTAAACTAGGATCTTCATTGTTCATTTACCACTTGTTTTTCTAGAACAACCAGGTGTTGCGGCTGGCGTATTGGTACGGAGCCCGCCATTGCACCTGAGGCACTTCAACAACAAATTTAATAAAGGCAATGTGATGAAACGAAGCACATCAAGCATTCTTGCTGCTCTAACAGCCGGCGTTATGGGTCTTACCGGCCCGGCAATGGCGAGCAAGAGCGATGACAGCAAGGGCGATCAGCTTAAGGGCGTCACCACCTTCACGATCATCAAAGATATGGCGCAGAACGTGGCTGGCGACGACGCGGAGGTGGTTTCGATCGTCAAACCAGGCGCCGAAGTCCATGACTACCAGCCGACACCGCAAGATATCGCGGGGGCCAATGATGCCGACATCATCCTGCGCAACGGCTTCAAGCTGGGACGTTGGTTCGACCAGTTTCTGGCCAACCTAAGCGATGTTCCGGCGGTTAAAGTAAACAAAGGCATCAAGCCGATCATGATCGGGTCCGGCGAATATGAGGGCTACCCCAATCCGCACGCGTGGATGGGCCCCAAAGACGCCGTGAAATACGTCGATAACATCCGCGATGTGATGGTCAAGTACGACCCGGATCATGCTGATGGCTACCGCAAGCGGGCAAAGGCATATAAGAAAGAAATCCGCGATACCGTCAAACCGATGAAAAAGCGCATTCATTCAATCGATGAAGACAAGCGTTGGCTGGTCAGCTGCGAAGGTGCCTTTGATTATCTGGCTCGCAGCCTAGGTATGCAGACGCTGTTTCTGTGGCCGGTTAACGCCGAGCAAGTGGGCACACCACAGCAGGTGCGCAAAGTCATCGATGGCGTCAAAAAGCACAATATCCCGGCCGTGTTCTGTGAAAGTACAGTGAACAACAAAGCGGCCAAACAGGTGGCACGGGACACAGGCGCCCGCTACGGCGGCAGACTCTATGTTGATTCGCTATCGCAGCCGGGCGGTCCAGTGCCAACCTATCTCGATCTGTTGCGTGTGGATACGAAGCGTATCGCCGACGCACTGACCAGCAAGAAGAGCAAAGACAAGGATAATTAGTGCGCCGCCTGGACGACTTCCGCGTGGACAGCGGCTCGAATCAGGATACACCGCAGCAACAGTCCACCAATATGGGAACTACCGGCATCCACGCTGATAACGTGAGCGTGACCTACCGCAACGGCCATACGGCGTTGTACGACGCCAGCTTCGCCATTCCGTGCGGCACCATCACCGCGCTGGTGGGCGTCAACGGTTCTGGCAAGTCGACGCTGTTCAAGGCACTGATGGGGTTCGTGCCGGTCTCCCACGGCCGGATTAGTCTGATGGGGATGAGCGTCGAGCAGGCGTTGCGCAGCAACCGGGTGGCTTATGTGCCGCAGTCTGAGGAGGTCGACTGGGCCTTCCCGGTGCTAGTGGAAGACGTCGTGATGATGGGCCGCTATGGGCATATGGGCTTTCTGCGCCGGGCGAGCGCCATGGACCGTGAAGCGGTGGATCAAGCGCTGGCTCGAGTCGGTATGCAGGATTTCCGCAAACGCCAAATCGGTGAGTTGTCGGGCGGCCAACGCAAGCGTGTATTCCTTGCCCGCTCACTGGCGCAGGAAGGCCAGGTAATCCTACTCGACGAGCCTTTCACCGGCGTCGATGTCGGTACCGAGGAACGCATCATTGCCTTACTCGACGAATTGAAAAAAGAAGGCCGGGTCATGCTGGTCTCCACCCACAATCTGGGCTCGGTGCCCGATTTTTGCGACCGCACCGTAATGATCAAGGGGACGGTGGTGGCCGCCGGGCCGACCGCGACCACCTTCAACCAGAAAAACCTGGAACACGCTTTCGGTGGCACGCTACGCCACTTCCACTTCAGCAGCGACGCACCGCCAACCGCCGAGACCGCGTCGTGATCGAGCTGCTGGCCGAACCGTTCCACTACGGCTACATGGTCAACGCCATGTGGGTGTCGGCCTTGGTCGGCTGCGTCTGCGCCTTTTTGTCCTGCTATCTGATGCTCAAAGGTTGGTCGCTGATCGGCGATGCGCTGTCGCATTCGGTGGTGCCGGGCGTAGCCGGCGCCTTCATGATGGGCCTGCCGTTTTCGGTCGGCGCCTTCATCGCCGGTGCGCTGGCGGCTGGTTCCATGCTATTTCTGAGCGGCCGCTCGGGGCTGAAGGTGGACGTCATCATCGGCGTCATCTTCACCTCGTTTTTCGGTGCCGGTCTGTTCATGGCCTCGATCAATCCAATGGCGATCAGCATCCAGACCATCGTCATGGGCAATATTCTGGCCATCACTCCCAAGGACACGCTGCAGCTGGCCATCATCGGCTTCGTGTCGCTGACCATACTGTTATTGAAATGGAAGGACATGCTGGTGGTGTTCTTCGACGAATACCACGCCCGCTCGATCGGCCTGCGGCCGAACTGGCTCAAATTCATTTTCTTCGCGCTGTTATCAGCTTCGATCGTAGCCGCCATGATTACGGTCGGCGCCTTCCTGGTCATCGCCATGGTGGTCACACCAGGAGCCACAGCCTACCTGCTCTGCGACCGCTTCAAGAAACTGATCGGCATCGCGGTAGTCATCGGCACCTTAACCAGCTTTTCCGGCGCTTATATCAGCTTTTTTCTGGATGGTGCGACCGGCGGCATCATTGTCGTGTTGCAGACACTGTTATTCCTTCTGGCCTTTGTCTTCGCGCCCAAGCACGGCATGCTGGCCTCGCAGCGCAAGGCTCGGCGGGCACTGGCGACATCACCCGCTGGCCCGATGAGCAGGTTGCGTGCAAGCAGCCAGTCCACCGCTAACAGGCCGGCCACGCAGGTGCGCCCATGATGGCGACCCTGATGCAGCCGCTACAGTTCACATTCATGCAACACGCGCTCGGCATGGTGCTGATCGTGGCGTTCCCCACCGCGCTTTTGTCCTGCTTTCTGGTTCTAAAGGGCTGGGCACTGATGGGCGACTCGGTCAGTCACGCCACGCTGCCCGGCATCGTGTTGGCCTGGATGCTCGGCATTCCACTGGTGGCCGGGGCGTTCGGCGCGGGGCTGGGCTGCGCCCTACTGATGGGATATCTATCGCGGCATTGCCGGGTCAAGTATGACGCCATCATGGGAGTGGTATTTTCCGGCATGTTCGGTGTCGGCATCATCATGTTCAAATCGATCAATACCAACCAGCACCTAACCCATGTGCTGTTCGGCAACATGCTCGGGGTCGGACCGCAGGATCTCTGGACATCGGGTGTGATCGCCGTACTCGTCAGTCTGACGCTACTGCTGAAATGGCGAGACTTTCTGCTACATGCCTTCGACCCTGCCCAAGCCCGAGCCTGTGGGCTCAACACCACACTGCTGCATTACGCCTTGCTGGTCTGCCTGTCGCTGACCATCGTTTCCACGCTAACCTCGGTGGGACTGATCCTGGCGGTGGCGCTACTGGTTACACCCGGCGCCATTGCTTTTCTGACAGTGCGCAGCTTTGCTCGCATGCTGGTGGTTTCGGTCGCAGCCTGCCTGTTCGCGTTGCTGCTAGGCGCCTATCTCAGTTTTTTCCTGGACAGCGGCCCAGCGCCAACCATTGTGCTAATTCTGACCATGCTGTTCATCATGGCCTTCATCTATCGGCTGGCCATGACCCACTGGCATTCCCGGCAGCGCGTCGCCTGGCAACGGCGTACGACAGGGGGCGAATCGGTATGACAAACAACCAGAGGCGTTGGCTCGGTTGCGGCTAGCCACGTAACGGCCGCCGCGGCCTTATTCAGGCGCTCGGCGATGCGTTTTTGACGCTTTTTACAGCGACCTCATTGCGTACGTATAACGGCAACGCGTCGTTCGCGGCCGCTAAACAACGCGGATCGGTTTCGACGTCGCACGCGGCCAGTCGCGCTAGATCAAGCGCGTGCGGCCATTGCTCGATCAGGGGCGGCCGTTCGCGATCGGCGTCATGCGCCTCAAGCAGCGCCCAACCATTGCCACCGGCGCAAGCTGTCGCGGCAGACTCAACCGTTAACTGCCCCGGGGCGCAAAGGGATACGTCATCCAGATTCGTGACCTCGCGATGCGTATCGCGCCGGTAACGTGCGGTGTAGATTTCGCCGAGCCGTGCATCCTGAACAATCTGCGCGATCTCGGCCCCAGCGGCGGCGCCCATCAGACATCGCCTGGCAATCGCGCGTGGCGTCTCGATGCCCACGACCGGACAGTCGAGCCCAGTAGCCAGGCCTTGGACCAGGCCGGCCGCGATACGAAGCCCGGTGAATGCGCCCGGCCCTCGCCCGAACACTACCGCATCGACGTGCTGCCAGTGCCAACCCGCGTCAGCCAGCAAGTGACGTGCATCCGATACGAGTTGCGGACCGTGACTGCGGGCAGCCACTTCGAAGATTTCGGCATCGTCGCCGGGGTGCTCACTATCGTGGCGGGCGACGGTGCGCGCTTCGGTTGCTGCGTCGAATGCCAACAGTTTCATGCCGTTTGCCTCGGCCTTCCGTCTTCGCCGTGGCTAGTTTTCAACATCGGCATGATCGTTAGTCGAATTTATTGGCTCGGATGCGGGCTTGAGATCGCGAAGAAATGTTTCGGCTTGCTGCCAACTGTCACTGACCGTCATGGGGGGCAGGCTAGCCTGAATCACACGGCCGTAGCCGGCGCTAGTCAATCTGGGATCACAGATCGCCAACACACCACGGTCGGTGGCATCGCGTATCAGGCGGCCGACACCCTGTTTGAGCGCAATGACCGCCTGCGGCAAGCTGTAAGCGATAAACGGGTTCTGCCCGGCCTCTTCCATAGCGGCAAAACGCGCTTTGAGAACAGGATCGGCGGGCGAGGCAAACGGCAATTTATCGATAATAACCAAACGTAACGCCTGCCCGCGAACATCGACGCCCTCCCAAAAACTCGTGGTCGCAACCAGCACACTGGCGTCGTCGGCGCGAAAATCGGCCAGCAAGCGGGGCCGCGAAGCACTGCCCTGGATCAAGGTCGAAAAACCGGCCGCCCGTAGCGCCCGACCATAGCGCTCGACAGCGCGATAGCTGGTGCAAAGCACGAACGCGCCGCCGCCAGTTGCGGTGATCAACGAACGCGCTTGTTCGATGACAGCGTCATCATAGCCCGGGGCGCGCGGCTGCGGCATCGACGGCGGCGTAAATAACAGGGCGTTGTTGGCGTAATCGAACGGCGAAGCCAGAACGCGGGTTTCGACGTCGCTCAATCCAAGCCGAGCACAGAAAAATCCGAGGTCGTCGCCCACAGCGAGTGTCGCCGACGTGAACACCCATGCACTCGGCAACGCCTCAATCGAGCGCGCGAATGGCGATGCCACGTCAAGCGGCGTACTGTGCCACGTCCAACTTTCGGCGCGGATGTCGAGCCAACTGACGTTTTCGGCGTCGTTTTCATCAGCTTCGGCAAGCGTTGCCAATAGGTCACGATGTTCGGCACTGCGGCGGGCCAACGACTGCAATTGTTCGCTTCGGTCGCTAACTTCGTCGAGCGCCCCGGCCAATATCTCGAGTGCTTCCAAAAGCGCATCGCGCGCGGCCGCCACATTGTTATCAGCCACATCACGCCAGCCGGTGGTGCCGGTTTGAGCGGGCAGCCGTTGCCCAAACTCAGCCAGTCGTTCGGCCAGATCGCGCGTGTTATCGGCAACCCCGGGCATGTCACCGCCGAGGCGTTCGACTTCGGCTCGAAGATCGCGAGTCAGCTCACCGATCTGGCGCGACGACAATGCCCGACCGAAGAAATGTCCGGCTACATCCGGCAGCTTGTGCGCTTCATCGAGAATCACCGCATCGGCGCCAGGCAGAACCTCGCCCAGGCCGGCGTCACGCAGTGTCAGGTCGGCGAAAAACAGATGATGGTTGGCGATCACAACGTCAGCGGCCTGCGCTTCGCGACGCGCGGCTACGACGAAACATTGATCCCAGAATGGGCAGTCAGCCGCCAGGCAGTTGTCGGGCGTGGACGTGACTTGCGGCCAGAGCGAATCGCCATCACCGATATCACCGAACTCACCCAAATCACCGGACTCGGTCTTACGTGCCCACTCGCGGATTGCCGACAAACGTGCCCGTTTATCCGCACTCGCGTTTTGTTCGGCCATCTCGAGCCGATGCAGGCACAAATAGTTTGCACGCCCTTTGAGGACAGTGCTATGGACCGTTCGACCCAGTATCCGCTCGGCCAGCGGCAGATCCTTGTCGGCGAGCTGGCTTTGTAAATAGCGCGTCGCTGTAGCAACAATGATCTTGCCGTCGGAGGCCAACGCCGGCAACAGATAGGCAAGTGTCTTGCCGGTTCCCGTGCCTGCTTCAACCACCAACCGGCCGCGATGGTCGACGGCTTCGGCGACCGCATTCGCCATCTCGGCCTGCCCGGGACGCTGATCGAAAGCGTCCAGTTCGCGGTCGAAGCGCTCGGTATCGTTAAACAGCGCCGCGCCGTCGGCGGCGCTCATTGTTGATATTGCTTGCCGATACGCTTGAATTTGTTAGCCCGCAAAACAGCCTGATGCGCCGCGCCTTTTTGCCCCTGATTCTTCTGGGCTTCCGCGATCAATTGCCAGTTGTTTGTTTTCACGAACGGGTTATTGCTGGCCAGACTGTTCGATTTGCGTGCGAGCTGTACCGCTTGGCCAGGTTTGTCCTGAACAAGCCGTATCGCCGCCAGACGTTGATATAAGAACGGATTACGCGGCGACAGATTCAGCGCACGCTGGATCAACGATCCAGCCCGCCCCGTTTGCTCATTCGCCATCGCCTTGTCAGCTTTATTGACCAGCGACATAACCGCCGACGATGCATTCGCCTTGATACGCTTGGGCGGCAGTGGCCCTTGGTCCTGCGACTGGGTTGACGACTCGCCACCACCGATACGCGACCCCGATGTTTCGGCGTGACCACGCTCTAACGGGTCGGCATGTCCAATCTTTTCACCGGTCTGCTTCGAGTCGCTGCCAGTGTCCGTTTGTTGGTCACCGGACGATTGCGGCGGCGGCGCGTTACCACCACCGGGCGGTAAAGACGGTTTATCAGTCGCACAGCCGGCCATCAACAGACCGGCAAAAACGATGGTCGCTAGTTTTCGCATGACAGCTTAGAAGATTTTGTCGAGTAAACTTTTGTCTTGATCATCCTCGCCTCCGTCGGATTCGCTTTGGTGTCCACCGCGCGAGTCCGAGCCGGTGCCACCACCAGTTGGCTGCTGTTTTCGATCACGTGCCAGTATATCGCTTTCGCAGGCGTCGACGCCGCTGGGCACATAGCCACGTGTAAACGGTACTGATGTGGCTTCCGGGCACTGTGCGTCCGAACCGGTATTGAAGAAGTTGGGGGCATTCGGTTTGTTCGGCCGGAATGTCATGGCCAACGGCACGCGCTGGACATTGGCCGGCGGGCTCATCGTCAGCGACTGTGCGCCGACATCAGACATGATGTGCGACCAAATATGGAGCGCACCTGTCGCCCCGGTCAGATGGGCGCTATCGTTGTTGTCCCGACCCACCCAAACACTGATGACTCGATTGCCCGAAAAACCGGCAAACCAACTATCGCGAAGTTGGTTCGTGGTACCGGTCTTGCCAGCGAGCTGTAGTTGATTCGGCAGGACGCGGTATATACCTGAACCGGTCCCGTGGCGTGCAACGCGTCGCATCATCCAGGTATCGAGATAAGCCGGTGCACTGTCGATGACCTGCTTCAACTTCAGCTTATAGGCACTGAGTGGGTTGCCCTGGCGATCGGTAACGTCCTGGATTGCGGTTAGCTTTTTGTAATAACCACCCGATGCGATCGTGTTGTAAACCTGCGCGACTTGCAACGGCGACATATTCACCGCTCCCAAAGCCACCGACGGCACAGCGGTCGGTTCGCCGGGATAACCGAGCTGTCTGAGCGTTTTGATGACTTTGGGAATACCCAGATCCAGGGCGAGCCGCGAACTGGCCAGGTTGTAACTGTGTTCGAGCGCGTAATACAACGGCACATCGGTGCCATGGCTGCGCTTGGAATAATTATCAGGCTTCCAAACCTTGCCGTTTTTCTGCTTGACCGACAGCGGTGAATCGTCGAGTGGCGTGATGACGCTGTATTTCGACGGATATTTCATGGCGGTCAGATAGGTGACAGGTTTGATCAGCGATCCGATGGGCCGTTGGATATCGAGCGCTCGATTGAAACCGGCATAACCTGATTTCCGGCCGCCGACTAGCGCCAAAATGCGGCCTCCTTCCACGCTGGTCACGATTGCGCTGGATTGCAAACTGTCAGATTCGATGTTGCCACGCCGCTTTTCGATGGCATCAAGCTGGGATCGCACAGACGCCTGGGCATGGCGCTGAATCCCGGGATGAAGCGTCGTGAATACACGCAGCCCCTCCTCGGTAAGCTGGGCTTCAGTATATTGACCGTGTAACTGTTGCCGCACGAGGTCGATAAAGTCGGGGTAGCGGCTGGTGCGCCTATTTTTTTCGGACGACACACCCAGCGGTGCCGACTTGGCGCGTTTCCAGGCTTGTTCCTTTAGAAAGCCAGCCTCGTGAAACATATCCAGCACTAGGTTTCGCCGACGGCGGGCACGCTTGGGATGCGCGCGCGGATCGTAGTAGCTCGGTCCTTTGACCATGGCAACCAGCAGCGCGATGCGGGCTGGACCAAGCTCATCCACGGGCGTATTGAAGTAGTAGTAGCTTGCCAGGCCAAAGCCACGGATCGCGTGATTGCCATCCTGACCGAGGTAGACCTCGTTAATATAAGCTTCGAGTATCGCCGGCTTGGAATAATGCGCATCGAGCAGGATCGCCATCAATCCTTCTCGGGCCTTGCGCGCGAACGTCTGATTACTATTTAGATAGAAGTTTTTAACCAGTTGCTGGGTAATGGTCGAGCCGCCCTCGACAATGCTACCGGCTTTTAGGTCCTCCCATGCCGCGCGCACGATGCCCTTCGGCGAGATCCCGAAGTTGTGCATGAAGCTCTTGTCTTCGACCGTAATCAGTCCGGCCGGGAGCATCGGCGGCAAGTCGGAGAGTTTGACCAGGATGCGATCCGCCCCTTTGTTCGGATAGATACTGCCGATGAGCGGCGGATCTATACGGATCAGCGATAGTGATTCCTTATCGTCGACCGACTTAAACCCAGAAATGGTGCCGTTTTTGAATCGTAGCTGCACCGTGCGTGGCGCGCGCTCGCCGTCGGGGAAGTCGAAGCCGCGCGCGTGGATCGTCAGCTGATTGCCATCCCGGTGGAAACTGCCCTGACGATGTGACTGGGCAGCTGCACGATATCCCTGGCGTTTGAGCTGCTCCACGACAGCAGCCAGCGATTGCTTCTTGCCGGTGTATAGCTGCATCGGGGCCGCGTAAACCTTGGCCGGCAACTTCCAGCGGGTGCCTGCAAACTTTTCCTGAACAGTGCCGTTCAAGTAAGCGGCGTAGACGCTGATGCCAGCCAGCACCAGACAACCGCCAAGAAACAGATAGGCCAGTAGTCGCCGAGAAATACTCGGCTTCGCTCGCTTGGAGCCGCCACGACGGCGACCTCGGGACTTTTTGCCGGCTGCCAATATTACGGGTCCAAGGAAGTCAGCCATGAATGGTAGCAAAGCCGCGCGGACCACGTTGGCTGCAGCCCCGCACTGGCTCGACACCCAATGCGATGCGAGGCATCGCCATCATGCATGCTGGCGTCGCGCACGCACAGCACTCACATCAGACGCTGTCATCAGCACCCTCGCCTGTCTCTGCATGGATTGGCCAACCGTGCTAACCATGCTCGACACCCAGCATCAATGCTTAGCACCTGGTTGACGCAACGCGGCGAACTAGCTTGCAAGAGCCGTTTGAACGATCTCGGCGCTATTGTCGGACAGACGGATCTCGGCCAAGCGCTCGAGTTGCGCCCGCATACCGCCAGCGTATGGTTCAGCATAGCGACGCCACGGCGCCAGCAACCCCGCCAGTGCAGCTGCGAGTTGCGGGTTGATCGTGTCGAGACGCTCGATCTCATCGCCCAGCAGTTGGTAACCGGAGCCATCCGCACAGTGGAATCCCTCAGGGTTTCCACGGGCGAAACCGCTCAGGATCGAACGGATGCGGTTGGGGTTTGTGTTGTCCAGCGCTGGATCAGCCAAAAGTGCGCGCACATGCTGGATACTATCGTCACGTCGTGCGCCCGCCTGCAATGCGCGGTATTTATCCATAACCAAGGGATAATCGGCAAAGCGCGCGGCGAAATCAGCCAATGCGCGCTGGCGCTGTGGGCTCGAGTGGTCGTTGAGTGCGGACAGCGCAGCCATGCGATCGGTCTGGTTATCAGCGGCATAAAATACCGCAAGCGCGCGCTCCAGTGCGTCGCCGTCCGACGTCGCCGTGTAGTAATCGAGCGCGGTAGCGAACAAGTGCCGACGACCGGCGGCCTCAGCATTAAATGCATAGGCTTCGGCCGGGGCGAAATCGGCCAAAATGGTTTCAAAGTTGGCTCGCAACTGCTGGCTAAGCTGTTGTTTCAGGTTGCGCCGGGCCTTGGCTACGGCGATGGGATCGATAGGTGCGGTGGCATCACCGATACGCGCCGTGCTCGGCAGCGTGAGCATTTCGGCGGCCAAAGCATGGTCAGCCGGTGGCGCCTCTAGAATCGCGGCCACGGTCTCGACCAGCACAGCCGACGGCTCACCGGCCGACCCGCCCGCCTTCAGGGCATCGACATCGACGCTGAGCTGGTTCAGAAACAGTGTCTGCAGAGCGTCCCAGCGCGAAACCGGATCGGTGTCGACACGAGCCAGGTGCGCCAGCGTCGCGTCGTCACGCGGGTGATCGAGGCGTACCGGCGCACTCATGCCACGCAGCAAAGACACCGTCGGCTCAGCATCGAAACCTTCGAAGCGCCAGGTTTCGTGCGCGTGGGTAAGGCGTCGAAGCGTGGACGAGCTGGCCTCGCTATCGGCATCAGTGGCAAAAAACGCCAACTCGATCGGGATGTCGAACGGCGGCTTATTCGCTTGATCCGGCGTGGCTGGCACGGACTGCTCGAGCTCGAGTGTCAACTGTCCGTTATCGTAGCTCGGCCGGACCGACACCGTGGGGGTGCCCGCATAAGCATACCAAGCGCGGAACTGAGCGAGGTCCAAGCCGGTCGCTTCTTCGATCGCGACTACAAAATCCTCGATCGTGACCGCGCGGCCATCGTGTTTGTCGAGATAAAACCGCACGGCTTGATTGAACGCTTCCCGGCCCGCTATCGAGGCCATCATGCGGATGAGCTCGGCCCCTTTTTCATACACCGTGACAGTGTAGAAATTGTTCATTTCCACATAGGACTCCGGCCGTACCGGATGGGCATGCGGGCCATCATCTTCGGGAAACTGTAAGTCGCGAATGGTTCGCACCTGTTGGATGCGAGCCACGCCGGGCGAGCCTTGGTCGGCGGCGAACTGGTGCTCGCGAAACACCGTCAGCCCCTCTTTCAACGACAACTGGAACCAGTCGCGACAAGTCACACGATTGCCGGTGTAGTTATGGAAATATTCGTGCGCGACCACGTCACGCACCCGGGCGAAATCGGCATCGGTCGCGGTGTCGGCGCGGGCCAGCACACAGGCTGTATTGAAAACGTTCAGGCCCTTGTTCTCCATCGCGCCCATGTTGAAGCTATCGACCGCCACCACTGAATAGCGATTCAGATCACAGGTCAGGCCGTAGGTCGCCTCATCCCAGGCCATGGCCTGCTTGAGCGAAGCTATGGCATGGTTACACTGATCTTCGGCGCCGTGCTCGGTGTAGAACGCCAGTTCCACATCATGGCCGGTATTCGTTCGGTAGCTATCGGTTATTTCGGCCAAATCGCCCGCGACCAGCGCAAACAAGTAGCAGGGTTTCGGCCAAGGGTCGATAAACACGGCGGTGTGACGGCCGTCCTCGTGTCGTTGATGGCTTGCACGATCACCGCCGGCTAACAACACGGGATACACAGCCGCATCGGCCGTTACCCGCGTAGTAAAGCGCGTCATCACATCTGGCCGATCCGGGAAATAGACAATCCGCGAAAATCCAGTCGCCTCGCACTGTGTACAAAGCACCGAGCCGGATTGGTACAGCCCTTCCAGAGCAGTATTGGCACTCGGGTCGATGCGCACCACCAACTCAAGCTCGCAGCGCCGCGGCAAGTCGAAGACCCACAGGCCTTCGTCATGCACCGCATAGCGCGCATCGGACACAGCCTCGCCATCGATGGCGATCGACTCGAGAGTCATCTGATGCCCGTCCAGCCAGAGATCATCTCGCCGTGCCTCATCCGCTTGGCTGACCTGATAGCGAGCCGTCACACGCGTATCGGCCGAATCAATTTCGAATGCAAGGTCGGCGTGTTCGATCTGGTGGTCAGGGGCGCGGTAATCGGTGCGGTACTTACGCTCGGGGTGGTCGCTCATGAAAACGTCTCTTGTAATAATGCCGTACGCCGTGTGCGCGGACCATTCTATAACGGCATCGCGCCAACAAATCGATCGATAAAGGCACGCACATCGGAGCGCCGCTGGATCGACAGATGGCCGGCATCAGACCAGTGAATCGGCGGCTGGCGCCAATGGTGCCACAGTGCGCGTGGCCCATCGGGCGGTACGACCTGGTCAGCGCGTGCCGCCACGATTGCGCGCTCGGCGGTCACAGGCGGCGCATGGGCAAGCGGCGAAACCGGTGCCAACATCTGATTCAGACGAGCCGCATCAAATCCAGCATGCGCCAAACGCGCACGGCTCGGCACATGCATGTGCTGCCACAGCGTGGGTGCGATTTCGACCATTGGTATCGCTGCGATAATCGGTGACAGTGCCGGCTCGAACGCCGCCAGTAGTGCTGCACTGTAACCGCCGAGGCTCAACCCGAAAGCGCCGATACCAGTCGGCGACTGCGTCGCACGCAGCCACGCAACGATCTGGCGCAAATCGGCCAATGTCTGTGATACGGCGTGCCAGACATTAATCATGGAGCCGTCAAGAAAATAGCCGCCCGTCAGACGCGTCGCGCGCCGCGTGCCATGCAGGGGCAAAAGCGGCATACAAATGTTGACGCCGAATTCGCGATGCAACCGCTCGGCTTGAAACGCGTGCATGTCGAGCGACGATCCCATGCGATAACCGTGGATGCAGACAAGCCAAGGCCGCGGACCATCCGTATGACGGAGCAGTCTGGCGCCCACCGTTTGATTGGCGGTAAACGATTGCCAACGTTCGGCGCCGGGCAACGCTGGATCGGGCGTGTAAGCGCTGTTGAATGCCAGCCATTCGGCCGCCATACCGCACGACGATAGCGGCCGGATGTCGACCGCGCTTGGCGGCCTCGGCGCCGCGCCCGCGGCCGTGATTGTGCCGCGTCGTTGCACGACGCTTTCCAGTGTTTCCAGATCATCGATTTGACTGGCGAAATCATTTGCGCCGCCGGGCATATCGGCGCAATGGACAAACGCTCCCATCAACGTGCAGTCGAGTGCGGCGTGGTGCACGAGCCGGAGCGGCGGTTCCTCGTTGCTTTTGGACTGCGCCTGCCAAAGCAACAAACCAGCCCAACCCGCGACAAGATAAACACCAACCGCGGCCAACAGCAGAACAATCGCAACGCTCGCCGCAAAAACCACGAAAGCAATGACACCGCCGACCCCGGCCACGACGGCCGCCAATGCAAGGTGATACACAATCATGCGGTCGAGGCCCCATAAAAACGCCCCACCACCAGTGGCCAGCAGGCCGAGGCCAACCACGAGACCGAGCACCAGCGCGACCGGCCCCGCACTTGCACCCAATACAATCCAGGCGATGCCGAGCCCCAGCGGCCAAAGAGCCGGCGACCAATAGCGTGCCGAGTGGCGCCAGCCAAACCTGTTCATTGCGTACTTCCAATCACATCAGCCACGGCGGCAACAGTGCTTCGAGCTGCACATGCGACACGGGCCCAATAATTACATGGCAATAAATGTTTAACGCGGATGGACTCGATAAATTAATGCAATATAAGTCAGAGTATGGCGCTGAGAATAGTAAGGAGGTTCAAAGGCTATGGCCACGTTTGATAGTGAGATGGCTCCGCACTGTGTCTTCGCCCACGGTAGCGAGAGTGCGCCATGGGGCACCAAGATTCAACGGCTTGCCGAGGTGGCCGCCCCCTACGATTTCGAAATCGCCAGCCCCGACCAGCAACATCTGCGTGAAGCCACCGATCGCGTCGCAGACTTAAAACAAAATGCGCCGACCGGCTCGCCCCTGGTACTGGTCGGATCAAGCATGGGCGGCTACGTGACAGCCATGGCCTGTGAAACGCTGCAACCGGACGCCTTGTTCCTGATGGCGCCAGCATTCTATATCGATGGTTTCCCGGGCGATCCGGCTAGCTGCCCAGAGCAAACGGTGGTTGTGCACGGCTGGCGAGATGACGTGGTACCGGTCGCCTCGAGTATCGAATTCGCCCGGGCTCGCAACGCGCGGCTCCACGTGCTGGACGATGACCATCGGTTGAGTGAGAGCCTCGACTTTCTAGCGCAGGCGTTCGACGCCATGCTGCAACGCTGTCTCGATTAGGCGTTAAATCACAGCTGCCTTGGCCGCCGCCGCACATTCGCGCACCAAGCCAGGACCGCGATAGATCAGGCCGGTATAGAGCTGAACGGCTGATGCACCGGCGGCGAATTTGTCGGCCACATCGCGAGCGCTTTGCACGCCGCCAACACCAATAATCGGCAGTGTGTCGCCAAGCTGTCGCGCCAGCGCGGCGATCACCGCATTCGATTGCGTGCGTAGCGGTGCGCCGCTCAGCCCGCCCGTCTCGGCTTGCCAGCGGAGGCTGACACCTTGCCGGCTCACAGTCGTGTTGGTGGCGATAACGCCGTCCACACCGGCACGCCGTACCACACTGGCAATAACGTCGATCGACGCGCGATCGAGATCAGGGGCAATCTTCACGGCCAACGGCATCCGCCGGGCATGCAAGCTGGCCAGCCGATCGCGCTCGGCCACGACGGCCGTGAGTAACGCTTCCATTTGGGCGCCCGCCTGCAAGTCGCGCAGACCGGGTGTATTGGGTGACGAGATGTTGACCGTGACGTAGTCCGCTTGCGGATAAACCGCGGCCAATCCGGCCCGATAATCGTCGATCGCCGCATCGGCGGGTGTATCGCGATTTTTGCCGAGATTCACGCCGACCGGCCGACTTGTTTGTCGCTGCCCCAGCCGTTCGACAAGCGCGCCGACACCATTATTGTTGAATCCGAGACGGTTGATGAGCGCGCGCTCACCGGTCAGGCGAAACACGCGAGGCCGTGGATTGCCGGCCTGCGGTTTGGGCGTGACAGTGCCTACTTCGACAAAGCCGAAGCCAAATCCGGCCAGTCCATCGACAGCAACAGCATCTTTATCGAGTCCAGCCGCCACACCAACCGGATTGGCTAGCGACAACCCCATCACCTCGACCGGAGCGCTCGGTACACGCGCGCCAAAAAGCCGGTGATTGATCGCTGGACTACGCGCAATGGCGGAAAGCGTGAGCTCGTGGGCACGCTCAGGGTCGAGTTTAAACAGTGCAGCGCGCGACAGCGCATACATAGCGACGATCCATTAGTATTTGGCCGATTATGCCAGCTGGTTGGGCCCAGCACCCGAGAGTTGCAATAATGGCCCGTATGTCGGACTCGATTGCTGCCACACCGATGCCCGCTTCGCACGTCGAAGTCGCGCCTATGATGGCCTGGACCACGGCGCACCAGCGTTATTTCATGCGCCAGATCACGCGTCGCGCCCTACTCTATACCGAGATGGTCACTACCGGCGCGTTGCTCTACGGCCCACGCGAGCGCGCGTTGGCGATCAACCCGATCGAACATCCGGTCGCACTGCAACTCGGCGGCAGCGACCCCGCCGCGATGGCCGAGTGCGCGAGCTTAGCCGAATCGGCCGGCTTCGACGAGATCAACCTGAACATCGGCTGCCCCTCCGAACGCGTCCAACACAACGCTTTCGGCGCCTGTCTCATGGCCGAACCGGATACCGTGGCGGCCTGTGTCGAGGCCATGCAGGCACGTGTCCATGTGCCGGTAACCGTCAAAACGCGTATAGGCATCGACAATCAGGATGACTACTCGTTTTTGTGGACCTTTGCCGACGCCGTCCATGGGGCGGGCGCCGAGCGCCTGATCGTGCATGCACGCAAAGCCTGGCTATCGGGCTTGAGTCCTAAGGAGAACCGCACAAAGCCGCCACTCGACTATCCACGCATCCGACGCCTGGCCGCTGATTTTCCCGGTTGGCCAATCAACCTCAATGGCGGCCTTGGTGATCTCGACATGGCTGCAGCCGAAAGCCACGGCCTGCACGGCGTAATGCTCGGCCGCGCGGCCTATCAAACGCCATACATAATGGCCGACGTCGACCGGCGGTTTTTCCAAGCGCCCAACCCTGCATCCGACCGGAGCACGATCGCCCTAGCAATGCGTGATTACGCCGCCAGGCAAACCGCGGCCGGGACGCCAATCGGCGACATCACTCGCCATATACTCGGTCTGTATCACGGCTGCCCCGGCGGCCGACGTTGGCGACGCATACTGTCCGAAGGGGCACAGACACAGAACACAAACGCGGGGCCCGAACTGATCGATGAAGCGCTAGAAGCCGTTGAAGGTCGAACACCGGCGGAGACGAGGCGAACGTGCGCCGACGAACCATGTGTCGGCTCGCCCCTATACCAATCGGATGTGTCCGATCGGCCGCACCACTCCGCTAAGCCTGCATGAGCACTCATCTACTAGCCGACGTGCACCTGACGGGTGACGACGAGCCATGCGCCAAACACTTGCGTGACTATTGTCGCGGCGCCGCACGCGACGCCGATGCCGTGTATCTACTGGGCGACCTATTCGACCTTTGGCTCGGTGACGATGCCTGTTTCGAACAACATCGACATACAATCGACGCGCTCGGCGAACTATCGAAGGCCGGCGTTGCCGTTTATTTCATGCGCGGCAACCGTGATTTCCTCGTCGGGCAACGGTTTTTCGCCACCTCCGGCGCGACACTGCTTGACGATCCGTGGTTCGGACCAATCGAAGGGGTCGCGACATTACTCACGCATGGCGACTCGCTGTGTACGAACGACCCGAGTCAGCAACGCTTTCGCGCCCAATACAACAATCCATACTGGCGTGCGGCGATATTGCGACTTCCGCTTCGAGTCCGCCGCTACATTGCAAAGCGCATCCAAAACCACTCGACACACCACAAGCACCGGCATAATAGCCGGGATCTCGATGTCGCTTCCGAGGCCATTTCAAAATCCGCCGCAGATACGGGAGCGACACGTGTCATCCACGGCCATACACACCGCCCAAGCGACGACCACGTCGGCGGCGTGGACCGTCACGTCCTCGCCGCTTGGTCGTCGGCGTTCGGCGAATATCTGAGCATCGACGGCGACACCGTCACGCGCTGCCCCCTAACGTAACGTCCTGCGTTACCTCGACCGGCCTCGTGCGTTCCACGACTGCCCTATAAGCGGTCGTGTGTCGATTGCAGCATGCGTGTTGGTAACTGATGCCGGGCACTATTCACATGTTCCGAGCACCTACCCCACCTCGATGCGGATCAAGTGGTAGGAAAGCGGCTCGATTGGCCCCGTCACCCGTGTTCGGCTGCAGGAGATACCCTCGCCACGCACCGGTGCCACTTCCTCCGGGCGATCGGCCGTGTTAACCGCTTTTGTATCTGTATGGCGCAGTATCTGGTGTTCGATCAAGGAGGCCGCGCCAAAGCCCGCCATGTCGATATCAAGCGACAGAGTATCGTCGGGCGAACGGTTCACGGCAAAAAAAGCAACGGTGCCAGCATCGGCATTGTAGACACCGCTGATATCCAGCGCCGGCACCTGTTTTTCGTGCACGGTGTCGTGGCAGGGCACATCGACGTCCAGATCCAGCACCGCGCCGCGGCCATAGCGGGCGGCAAAATAGTAGGGATAGAAAATAGTCTGGCACCAGGCTCGGCCACCGGTCTCAGTCATGATCGGGGCGATTACGTTGACGAGCTGTGCGATGCAGGCGATTTTCACACGATCCGCGCGGCGAATAAGCGTGTTCAACACGCAGCCGATCAGCAGGGCATCCTCGAAGTTGTAGATATCTTCAAGCAGTGGCGGTGCGAATGGCCAGTTGGCACCCGCTACCACCTGTTTATCCTGCTCGGTGCTGTGATACCAGACGTTCCATTCGTCAAAACAGATCGCCACCTGATGCCGCGTCCGCTTCTTGGCCTTGATGTAGTCAATGACGCCGGCGACCGCGCCGATATAGCGATCCATTTTCTCCGACAGAGCGAGATAGTCGATCAGATCATCCGCATAGTTGGTGAAGTACATATGCAAAGAGATGTAATCGACCGACTCGTAGCAACGATCAAGAACGGTCGCCTCCCATTCCGGATAGCTCGGCATCTCGGCGTTGGACGAACCACAGGCCACTAGTTCCAGCGATGGGTCGAAGGCACGCAGTGCCTTGGCGGTTTCGTTAGCCAGATGGCCATATTCATCGGCTGTCTTATGGCCGATCTGCCAGGGGCCATCCATCTCGTTGCCGAGACACCATAGCTTGACGTCCCAAGGTTCGGCCCGGCCGTTGGCGATGCGCCGATCGCTCCAATAGCTACCGCCCGGGTGGTTGACGTATTCAACAAGATTACGGGCCGCGTCGATGCCCCGCGAACCGAGATTGACCGCCAGCATCATGTCCATATTCGCCGCGTCGCACCAGTCGGCGAACTCGTGAATACCGACCTCATTGGACTCCCGCGTGTGCCAGGCCAGATCCAGGCGCGTAGGCCGTTGCTCGATCGGACCGATGCCATCCTCCCAGTCGTAGGCCGACACAAAGTTGCCGCCTGGATAACGCACAACGGGGGCACCAATCTCGCGCACCAGTTCGAGCACATCGGTGCGAAAGCCGTTGCCGTCCGCACTCGCGTGCCCTGGCTCGTAGATGCCGCCGTACACGGCTCGGCCGAGATGCTCAATGAAGGCGCCATAGAGCCGGTCGTCTATGCAGGCTCTAATGAATCGCGGGTGGGCCGTGATTTTCGCTTGCATGATCAATTTCCTCGTTATGCTGTGTCGCGCGTGCCTGCAATCGACATCAGCGGTTAGTCGAGTCGTAGGCGGGTTCGCCGTCGCCATCGGGCTCGGTTACGGCGGACTCAGCGTCCATGTCGTGTCGAATCCGAACCACAAGCCGGTCGTCGACGCCAAATGCCCAGATCGCGGCGGCGAGCAGTAGATTGACTAGCGCTGGAATCAGAGTAAGCAACAGCACGATCACGAAGATCGCCGCCTCGCCTTGCTGGGCTGCATCTGCCTGATAACCGCCCAACGACAACAGATAGCCGGTGATGCCGCCGCTGGCTGCCAGCCCCATCTTGAGAAAAAAAAGATTGCCAGCGATGGTCGTGCCGGTATTTTTCTCGCCACTCTGCCATTCGCCGTAATCGTCGGCGTCCGACATCATCGCCCAGGAAATCGGCGCGCCGATGCCGTGCATATAATTGAGAATAAAGAAAAGCACGCCCACAAACACCGCGTTGGTGCCAGTCGCGAAGTAAAGTGCGACCGAGAATGCCGCTAGTAGCAGCGAGCTGTAGAAAAACACCCATTTCTTCTGCATCCACTGGGTATAGAAACCCGAGGTGGCGGTGCCGAGAATACTGGCCACCACACCAGTGGTCATAAATACCGAAATCAGCGCGGTACCCAGCCCCATCACGTACTGGGCGTAATAGATGGTTGCTCCCTGGCGCATGAAGAACTGGAGTGCCTCGAAGAACGTGATCGCCAGGATAATCAGCCACTGGCGGTTACGAGCCACGCCAGCCAGCGACGCGACGAACGAGCGCCGTTGCTCATAGCTCGGCACGATTCGCTCACGCACGTTAGCGAAGCAGAACATGAACATACCCAGCGCCACCACACTGACAAGCGCCATAGTGATTTGAAACCCCATGGCATCGTCGCCCTGCCCGATCAACTGCGTCAGTGGAAGTACGCAGGTGGTCAGAAAAATATAGACCACCCCAACCATCACGAACCGATACGATTGGCAGGACACCCGCTCCTGGTTGTTGTCGGTGATCACGTTGCCGAGCGAGCAATAGGGAATATTCACGGCTGTGTACAACAGCGACATGACGCCGTAGGTACCAGCGGCATAGGCCACCTTGGCCGTATTGCCCCAGTCCGGCGTCGTAAACATCAGAATACAGCTCACCGTCAGCGGCAGCGGAAACCAAAGCAGATAAGGCCGAAACCGCCCCCAGCGGCTATACGTACGATCAGCGATCATCCCCATGATCGGGTCTGTGATCGCATCGATCGCCCGCATAGCAATGAAGATCGTGCCAACCGCAGCCGGCGAAATGCCATAAATGTTCGTATAGAAATAGGACAGGTACATGACGACGGCAGCGAACGACATGTTGTTCGCGGCATCGCCCATACCGAAGCCGAGCTTTTCTCGGCGCGTGACCGAATCATGGGACATGGTTTTCCTCCATCTCGCGGATTTATGTCGTCACCGCTTGGGAAGCCGGCTTTTTATGCGAACGATGTGTTCCCTTCACGACGAGGGCCGCTACTATCTGGGATATGGGATAGGATCAGGTTATCTTGGCCCGGATCGAGACGATCGCTCGACCCCCGAGCCACGCTCCACCAGTGGGCGACCCGGCATCGTGGTGGGACATGCCTTGCGCTCGGCCAATGGTGTGGTGACAACGTTGTCATCGCGGTGCGAGCAAAACGCTCGGTGTCCCAATAACCCATGTGGGCAGTCATTCCGACCTCCTCAGTGGCGTGCGTGCGTCGGTTTCGATCCAACACGTGCACACATTGCCCATCTAATGTCGAACATTATTTACATATGTTCAACAAGGACTTTAGTCGTAATAGGCGCCACGCGGAAATGGCCAGGCCGTCATAACGGCGACGGCTGTGGGCAAGCGCTGGGCTCCCGTATGCCCAGGCCGCCGATGGCAGCGAGAAATGCGCCAGCGTATCTACACCGCTGGTGCGATTATCTCGCCGGTCTGATCCAGAAAAAGTGCGCTGAGCTCAGCCTAAGGCTCGCGCACAGAGTCGCAACTGCGACTCAAATCGCATACTGACGTGGGCCCTGCTGCAGAGTTAACCAGCGTAGTTCGGTAAATTCGGCGATGCCCGCCTGACCGCCAAAACGGCCGTAGCCGGAGGCTTTGACCCCACCGAACGGCATCTGAGCCTCGTCGTGCACAGTCGGACCATTGACGTGGCAGATGCCCGAACGAATTCGCTGTGCGATCGCCATGCCACGCGTACCATCGCCGGAAAACACGGCCGCCGACAAGCCATAGTCGGTGTCATTGGCCACCCGCACCAGTTCGTCATCGCCGCCGGCCACTCGGATCATGGCAACCACTGGCCCGAACGATTCCTCGTAGTAGATGCGCATATCCGGCGTAACGTGATCGAGCACGGTTGGTTGCATAACCACCGAATTCGCCTCGCCACCGACCAACACTGTCGCGCCCTTGGCCCGTGCATCCGCGATTAACTCGTTTAGATGGCAACGCGACGGCTCACCAATCAACGTGCCCAGCGGTGTGTCTTCGTGGCGCGGATCACCGGCCTGGAGGGTCGCCACCTTGTCTGCAAGCTTGTCGGCGAAGGCTTCGGCCACATCATTGGCTACCACCAGACGTTCGGTGGACATGCAGATTTGCCCCTGATGGAAGAAGGACCCAAAGGCCGCGGCGGCAACCGCAGCGTCCAGATCGGCGTCGTCAGCGACCACGAACGGCGCTTTGCCGCCAAGCTCTAGCAGCGCCGGCTTGAATACGCCCGCCGCCGTTTGGCCGATGATGCGGCCGATTGTCGACGATCCGGTAAAGTTAACCCGGGCAATGGCCGGGTGCTCGATCAACGTGCGCACCACCTCGCCGGCATTGTCCGGCGCATTGGTCACGACATTGACCACGCCCTCGCCCAACCCGGCTTCGATCAGCACCTCGCCTATCAGATGATGGACCCCCGGACACTGCTCGGAAGCTTTAAGCACCACCGTGTTGCCACAAGCCAAAGCGGTCGCGATCGCCCGCGTGCCCAGAATCACCGGCGCGTTCCACGGCGCGATCCCCAAGATCGGGCCACAAGGTACACGCATCGACATCGCCAGATTGTCCGGCACGTCGGTGGGGATTGTGGCGCCCTGGATCTGGGTAGTCAGACCGGCGGCCTCGCGCAGCATATTGGCGGCCACATGCACATTGAAACCGGCCCAACCAGCAGTGGCGCCGACCTCGTCGATCATGGTTCGCGTTAATTCATCGCTACGAGCTTCAAGCGCGTCGGCGGCAGCCAGCAACTTGGTCCGACGCTCGCCGGGCCCGGTCGCGGCCCAAAACTCGAAGGCTGCACCAGCAGCCCGGGCGGCGTTTTCAGCGTCCGCGACCTGGGCCGCCGCAGCCTGCGTAACCACGTCCCCACCGGCCGGATTGCGTCGCTCAAAGGTTGCGTTATTACTGGCCGGTTGCGCCTGGCCGCCGATCAAAAGTCCTTGTTCGCGCATGGATGCCCGTCCTCTTCATGGCTCGTTTCTCGGCGTAGTCACACCGATACGCCCGTGCCGTCGTTATATAGCGAGCACGGCATGGGCTAAATGACATTCACAATCGGCACAGGTTGTACGGTGACATGGGCACCTTGCTGCGAGCCGCATAAAAACAGGCACCGAATCGGGCATGGCCGCTCGGACAAACGGGCCTCGCCCTAGCCTCAACCCAAGTAGCCCCTGACAACGCGCCCGCGCATCAGAAACCGATCTTGATACCGGCGTACCAGGTACGATCCGGCGCCGGTTCATAGTAACGCCCACCGTAGGAGTTGATACGAATATTCGAGTAGTAATCCGTATCGAATAGATTCTTGATGCCACCGTACAACGTCAATTCGGGCTTACCGCTAATCAGCACCTTGCCGCCACGCACGTCGACCTCAGTATGGCTCGAGACTTTCGTCTGGTTGGCGTTGTCGGCGTAAATCGAGCCCGTATAACGGACATTGACCGCTCCATAACCGACGTCGGCCTTATCCCACCTGATACCGGCGAACAACGTCTGCTCGGGAATGCCCGGAATCCGATTGCCACCAAACGAGCCACTTGTATTGCTGTAATCGTCAAACTCGTAGCTCGCCAATGTGTAGGCGCCGCGCAACGTCAAATGCCACGGCAGTCGATAATGCCCTCGCGCCTCGATGCCCTTGCGCGTTGAACTACCCGCGTTGGCGTAATAATCACGCTCACTACCGCTCGCGTAGTTGACGATCGAATCCCCTACGTTGATCCAGAACGCATCGAGTTGATAGCGGCCTTGCGAGCCAATCGGTCCCTTCACACCGATTTCATAGTTGACCGCCTTCTGCAGCCCAAGTGACGGATTGAATCCACCGTTGCCTTCGGGGTTGGCAAACTCGTCGAACGTCGGCGACTCGAACGAGTTGGCGATATTGGCGTAGATGCGCTGCTTGTTCGGCAATGTGTAAATGACACCACCACTCGCCGACAGGCGATGATAGTGGCGACTGCCGGAAGCGTCGCCGTTAGTCGCCGTTACGAAATGGTCATCAACATCAAAATTTAACCAGTCGTAACGAAGTCCAGCCGTCACTTTCAAACGTTTCGTGACATGAAACGCGTCCTGGCCATAGATGGCGAAATCGGTCGCGTGTTGGTCTTCATTCTGGGTTTGCGCGCCCTTGCTGCCGAAATCGTTGTTGTAACGCTTGCGGTGGTCGAATTGGGCATGCGCGTCGAAGCCGAGAACGGCCTGGTTCTTATGGCCCCAGAGTGTGTCATGGCGCGTGACTTTCCCGCCGCCGCCGAAAAAGTTGCGGTTATACGACGGCACACCGCCATTATTGGTCTTACCAAACGGCAGAAATTCATCAAATTTGCGGTGGGTATAGAACGCGTTGAGCCGGTAGTCGGTCTGTTTGTCGAACTGATCGGTGTAGACCATGCCCGCTGTCTGTTGCGTCACGGTCTCTCGCGCGTCGTACTTTAAATTGGCCGGACGCGCATCTTTCGGATTGTTTTGCGCGCGGTCATGTGCCACTCCACCGGGGTCGAGCGAATCCGGCTGATCCAGCAACCGGGTGATGAGCTTCAACTGCCCGGTTTCGCCGATCTGGCGAGTCAGTTTGCCGGTGAAACGATTTTCCAGCACACGGCTATGGTGGCGATAACCGTCAATATGCAGGCGCGAGGCTGTTGCCGCCACGCCCCAGTCATCAAATTCGTGTGCCGATTGCAGCACATAGTGACGATACCCATCACCGCCAGCGGACACGTTGACACGGTTTAGCGGCCCATCGCTGGGCTCGAGTGTGGTGATGTTGACGATGCCACCGCTGGCGTTGCCATATTGCACCGAAAACGGGCCACGCCGGACCTGGATATCATTGATGGCCGCGCTATCAATGGCATCGGTCATAGTCGAGCCATCGACCAGGGTCGACGGAATACCATCGACGCGTACACGGATACCGCGAATGCCGAACGCCGAGCGTGCACCAAAGCCTCGGATCGACAGTCGCAACCCCTGCACATAGTTACTGCCGTTGGTTGCATAGACGCCCGGCACTTCATTGAGTGTATCGTTGAGCTGGGCCTTGCGCCGCCCCTGCAGCGTTTTATGCGCGTGCACCATCTGCACGGCAGCCGGCGTATCCAGCGCATTCTGATGCAAACGGCTGCTTTGAACCTCGACCGGCGCCAGCCGGAAAGTTTGGGGCGTCGATGACTGATCGCGGCCATCCGCCAGCGCGCTCGAGGACACGCCGATAACTAACGCGCCGACAGCCAGCGCCGAAGTTATGGGCAGCCGCCGAAGGCAAACATCGCGGCCTGCGAAGTGGCAGCGTATAACGATCTGACTGGATGCGAAGTATCCCTGATGTTGCAAGCTATCGACTCCATCCGGCGATGGCGGGATCCAATAAAAACCACTCAATATAGCTTACAAAGCCCCAGAATTCATTTCGGTCGCGTTGACCGTTATCACAGCGCTGCAGCCACTTCGCGTGACGGATATGGACCAATCGATCGACGTTCGATGCAAACGGCCGCCATTTAACGCCCGACTCCGATAGCCGATCCCAGCGTATTCACCGTTCTTGTCAGCCACCTAGGCCGGGCGCCAGATCGGCCTTGATGTCGTCGACCGACTCTAAACCGACCGATATGCGCACCAATCCCTCGGCCACGCCCGCACGTTCGCGTTCAGCCGCGGAAATCCGCGCATGGGTTGTACTCGCCGGATGCACAATGGTCGAACGCGTATCGCCGAGATTGGCCGTGATCGAGAGCATCGTCGCGCTGTTGATGAGTTTGAACGCACCCTCGCGACCACCGGCCACACGCAGCGACACGATGCCGCCAAACCCGCCCGGCTGTTGGCGTGCGGCGAGGTCGCGCTGGCGATGGCTGGCCAACCCCGGGTAGTAGACGTGTTCCACATTCGGCTGTTCGACCAGCCACTCGGCCAGCGCGTATGCATTTCGGCAATGCGCAGCCATGCGAAGTTCCAGCGTCTCGAGTGCTTTATGAAAAATCCAGGCGTTGAACGGACTCATCGATGGACCACAGGTGCGCAGACATCTAAAAACCCGGTCGCCAACGACATCGGCATCGCCGATCACGGCACCGCCAACCGCACGGCCTTGCCCGTCGAGATACTTGGTCGCTGAGTGGATCACCACATGTGCGCCGAACTCGAGTGGCCGCTGTAACGCAGGTGTACAGAAACAATTATCGACAACGAAAAGTGCCTGGTGATCGTTGGCAATCTCGGCCAAGGCAGTCATGTCGACGATTTCGGTCAGCGGATTGGACGGCGTCTCGACGAACAGCATGCGCGTTTCCGGCCGCATTGCGTCACGCCAGCCGTCGACATCGTTCGGTGAGACGAAGGTGGTCTCGATACCAAGTTTGCCGAGATAATTATTGAATAATCCGATGGTCGAGCCAAACAGCGAGTGCGCGGCGACGATGTGGTCGCCGGCCTCGAGCGTGGCCAGACAAGTCGCCAGAACCGCCGACATGCCGGAACCGGTGGCAACACAACACTGACCACCTTCCATCGCCGCCAACCGCCGGCAAAACGCATCGACCGTGGGGTTGGTAAAGCGTGAATAGACGTTGCCGGGCTCTTCACCGGAAAAGCGCGCGGCGGCTTGTTCAGCCGAGGCAAAGGCGAAACTGGAGGTCAGATACACCGGCTCGCTGTGCTCGCCGGCCGATGTACGCTCGGTACCGACACGTACGCCCTGCGTCGCCAGTTGCCAATGGTCTTCGGATTCACTCATCACTGCATCACTTTTTGTCTGAATTCAGCCAGCCGGCGATATATCGGCGGTTATTGCCTTGCCGCGCCAGGCATCCCCCGGCAGCCACCATTGTATTGTGCGCTTCTATCGGCGATTGCATAAACGCTTCACGGTTTGTCCAAGGCCAAGGTGCCGTAATGGTCGCCATTACGCATCCAGCCCGACACGGCACCCGGATAGTTTACGATTTCCATTATGGACAGCAACGCTCATAGCGCGCTTTTTTCCGTCAGCGAGCCTTTCGACGACAGTCGCTTGGCCGCGTCCGACGGCCACGAAATCGCCTACCGCCAATACGGTAACCCCAACGGCCAGCCGGCAATCATCTTGCATGGTGGCCCGGGGGCAGGTGCGGGCCCCAATAGCCCGCGTTTTTTCGACCCGGTAGCCTATCGGATCGTGGTGTTCGACCAGCGTGGCTGCGGTCGCTCAACGCCACACTCGACATTAGCCAGCAACACGACCTGGCATCTGGTCGACGACATCGAACGCCTGCGCCGACATCTAGCGATCGAGCAATGGCTGGTTTTCGGCGGCTCCTGGGGCTCGACACTCGGCCTGATCTACGCCGAGACCCATCCCCAGCGCGTAACCGCACTGATCCTGCGCGGTATCTTTTTGCTGCGCCGGCACGAAATTGCATGGTTCTATCAATCCGGGGCCAGCGCGCTGCTGCCCGAAGCGTTTGAGCAATACTATGAATTCATCCCGCCGGCTGAACGTGATGATCTCGTCGGCGCCTATTATCGTCGCTTGACCGATTCAGACTACTCGGTACGTGTCGCTGCGGCCCGGCGCTGGACGGCCTGGGAAGCCGCGGCTACTTCACTCGGCCAAATAACCAACAGCGACGGACCGAGTGATAATTTTGCAGTAGCTTTCGCCCGCATCGAGTGTCACTACTTCGCCAACGCTGGGTTTCTCGAAAGCGACGACTGGATTCTCGAACGCGTCGGCCGACTCCGCGACATCCCCGCCACGATCGTCCAGGGGCGGCTCGACTTGATCACACCGATGCGAAACGCCTGGGCGCTGCATCGTGCCTGGCCTGCGGCCGAGCTGGTCGTCACCCCGGACGCCGGCCACTCCGCATTTGACCCGAGCAACGTTCGCGCGCTCGTCCACGCCACCGAGCGTTTCAAACGACAGCGTGCGCACTAAGCACCATCACCGAATTCGGCCAACGCGAAGCGAGCTCGGTCACTTCTTTTTCGGCGACTGCAGTGCTTTTTTGAGCTCTTGCGACGTCAACCGGCCGTCGTCGTTGGTATCCAGGCGGTCGAAGTAGACGCTCATCGCTTTCTGATATTCCGATAGCGTGACGTTACCGTCGCCGTCTTGATCGATGTGTTTGAACCACGCGTCGATGCGATTACCGATCTTTTTGCGCTGGCGCGGCGACATCTGATCCGGATCGCCGTAGCGCTTGGCCATCGCCTGCCGGAATTCGTCGCGGCTCAACTTGTCATTATCGTCAACATCCATGCTGTGGAAGCGCTTGGACTGCGCAGCCAGCATTTCCTGACGGCTGATCTGGCCGTTGTTATCAGCATCCAACGACGCAAAAACGTTCTTGTTTTGGCCACCCGAACCAGGATCAGCCACCAAAATCAACGGCGTAGCGATCAGGATAAGGGTGAACCAGCGGCAACAGCGAAATAACTTCATGATCATTAACAAGCGCGGAGCAGGGAACCATATTAACCCGCTTAGAGCACGAGCGCCGCAGCGTCGCCAACTCGCACAGATCAGGTGCCCACTCCCGTTCGGTTTATCGGGCAGGAGTTAGCGTTTTTGCATTTGCTGGCGTTGCCAATACATCAACCGGATGACGACAACAACGCCAACAACCATAAGGACACCCAGCGCAAGCGTGACACCAGTCCAGTGGCCTACATACCAAAACAGACCCACGGCACTACCGACCGCGCTCGACCCGATGTAGTACGCCAGCAAGTAAAGTCCGGCGGCGTGGCCCTGGCCCGTTTCAGCCAAACGGCCAATCCAGCCGCTAGCCGTCGCGTGGCCGGCAAAAAACCCCACGGTCAGCAACGCCATACCGCTCACGATGGCAGCAACTGACGGCATCGCCATGATTCCGACACCAATACACATCAATACGCAACCAGTCGCAAGGATACGAACCCGGCCAAACTGATCGGCCAGGCGACCGGCAGCCGTCGACGTGAAGACACCGACGATATAGACCGAAAAAACAGCAGCAATCGCCGACTGGCCCAGGTTGAAAGGCGGTGCTTCGAGCCGATAACCAACGTAGTTGTAGACGCTAACGAACACGCCCATCGACAGCAGTCCCCAAGCGAAGACAAACGGCAACGCAGGGTGGCGCAGATGCCGGCCAATGGGGGCCATATGTTCGCGCAGGCGTAGGCCGGACTGTGGTTGGAAGTGCCGGGACGCAGGCA
The DNA here is from genome assembly GCA_012999515.1 of Salifodinibacter halophilus. Taxonomy (NCBI): domain Bacteria; kingdom Pseudomonadati; phylum Pseudomonadota; class Gammaproteobacteria; order Salinisphaerales; family Salinisphaeraceae; genus Salifodinibacter; species Salifodinibacter halophilus. The sequence continues at coordinate 306,778 of JABEEB010000001.1, read as the reverse complement.
GCAAGGCCATAAAACCAACGGCTGTCACCAGGCCGATAGCACCGAGCGCGATCAACGCGGTGCGCCAACCGGCGACATCGGCAATCACGCCGGCGATCACCCGGCCGCCCATACCGCCAACCGCCGTACCAGCGATATACAAACCAGCGGCACTGCCCAAATCGGCCGGATGTATTTCCTCCGACAGATAGGCGATAGCCAATGCTGGCACACCACCGAGAGCCAGCCCATCGAGCGCGCGCACGCTGATCAAGACCGACCAGTTCGGCGCCATGGCGGCCGCGAACGACAGCATGGCCGAGGCCAATATCGACACCCCCATGACTGGCTTACGCGGGAGTGATCCGGATAACAAACCGGCCACAAACAACGTAACGGCCAACACACCAGTTGTCGCCGACAATGCCAGGCTGGCGGTCGCCGCGCCCACCGAGAAAACGCGTGATAAAACAGGCATCAGCGGCTGCACGCTGTATAGCGTCGAAAACGTCGCAAAACCGGCCAGCACCAAGGCTAGAACAGCACGGCGATACGCCGGTGTGCCGCGCATAAGACCCGATGCGTTAGTCATACAACGGCCTCCGTAGGCGAATGATTTGACTGTTGGCTCAATCGCAATCGGTCGCGTCGATTGCTTCACGCATAGCGCGAACGGCATCCGCCATTCCCAACTCAATCGCATCGGCGACGATCGCGTGACCAATATTGAGCTCGACAATCGATGGAATGGCGGCTATCGGCCCAACGTTGGTCTGATTCAATCCGTGGCCGCCGTGGACTTCCAGTCCAAGATCCGCACCGCGCGCTGCCGCATCGGCGATGCGCGAACATTCGCGTTCGCGTGCGGCACCAGCCGGCGCGTCGGCGTAGGCACCGGTATGGAGCTCGATCGCCGGCACACCGGTGCGCGCAGCCGCCATCACCTGATCGACATCGGGATCGATGAAGAGCGCAACATGGATACCCGCCTCGGTTAGGCGTTTTACCGCAGCGGCCACTGCCTCAGGTTGGCCGGCCACATCGAGGCCGCCTTCGGTGGTCAACTCCTCGCGTTTTTCCGGCACAAGGCACGCGTCACGCGGCTTCAAGCGAGTCGCGATCGCCAGCATCGAAGGCGTCGCCGCCAATTCCAGATTCACAGGCACGTCGTCGGCCGCAATCAAGGCTTCGACATCGGCATCTTGAATATGTCGACGATCCTCGCGTAAATGAACCGTGATGCTGGCCGCGCCAGCCGCCATCGTGGTAAGCGCGGCGCGCTGGACACTCGGATAATCGGTCCGCCGGGCTTGGCGAAGCGTCGCGACATGGTCTACGTTCACGCCGAGCCGTACAGTATCGAGTGGCTTGGTCTCTGCGCTCATGTTCTGGGCTCCTCAGATGATCGGTGTGCGGCGTCGGCGGTCTCGACAGCGTCCGACCGCCGGCCGAGCCGCTGCATCGCATGCGCTGTGGCGACAGATTTAAGGGGCCGATCGCCTAAATGCGGTGCAAGCGCGCGTCGCATCAAATCACGAGCGGTGCGTACGTCCGCACCCAATTCAAAGCGCCCGCTGCGCAAACCAATCAAAACGCGTCCGTCCACAGCGTCGACCGTTTCGTTATCGGCTGTCTCGAATCCGACATCAGCCACTAGATTATAGGCTTGTCCGGCCACCACGGCTTGCCCGGTGTCCGCGGCATGCCACAAATCCAACCCATAGCCCAATTCGGCCAGTAAGTCACGTTCGAAAAAACGCAAAGCCACCACCGCCGGCGCGCCCTGCTCCAGGATTTCGAGCAGCGTCGCGAAACTGTCAAACAGAGCCGGGTGCGGATCGCCGCGCGCGCACAGACGCAGCGTTAGCTCCGCGGCATAAAGGCCGGCCAATAGTCGGTTATCGCCCAGGCGTCGTGGCGCGCCGGGCTGGACATCCGCAAGGGTCGGCATGTCACCGCGACCGCGCCAGGATAACGAGACACGCGCCAGCGGTTCGAGCGTACCCGACCAACGGCTTTTCGGCCGCCTCGCCCCTTTGGCCACGAGCGCGAAACGCCCATGTTCGCGCGCCAGCACATCGACGATCAAGCTGGTTTCACGCCAGGCACGGCGGTGGAGAACCACACAATCAGCTAGATCAACGTGCATACCACGCCCCGTTTATACGGCGACCAGACCGATCACGATACCGCCCCGCGGTGTAAATTAACCCGCTCACCGGTCGTCACAACGATCGAAGTTCAGATGAATGCCGCCGCGACCCTGCCACTTGGAACGATAGCGCGCGGGCTGGCAAGCGTGGCGTGCAAACCCGAATGTCGAAGCCGGTGCACGATCGATTTCCAGACGTTGCTGCGTCTTGTGGTCCAACTTCGGGAAAAACTCGAGTCCGGTCGCCGACTCGATGCGGTCGATCGAGACTCGAAAACGCGACAATCTTTCGTCGCCGCGCACGCTTTGCGGCACGATAAATGCCAGTGTCCGCCACTGGCCGCTACTACCACGGGCCAGCCAAATTCGATAGAACGCGTTCGGCAAACCACCATTGTCGGCCGGCACTGGGCCAGTTACGACCCAAAGCGCATCGAGCTGCGGCGCAAGATCGTCGATCTCGATTTCCTCGAGGCGCTGCCAAACGAGCTGGTTAAGCCGGCTGCGCTGGACTACGACATTGCTGTAATAAAAGCTGGCACGCTGGGCCTGACGACCGTAGAGCTGGCGCATGGCGTAGTTGGGCGCCATGTGCCCACGATCGAAACCACGTTTGTCGTAGTGCGTACGCTGGCGCTTCGACGCCAGTCTCGAATCGGGCTTAAAATCCGGTCGCTGCATCGGCTGGCTGTGCCCCACCGGCCGCAACTGGAACGCAACCCAGGCTGCCCGCCGCCGTTTCAAATCATAGCCGACTACAAAGCCTGGGTTATCCAAAACTCTTATATCACGCGCGTGCGCCGTGGGCTGACCAACCGCTGCCGGCAGAGCCTGGTTGCCGGGCGACGACTGGGCACATGCCAGCAACAGGGCGGCGATCCCGATTAACGCGCCCGGACCATACACCATGCGCCTTGCCATCAACCCGCCTACGCATCGCCACGCATTCGCCAAGCTGAACACACTCATAGACGCCGTCACCTCTTGACAAGAACCGGATCTACGTTAAAGCGGCACTTGCAAACTACGCTCATTGCCCTACATAATCGAACCGATTTCACGGCAACTCCCGGAACGCAAAACCATGGCAACGAATCCGAACATATCGGCGACCAACGCCCAGACCGCGCTGGCCGTTAACAGTGTTCTTCGCAACACTTATCTGTTGCTTTCGATGACGCTGCTCTTCTCGGCAGCCATGGCGGCTACCGCGATGGCACTGCAGCTACCCTATCCCGGGCTAATCATAACGCTGGTCGGCTATTTTGGCTTGCTATTCGCCACGGAAAAGACCGCCGATAGCGGCTGGGGACTCTTGTTCGTCTTTCTGCTGACCGGTTTTATGGGCTACACGCTCGGGCCGATCATCAACGCATATCTCCATATGTTTTCTAACGGCGGGCAAATCGTGATGCTCGCCCTCGGCGGTACCGGCGCGATTTTCGTCGGCATGTCAGCCTATGCACTGGCCTCTGGCCGGCGTTTCAACCAGTGGACCGCCACCCTGATGGTCGGGATTCTGGTGGCCTTTGTGATGAGCCTGATCGCCGTCATCTTCCAGATTCCAGCCCTCGAAATGGCGGTCTCTTTCCTATTCGTACTCCTGATGTCCGGCCTCATCGTCTGGCAGACGGGCGAAATCGTGCATGGCGGCGAGGACAACTATATCCGCGCCACCGTCATGCTTTTTGTCGCCGCATTGAATCTCTTCCAGAGCCTGCTGATGCTACTCGGCCTCGGTATGGGCGATAATTAAAGCTGGCCGACGCCTCTAAGGATAGCCGGCCGACGGGTTAGTCGGCCGGCGGTTCCCGGCTCGGTTCGAACCAGCCGTGTGTAGCGCGCAAGCGCACGACCTCGCCTACAATCGCCAAACCGGCGCCATCGCCGTCGAGCTCGGGCTGCTCGCCCGGATCGACCCACTCGCCGAGGGTCGCACTCGCCACTATCTGCTGTTTGGTCGTCGCGTCGATGATCAAAGCGATCGGCCAATCGGCCGGTAGCCCATAGTCGAGCAGTGAGCGACAGATCGTCGCGAGATTGCGTCTGGCCATGAAAAAGACGACTGTCTGCCCGCGTTGGGCCAGTGTTGCCCACGACAGCGCTAGCGAGCTAGCCTGGCGATGGCCGGTGGTAAAAATAACCGACTGCGCATGGTCGCGATGGGTCAGCGGAATCCCCGCATATGCTGCGCTACCACCCGCCGCCGTAATCCCGGGCACCACCTCAAAGCCGACACCGGCTGCCGCCAGATCGGCGATCTCTTCGCCACCGCGCCCAAAAACGAACGGATCCCCGCCTTTCAGGCGCACCACGCGTTCGCCAGCCGATGCATGCTCCACCATCAGTGCATTCAGCTCGCCCTGCGCAATGGTGTGGTGTTCCGCTCGCTTGCCGACGTGGCGAAATTCGGCGTCCGGGGCGGCCAGGGACACAATCGCCGTCGGCACGAGGCTATCGTAGAACACTACGTCAGCGCGCTGCATGGCCCGCAGCGCACGAAACGTCAGAAGATCCGGGTTACCCGGACCACAGCCAACCAGAAACACGGCCCCGGTGCCGGTCACTTCGCCGTGTTTTTCCGCGTCTTCGATTCGCTTGGCGAGCACTTGCTGTGCGGTATTCAGCCGGCCCGCAAAAACGTGCTCGGCGATTTCGCCCTCGAAAACGTCGGTCCAGAATTGCGTGCGCAAACGCGTTGGCACACTTTGCGCAACGCGCTGTCGAACCGTGCCGGCTAACGCAGCCAACTCACCGTAGGCACGCGGAATGAACGCATCTAGCCGAGCGCGTAGACGCCGCGATAGCGTCGGCGCCCGCCCGTCGCTGGCAACGGCAACCTGGATGGGATCACGGTCGACGACCGCCGGCAATACCGCGTCCCCGATCGGCGCATCGGCGCCTGCATTGTCATCCGTGGTCGCCACGAAAGAGCCATGGGCGCGAGCGGCCGTGGCCACGCGCCGATTAACCGCCGGATCGTTGGTCGCCACGATGGTTAGCCGAAACCCAGCAACATCCTCGTCTTGAAAGGCGCGATCCCACCATCTAAGCACTGACGCATCAGCGAGATCCGCCAGCGCCGGCGTCAATCGCGGTGCCACCACGCTGATCGCCGCGCCGGCGCGGCGTAGCCGCCTGATACGGCGTGCGGCGACTCGGCCACCGCCAACAACGAGCACCGGTTCACCGACAAGCCGTACAAATATCGGGAAACTGGCCGTTTCGGTCATCGCTTACTGCCGCAATAAGCTGGCGCTAGGCAACCAATCCGAATGCCGAAAGCGTGTGCCAGAGCATGCCGCCGCCCGCGGCGAGCAGGAGGATGGCTACGAGCCCACGCAGAAGCTGATCGCGGACACGTAGCGCGAGCTGTGTACCAATATAAATACCGGGCAAGGAGCCGATCAAGAGAAAACCGAGCGTTGCCAGCTCCGCACTGCCGAGTTCGACGTGGCCAAGCCCGGCGACAAGTGTCAGCGGTACAGCGTGGCTGATGTCAGTGCCAACCACCCGGAACATCGACAGGCGTGGATAAAGCAATAACAGCAGTGTCGTGCCAAGCACACCGGCACCCACGGATGAAAGCGTGACCAGCGCCCCCAGCGCGAGACCGGCCACGACCGTGATAACCGCCCGTGCCGGACCGTCGATAGGTGCCGTAGCGACAGCTTCCGCACCAATCGAACGATTGCCCATCAGGCGTGTGCGCAACAACGAAACCACGGCCGTGGCAAATATGGCGATACACAGCGTGATCGTCATCAAGTGCTCAACCCACGGCGTGATGCCATTGGTATGCAGCCAGGCGATCATGCCGAGTGACGCCGGCACACTGCCCATCGCCATAAGCCCGACGGTGGGCCAATGGACACTACGCGCCCGGCCGTGGAGAAACGCACCGAAACTCTTGGTACAGGCTGCATACAGAAGGTCGGTCCCAATCGCAGTCGACGGCGGTAAACCAAAACCCATAATCAAAAGCGGCGTCATCAGCGAGCCACCGCCCACGCCAGTCATGCCAATGGCGATACCGACGCCGAGCCCGGCGAGCACAAATTCGATAATGCCCATCAGTACGATTCCATCCAAGTGGACAGGGCCATAGCCTCATGCACAACAACCTTGTTCAAGGCCGGGCGTTGTACTACCGGCTGGATACCCGAAATGATTGTCGAGCCGAGTCCAGAACGAGCGAATGACACCACTACGCGGGCCACCAAACGCGCGGCGCGCGCGCTCGCACCACAACATATTGCTGATTGTCGATCTGACACGACCGGGCCTAGCAGCTCACTCACAGAATTAATTGACGATACAACACGGCCAACAACGCGGGCGTACGGCGACGTTCGGGGTAGCTGGCGTGTATGTCGCTTTATTTGGAACACGGCGAGCAAGGCTATCAGGTCGCATTTAATGCCAGAAGTGATATATATTCATGCTGTCAGATTTTTGAGGCATAAAAGCGCGACACAATGAAGCTCCGACAATTGCTCTATATTCATACTGTCGCCGAGCAGGACCTGAATATCACGGCAGCGGCCAACAAGCTCCACACGTCACAGCCGGGCGTGTCCAAACAGATTCGGCTGCTGGAAGCCGAGCTCGGGGTGCAGATATTCGAACGTAACGGCAAACACCTCGGACGCATTACCCCTGCCGGCTCGCGCATTCTCGACATCGGACGCCGCATCTTAACCGAAGTCGATAACCTCGGCCGGACCGCCAATGAGTTCACCGACGCCGACGCCGGCAATCTCACTATCGCCACGACGCACACCCAGGCGCGCTACGCGCTGCCGCCAACGATCGCTGCGTTCCGGCGGGCCTATCCACGAGTCGCGCTCCATCTTGATCAGGGCGCACCCCCCCAGATCGCGTCCTGGGCAGCGTCCGGCCAGGCCGATTTTGCGATCGCCACCGAAGCATTGGAAAACTTCGATGACCTGATTTTGCTGCCTTGCTATACCTGGAACCGCGCTGTATTGGTGCGCCAAGACCATCCATTGGCCACAGTCGAGACGCTGTCACTGGCCGACATCGCCGCCTATCCCATCATCACCTATACCTTCGGCTTTACCGGCCGGTCGCAACTCGACCGTGCGTTCGAAGGCGCGGGCGAAACGCCGGACGTTGTGCTGACCGCGGTCGACGCCGACGTGATCAAAACCTACGTCCGTCAGGATCTCGGCATCGGTGTCGTGGCCAGCATGGCCTACGAAGCTGAAAACGACACTGATCTAGTGCGCCTGGATGCAAGCCATCTTTTCGCGCCGAGTACGACCTGCATCGCCTTTCGGCATAACCTATTCCTGACTGGCTTCATGCGCTCGTTTATACGAACGTTTGCACCACAGATCGATAACGCAGAGCTGGACCGCGCGCAGGCTAGCTTCCCCGGCCCGCGCTACCAGTCACTGGTCCGCGAGCTAAGCGCTGACCTGCCAATGCGTTGACGTTCAGGCGTCGGCAGCTACCGGCTCGATGTGGGTCGTGCCTCCCATGTAGCCAATCAATGCCTCGGGCACGGCGATACTGCCGTCAGCCTGTTGGTAGTTTTCCAGAATCGCGACCAGTGTCCGGCCAAGCGCAAGTGCCGAACCGTTCAGCGTATGTACGAGCCGCGGCTTGCCCGTCTCCGGATCGCGGTAACGCGCCCCCATGCGCCGTGCCTGAAACGCTTCGCAGTTGCTGCAGGAGGACACTTCGCGATAAGTCTCCTGACTCGGCAACCAGACTTCCAGATCCTCGGTGCGTGCCGCTGAAAAGCCCATATCGCGCGTACACAGCGTCATCACACGATAGGCCAACCCCAGTCGGGCGAGTATGTCTTCGGCATCGGCACGCAGGCAGGCCAGTGCTTCGTTCGATTGCTCGGGCGTTGTCACCCAGACCAGCTCGACTTTCTCGAATTGATGCTGGCGAATCATGCCGCGTACGTCACGCCCCGCTGACCCGGCTTCCGCGCGGAAACACGGTGTGTGTGCAACGTATTTCAGCGGCAAATCCTCCGCGGGCACCACTTGGTCGGCCACGAGATTGGCCACCGGTACTTCGGCGGTCGGGATCAAGTAATAGTTCGACGGCTCACTCAAGCGGAATAGATCATCCTCGAACTTGGGCAACTGGCCGGTTCCGAAAAGCGATGCCGAATTGGCGATAAATGGCACGTTGACTTCGCGATAGCCATTCGCCATATGGATGTCGAGCATGAAATTGCCGAGCGCTCGGTGCAGACGCGCGACCCCACCGGACAGCACCGAGAACCGCGCCCCCGCAATCGTGGCGGCTGCATCGCTATCGAGCCCATCCAGGGCGGCGCCGATGTCGACGTGGTCGCGCGGTTCGAAATCAAACGCAGGCGGTTGTCCGCAGCGATATTGCTCGACATTGTCGGTATCGTCCTGGCCCGTCGGCACATCAGCTTGCGGCAGATTCGGCAGGTCGCGATGGAATTCGTCTGCCTGTTCCCGTATGTTGTCGAGTTCGCGCTTGGCTTCGGCCAGGCGTTCACCGAGGCCATCAACTTCGCGCTTGAGTGGCTCGATATCTTCACCGTTGGCCTTGGCCTGGCCGATTTCTTTCGAACGCCGGTTGCGTTCGGCCTGCAATGATTCAACGTCTTGTTGTAACTCCTTGCGATTTTCTTCCAGGCCGAGATATGCCTCGGCATTGAAAAAATAACCGCGCTCGGCCAGAGCATCGGCAACGCGATCAGTGTCCTCGCGGAGTACGCGCGGATCGAGCATAGTAGTATCCAGGGCTGATTTGACTGGCATTATAGCGACCGGTCTGGCCAACTGCATGTGACGCCAACGAACACCAGCCGATCGTATTCGGGTTTCGCCGAGGGATTGATGACGTTAGCCGCCATAATAGCCGGATTGCTTTTATTGGTGATTGGACTCGCCGCGCCAGCGCTGGGGCGTCTCAGCTTAGGCGCTGGCCATGCGCACCAGCACAAGCATCCAGTCGCTGGCGTTTATTTGATGGCCCTGGCTTCACTTGCAAGTGCGTGGCCAGTATTTGGCGCGATCGGCGCCATTGCGCGCGGTGATGAAGCAATACTGGGTATTTTTGCGGCACCAGTACTCGCCTTGTTGTTGTTGCGGCCAGTCGCGCGCCGACTACAAGTCACGGCCCATCAACAAAGCACACTCTCGCTGCCGGCGCTTATCAGCGCCCGTTACGGCCGTTCACCAGCAGTTGCCATCGTCTCGTCACTAATGGCGGCCGCTAGCCTCGGTGTGCTGCTCATCGCCGAGTTCCAGACCGTCACCAAGGCAGCCGGGGTGGCTTTCGGACTGCCGACTAGTCCATTTATCGCCGGCGCATTGCCGGCCGTGATCGCCGCCGGTGCCCTGCTCGCCCGGCCCGGCCGCTTCGCGGATGGCGACGGCTTGGCCACAGGGCTCATCCTTCTCGTTCGCGCGACCATGAGCCTCGCACTGGCGGTGTTTGTCGTTTTAGTCACGTTAGCCATCTATCACGCAACGGCCGGCCACGGTTTGTCGATTACACCACTGTGGTCCCTCACCGCGATCGGCGACATATTCGGACCTCCCCCCGTGACGCCACGCTTTTTAACCATCGTGGTCATAGCGACGCTCGCGGTCTACGTATTGCCTAGCCGTTTTTCGTTGACCGGTAAACGACCCGCCTCTGGCCGTCGTCACCGAACTGCCAGCATCGCACTGCCTATATTGATGGTCGTCCTCGTCGGCGGCGTCATCTTGATTTGCGGCGCAGGTTTAGCCCTCATCAGTGCCAACAACCAGATCGACGACCATCTGGCATTAGCACTACCCGCGTTACTGGGTCCCAGCTGGCTGGGCGGTTTCATTCTCGCGGCCGTTACCGCGCTGGCAACCGCCACTGCTTGCCTGGCCGCAGCGAGCGTGGCCAGTAGCCTGGTCGATGAGGGGCTATCTCCCTGGCGCGCCCGGCACCATCCGTCGCCGAGCCTGCTAAGCGGCGTGGAGAAGCTAGTCGCGATCCTGTATCTCAGCGCCATATGTGTGGGCGTCGCCGCCAATCCAACAAGTAACCTTGTCGATCTAGGCATGGTCGGCCTGACCGGCCTCGCTTTGCTCGCGTTACCACTGCTCGGCGGTCTCTATATAAAATCGATCAAACACCAGGGGGTGATCGCCGGGCTGGCTGCCGGTGCAGCGGCCTGGTTCTACACGCTCTTTATCCCCGTGTTTTTCCATGCTGGCCGGCTCGGCACCGGTACGTCCAGCGCCCAGTTTATCGGCTGGAGTGGCACGGCCGGAATATTCAGCCTGCCATTATCCGATCCACTGACGGCGGGGATCATATGGACACTTATCACCGAGATCGGGGTCATGGCAGCCGTATCAGTCAACACGCGCGCCAATCTGATCGAGCGTGCCCAGGCCGATGCATTCATCGACCCAGGTCGCGGCCGCCGCCGTGACCGACAGCCACCCAAAGCGCGTGCCCCGAATATCCGCATCGGCGAACTGGACACACTCCTACGCCGTTTTCTAGGCGATCAGGTCGCACGCGAGACCATCCGCGAGTACACCGGCGAACGTGATTTCGGCGCTGTTGCGCCTCAAATCGCCGATACCGAACTCGTGCGCTTCGCCGAGCATCGGCTGGCTAGTGTCGTCGGTTCGAGTTCCGCGCATTGGCTGTTGCGCTCGGGCTCATCGCGTGCCGATATCAACTTCAACGATGTGGCTCGCGTACTCGATCGCACCGCCGATGCCGTGCAATTCAACCGTGGCGTATTACGCGCGGCGCTGGAAAATAGCGACCAGGGAATCTCCGTTATCGATGGTGACTTGCGGCTTGTGACCTGGAACAGCCGCTACCTGACGCTGTTCAACTATCCTTCCGGCCTGGTCCGAACCGGGCGCCATATCGCCGAGCTAATCCGCTTCAACGCCGAGCGCGGCGAGTGCGGCCCAGGCAATGTCGAAGATTTAGTCCAGCGACGCCTGGCGCATCTACGCCGCGCCCAACCACACCGCTTCGAGCGCCATCGAAGCGATGGCACAGTGCTGTACATGACCGGCAATCCCGTGCCCGGCGGCGGGTTCGTCACCACATTCAACGACATTACGGCGTTCAAGGAAAAACAAGCGGATCTGGCCCGAGCCAATGCTCGTCTCGAGGCGCGCGTTTCCGAACGCACCGCGGCCCTATCGCACTCAAACGATCAACTCCAGCGCGAAAACGCTGAACGCGCCCGCGCCGAACAGGCGGCCGAGACTGAGCGCGCGGCCGCAGAGCGGGCCAACCAAAGTAAAACGCGTTTCCTGGCCGCAGCGAGCCATGATCTGCTCCAGCCGCTAAACGCCGCGCGTTTGTTCGCAGACGCAGCCGGGCGAAGCCGCGGTGCGATCGACCCGGCTTCGATAACGCAAATTCAAAACGCACTCGGCTCGGCTCAAGCACTGCTCGAGCCACTGCTAGACATTTCCAAAATCGACGCCGGTCGCTGGCCCGTCGAACGCGATGTCATATCAGTCGACGATGTACTGCGGCCATTGGCCGACCAATTCCAGGTGATCGCCGACGAACACGGGCTGCGGCTGGATTACCTCACATCTACGGCCGCCATCGACACCGATCCCAAACTGCTTCGGCGGATTGTCCAGAATCTGTTATCGAATGCGGTGCGTTACACCGAATCCGGCCGCATCGTTCTCGGTGTGCGGCGCCGTCCCGAGGCGATTGAAATCCAGGTTCTGGATACCGGCCCGGGCATCAGCCAAGAACAAAAAGCATCAATCTTCGACGAATTCGAGCGCGGTGACTCCACCGACGGCACCGCCGATCGCGGACTTGGGCTGGGTCTGTCGTTGGCCGACCGGCTAGCCAGCTTACTCGACCATCGAGTCACGGTTGAGTCGACACTGGGCCGGGGTACACGCTTTTCGATCCTTATCAAAACCACCAGTGTCCCCACTGCTGACACGCTGACAGCAACGACGTCGACCGAATCCATTGCCGATGTGCATGTCGAACAAGCGCTGGTTGTGGACGACGACAACGCCTCGCGCGACGCCCTCGTGACGATACTGGCTTCCTGGGGGATCGAAGCGCTCGTCGCTGACCCCGATGATACCGTCGATATCGTCGCCGACGGTGTCGTCGACGCGTTGATCGTTGACTACGACCTCGGCGCTGACGCGCCTACTGGACTGGAAATACTGGCCAATTGCCCCACGGGGGAACCAGCGTGCCGCGTGTTGGCTAGTGCGAACCGCGATCCAATGCTGGCCGAGCGCGCTGAAGCGCTTGGCGCTCGCGTTATTTACAAACCGATCGACGCCGACACCCTCGCGGCTATGCTCGGCATTAAGCTATCAACAGGTGCCTGATAAACGACACCGTGTCGTCGACAAGCGAGTCGACGCGATATCAGTCCCAGCGCTGATTCTGCATGGCTATCACGGCCTGGGTACGCGTCGAGACAGCGAGCTTACGTAGTATCGCCGTGATATGCGCTTTGACGGTTGCCTCGGAGATCGCCAGATCGATCGCGATCTGCTTGTTCAGCATGCCCTCAGTCAGCATTTCCAACACGCGCTGCTGCTGTGCGGTCAATGTGGCCAGCTTGTCGGAGAAGCTATCGCGCGCAGCGCGATCGGCGCGTACATCGGCCGGCACCCATTCGCCGCCGGCAAGTACCGCTGTGATGGCATCGGCCAGCGTTTCCGATGCGGACGACTTCGGGATGAAACCCGATGCGCCATGATCCAGCGCCGTACTGACCACGTCCGGGTCTTCGTAGGCCGAAATCACGATTATCGGCAACGTGGGCGCGGCAGTCCGGGCGTGGACCAATGCGGCGTAACCTTTCGCGCCCGGCATATTCAGGTCTAGTAATAGCAGGTCGACGTCGTCAGCATGCGTAAGCCGATTCGATAACTGCTCGAAATCACCCACGGTGTCGAGTGTTGCATCGGGTAACGAATCGCTTATCGCCTGCCCCAGCGCTGTCCGAAACAGCGGATGGTCATCGGCGATCAGGATGGTGCGCGTATCGGACGCAGATTGAGAAGCCATGTTGGCATCACCAATCGATGTTAATGCGAAGTAGCATAGTTGTACTAGACGATAGTCGTAAAGGCGTAGGTGGTATTGCGCAACATACGCGCTAACCGACAGATATACAACGCACCGTGTTGGTCATACAAAAATCCCAAGCCCCCGAAGCACTGACCGCTCGGTGTGTGTTGCCTGGGCGCGCCGACCAGCCTGCCGAAACGGCGCACCGCTGGCAACCAGCACGAACCGCAGCAGGCTTGCATACCACGCTGGCTAAAGCCGTTGTCATGGCGTTGCAGATGGTTGCTTGCCACTGCCGGCGGTTGGCACGCCACTGTTTTTCTCACGCGCGTCCACCACGGCAACATCACTGGGCACATCCAGTTTGAAATGCTTCTTGGCTATGTCTGGATTGAGCTCGATATCGCTAAACTTGATGCGAGTTGTCTGGCCAAGTTTGTCATGCAAGCGCAGCACTTCTGGCCGGTTGTTTTTCAGCCCGAGTTCAATCTTGTCGAACTGCGCGTTGTTCGAGCGTGGTGTCAGAGCAAGCCATTCGACCCCATTCTTGTTGGGCACATCTTCGATTTTGAACGCTTTTTTCAAGCCCGTGCCGCCCGAAAGCAAGCGTGCCGGGGTGGCTTTCAGGCTGGCGCCGATCGAGCGGATCGTGACCTGTTTCAGACCGACATCGTAGAACTTGAACACCTTGCCGTTGCTTAGGATGATCTGGTGATACGGCTTTTTATAGACCCAACGGAATCGTTTCGGCCGAGCGAGATAGAACGTGCCGTCAACGGTCTGCATAACCGAGCCGTTACTATCGCGCTGAACCTGATGGAAATGCGCTTTGAGCGTCTGAACTTGCCGATAGAAGTTCGCCAGCGCGGCTTCGCCACCACCGCTGCCGTCGGCAACCGCGTTTAACGGCAAGCCGATGGCGAGTGCGGATAGCACCAGCAGTGTGCGCATATGGATTACTCGAAATAACGTCATAGAAGGCAGACCCTAGCAGGAAGCGTTGAATGTGTCGGACATGCGCCGTACACGGCGCACGGCACTAATCAGCGTCCGGTGGCGGCGACGCGAGCACCTCGCGCGTTCCACCGTCACTTGGTCCGACGACACCACTGGCCTCCATTTGTTCGACCAGCCGAGCCGAGCGGTTGTAACCCACCCGTAGCCGACGCTGGACGTAGGAAATAGAGGCTTTGCGCGAGCGCGTCACCACGTCGACCGCCTGATCATAAAGTGGGTCGGACTCGGCATCCTCGCCACCCGCTTCAGTATCTTCGTCTAGCCCAGCAACGCTATTGCCGTCGAGTATCTCATCAACATAATCGGGATCACCGGTCTGTTTCAGATACTCCACGACGCGGTGGACTTCGTGATCGTCCACGAACGCACCATGGACACGATCGGAAAATCCAGAGCCGGGCGGCAAATAGAGCATATCGCCGTGGCCTAACAGGGATTCGGCGCCCTGTTGATCGAGAATTGTCCGCGAGTCGATTTTGGATGCCACCTGGAATCCGATGCGCGTCGGAATATTGGCTTTGATCAAGCCTGTAATCACATCCACCGACGGACGCTGTGTCGCCAAAATCATGTGCAGCCCGGCCGCACGCGCCTTCTGCGCCAAGCGGGCAATCAACTCTTCGACCTTCTTGCCGACTACCATCATCATGTCGGCAAGTTCATCGACCACCACCACGATCGAGGGCATCGGCTCGAGGGTGGGCACGGTCTCACCGGCCGCCGCCTCGGCGTCGGGTTGCCCCTGTTTCAGGAGCGGATCCTCGATCGGCTTGCCAGCCGCATTGGCCTTGCGCACCTTGGCGTTGAAGCCCGCGATATTACGCACGCCCAAAGCAGCCATCAGCTTGTAGCGACGCTCCATCTCACCCACACACCAACGCAGCGCATTGGCCGCGTCTTTCATGTCGGTAACCACAGGAGCCAGCAGGTGCGGAATCTTTTCGTAGACCGATAACTCCAACATTTTGGGATCGATCAGGATCATGCGGACCTGCTCCGGACCGGCTTTGTGCAGAATCGACAAAATCATGGCGTTAACCGCCACCGACTTACCCGAACCGGTCGTACCGGCGGCCAGCAGATGCGGCATTTTCGACAGATCCGCAGTGACCGCGTTGCCGGCAATGTCCTTACCCAGCGCAAGGGTGAGCGCTGATTCAGCGTCGATATAGGTTTGCGAATCCAGCAACGCGCGCAGCGCAACCGTCTCGCGGTTCGGATTCGGGATTTCCAGCCCAATAACGCTGCGACCGGGGATGACTTCGACCACACGCACACTACGCACTGACATGGCTCGGGCCAGGTCTTTGGCCAGGTTCGAAACCTGGCTGACCTTCACGCCTGCTGCTGGCTGCAGCTCGAAGCGCGTAACCACCGGCCCCGGTTGCACGGCCGTAACCGTGGCCTTGACTCGAAAATCGGCCAGATGCTGCTCCAAAGCGTGTGCGTACTGCTGCAGCGTCTCGTCATCCTGACCTTCAGCCGGCGGCGGCGGTGCGTCCAGCAACGTCGTCGGCGGTAGCGGGCTGTCGACACCCGCCTCGAAACGCGGCATTTCGACGTCCGAATCATCCTCAATCGAAAGGTCAAGCTGGTCATCAACAGCCGGCGGCGGTGTCGGACGCGATGGCGCGCTAGTTTCGGCGCGCTGCGCTTGGCCGGATGCTGACGCGCTTTTCTCCGATGTGGCCGCATGTGACGACGCAGTATCCGCCGGCGTGGCGGGCTCAGGGGGGATGTCAGGCTCGGGCGCTATGTACGGCGTCGACTCGGGCACAGGCACCACACCCTGCTCGTCCGCAAGCTTTTCAGACTTGGCGTACGGCGGCGTCGTGTCCGCCGCGTTATCGAACACCGGCGCCGACTGGGTGCCCCGCTTGGCCTCGGCATCTTTACGTTTGGCCCGTTTCTTATCGGCATGGGCGGCACGGAGCGCGCGACCGCGCTCGAGCAAAAGGCCGCCCACGTGCCGCGCGTGCGGGCCGATAAAACGTGCTGCGCGCAGCGCAACGTCAGTCACCACGCCGCCGATGGCTTCGGTCGCCGCCAACCAGGAAATATTGAACCCAATCGACAACGCGATCACGCAAGCTGTTGCTAGCAGCCAGCTCGCGCCAACCCACTTGAAAATTCCGACCAACGGCTGAGCAATAGCAAGACCGGCCAGGCCGCCGCTGGAATATGGCAACCATAGCGCCCCCGAGCCGATGCACAACCAAACCAGCCCGCACAGCGCTAATACCGCAAGAGCCAACGCGGTCGGCCGTACTGTCGCAGTCACGATATCGGTTTCGTTGAAACCGCCACGTACACCGATAACCCAGCCACCGTAGAACACCACCAGTGGCACCACGAAGCCGATATAGCCGAATAAACGCAGCAGCACGTCGGCGAACCACGCGCCAGGCGCACCCGCCAGGTTGGCTACGCCTGAGCCGTCGCCGGCCCGGGCCCAGCCGGGATCCGTTGGGCTATAGGTGATAAGCGCAGCCAGTAAGAACACGCTGCAGGCGGCGGCTAAAAAGAAGATCGCTTCGCGCGCAAGCGCGGCTAATCTTTGGCGCGACTGGCTAACAACATTTTTCGATGATTGGGCGCGCGGGCCGACACTCGGCTTCCCGCTCGCCGTACGTTCAGCGGCTCGCGCCATCAGTGCTGCACTCCGAACAGTCCACGTTCGCTGCGAATCAAAAGGTTTTCCGGCAATATAGGCATTTTCCTCAGTATAACGTAGGGCTGCTGACAGACTCTCGCCGATCGTCTGCGGTGGCTTGAAAAACGGACTCGCGGGCTTATTTCAGGATTAGGCTTATGATGGAATCCGACACCGATATGTCGACTCGTCACTTCATTCTGACTTCGAACGGTAATATCGAGGAATTCTCGGACGCCGAGGCCTCAGCCGTCGCCGAAGGTACGCAGTATATCCCGCGCTTCGCCGATGAGCGCCTGCGCTATGTGCAGGTCGCATTCGACGAACGAGCCAACGATAACGGTGAAATCCGAGTCCAAACGATGGGCGCAATCGTTCATTTCGATGCAGACGGCCAACTGACCGACGCCGACCGCACAGATGAGGATAGCGCGGAGCTAACCTCTTTCGAGCACGATGCTTGCGTGCAGTTCGCGTTGAAAGAAACCGTCGGTCAGCAGCACGCTATCAACTGACACGCGAAACGCAGTATAACGGCACTGGGTGTTTTGCGATCCCCCCGGGCAGCTCAGACCAGTCAGGTTCACGTTTTCAACTGACAAGCTACGCGTCAAGCACAGACATTGGCGCCGACGGCCCGGCACACACGCTACGCCTCGGACTGCTGCATGTGTCGCACGTATTACAGGCAGCCTGCGCCTGGCGGCTTGCACACCCAGCGCCCTGCGTGAATAAGCAGCGATGCTGAGCGTGACTACTGTCGACCGGATCGACAACATCCCGCCCAGCGAGTGGAATGCACTGCTGACCACAGCTCAACCGTTTATCCGCCACGAGTTCCTCGCGGCACTCGAAGCCAGCGGCAGCGTCGGGCCCGGCACTGGGTGGCAACCACGTCACCTGATCTTGCGCGACACCGACGGCCACGCCGCCGCGGCAGCGCCGATCTACGAAAAACAGGATTCGTTCGGCGAATTCGTATTCGATTTCGCCTGGGCCAACGCCTATCGCCAGTGTGGCCTGGCCTACTATCCCAAGCTGGTCGCCGCCGTGCCCTATACGCCGGTCACCGGCCCACGACTACTGGCCCGCGATGCCGATACGCGTCGACAACTTGCGGCCGCCCTCGCCCGTCTGGTCGACGGTCGACGTTACAGCAGCGCCCATGTGCTTTTTACGGATGCCGACGATCGAACAGCGCTGGCAGCGGCCACCGACGAGGCACCTGATGGGCTGATAAACGCGCCAGCCGCAGCCATGCGGCGCGGCTGTCAGTATCGGTGGTATAACCGCGGCTATGCCACGTTCGACACCTTCCTCGCACAGTTGTCGTCAAAGCGCCGCAAACAAATCCGGCGCGAACGCCGTGAACTACACGCCGCCGGCGTGCGCATCGAAGTTCGCCACCCGCACGAGATAAGCGCCGAATTGTGGTCAACCCTATACAGCTTCTACGATCGCACCTATGCCGTACGCGGTCAGGACCCCTATTTAACCCCTGCGTTTTTCGATGAACTCGCCGCGCGCATGCCCGATCAAACGCTGTTTTTCATCGCTTTCCACGGACACGATCCAGTCGGCATGGCATTCATGATGTGTGACAAACACGCGCTCTACGGCCGCCACTGGGGCTGCCACACCGACTATCTTCATCTGCATTTCGAGACGTGCTATTACGCGGCCATCGACTACTGCATCGCCAATAACCTCGCGTTTTTCGACGCCGGCGTACAAGGCGAACACAAGATTCGCCGCGGTTTCGAACCATTCACGAGCTGGTCGGCGCATGCCATCGCCAACCCAACGCTACGGTCGGCCATCGTGGATTTCGTCGAACGCGAGAGTGCACTGGTCGCCGATCACGAAGCCGAAGAGCGTGCACGTTCCAGTTTTCCCAACGCCCAATCAACGCAAAATACCAGCCCCACATGAGCGAACAACAACTCTATTGGCTGGATCCGGCCACCCCTGACACGCCCTTCCCGTCGCCACAGGCCGCACTCGAACACCCAAACGGCTTGCTGGCTGCCGGCGGCGACCTATCGGTGCCGCGACTGCGTGCCGCCTACGCGCACGGTATTTTCCCCTGGTACGAACCGGGCGAACCAATCCTGTGGTGGAGCCCCGACCCGCGTACTGTATTCCAACCAGACGGCATCCATGTCTCAAAACGGTTGGCGCGAACGCTGAACCGGAACGATTACCGCATAACATTCGACACCGCATTCGAGGCCGTGATCGACGGTTGTGCTCAGCCACGCGGGGATTCGGCCGGTACCTGGATCAGCACGGACATGCGCGCGGCCTACCTCGCGCTGCACCGGGCGGGCGACGCACATGCCATCGAAGTCTGGCGCCAAGGTCGGCTGATTAGCGGCCTCTACGGCGTCGCCAGTGGCACGGTTTTTTTCGGCGAATCGATGTTCTCGCGCGAGCGCGACGCCAGCAAGATCGCCCTCGTCTGGCTCGGCCGGCAACTAGCGGCCTGGGGTTTCGAGCTACTCGACGGCCAAATCGGCTCCCCCCATCTCTATCGCATGGGGGCCTTCGACATGCCACGGCGACAATTTCTGGCGACGCTCGAGCAGCCGGCACCCGCGCACCGGGCGCACGATCGCTGGCATTTTGAACTGGAAACCGACGCAAGATGTTGAATCCAGTCACATTGACCACAATTAGTTGCCGAACGGCAATCTAGCCGCCACACTTTCGCCCTGACCGCGGGTTATCAACGAACTACATGGCCAAAGAAGACCACATCGAAATGGAAGGCACCGTCGTCGAGACGCTGCCCAACACAACTTTCCGCGTGCGGCTGGAGAACGGGCACGTCGTCACCGCACATATTTCCGGCAAGATGCGCAAGCACTACATCCGCATCCTGCGCGGCGACACGGTTACCGTGCAGCTTACGCCGTACGACCTCACCAAGGGCCGGATCACCTACCGCGGCCGCTGAGATCGCCAGCGCAGCCGCCATAGCCGCGCACCTCGAACAACTGCCTGCACGCTGCGCCTCATACGGAGAGGCGCGGCAACGACAAGGCAGAAGAGCCGTCCTGAGACATCATCAGTCTCGCCGTACGATGCTTGATACGCTTCCCACCGGGCGGCGTATTGCATGGGACGCTCTAGTCGCGCGACACAATCCGCAGTCCATGACGGCGTAGCTTGCGTACGACGCTCGGCTGACTGATGCCCAAGCGTTCGGCCATGGCATAAGTGCTCGGCAGGCGTGCGGCCAGGTCACCCAGTATCTCGGCCTCGACGGCCGCCAGCGTTTCACTCAGAGAGCGCCCTTCTTCCAAAGTTGCTAGCGGGCCACGCCCGCTTGTTGCCGTACTGGTTCGCGCCGGCGCTACGTCATACGCCTCCATCGGTGCTCCGATGACACCCCCTTCTGCGGATAGCCACGCGCGTTCGAGCCAGTTTTCCAGCTCGCGAACATTGCCCTGCCAATCGCCGCCCATCAGCTCTGGCCAAACCCGGGGATGCAAAACCTTATCCATGCCATAACGCTCGTTCAACCGGGCCAGCTGGCGCTCTGCGAGTGCGGGAATATCCTCGCGGCGCTCGCGTAGTGGCGGCAATGTGACGGGAATCACATTGAGTCGATAGTAAAGATCAAGTCGGAAACGTCCCTCTTCCACGCGTTGCGCCAAATCCTGGTTAGTCGTGACGACTAAACGGAAATCGACCTGCCGCGAGCGCGTGTCGCCCAACCGCATTAGATAACCGTCCTGGATCACCTTCAACAGCTTGCTCTGCATGGGCAGAGGAAGTTCACCGATTTCGTCGAGAAACAGCGTTCCCTTGTGGGCCTGCTCCAGCAGCCCAGCCTTGCCCAGCCGGGCAGCGCCACTGAATGCGCCGGGCTGATAACCGAACATCTCGGATTCGAACAACGACTCGGGAATCGCCGCGCAGTTGACGTCCACGAACGCGCCCTCGCCACGCCGGCTCCAACGGTGCAACTGGCGCGCGAAGGCTGTTTTTCCAACGCCCGACTCGCCGAGCATCAACACCGTCGCGTCGGTCGCCGCCACGCGCTTAATCAGTTGCGCCACCTCGTGCATGACTTGGCTATGCACCTCGAGCGACTCCAACTCCAACGTATCGTCCGACGACGGACTACCACCAAGCTTTAGGTGCTCGTTGAAACGCCGCTGAAGCAGCGCGTATTCATCCTGCAGCAAACGCAAGTCGGTCATGTCCATGGAACGGCTGATGACACGCACCAAAGTGCCCGCCGCATAAACCGGATGCGCCTCGGCAATCACTTGGCGCCCCGTCCCAGTACGTTGCATGACCTGGGCCGGCTGGCCGGTGCGTATTACTTCCAGCGATACCGATGGTGACAATACGCCGCGCGTTTCTAGCTCGTGCACCGTGGTCGCGCACAACGACTCGCGGCTCATGCCGTACACCGCGGCACTACCGGGGCTGACATCCAAAACACGGCCATTGGCGTCGACGATGAACACATGGTCGTGCCCGGTATGCACCAGAGCCTTGAGGGTTTGAACCTCAATATCGTTGTCGGACATGCCGTACCGATTTATTTTTGAATTAGAATTCAAAAATAAATCATCTATGCCATTAAAACAATGCAAATCTGCATCACTGGAACCGCTAAGTATTTGATTTTTAAGTTAGCGATCGTTGGCACGCTTCATGCGCGGAAGCAAAACACGCCATAACTACCCGCCTTACTGCCAGGAGAGATGCATGAGCGAGCACGACATCCCGCGTTTCAACCAACCGCTAGGTGGCAACGACATGCCGCGCTTCGGCGGCCCCGCCAGCATGATGCGGCTTCCCACACAAGAAACTGCCAAGGGACTCGATGCCGCCTTCGTGGGCATTCCTATGGATATCGGCACTTCGAACCGCCCCGGCACGCGCCTGGGGCCGCGCCAGATTCGCGATGAATCGCGCATGCTGCGCCCTTACAACATGGCTACCCGGGCCGCACCGTTCGATAGCCTGCAAGTCGCCGACATTGGCGATACACCAATCAACACCTTCGACCTCAAGAAAAACATCGGCATCATTGAGAGCCACTACCAAGAACTGCTCTCTCACGGCGCCGTGCCTCTGACGCTCGGCGGCGACCATACCCTGACATGGCCGATCCTGCGTGCCATGGCCAGCCAATATGGCCCCATCGGCTTGATCCACATCGATGCCCACGCCGATATCAACGAGCACATGTTCGGCGAAGAAGTGGCGCACGGCTGTACATTCCGCCGCGCCCAGGAGGAAGGCTTGCTGGACAGCCAACGCGTGGTGCAAATCGGCCTTCGGGGTACCGGCTACGCCGCCGACGACTTCGATTGGTGTCGAGAGCAGGGCTTCCGTGTCGTGACCGCGGAACAGTGCTGGCATAAATCGCTGGACCCTTTGATGGCCGAGGTGCGCGAACAGATGGGCGACGGCCCGGTATATATCTCGTTCGACATCGATGGACTCGATCCCTCGGTAGCCCCCGGTACCGGCACCGTCGAGGCCGCGGGCCTAGCCATGGCGCAAGGGCTCGAGATCGTCCGCGGCGCCCAGGGCCTCAATGTGGTCGGCGGCGACCTGGTCGAAGTCGCGCCACCTTATGACGCCAGCGGCAACACCGCACTGATGGGCGCCACCTTGCTCTACGAAATGCTCTGCGTACTGCCCGGCGTCAAACGCCGCTGATCTCATGCCCCGTTACGGGGCCATCCAACAAGTGGTGACATCTATGTCCGCATCTCCCGACTCCATCGCCACTAACAGTGGTGACCCCAGTGGCGCACAACTAACCCCGCGCGGCCTCCTCAAGTTTCTGATTCCCTCGCTGATCGGCGTCGGTATGTTCCTGGTGCCCTTCTCGACGGGCGACACCATCAACATAGGCATGGGCATGCTCGCCGACGGCCTCAAGGCCTTGCTCGGCGATGCCTTGCCCGCTATCGCCACGCTGGTGCTCTGCCTTTCGGTCCTGCTGACGGTCTACGTCAAGGCCGCCAAACCGAGATGGTCACGCGCGGGCGCGCTCAACGAACTATTTGATGTAGAGCCGTTATGGATCCTGATGCGTGCGTTGGGCGCACTGTTCGCGCTCATGACCTATTTCCAGGTTGGCCCTGAGTTCGTAACCGCTTCCACCACTGGCGGTGTCATGCTCAACGACCTCGCCCCTGTGCTACTGACGTTCTTCTTCTTCGCCGCTCTCCTGCTGCCGTTTCTGGTCGATTTCGGCTTCATGGAGTTTATCGGCAGCCTGGTGCGCGCCCCTTTTCGCAAGATTTTCGGGCTTCCCGGTCGCAGCGCCATCGACGCCACCGCCTCATGGATGGGCTCCGGCACCGTGGGTGTGCTGATTACCACCCAGCAATACGAACGCGGTTTCTACAATCGTCGCGAGGCCTCGGTTATTGCGACGAACTTTTCCATCGTCTCGATTGCCTTTGCACTGCTAGTGACCAGCTTCATCGGCATCAACCACCTCTTTATCCCCTTCTACCTCACCGTCGTGGTCGCGGGCCTGGTGGCCGCCGTGATCGTGCCACGTCTGCCGCCACTATCGCGCAAGTCAGAGACCTACCATGAATCGATGGGTTGCCGTCTCGACGAGACACACAGCAGCAGCCAAAGCCTGTTTCGCTCTAGCCTGGGCATGGCGGTGGATCGTGCCCACAAGGCCCCCGGGCCACACCAACTGTTGCGTCACGCGCTGCTGAACGTGGCCGATATCTTTTTCGGTTTGCTGCCGCTGGTCGTCGCCATCGGCACCGTAGCCCTGATTCTGGCCGAGTTTACGCCGTTTTTCACCTGGATTTCCTACCCCATGGTGCCGGTTCTCGAATGGATGCGCGTGCCCGAAGCCGCTGCAGCCGCACCCGCGACCCTGGTGGGCTTCGCCGATATGTTTCTGCCCGCTGTGCTAGCCAGCGATATTGAAAGCGAGCTAACCCGCTTCGTGATCGCCTGCCTGTCCCTGACGCAGTTGATCTACATGTCGGAAGTCGGCGCTCTGCTGCTCAAATCCAAGATCCCACTCAAACTCTGGGAGCTGGTGGTCATATTCCTGCTGCGTACCGCCATCACCCTGCCAATCATCGTATTGATGGGCCACTGGCTGGTGGCCTGAGGAGCCTGCCATGACACACGAAACGCGCGCTTCTGCCCGGCATGTCAGCTGCGCTGAGGCATTGGTCCAACTGTTACGTGATCGCTATGCTGTGGACACCGTCTTTGGCATCCCCGGCGTGCATACCGTACCGCTCTATCGCGGTTTAGAAGCGAGCGGCCTGCGGCATGTCACGCCGCGTCACGAACAAGGCGCGGGTTTCATGGCAGATGGCTACGCCCGCGCCAGTGGTAAGCCCGGGGTCTGCTTCATCATCACCGGGCCGGGTATGACCAACATCGCCACGGCCATGGGCCAAGCCCTGGCCGACTCGGTACCCATGCTGGTGATTTCCAGCGTCAATCGTTGCGACACTCTGGGGCGCGGCCAAGGCCGCCTGCACGAACTGCCCAGCCAACAGCACGTACTGGCGGGCGTCAGCCGCTTCAGCCATACGCTGCTCGACCCAAGTGCTTTGCCGGAAGTGCTCGCGCGCGCCTTCGCGGTATTCCAATCCGCACGGCCGGGGCCGGTGCACATCGAGATTCCCACCGACCTCTTCGATACATCCATCGCCCTATCCGAGCCAGCCTCGCCGGCACGGCTGTATCGCCCCGCCGCACACCCCGAAGGCATTGCGCTGGCAGCCGAGTGGCTACGCCAAGCACATATGCCGTTAGTGCTGCTAGGCGGCGGCTGCGCGGACGCTTCGACAGCGGCACAAACATTGGTCGAGCGCCTCGACGCCCCGACCGTAACCACGATCAATGCCAAGGGGGTGCTCGGGCGCGAGCATCCGCTCGACCTGGGCGCCAATGCCACCTGGCCCGAGGCACGCGCCCTGGCGCGTGAGGCCGACGTCATCCTAGCCGTAGGCACCGAGCTCGGCGAAACCGATTACGACGTGGTATTCGATGACGGATTCACGTTGACCGGTCGCGTCATTCGTGTCGACCTGGAGGCCGAGCAACTGGCGCGCAACCAAACGACGGCCCTGGGCCTCGTCAGCGATGCCCATACCGCGTTGGACGCGCTAGTGGCGCACTTTCCGACGCCGCTTTCACGTCAAGGAGCTGCCCGCGTACGTGCCATACACGACGCGCTGGCCCTGCCAGAACGCCCTGACATGGCGCCTTTTGTGCCGCTTTACACGGCCATCGATAAGGCCTTACCGGAAGCAATTCTCGTCGGCGACTCCACCGACCCGGTCTACGCCGGTAACCACCTCGTCGAACGTGCTATGCCTCGGCGTTACTTCAATGCGTCGACCGGTTACGGCACCTTAGGGTACGGCCTGCCGGCGGCACTTGGCGCCCAGATCGCCACCCCTGGTGCGCCGGTGGTGGCCCTGATAGGCGATGGCGGTGCGATGTTCACCCTGAGTGAGCTGGCCACCGCCGTCGACGAAGAGCTCCCCGTGGTCGTGGTGCTCTGGAACAACGCCGGCTACGAGGAAATCCGCCGCTACATGGAGGCGCATGGCGTCGCTCGCATCGGTGTCGCCCCCTCGCCTCCCGACTTCCAGCACCTCGCCGAAGGGTTCGGCTTCGCCCCGCATCGCGTCGACTCCCCCATCGCGCTCGAGCGCGCGCTTAACGATGTCTCGTGCACGTCGCCCACGCTGATCGAGATCGACGCCAGACGTTGGCAGGCAGCACTCGGCTGAGACTCGCCGCCGTGACCAAGGCATAACGACAACAGGCGCAACAATAATGAGCCAACACACGCCCAGCGCCTTCGAGCACAATACTCTGGAGGCCGAGCATGTCGAGCACAGCCTGAGCCTAACCGGCACCTTTGCCATGTGGCTGGGCGCCAACGTGGTGGTCACCACGATACTCACGGGCATGCTGCTGGTACCCAACCTTAGCTTTTTGCATGCCATGCTGCTGGTCCTGCTAGGGTCGGCCATCGGCATCGTGCCGCTGGTATTGATCGGCGTCATGGGCCAACGCACGGGACTCACCACTATGATCTTGGCACGCGCCACCTTCGGCCGCGTGGGTGCCAGCATGCCGGCATGGGTCAACCTGTGCGTCCTGGTCGCGTGGAGCTGGATCCAAGCGTTGCTGGCGGGCATGAGCCTCGACTACGCGGTCGAAAGCCTTACTGGGTACTCGAATGTGGCGCTATTTACTGTGCTCTGCGAAGGCCTGGTGGTGCTGATCACCCTGCGCGGGCATCTGGGCATCGAAACCGCCGAGAAAATCGCGGCACTATTGATGCTCGCGCTGGCCACCGTGGTGTTCTACGCCTTGGCACACCACTACGACCTAGCCTCCATCACCGAGGTCACAGCGCAAGGCGGCCTGGGCAACGGCATAGCCTTCGACATTGTGATCGCCACCGCTTTTTCCTGGATCCCTTTAGCAGCCGACTACAATCGTCACTGTAAGAGCGTGACAGCCGCCGTCGCAGGCACCTGGGGTGGCTACGTCACAGCGACGCTAATCGCCATGGGACTCGGAGCCACTGTCTCGGCGCTGTCGCTCTCCACCGGCCTCGAACAGACCTACGACCCCACACAATTGCTGAGCAACTTCGGCTTCGGCTTGCCCGCTGCCTTCGTGATCTTTTTCTCGGTGCTCACCACCAACGTGATGTGCGTGTATAGCGCGACATTGTCCTACATGAGCGTGCGCCCCTCGACGCCGTTCTGGAAACCGGCGCTGATCATCGGCATCACCTCCGTACTCGGTTCGCTGATACCGGGCATACTCGATCAGTTTCAAAACTTCTTGTTGATCATCGGCAGCCTATTCATCCCCGCCTTCGCGCTAATGATCGTCGATTATTTTTTGATTGATCGCGGACGTTTCACGCATCAAAACTTGATCGCTCAAGCCGGGCGGCTGCCCACATTCAACCCCGTCGCTTTTTTCAGTTATGCGGTGGGCGCGGCACTGGCTTACTACTGGAATTGGGTGGCACCGCTGTCGTTCGGCGCCTCGTTGCCTGTCTTCGTGGTGACCGGCTTGCTCTATTACGTCGCTACTCGTTGGCAACGCCGCACAAGAGGAATGCGTGCATGAACCTTAGCCGACTCGATGCTACGAACTGGTATCGCACCACAACACTCGATGACAGCATCACACGGATCGACGAGCCCGCCATCAAACCGTTCTACCGTTGCAACATCTGGCATGTGCGGGGCCGCGATCGCGACCTGTTGGTGGATTTCGGACTCGGCGCCGTGCCGCTGCGCAGACAGGTGCCACTACTTAGCGAACGTGATCTGGTCGCAGTGGCCAGCCACACCCACTTCGATCATATCGGTGCCGCGCACGAGTTCGAATGCTGCCATGTGCATACTGCCGAAGCAGACATTTTGGCTAGCCCCGACAATGCGCGCACCCTGGCCGCCGATTTCCTTGACGACGCCATGTTCGAGGCCTTGCCGCCGGCCCCCTTTGAATACCATAGCCACCGTATCGCCCCACCGACACACATCGCCACGCTCGAGGATGGCGAAACTATCGACCTCGGCGACCGCCGTTTCGAGGTCGTCCACACACCGGGACATTCCCCCGGTGGCATCGCATTATGGGAAGCCCGCAGCGGCACACTCATCTCGGGCGATCTCATTTATGACGGCCCATTGATCGAGGATGTCTATCACAGCAACGTCCACGATTATGCCGCCAGCATGCGACGCCTGCGCGAGTTACCCGCGCGCGTCGTCCACGGCGGCCACTTCCCCAGTTTTTCCGGGACACGCCTGCACGCCATGATCGACGACTGGCTGCGTGACCACGCCCTCTGAAGGAGCCTTCATGCAAGCACTCAATCACCAATTCATCGATAACTGCTGGGTCAATAGCCACGGCACACGGCACCTGCCCGTGATGGATCCCTATCACGAACGTCAGCTTACCGAGGTCACGGCCGGCGATGCCCGTGATGTCGAAGCGGCCGTCGAGGCAGCACGTCGCGCGCTGCCCGAGTGGCAAGCCCTGGGCGGTGAGCGACGCGGCACCTACCTGAACGCGCTGGCCGACGCCCTGACGGCACGCCGCGAGGCGTTGATGGAGCTGTCCGCGACCAATAATGGCAAGGCACTAGCCGAGGCTGGCATCGATCTCGACGACGCTATTGCCTGCTATCGCTACTACGCACGCCAGGCAGGTGACTTGGAAGCTCGGCAAGGGCGCCGTATCACGCACGACATCGAGGGCGTCGACGCTTACTGCTACGAAGATCCCGCCGGGGTGGTCGGCCTGATCACGCCGTGGAACTTCCCGCTGGTGACCAGCGCCTGGAAGATCGCTCCAGCCCTGGCGGCTGGTTGTACGGTCGTCTTCAAACCCTCTGAAATCACGCCGCTGCCAGAACAGGCTCTCGCCGAGATCGCCCTAGAACTCGAGATGCCACCGGGTGTACTCAACCTATTGCATGGCGATGGCGAAGGCATTGGGAAACCGCTGACGCATCACAGCGACATCGACAAACTATCGTTCACCGGCAGCAATGCTGTGGGTGAACGCGTCATGCAGGCCGCCGCCGAAGGCAGTCGCGGCGTCTCGTTGGAGCTGGGCGGAAAGTCGCCTATTCTGGTGCTGGCGGATGCCGACATCGACCAGGCCGCCGACTGGGTCATGGCCGGCATCTACTTCAACAGTGGTCAGATTTGTTCGGCGACCTCGCGCTTGATCGTGCACGAAACACTGGCCGAGTCACTGTTTGAAGCGCTGGCTACACGCATCGACGCCATACGCCTGGGCGACCCACTAGGCGCGAACACTGACATGGGGCCGATGACCAGCCAGCATCAGCACGAGCGAGTTCACGCTTACCTGGCGATCGCCGAGCGAGAAGGCTTACATGCGGTGCGCGATGCACGCCACCGCCAATTACCGCCACATGGCTACTTCATCGCCCCCACGCTGTATCGCGATGTGCCCACCGATAGCCGTCTTTGGCGTGAAGAGGTTTTCGGTCCAATACTGTGCGCACACAAAGCCACCTCCGACGACGACGCCATCGCCCTCGCCAACGACAGCGCGTTCGGCCTAGCCGCCACAGTCATCAGTGGCGCCCCACAGCGCGCCCGGCGTGTCGGCCGTGCGCTGCGTGCCGGCAACATCTGGTACAACAGCGAGCAGATCATCATCCCCGAAACCAGCTGGGGCGGTTTCGGGCATAGCGGCATCGGCCGCGAACTCGGCCCATGGGGGCTGGCCGACTACCTCGAAGTCAAACACCTGATTGGGCCGGCGGACTAATCGATACGAGAACTACAACGAAAACGTAGCAGGGCCGCATATGCGTATTTACGCGCCATCGGGTGACGTTGGATGTCATCTTACGACGCGATCAGTTGACGTGTTGCGTCGAATTTCGTGTTTTGCCTCGGTTAAACAAGGGATTAAAACTTGGCACGGCGTTTGCTTTATCTGTAATAAGCGCCCATTAAGAAGGCGCGGCTGGGGTTTAAATAACAACAATAAAACGGCAAACCTAATAACAATAAAAACGCCAGACCCCGAATCCAGGGCCGCTCCGGCGGCCCTTTTTTTGCTTGTTCTGACGTATAACGTCACTTTCTGACGCAATACTCTGTCGTATGGCGTCAGTAGTGGGCGTCGTCCGGCCGAAAAACAGAAGGTTGCATCTGGCACGGTATTTGCTATTTTTAGCGATGGGATATCTGCCAAAACACGGATGCACTCTTCCATTCATGGCACAAGGACACGCAATGAGAATCGAAAGGCGCAAACAACAAGGTTTCACGCTTATCGAACTAATGATCGTGGTGGCAATCATCGGCATCCTCGCCGCGATCGCAATCCCGCAGTATCAAAACTACGTGATCCGCTCGCAGGCTGCAGAGGCTAGTACCGAACTAGGCAGTATTCGTCCACAGATCGCCGAATTTTATGCATCCACGGGTCACTTCCCGACCTCAAACGAGAGCGCTGGCATTCAAGCGCCCGCAACGAGCATAACCGGCAAATACGTTACAAGTGTTGATGTGGGCAGCACCAATAAGAAAGCCGTCACAATCACTTTCGGCAATGCCGCAAACGAAGTACTCAGCGGCCATACAATCGTATATTCGATGATCGCCACCGGAAGTAGCATTGAATTGCAATGTACTGATGCCGGAGATGTCCCAACCCAATATCTGCCATCCGATTGCCGTAATAATCAACAAGACTAAACGCTTTCTAACCAAGGCCTTTGCCTAGCGCTCACAGATTGGAATCCCAAAATCAGGGTCGCTTCCGGCGGCTCTTTTTTTTGTCCAATAACCGCCACTATGCGCCACACCCACTGGCCACTACTTACACTCGCCGTGCTTTTGGCACCCGCCGCCGGCGTCTACTGGCCAGCACTTTCAGGCATTTCTTGTGCGACGATTACGCTGTTTTGACGCGGTTACTAGAAGCCAATACGCGTAAGCTGACAGTCGCCGTCGATATCGACGCCCAACACCACGATCGACGCCCTCGTGCCGCGCAGCCAGACCGAAACCGGCCAGGCAGCAACAATGAAAAGAGTAGCGGATGAGTATGGCTTTCGCATGCCGACGCGGTGACTATGGCCCCGCGCTGGTTCTCGGCGCGGGATTGATCGCGACGTTCGCGGTGTACTGGATGGGGCTGCATGGCGGCTTCATGTATGACGATTTTCCAAACATCGTTCACAACGCCGCGGTACACGTGACGGCATCTACATTGCCTGACTGGTGGCAAGCTGCGACGGGATCGCCGAGCAGCTTATGGCGACCAGTGGCCATGCTCAGTTTCGGTGCCAATTATTATTTCACCGGGCTGAACCCCTTCTGGCTCAAACTGATTAACCTCGCGCTGCATCTTTTGTGTGGTGCGCTCGTTTTCGGCGTTCTACGCCAGATTTTTCGGGCCGCGCGCAAACGCGATATTGACTTGCCACCAGCACTGTCTGGTCCCCGCGCCGATGTTATCGCCGCGGCCGTCGCCTGCCTTTGGTTGCTGGCGCCGATCAACGTCACACCGGTGCTCTACGTCGTCCAGCGCATGGCAATTATCGCGCAAGTTTTCGTGTTGGCGGGCCTGTGGTGTTTCGCTATCGGTCGCGGGCGTCAGATGGACGGCGACCGCGGCTGGCCATGGCTTGCACTCGGGCTGTTTGTCCTACCGCTTATCGGCCTCGGCGGCAAAGAAACCGCTGTACTGACACCTGCCTACGCATACGCGCTCGAATTGACAGTATTCGGCTTCGCCACCGCCGGCTACCGGCTAAATCGGCGGCTAGTTGTATTTTTAACCACCATGATCGTGCTGCCGCTTGGTTACTTTCTTGCCATGCGGCTGCCGGGGCTGTTCGAAGGCAGTGCCTTCGCCCACCGTGGTTTCACCGCGATCGAGCGGTTGCTGACCGAGGCTCGAATCGTGGGCCACTATATTTACTGGACCGTGGCTCCATGGCTCGGTAATTTGAGCTTTTACCACGATGACATCGGTATCTCGACCGGGCTTTTCACGCCGTGGCACACAATCGTTTATATCGTCGGCCTAGCCGCGTTGGCCATATGTGCATTCGTCATACGCCGGCGGCTGCCACTGATTTCGCTGGGCATTCTGTGGTTTTTCGCCGGCCATCTACTCACCGCGACGATTATTCCACTGAATCTGGCCCACGAACACCGCAACTATTTTCCGTCGCTTGGGTTGTTGCTGGCGATCACGGCTATTCTGGTTCGCATCGCCCGACTATCGGTATTCCGGCTACCAGCCTTCGTGTTACTGGCCGCACTCGTGCTGTGGTCAGCCAATGTGACCGCACTGCGCTCAAACGAATGGTCGAATCCAATACGACTGGCTGTTTCCAGCACCCTGACCCATCCGGACTCGCCCGGGGCGCACTATTCGCTCGGGCGTCAACTGCTCATCGCCGCCGAGGATGACAAGGTTCTCATCGCCCGCGCACGCAAGGCATTGATTACCGCCCAAAATCTGCCGAACAGTGGTGTTTTACCCAGCCTGACACTCATCAACATGGCTGGACACACATCAGAACCACTCAACGATCAGTGGTTCAAAACGATTATCACCCGGCTGCACCGCGCGCCGATCCAGCCAGCCGCGATCGACGCCCTTGCCCGGCTCACTCATTGTCAGATTAACGGTCCGTGCCAGCCGCGGCCGAAGCAGATGCTGCCGATCTTTCTGGCCGCGCTGGCCAAGCGTCCATACCAATCCAACTTGCTCGCAGCTTACAGTCAATTCGCCGCCGCCGAACTTGTCGATCCGTCTCTCAGTCGCCGCATGGCCCGGCATGCAGTGAACCACGCGCGTTTCCCAGAACTTCATCGCCACGCGCTAGCCAATATACTGAAGCCACCTGCCTCCAAGTTGTTGAAATAGTGAGCGAATTGTCTACCCGCACCATAGACAACCTCGGCGCCGATCTGTCGATTGTGCTGCCGGCACATAATGAAGCCTCCGAGCTAGCGCGTCTGCTGCCCGATCTAGCCACACGTTATCCGGCGGCCGAAATACTCGTGGTCGACGACGCTTCGACCGACAACACGGCCTCGGTCTGCGACGCATCCGGGGTAAGGCGCTTAACGCACCCGCAAACCAAAGGCAACGGTGCCGCGATCAAGGCTGGTGCACGCCGCGCGCGCGGCAATGTGTTGGTGTTTATGGACGCCGACGGCCAACACGCTCCGGCTGAGATACAAAACCTGCTAGCCCTTCTGGTCGAAGGCTACGATTTGGCCGTCGGCGCACGCGGCCGATCGGCACAGGCCAGTGCAGCACGCTGGGCGGCCAACACGTTCTACAACCGATTCGCGAGCTGGTTCGTCGGCCACCCGGTGGCCGACTTGACCTCCGGTTTCCGCGCCTGCCATGCACGGGTGTTTCGCGAATTCCTGTCGCTTTTGCCGAATGGGTTTTCGTACCCGACGACATCAACGATGGCGTTTTTCCGAGCCGGCTACTCGGTTGGCTATGTGCCGATCGAGGCAGTGCGTCGCCATGGCAACCAGCCAAGTCACATCCGGCCATTTCGCGACGGCGCGCGCTTTTTCCTGATCATATTCCGGATCGGCACGCTCTATTCACCGCTCAAACTCTTCCTGCCGGTCAGTATGCTGTTTTTCTTATCGGGGCTCGGCTACTACTGCTTCAAAACGGTGGCCAACGGGCACCTTATGTTCACCAACGGCACGGGATTGTTATTCATTACCGCCATACTCGTGTTTCTGATTGGCCTGGTTTCCGAACAGATTACGCAGCTCGTCTACGCCAGCCGAGATGCCCCACCCGATCCATCACAGAAGGACGACGAGCCAGACCGGTAACTGCCAACGGCGAATCAGATGCCCCAGGTGCTTTTCCAACAGATCATGCAGATGCTGACAGCGCCTTTTGGAATCGACTCTTGGTACGCAATCGCTGTGCCACACAATGCACTGCCGGCGGCAAAGCCCATTCGGACCGATGGATCATCCAGAGGGTATCGATGGCCAACTGCCCATAATCGATGGCCCGGATTTCTTCCTGACGCGCGAATGCGCAACGCGCATAGCGCGGGATGACAGTAAAGCCAATACCGCGGCTCACCGGTTCGAGAATCAACCCGATCTGATTGATAAACATGTGTCGTCGGATCGCTTCGATACCAGGCGCACGCGGAAAAACGCGCTGCAACAGCCGGCCCGCCATCGCCTGTCCGTCAGGATGGTCGATAAAACCCAGCGCCTCCAAATCTGCCCAATCATCGGCGCTCGCTCCAGCAGGCACCACGAGCTCGAGTGGCTCCTCCGCGAAATGTGAAGCCGTGACACGCGGGTCATCGGGCTCGAAGGTCAAAACGCCAAGGTCATAATGATTATCGAGCACAGCTTCGAGTACTTCTGTGTCCGGCGCGAAGCGGTGCCGCAACGATAACCTCGGCTTGGACTGCTGCAGTTCCATGAGTACAGGGAACAAAAACAAGCCAACGCTACCGGGCGTGATTAATCCGATCTCTCCCTGCTCCGCTTCCGATTCCGCCAAGCGAAGCCGAAGACGCCGATCGGCCTGACCCAAATCACGACAATATTCGGTCAAAGCCTCCCCGGCCGGCGTGAGTTCGACACCACTGGAACGGCGCACAAACACCGGCCCCAGTTCATCTTCCAAGCGACGAATATGCTGGCTCACGGCTGCCTGCGTAAGTCCTAAATGTTCCGCCGCCTGGGTGAATTGCCCAAGCTCGGCAAGGGTTACGAACGAGCGTAACCACTGCGGATTAAGCATTAGTAATTCTTATACAAATATAAGTATCTATATATTTTAATTATAAATACCCGCGTTTACGATTAATAGCCATCAAATACGACAGTGGTGATTCTCATGAGCTCGCCCTATCCGCGCACGTTTTCTCATATTGGCCTGTCGGTGCCCGATCTGGATGCCGCCATCGAGTTCTATACTCAGGTGATGGGGTGGCATCTCATCATGCCGCCGACCGAGGTACCGGAAGACAATTCAGCAATCGGCAATATGTGTCAGGATGTCTTCGGCTCGGGTTGGAGCTCGTTCCGTATCGCGCACCTGTCGACCGGTGACCGCATCGGGATCGAAATGTTCGAGTTCAAGGACGTCACTCAGCCCGACGACAATCTCGACTTCAAGAAGGTCGGCTTATTCCACTTCTGTGTGCAGGATCCGGACCTCGAGGGCTTGGTCGAAAAGATCGTAGCCGCCGGCGGCAAGCAACGCATGCCCGTACACGAATACTATCCAGGTGAGAAACCGTACCGGATGGTCTACGTCGAAGATCCATTCGGCATCGTATTCGAGATCTATAGCCACAGCTATGAGCTGACCTACTCGGTCGGCGCCTATCAATAAACCCATCCGCGCCCCTGCCCGGATATAACCATCCGCGACAATAACGCGATGTCCACGCGTCGCCGTGCCTGGCAGTGGCACGGCGGCAAGCGACCGGGCGATCCACCTCTGGCCGAAGTGGCAAGTCCCACCCACTCAGTCTAAGTCACCGATACGGCGAGCAACCTCGGTCGCGGATTGGACAGCCACCGGTGGCGCATTAGTCGACGGTTCACGGCAGGCCCCATCATCGATGCCGACAGCATCAAAAACCGTGATACCCGAAGGCTAGGCAGCCGCCGTGGATAGCCACAATCTCGCGCGTATCCGCGTCGATTCGTCCACTCGCCGATCACAGCTCAGATAATTGTGCTTGCTGCGGCATGAGCTGTATCGCTGGCGGGCGCTTACTATCCACATCTCCCTTTAGGCACGGGCTCATAACGTGCCCGGCCAAGACGGCGTTGAGCAGCAATTATTTGCCGTTAATCGGCGCGCCAATGCGTTAACAACGTCTCGCCAGCACACCCAATCGCGGATTTCGGCTGACTAATGTTTGACATATGTATTCAATGTCAAACATTATGGCTCAAAAGGGGCACGCAACGGCCACATCCACGATGAGTAACGATTCGACAAACAACAAACCATTCCGCTCTCAGGCTTGGCTCGGGGGCGTTGATCGCGATGGTTTCATCCACCGAAGCTGGCTCAAAAACAGTGGCCTGCCCGACGATGCTTTCGACGGTCGGCCCATCATCGGCATCTGCAACACGTTTTCAGAGCTGACACCGTGTAACGCGCATTTCCGTGACTTGGTCGAACACATCAAACGCGGTGTGCTGGACGCTGGCGGCACGCCGTTGGAATTTCCCGTATTTTCCTGCGGTGAAACGCTACTGCGGCCATCGGCCATGCTGTTCCGCAATCTCGCGGCCATGGACACCGAAGAAGCCATCCGCGGCAATCCGATTGACGGCGTCGTGTTGATGTGTGGCTGCGACAAAACGACCCCGTCGTTGGTCATGGGCGCAGCCAGTTGCGACCTACCCACGCTCGTGGTCTCCGGTGGCCCCATGCTGAACGGCCGATTCCGGGGCCAAGAAATCGGCTCCGGTACGCACGTCTGGAAATTCTCCGAGGACGTGCGCGCCGGCAAGATGGATAGCAACGATTTTCTAGCCGCCGAGTCCGGCATGAGCCGATCGCCGGGCCACTGCAATACCATGGGCACGGCCTCCAGCATGGCCTCGATGGCCGAAGCGCTGGGCCTCGCTCTGCCTGGTAATGCCGCCTACCCGGCAGTCGACGCCAACCGCAATCGACTGGGCCGTCTGTCCGGGCGTCGCATCGTCGACCTCGTCCATGAAGACATTCGGCCGTCGCAGATCTTACAGCGCCCGGCGTTCGAGAACGCCATCCGCGTTAATGGCGCCATCGGTGGTTCGACCAACGCCGTCGTCCATCTGCTCGCGATCGCTGGCCGCGTGGGTGTGGATATAACGCTTGACGACTGGGATCGCGTCGGCCACGACGTGCCCTGTCTGGTTGACCTTATGCCCTCGGGCCGCTATCTGATGGAAGACTTCTGCTACGCAGGCGGATTATCGGCGGTCATGAAACGTATCGAAAACTTGCTGGACCGCGACGCGCTTACAGTCAACGGCCACACCGTGGGCGACAACCTTGAGGGTGTCGAATGCTATAACGACGACGTCATCCGGCCACTGGACCAACCGCTGACCGAAACCGGCGGCATCGCTGTATTACGCGGCAATCTCGCCCCCGACGGCGCGGTTATCAAACCCTCGGCGGCTTCGCCGGAACTCATGCAACACCATGGCCGCGCCGTGGTCTTCGAATCACTCGAGGATTTCAAGGCGCGCGTCGACGATCCCGACCTCGATATCAAAGCCGACGACATCATGGTCTTAAAAGGTGCCGGCCCGAAGGGCTATCCCGGCATGGCCGAGGTCGGCAATATGCCGCTACCGGCCAAGATCCTCGAGCAGGGCGTACGTGACATGGTGCGCCTGTCGGACGCGCGCATGTCCGGCACCGCGTTCGGCACCGTGGTGCTCCATGTTGCGCCCGAATCAACTGCGGGCGGCGTATTGGCACTTGTCGAGACCGGCGACCAGATCCGCCTGGATACCCAATCCCGCGAGCTCACACTGGACGTCGACGACGCCGAGCTGGCTAATCGACGCGAATACCTGACCACGCCCGAGCCACCGATGAGCGGCGGCTACCAGAAAATGTATTTTGACCATGTCGAACAAGCCGATCGCGGCGCCGATCTAGACTTCCTACGCGGGTGCCGCGGCGCCGAGGTGCCGCGGGAAAACCACTAACCGCCGTAATGTTTGCTGGTAGCGCACTATGACGACAAATACAATTTACCCGAGCCTAAACAATAAAACCGTGCTGATCACCGGCGGCGGTAGCGGTATCGGGGCCGCATTAACCACAGCCTTTGTGCGCCAGGGCGCCACGGTTGCATTTATCGATATAGACACGCTCGCCAGCGAGCAATTGATCGAATCCCTGCGCACCGAAAACAGCGACCATCGGGTCGAATTCCACCGTTGCGACATCCGCGATATCGCCTCACTACAGACCACGATTGCCGATATCAACGCCGCACTCGGCCCGATCACCGCGCTCGTCAACAACGCCGCCAACGACGATCGCCACGACTGGCGAGACGTTACGCCGGAGTACTGGGACGAACGCATGGCCATCAACCTACGGCCGCAGTTTTTCACCATTCAGGCGGTCGCGCCGGCGATGATTGACGCTGGCGGCGGATCAATCATCAACTTCGGCTCGGTTAGTTGGCAAAAGGCGCAAGGTTATATGCCTGGCTACACGACGGCCAAAGCGGCGGTGCACGGGCTGTCTCGGACCATGGCCCGAGATCTTGGCGAAGCCAATATTCGCGTCAACACGGTCGTGCCAGGTGCTGTGATAACCCAGCGCCAACTCGATAACTGGATCGGTCCGGACGACGAAGCACAGATTCAGTCCCAGCAATGTCTTAAAAAACGCCTGTTACCCGAACATCTTGCGCCGATGGCGTTATTTCTGGCCGCCGACGAGAGTGCGGGCTGCACAGCACAGGAATTCATCGTCGACGGCGGCGTGGTCTAAGCGATGGCACCGGTGACACCCACGCCGCGTGACTGCCTGCCGACTGATGTCGATAACGCAATTCTGGTCGGGCGTGTATGGCGTGAGGCGCCGAGCGCCGGGCCAAGTGTAGTGGCGCTCCGTGGCGGAGAACTTATCGATCTCGGGGCATACGCGCCAACCATGAGCGATCTGCTCGACGCCGACGACCCCGCGCGCATCGCCGCCGAGGCCCCTGGCGAGAGCCTCGGCCCGGTCGAAGACTGGCTGGCGCACGCCTCAACGCAGCCGCCAGCGACCGAGCATTTGCTAGCACCGGTGGATCTCGCTGCGGTCAAAGCAGCCGGCGTTACGTTTGCCACCAGCCTGCTGGAACGCGTCATTGAGGAACAGGCCGGCGGCGATCCCGCACGGGCGGATAGCGTTCGACATCAGCTACAGGCGAGCATCGGCTCGGATTTATCAAAGATCACGCCTGGTTCAGATGCCGCGGCCACGCTCAAGCGCACGCTAATCGAAAACGGCCATTGGTCACAGTATCTGGAGGTCGGCATCGGTCCGGACGCCGAGATATTCACCAAGTGCCAGCCCATGGCTTCGGTTGGCTTCGGTGCGACGGTAGGCGTGCATCCAGACTCGGTTTGGAATAACCCTGAGCCGGAGATCGTGCTGGCCGCTGATGCGCGCGGCAACGTTCGCGGCGCCACGCTCGGCAATGACGTCAACCTGCGCGATTTCGAGGGCCGAAGCGCCCTATTGCTGTCCAAAGCTAAGGACAACAACGGCTCATCGGCCATCGGCCCGTTCCTGCGCCTGTTCGACGAACAATTCACGCTCGATGACGTCCGCACAGCCCAGGTCAATCTAACCATCGAAGGCCGGGACGACGGATTCCGGCTCGAAGATCGGTCGGACATGACAAAAATCAGCCGGGATCCGCTGGATCTAATCGAGCAGACAGCCGGGGCCAACCATCAATTCCCCGATGGTTTCGTACTCTTCCTCGGCACACT
Organism: Salifodinibacter halophilus; assembly: GCA_012999515.1. Lineage (NCBI taxonomy): Bacteria > Pseudomonadati > Pseudomonadota > Gammaproteobacteria > Salinisphaerales > Salinisphaeraceae > Salifodinibacter > Salifodinibacter halophilus. The sequence goes on along the minus strand of JABEEB010000001.1, from coordinate 267,867 downwards.
TTTTTCGCCCAGCACCGACCGCGACCAAGCGGGTGCGGGCTTTACCCACCACCCGGATGACCAGGTGACCATTCACACACCGCGCCTGGGCGCGCTGGTCAACCGGGTCAGCCATTCGAATGCGATCCCGCCATGGAACTTCGGGATTCGCGCGCTCTATCACCACCTCGCCCAACGCGGATACGCGCCTGTGGGCGGACCAACAGCAACCTAAGTGGAGTACACCATGTCACAAGTTACGGGCCAGCATTTCATCAACGGCCAACGCGTCGCTGCCGGCGAAGCGAGCCTCTCAAGCCGATCGGCCGTCGACAATCAGCCGCACGAATGCGCGTTTTTCGAGGCAACATCCGACGAAATCAACGCCGCAGCCAAGGCAGCCGAAGCGGCATTTCCCGCCTTTGCCGCGACCACACCGAGCGAGCGCGCGGTTTTTCTGGAGACCGCGGCCGATGAAATTGAGGCCCGGCGCGACGCAGCCGTGCCCGAAGCCATGCGCGAAACGGCGTTACCCGAAGCCCGCCTGACCGGTGAGGTGAGCCGAACCACAAACCAGCTCCGATTGTTTGCCACAGTGCTACGCCGCGGCGACTATCTCGGCGCCCGCATCGATCCGGCAACCGAGAGCGCACCTGATATTCGCCAGATCAAACAAGCGCTCGGCCCGGTCGCCGTGTTTGGTGCATCCAACTTCCCATTCGCGTTCTCCGTAGCCGGCGGTGACACCGCTTCGGCGCTGGCCGCGGGCTGTCCGATCGTGGTCAAAGCCCACCCCGGCCACATGGTGACCGCCGAACTGGTCGCCGATGCCTTGACGGCCGCGGTCGACAAAACCGGCATGCCGGCCGGCACTTTCAACCTGATCTTCGGCGACCGCGTGGGGGCACAACTCGTACAAGAACCGGCGATCAAAGCAGTCGGCTTTACCGGCTCGCAGCAAGGCGGGCGCGCCCTATTCGACCTGGCTGCAGCCCGCCCCGAACCGATCCCAGTGTTCGCCGAGATGTCCAGCGTCAATCCGATGTTCATGTTGCCGGCCGCGCTGGAGACGCGCGGTGCGGAAATCGCCGAAAACCTGGCCGGCTCCGTGAGCGTTGGCGCCGGCCAGTTCTGTACCGGCCCCGGTGTGGTGATCGGCATTAAATCACCGGCCATGGATTCGTTTGTCGACGAGCTCGGCAAGCATCTGACCGACAAACCCGGACAGGTGATGCTCAACCAGGGACTACTGGCCAACTACCAGCATGGCGTAGCACGGCTAAACGATCTCGACGGGGTTACTGAGGCTGCGACCGGGCCAGCGGCGTCTAACGAAGCCGCAGCCCGACTGTTCACCGCCGACAAGGCGCGTCTGTTTGACGCTGACAAACCACTGATGGACGAGGTTTTCGGGCCGAGCACGGTGGTCATTGAAGTGGACGACGCAGCCGAGCTCGCGCGGGCCGCTGAAGTGATAAACGGCCAGCTGACGGCCACGATAACCGGCAACGATACGGATATCGACGCCCACGGCGAGCTCGTCGACATGCTGTCGCAGCGCGCCGGTCGTGTATTGTTCAATGGTTTCCCGACTGGGGTCGCCGTCAACGACGCCATAGTCCACGGCGGGCCGCATCCCGCAACGACCGATGCACGCGGCACCTCGGTCGGCACGCTGGCCATCGAGCGATTCCTGCGACCGGTTTGTTACCAGAACGCGCCAGCCGCCGTGCTGCCGAAACCGTTGCAAGACACGAATCCGCTCGGCATCCGGCGGCTGGTGCGTGGTGAGTCGACGACCGGCACCCTCTAACCGCCTCGGCGAGCAGCGCATATGCAGCTCATCCAGTTCGAAACCGCGACTCGGGAGCGGCGCGTCGGTGTCGTCAATGGCGACTGTGTCACCACGGTCAATGATATGGCCACCACATACGCGCTGGCGCGGGCAGCGATCGACGCGCGGCGGGATCTGGCTGCGGAAGTCGCGTTTCGGGGCACGGCCGACCATCCGGACAGCCTGACCGATTTGCTGGCCGCGGGTCGGGTGCTGCCACCGATCGATCACGCCGACCCGCACCACTGCCTGGTCACCGGCACGGGGCTAACCCACACCGGAAGTGCCGATACCCGCGATACCATGCATGCCGGCGCCGACGAGGCCGAGCTGACCGACTCGATGAAGATGTTCCGCTGGGGCGTCGACGGTGGCCGCCCCGATACCGGCGAAGCCGGCGTGCAACCCGAATGGTTCTATAAGGGCGACGGCCACATTGTCGTGCGTCCGGGCGCTGAACTGCCGGCGCCCGCATTCGGACTGGATCTGGGCGAAGAGCCAGAAATCGCGGGGCTCTACGTGGTCGATGCTAGCGGCCAGCCACATCGGATGGGCTATGCACTAGCCAACGAAGCATCCGACCATGTGACCGAGCGCCAGAATTATCTGTATCTCGCTCATTCGAAGTTACGGCCGTGCGCGTTCGGCCCGGTGCTGTCGACCGGCGCGCTGCCACACTCGGTCGCCGGCACCTCCCGCATCTGGCGCGACAGCACCGTGCTGTGGGAAAAATCGTTTGTCTCCGGCGAAGCCAATATGTCGCACAGCCTGGCCAATCTGGAGTACCACCACTTTAAATACGCACAGTTCCGTCAGCCCGGCGACGTGCACGTCCATTTATTCGGCACGGCCACGCTGTCGCTGGCCGATGGCATCGAAACACGTGCCGGCGATACGTTCGAGATCAGCGCCCAAGAGTTCGGACCAGCGCTGACCAATCCGATCGGCCGTGCGGTAAGCACATTCACGCCCGGCTCGGTTGCTATGCTTTAAGCAACTTGCTCATGGAAGGTGAACGCCATGTCACCAACACCGGATATCGCCGAATGGCTCGGCACCCAACTGCCACTAATCGCTATTCTCCGCGGTATCGACCCGCGGGAAGTCGATGATGCCGGCGAGATACTGCACACGCGTGGTTTTCGCGTCATCGAAGTACCGTTGAACTCGCCGCAACCGTATAACAGCATCGCGCGCCTGGCGCGCGCACTCGGCGACGAGGTGCTCATCGGTGCCGGCACTGTGACAACGTGCATCGAAGTGGACGCCGTGGCCGAAGCCGGTGGGCGGTTGATCGTCAGCCCGCATTTCGACCCGGCGGTCGTTGAACGCGCACTGGCACGCGAGCTGATCCCACTACCCGGTGTATTCACCACAAGTGAGCTGTTCGCCGCGTATCGCGCCGGTGCACGAGCGGTCAAACTGTTTCCCGCCGAGGCACTCACGCCGGCCAGCGTCAAGGCCATGATCACAGTCAAACCGAACGACTGCGAGCTGGTGCCAGTCGGCGGCGTCACACCCGCCAACATCACCGCCTATCTAGCTGCTGGCGCGAAAGGCGCGGGGCTCGGCGGTGCGCTCTACGCGCCCGGCATCAAGACAGACCAACTGGCCGCGAACGCCGATGCATTCGCGGCAGCGCTCGAAACAACGAAGCAGTAGTCAGCGGCCCAGCGGGCTCTCCTCGCCAAGAAACACCGCCAGTTCTTCATCTGTCGGCAAGTTTTCATAGTCGCCCGCGCCCGTCACGCAAATCGCACCGAGTGCCTGCGCCCGGCGTAAGCGTTCAGCCGGTGGGTGACCGGACAGCCGCGCGGCCAGATAGCCGCCAGCAAACGCGTCGCCAGCGCCTGTGGTATCGACCACCGAGACTTCGAACGCCGGTGCGTCGAAGCGCTGGCCGTCAATCACCGCCGACGACTGGCCACCGCCACGCTTAAACAGTACTTCGGCCGGCCCAGCCATGGCCCAGCGCTCGATCAACGTCTCGTTGTCGGTTTCGGGCCACAGCGCGGTCGCTTCTTCGTGACCAACGAATAGAATATCGACCGCTGCGAGCCAGCGTTCACAGAACCGGCGCGCCTCATCGGCCGACCACAGCTTGCCGCGATAATTGATATCGAAACTGACGGTCACACCGGCCCGGCGCGCCGTTTCAATCAGTTTTTCGACCAACGCCAGGCAACTAGCTGACAACGCCGGCGTTATCCCGGTTAAATGCAAAACACGTGCTTGCTTGACACCGTCCAGATCGAAAGTCGATGGACTCATCTGAGCGGCTGCTGATCCGGCACGATAGAAAAACGTGCGTTGGCCGTTGGCCCCGCTGTCACGCAGAAACAAGCCGGTGGGCGCCGTACCGCGCTGCACACGTCCCACGTCCACGCCTTCGGCGCGGACGCGTTCGACGATGAGCTGCCCGAGTTCGTCGTCGCCGACACGCGACAGCCAATCACTCGAATAGCCAAGCCGCGCCAGGGCAATGGCAGTGTTGGTTTCGGCGCCGCCGATCCGCAGCTGCAGCGCGCCGGCATGTCGAAGGCGCTCACCGCCCCCGGCATGTATCAGCGCCATCGTCTCGCCACAGGTTACGACATCGGGCATCAACTGCTCCTTCGGACGGAAGTGACGCGGGTTACACCCGCCTGATTCCGCGCATTCAGATCATTCTAATACTAAAGATGGAGCCGAAACGGCCAACACAGGCTGTCATCCGGTGCCATTTTAAATTATGTTCGCCATAACCAGCAAAAGTTAACCATATCGTTACCGGCACTGAGCATCAGTGCTTGGAGGATCTGCAATGCGAAGCTTTCGCACACCACGTTATTGCCTGGCCAATAGTGTCGCCATTATTGCGCTCTCGATGCTGGCCATCACCACAGCCAGCGCGGCTGGCCTTAACGTCGACAAATCGCAGTTCGACGAAACACCGGATGGCAAGAAAGTCACCCGCTATCAATTGACCAACCGCAACGGCATGCAGGTCAGCCTGATCGATTTCGGCGCCCGCATCCAAGCACTCAAAGTGCCGAATAAGAATGGCGACCTAGCCGACGTCGTGCTCGGCTTCAACGATGTCTCGGGCTACATCAACAAGAACAAATACATGGGCGCGACGATTGGTCGTTACGCCAACCGCATCGCCAACGGCGAATTCAAGCTGAACGGCAAGACCTACGAATTGCCCGTCAACAACGGACCCAACAGCCTGCACGGCGGCAACCAGGGCTTTGACCAACAACTCTGGCAAGCCCAGGTCATTAAACCGACAGACGCGGTGGGCGTTGAGTTCAGTTATCTCTCGCCAGACGGCGAAATGGGCTATCCCGGCAACCTCGTGGTCACCGTTCGCTACACACTCGATAACGACAATAACCTGCGGATCCACTACTCGGCGGTCAGCGACAAGGACACCGTCATCAACCTGACCAACCACGCCTACTTCAATCTCGAAGGCGCTGGCAGTGGCAAGGTGCTCAGCGACATCGCCATGATCAACGCCGACAAGTTTTCGCCGATCGACCAAACCCTCATCCCGCTCGGCGAGGCACGCTCAGTCCAGGGAACGCCATTCGACTTCACACAACCCACTGCCTTCGGCAAACACAGCGGCGATAAAACCAAACAGCTTTTACGCGCCGAATCCAAGCAAGGTGGTTTCGACCACAACTGGATTCTGAATACCGACGGCAACCTCGATGAACTGGCCGCGCGCGTCGTTGATCCAGAGGCTGGTCGCACACTTGAAGTCTATACAACCGAACCCGGTGTTCAGGTCTATCTCAGCAATTTCCTGCGCGGCAAATTCGCGGGCAAAAACGATAAAACTTATAACCACTGGGGCGCATTCACGATGGAAACGCAGCACTATCCTGACTCACCGAACCATCCGTCCTTTCCGAGCACCCAACTGCAAGCCGGAGAGAAATTCAGCTCCACCACCATTTACAAGTTTCTGCCGCAATAACACCAGCGGCCGGTGCCTAAACATGGAGCTCCGGCGCCTATACCTTTATCCGGCCCTCCGGGCCGATGCTGCTGACCTCGAAAGGAGATCAATGATGAGTGATGACAAACACGACGATAACGGCGAATCCCCCGAGCTTTCTCGACGCGGCGTACTCGGCGGTGCCCTTGGTGCCGGCGCGACGCTGGCAACACTCAGTGCTGGCCTGGGGGCGAGCACCTCGGCACTTGCTGGCAGTAAACACGATGCGACGCTGCCGGATCATCCGCAGTACAAATTCGCGTTCATCAACCACGTGACCACGAACCCGTTTTTCGTGCCCACTCAATACGGTGCGGCCGACGCCTGCGCCGCGTTCGGCTGCACCTATCAGTGGACCGGCTCACAGAAATCGAAATCGAGTGTGATGGTCAATCACATGAATTCGGCCATTGCCGCCGGCGTCGACGGGATCGCGGTCTCGCTAGTCGACCAACAAGCGTTCAGCGATCCGATCAACCGGGCGTTGGATAAAGGCATTCCGGTGGTTTCCTACAACGCCGATGCCGACAACAACCGGCTGGCCTATATCGGCCAGAAACTGTTCGAGGCCGGCAAATTGGTCGGCCAACGAATCGCCGATCAGGTCGATTCGGGCGATGTGGTCGGCTTTATTGCCACACCGGGTCAGCTCAACATCCAACCCCGGATGGATGGTGCCAAGCAGGCGATCGAAGCATCCGGCAAGGATATCCGCTTCCATCAGGTGGCCAGCGGCCCGACGCTGAACGAGGAAATCAACCGCGTCGAGTCCTACTATGTCGGCCACACAGACGTTAAAGGCATGTTCGCCGTCGACGGCGGCTCGACCGCGGCAGTCGGCAAAACCATGGCCAAGCACGGCCTGGCGGACAAGGGGGTCGTGAGTGGCGGCTTCGACATGCTGCCGCAATCGCTGCGCGCGATCGACAGCGGTGATTTGGGCTTCACTATCGATCAGCAGCCCTATCTCCAGGGTTTTTTCCCAGTCGCCGAGCTGTTCCTCTGGAACCTATCCGGCGGCTTAAGCGGTATCGCCGAGATGAATACTGGCCTGAAATTCGTCACTCAGGACAACGTCCAGTCGTACCTCAAAACGAAGACTCGCTTCCAGGGCAGCAGCAGCGACCAAAAAATCCTGGAAACTCCCGATTCGATCAGCGTGTAGGTTAGTCGATGGCAAAAACAACTGCGACGGGCAAACAAACCGCCCCACCCTCGACCAGTGACGCCGCCAACCGGCGCCAGCCTGTCTGGCGCCGGTTAGCTGTTTTCCTTATGACGCGTCGCGAGACGAGTATCGTGATTGCCGGCATCCTGCTGATTGCCTATTTTCAAATCACGACGTCGGTATTTCTGACCTGGAACAACGTCGGCACGCTCGGCCAATATGCAGCGGCCACCGCCATCCTGGCAGCGGGCGAAGTCTTAATCCTGGTCAGCGGCGAACTCGATCTGTCGGTGGGCATGGTCTATGCGCTGGCGCCCTTTCTCATGTTCTACGCACAGGGCGCCGGCATTCCGATCGTACCTGCGATCATTCTGGCCCTGCTGGGCTGCGCGATTGTCGGTCTTCTAAACGGCCTGATCACCGTGGTGCTCAACGTCCACTCGTTCGTCACCACCATGGGCATGTTGTTTCTGCTCAAGGGACTCACCTTGACGATCTCAGGCGGCTATCCGGTACAGCCGGACGCCGGACCCATTGCGACGGCCATATTCGGCGGTAGCGCCATCGCCGGGTTTGCTTGGGCGCTGGCGATCGCGATTGTGTTTCAGTTCGTTCTGGTACGCACGCGCTGGGGCCTTCATACCATTGCCGTTGGTGGCAATCTCCAGGGCGCAACCGAAGCCGGCGTGAAGGTCAATTTCGTCAAGATCCGCAATTTTGTGGTCTGCAGCATGCTCGCGGGTTTCGGCGGCGTACTCGACGCCTACCACATCGGTTCGATTACGCCACTGGCCGGCGGCACACAGATCATGTTCATGTGCATCGCCTCGGCCGTCATCGGTGGAACGCTGCTGGCCGGCGGCGTGGGCACCATCATCGGCGCTTTCTTCGGCGCGCTGGTGCTCGGCATTCTGAAAGACGGCTTCACGCTCGCCGGCGTGTCCGCCTATACATTCAACATGATTTTGGGGGTTGCCATTCTCGTGACCATGATCGTCAACGTCCATCTCGGACGTTTCAAGCTATTCGGAGGCCGGTGATGCGTAATAGCACTCAATCACTGCTCGAGGCCAATAACATCGCCAAGGAGTTCGGCACTGTTACCGCGCTCCAAGATGTGTCATTAAATATTGGCCGCGGCGAAGTGCTAGGCCTACTGGGCGACAACGGCGCCGGCAAATCGACGCTGATGAAGATCCTATGCGGCCTTCACCAGCCCACGCGCGGCGAGCTCATCTACGACGGCGAGCCGGTCTCACTGAAATCGGTCACGCATGCACGCTCGCTCGGAATCGACTGCGTACATCAGGACTTGGCGCTGATTCCTCAGCTCAATGTTTACCACAACATGTTTCTGCAGCGGGAATCGCTAACCGGTGGCCCCATGTCGATCCTTCGCAACAAGCCGATGCGGGATAAAGCACGGGAATGCCTGGCCGACATCGGTGTCGAGATACCGTCGGTCGACGTGCCGATCGGCAAGTTATCCGGCGGCCAGCGACAGGCTATCGCTGTGGCGCGTTCGGTCTACTCCAACGCACAGCTTCTGCTGCTCGACGAACCGACTGCCGCCATGGGCGCCAAAGAAGGCGCCATGATCCTCGACGTCATCAACCGACTGAAGGAAAAAGGCGACGTCTCGATCATCATCATCGCTCATAACTACGGGCATATCTTTGATGTCTGTGACCGCGTCAACCTCATTCAGGATGGCCAGATTACGTTCAACCGAGCCACCGCGGACACCTCGATACAGGAGCTGACCGACATCGTGGTCAACCAGTATCGCCAGGCTGCCGCAAAGTCGGCCTAAGTCGACGAGATCGCCCCGGTCGCGCGCTGACGCGATCGGGTGATCCGACTGCGCTTTCGTTCGGGATGAGCGCAGCATGCCACCACGCCGGCAACCATGGGCGACAGCGGCACGCACCGTTTCCGGCACCGCCCGGCGCTATCTTACGTGCGCTGCCTCTGGCGCTGTTAGAGCTGACCCAGTGGCGCCAGACGCGTCGCTTGTGGTCCGCTTGAAAAGCTTTCGACTAGTCGTTGCACATCTGTATTGCGGACATTCCTATCATGCGCGAACCGTTAATCTGGCCGTGCCGACACCCGTCGGCTCAAACGCACCCGACCAACACGCAAGGAGGCACATCGTGACCAACGTCGTTTTCATTACCGGGGCAACATCCGGTTTTGGCCGCGCCACGGCTTACCGCTTCGCCGAAGCGGGCTGGTCGCTCGTTCTCACAGGCCGACGCCGCGAACGCCTCGACGAGATCGCTGCCGATCTGTCAGCTCGCACGTCAGTACATACAGCGACACTCGACGTGCGTGATGCCGAGGCTGTGCGCCAGGTCATCGACGATCTGCCAGCCACATTTGCCAAAGTCACGGCTCTGATCAACAACGCCGGCCTGGCACTGGCGCCCGAGCCGGCGCAGCGTGCGGCTCTGGACGACTGGCACACCATGATCGACACCAACATCACCGGCCTCGTCAACGTCACCCACGCCCTGCTGCCAACGCTGACCCAAACCGGCGCGGGCGCCAGTATTATCAATGTGGGATCGGTCGCCGGCCACTGGCCTTACCCCAGAAGCCACGTTTACGGCGCCTCCAAAGCCTTCGTGGAGCAGTTTTCCTACAACCTGCGCTGCGATCTACAAGGCACGGGGGTGCGAGTGGCCGACATTGCACCCGGATTGGCCGAGAGCGAGTTTACGCTGGTCCGCAACCGCGGCGACCAGGCCGCTTATGATCGACTCTACGAGGACACGACACCACTACAACCAGCCGATGTCGCCGAGACGATTTTCTGGGTGACCAGCCTGCCGGCGCACGTCAACGTCAACCGCCTAGAGGTTATGCCGACCCGTCAAGCATGGTCGCCGTTCGCGGTCGAACGTGACACGTAACCCCGGCGCCGGCTACTCGGCCGCTTCGGTTGAATGCGAACGCGGTCGATGCGCGCCGCCAAAGCTATGACCTTGGGCGAGACAGTAAGCCAACCACTTATTGAGCATCAGGTTGCGTGGCCATTGATGGGCAACAACCGACTGGTCGATTGCGGGCAAACCGGCCAGCGCCGCGTAGCGCGACCGCTGATCGCAATAGATGGCCTCAACCAACCCTGCATCGCCATACAACCGCAGGCGCAGATCGGGATCGGGGCGGAGTTCGCCGTCGAACTCGAACCAATGGGTGAGATGCACGGTCGTGGTGTAACGACAACGCTCTAGTACGCGCAGGTAGAGCCAGTTGTCGGCGCCCCTCGATTCGGCGAACTGGAACGGCAGATCAACCTCCGGTACCAATCGTTCAAAGCGCCGATAATTGCTCTCATAGAGCGCCATCAATCCAGTAAAACTTCGCGGCCGCGCGGCGGCCAGCCAATGGTTACGTGTGGTGCCAGTCATGGGCGGATCATAAGGCACAGCCTTGGTATTTCAAACGCGGGCAACCGTGGCCGCCCGGCAGCGGCAAGCCGACAATGCCAAGAAAACCGTCAAACCGGCAGCTTCGTGTCGCACGCGACGGTGGGCGAGATACGACACAATGCCGCTACTGCTCGACCGGCTTTTGACAGAAGCACTGCTCTAGCGCCGGCCAAGCCGCAGTGTTTAAAAACCGGGGTGGCGAAGGTTTTTCGATTGCATGATCAGCGTCGCAATTTCTTCGATCGACTTGTGACTGCTGTTCGCCCACGGCACCCGATAGCGCTCAAACAACCCCGTCGCCCTTTCCAGCTCGGCGCTGACTTGTGCTTTTGAAGCGTAACGACTATCCGGTCGGCGCTGGTCTCGGATGCGCTGCAATTGTTGCGGCTCGATCCATAAACCATAGAGTTTTTCGGTCTGGTCACGCAGTACTTGCGGCATCCCGGCGCGGCCGATTTCATCTTCGTCGGTCAACGGATAGTTGGCGGCGAAAACCCCGAACTGCATGGCTAAATAGAGCGACACGGGCGTCTTACCGCAGCGCGACGGGGCAACAATGATGACATCGGCGCGATCGTAGCCGTTCGTCTTGAGGCCGTCGTCGTGTGCCAGCGCGTAGTTCATAGCCTCGATCCTGGAGGCATAAGCAGCGGTGTCGGCAATGCCGTGTGCCCGACCTTCACGATGCGTGGACGGCCGATCCAGCGCGTTTTCGAGCGTGCCGACGAACGCGTCGAACAAATCCAGAAACAATGCACTACTGTTGTCGCGCAAGACCGCACGCGCGTCATCGTTGACCGTTGTCGAGAACACAATCGGCCGGATGCCGGCGGCACGCCCAGCGTTTTCGATCTTGTTGACGGCTTCATGCGCCTTATCGGGCGTATTGATAAATGGCAACGTCGACTCGTTAAAACGACCATCGTCAAACTGCGTGAGCAGTGTCGAACCAAGCGTTTCAGCCGTAATGCCGGTGCCATCGGAAACAAAGAATATCGGCAAGTGGTGATGAGCTGATGGCATGCGAGACTCGCGATCTAACAAACGTAACCCTGCATTCGACCATGTTCTGAGCAGTCGTGCTTGCATGTTTCATCTTTTGAACGATATGTCGATTTTGCTCAATCAAAAGACGCAGCTACTTACGCAAAGCGCTATTAGTAGGCTAGGGTAGGCACACTGTGTTCAACACGACTTAATCAACGTGAGCGACAAACATCTGGTCTGGTTACACGAACTGAACATGAACGACGTCGAGCGCGTCGGCGGCAAAAACGCCTCGCTCGGCGAACTGATCGGGGGGCTCAAATCCGCCGGCGTCAATGTGCCCGGCGGATTTGCCACAACCGCGGCCGCCTACCGCGAGTTTCTGGCCCATGACGGTCTCGCCGAACGCATCAGCGCAACGCTTGCAAAACTCGACGTCGACGACGTCAACGCACTGGCCGAAACCGGCGCGACCATCCGTGGCTGGGTGCACGATCATCCGTTCCCTCCCGAACTGGAAAGCCAGATTCGCGAGGCGTTTGCCAGCCTGGCCGAAAAAGACGGCGACATCGCCGTGGCCGTGCGCTCCTCGGCAACCGCGGAAGATCTGCCCGACGCCTCCTTCGCCGGTCAGCAGGAAACGTTTCTGAACATCCGTGGCATCGAGAATGTGCTGGCCGCGATCCGCGACGTATTCGCCTCGCTTTTCAACGACCGCGCGATCGCTTACCGCGTACATCACGGTTTCGAACACGACCGCGTCGCCCTATCCGCCGGGATTCAACATATGGTTCGGGCCGATACCGGCGCATCGGGGGTGATGTTCACCATCGACACCGAGTCTGGCTTTGACCAGGTCGTATTCATCACCAGCGCCTGGGGCCTCGGTGAGGCTGTTGTACAGGGCGCGGTCAACCCGGACGAATACTATGTCTACAAGCCGAACGTCGATGCCGGACGCCCGGCAGTGCTGCGGCGCAGCCAAGGCGATAAGGCGACCAAGATGGTCTATACCCGCGACACCGGCCACGAGCAGACAACTGCGTTCGTCGACGTCGATGCCGCCGAACGCGCCCGTTTTTCACTGACCGATGCCGACGCCGAGGCATTGGCCGCTCAGGCGTTGGCGATCGAACGTCACTACGGTCGCCCCATGGACATCGAGTGGGCCAAGGACGGTGAAACCGGTGCACTGCACATCCTGCAGGCGCGTCCGGAAACCGTTCAGAGCCGTCCGGGCGCAGCGCTACAGCGCTACCACCTGGATTCGTCCAATAGCGACGTGCTCGCCGAAGGCCGTGCCATCGGTCAACGTGTGGGTTCTGGCCCCGTTCGCAACTTGGCTTCGATCGAGGAAATGAACCGCGTCGAACCCGGCGACATCCTGGTCACCGGCATGACCGACCCGGATTGGGAACCAATCATGAAGCGCGCCGCCGCAGTGGTTACCGACCGTGGTGGGCGCACTTGTCATGCCGCGATCATCGCGCGAGAACTCGGCATTGCGGCCGTTGTTGGCACGGGCGACGCCACACAACGACTCACCGAGGGCACGCCTGTCACCGTATCCTGCGCCGAAGGCGATGCCGGCTTTGTCTACGACGGCGAGCTTGATTTCTCGGTTGAGGATCTATCCATTGAGACCATGCCGGATATCGGCACCAAACTAATGGTCAACGTCGGCAATCCAGACCGTGCATTCGATTTCGCCTCCGTGCCGAACGCCGGTGTGGGGCTGGCGCGGCTCGAATTCATCATCAATCGCCAGATCGGCATCCATCCGCGCGCCGCACTGGCCTACGCCGAGCAACCAACCGAAACCCGTCAGGCAATCGACGCCCAGATCAGTGGCTACGCCGACCCCGTAAGCTTCTACGTCGAACGGCTGGCCGAAGGCATCGCCACCATTGCGAGCGCGTTCGCGCCCAAGCCCGTGATCGTGCGCTTATCGGATTTCAAATCCAACGAATACGCCAACTTAATCGGCGGCTCGACTTACGAGCCAGACGAGGAAAATCCGATGCTCGGTTGGCGTGGTGCCTCACGCTATCAGGCCGACGATTTCCGCGCCTGTTTCGAGCTCGAGTTGGCCGCAGTCAAACGCGTGCGTGACGACATGGGGCTTTCCAACGTCGAAATCATGATCCCATTCGTGCGCACACTCGACGAAGCCGAGGCTGTCACGCAGATCCTCGCCGATAATGGCCTCGAGCGCGGGCGCGACGGCTTGCGGGTGATCATGATGTGCGAGCTGCCGACGAACGCCCTGCTGGCAGACCAGTTTCTCGACTATTTCGACGGCTTCTCAATCGGCTCCAACGATTTGACCCAGCTGACACTCGGTCTCGACCGCGATTCCGGGCTGGTTTCGCACGCTTTCGACGAACGCGACCCCGCGGTCAAAGCACTGCTCGAACCGGCCATCGCTGCCTGCAAGCGACGGGGCAAATACGTCGGCATCTGCGGCCAAGGCCCGTCGGATCATCCGGATCTTGCACACTGGCTCCTTGAACGCGACATCGACAGCATGTCGCTCAACCCCGACACGGTCGTATCGACGTGGCTTTACCTCGCAGGCGACAATACACGCTGAAACCATAATCCGGAGCCTGGCATGGCAAACACATTGCCTGTGTTTATCGACCCCAAGACCCTGGCCGACATCGTTGACCGCGACGACGTCCAAATCGTCGCCGTCGATAGCGAGGCCGATTTCGCGACCGGCCACATCGAGGGCGCACACCGCATCGACCTCGGCGCTATCGTCGCCAGTCAGGGACCATTCAAAGGGGTACTGCCCGAACGACAAGTAATCGCCGATGCCTGCTCGGCCGCCGGTCTTCGCAATGACGCCACGATCGTCGCCTATGATCGCGCCGGCGATGCCCAGGCCGCACGTTTGCTCTATACACTCGACGCCATGGGCCACGACCACATCAGCCTCCTGGACGGTGGTCTTGCGGCCTGGGTGAATGCCGGACAGGCATTGGCGAGTGGCCAGCCCAAAGTGCAGCGTACGGATTTCCGCGTCGAACGCCGGGATTCAACGATTGCTGATCGCAACTGGATTGAAAAACGACTCGATTCCGACGATACCCAGTTCCTCGACGTGCGAAGCGTGGATGAATACGCCGGCCGCGACGTCCGCAGTGCCTACGGCGGCCATGTCCCGGGCGCCGCCCACCTAGACTGGACCGATTTCAAGGATGCCAACGGCTGCCTGAAGCCGCACTCCGAGATCGAAGCACTGTTGTCGCAACGAGGCCTGTCGCCCGATCAGGACGTCGCCACCTATTGCCAGAGCCACATGCGCTCATCCTATGCCTATCTGGTATTAAAGGCACTCGGCTATACGGGGGCACGCGGCTATCCCGGCGCTTGGTCAGACTGGGGCAACCGCGACGACACGCCGAAAGAAACCGGCGGTCCAGTCGACGCGTGACTGACCAGCTCGGCCGAGGCGCGGCACTGGCCGTCGCTGGCGCGGCCGCGTTCGCCTGCATGAGCGCGGCTGTCAAAATCGCCGGCCACGAGCTGCCCCCATCGGTGACCGTTTTTTTCCGGAACTGCGTCGCCTTGGTGCTGTTGATACCGCTAGTGCTCATGAAGAGTCGTCAGGCCGGCATATCATTTCGCACCAACCGCCTCGGCATGCACTTGATCCGTGTTGGGACCGGACTGGCGGGGATGTACTGCTTTTTCTACGCCATCTCGCAGATTCATCTGGCCAACGCCGTGCTACTCAACTACAGCCAACCCTTGTTTCTGCCGTTCATCGCCTGGGCCTGGATCGGCGAAAAGCCACCTATGCGGATATTCCCCGCTGTTGCCCTCGGGTTTATCGGCATTACCGGCATTCTCAAACCCGGGCTGGGATTTGTCGGCATCGCAGGCGTCGCGGGTGTTACGGCCGGCTTACTCGCGGCAACCGCCATGGCTTCGATACGCCGCATGGCGACGACCGAACCCGCGCTTCGCATCGTGTTCTACTTCAGTTTGCTAGCCACCCTCTTTTCCGCCTTGCCGGCTGCAGCCTTCTGGCAAACACCGACACCGACCGAATGGTTGGCACTAATCGGTGCCGGCGGCTTCGCCGTAGCCGGTCAACTCTGCCTGACACGCGCCTATACACTGGCCCCAGCCGCCCATGTCGGCACCCTGGTCTACAGCACGGTCGTATTCGCCACGTTGATTGCATGGTTGCTCTGGGGCGAGGCACCGGATTACATCAGCATACTCGGTGGCATACTCGTCATCGCAGCCGGCTCGATTGTGGTTTTTGCCCGACGCCCACGAGAGTCAAGCGCATAACGCCCATACCGGATTATTCAATCCCCAGCTGCGCGCGTTACCTGCCGTAAATGCCACGGACTTACCCAACCAACGGCGTGCTACGGCATCATCTAAAACCAATTCGCCGTGGTTATCTACGGGGCTTCGCCGTAGAACCACGGATTTGCGATTATTGAGATCCGTTTTATGGGCATCGGGATAAGCCGAACCAACTTGAGCATATGTAACGGTACCACCCGCCCTCTTTAAGTGAACGTTACTGCACAAGCGCTCAATTAACCTCCAACCATAGATGATGATGAGTGAAATAAATACACAAGAACAGGAGCAATTGGACGATTACGCAAGGCATCCGCTCGAAACAAGGCGCGCCTTACCCATGACCTTGCTCCGAGCACGCGAAGCTATCATGGCTCGCTTTCGTCCCATGTTGACCGCACACGGCGTCTCCGAGCAGCAATGGCGCGTTATGCGCATTCTGGCCGAGGAAGACACCCTTGATGCATCCGAAGTCTCAAAACGCGCTTGCATTTTCGAATCAAGCCTATCACGAATTATAAAAACACTTGAAAAACAAGAATTTGTAGCGCGAGACCAAGATTTGCTTGATGCGCGACGTATTCGTTTACGGCTGACAGAAGACGGGCATCGACTGATTGGCAAGCTCACTCCGGAAAGCCTTGAGATCTATACCAACCTCGAAAAAGAGTTCGGAAAAGAGCGTGTCGCAATATTGATTAGTATGCTTAATGAACTTACAGAATTAAACTAAATCGAAGCTCGCCCAAAACACTTGGCTAATTCTCGATGGCCTCGTTACCACCCTTTCGCTATAAGTGTCAGACCTATAGTCAACGGTGTGGTATCTATAAGCGCTAACCGCCTATATCTACGCCTCCGGACCAACCAACACTGATTCAAAGAATCCAAAATCTTCTTTGGCGACAAATCGCTAGAGTATCTGCACCAGCGCTGGCTCAATAGAAACCGCGCTCGCCGCGCGCCGCGCCGGTAACAGGTCAGGAGTGAATCCGAGTAATCATGCCTGACAATAAAGCTCATCCAGTTCGATGCCTGCTTTTTTGGCTCTGGGTCCACGGGCACTCGAGGTATCGGTATCCAAGTCGCGCCAGTCGGCGTTGCAACCACCCGATCGACTGGCGCCAAAGCCCGATGCATCCCCAACTTATGTAGTCACGGCTAATGGTTCTGCTCACCTCTAATTAGACTTTGGTCTAAGGCCATTGGGATTGACATTCGCTATATTTATTTAACATGCTAATTAATACATAGATCATCTAAGGACACACCACTCATGCCTCACCTGTGCATGGAATATTCGGCCAATCTCGAAGATCGCGTCGACCTGGGTGGTTTATCCGGCCAATTACTGGAAACGTTGCTGGACACCGGTTTTTTCGAGCCGGGTGCGGTGCGGGTGCGAGCTCTTCGCTGCGAGACTTACGCCATAGCCGATCGACTGTCCGACAACGCTTTTCTCGATGCCTCACTTCGTATCGGAGTCGGACGCAGTGAATCGGACTGCCAGCAGCTCGGCACGGCGCTATTCGATTGCTTTCAGCAAGAGCTCGCGCCGCTTTTCGAGACCCCGTATTTCGCTCTGTCGTTTGAGATACGCGAGATCTCACGTGAATTGAGCTGGAAGAACAACGCTATTCATTCACGCCTGCGGCAGACTTAATTCTGGAGTTTTCATGACCTCTTTCGAAGAAAACCTTACCAAGGCGCAGTATTACCTGGAACGCTTTCGCAACGGCGGCGTATTGAACCAGATTGGCGGCCACACCGTGCCAGCGACCAGCGGTAAAACCTTTGAAACCATCTCACCGATCGACCAGACACCTCTGGCGAATGTGGCCCACGGTGGCGCCGAAGATATTGACCAGGCCGCCCGAGCCGCTCAAGAAGCCTTCCAAAGCTGGCGGGCACTGAGTGGCGCCGAGCGCAAGAAGATTCTCCATCAGGTTGCCGATGCCATCGAAGCCCGTGCCGAGGAGATCGCACTCGTCGAGTGTATGGATACCGGCCAGTCGCTGCGCTTCATGTCAAAGGCAGCCTTACGCGGCGCGTCTAATTTCCGCTATTTCGCCGACCAGGCGCCCCAGGCGCGTGATGGCCAATCGTTGCAAGCGCCGGGCCAGATCAATATCACCACCCGCACGCCGCTTGGACCAGTGGGCATCATTACGCCGTGGAATACGCCGTTCATGCTCTCCACTTGGAAAATCGCGCCAGCCTTGGCCTCTGGCTGCACGGTCGTGCACAAACCGGCAGAACTATCACCCCTGACCGCCCGCCTGCTGGTGGAGATCGCCGAGGAGGCCGGACTGCCGAAAGGGGTCTGGAATACCGTCAATGGCTTCGGCGAAGACGCCGGCAAGGCGATAACCGAGCACCCGGCGATCAAGGCGATCGGTTTTGTCGGCGAAAGCCGCACCGGCCAAACCATTTTGAAACAAGGAGCGGACACGCTTAAGCGCGTGCATTTCGAGCTGGGTGGCAAAAACGCCGTGGTGGTGTTCGCCGATGCGGATCTCGATCGCGCCGCCGATGCGGCGTTGTTCATGATCTATTCGTTAAACGGTGAGCGCTGCACGTCCTCCAGCCGATTGCTAGTCGAGGACTCCGTGCACGACGAGTTCGTAGCCAAACTCGCCGAGCGGGCGGCCAATATCCGCATCGGCCACCCACTGGATCCGGACACGGTCATCGGGCCGCTGATCCACCCCAGCCACGAAGACAAGGTATTGTCGTACTTCGATATCGCCCGTGAGGAAGGAGCGACTATCGCCACTGGTGGCGAGAAAGTCGATGACAGTGACTTCGTCAACGGCTGCTATGTCCGCCCGACGCTATTCACAAACGCTAACCCATCGATGCGCATCGCCCAAGAAGAAATCTTCGGGCCAGTACTCACGGCCATGTCCTTCAGCACTGAGGATGAGGCCTTGCAACTCGCCAACGATGTGCCTTACGGCCTGGCTGGCTATGTCTGGACTTCGAATGTCACTCGGGCGCTGCGATTCACCGAGCAGATGGAGGCCGGCATGATCTGGGTCAATTCACAGAATATACGACACCTACCCGCGCCCTTCGGCGGCATGAAGTATTCCGGTCTGGGTCGCGACGGTGGCGACTGGTCGTTCGACTTCTATATGGAAACCAAAAACATTGCCTTCGCTAAGGAAGATCTGCCCAGCACCCAGCTCGACGGGTAAACCTCACGGGCTTCCATCCGATTCAAAACGAGTGTTTTTGAGCAACAAGGCAGCATCCGATGTCGACACTTTCCCGGCCACGTTTTGCTAGCTTCTTCTACCAAGGATGGCGCAGCTATGGCGCGATAACTGACCAGGGCGTTCTAGATCTGGGCCCGTTCCATGGGAGGCAATGGCCGACGCTGGACGACGCGATCGCCGATAGCGCCCTGAGGCGGCTGGCTGAAACCGCAGCCGGGGCGTCACCCGATATCAACGTTGGCGATGTGCAATTCGATATCCCGGTTGCCCGGCCCGGCAAGATCATCTGCATTGGGGTGAATTACCCTGATCGAAACAGCGAATACAAAGATGGGCAGGATCTACCGCCCTATCCCTCTGTGTTCGTGCGTTTTCCGGAAAGTTTTACTGGCCACGACCAACCATTATTGCAGCCTCCGGAATCGGAAAAGCTCGATTACGAGGGCGAAGTCGCACTCGTCATTGGCAAGGCTGGACGCCGTATTTCAGAGCGCGATGCGCTGGATCACGTCGCAGCCATCACCCTGTGCAATGAAGGCACGATCCGCGATTGGGTCCGGCACGCCAAGTTCAATGTCACTCAGGGCAAGAACTTCGATCGCTCTGGCGCCATGGGACCCTGGCTGGTGCCTTTCGAGGCAGAAAGCCAGATCGCCGATATTCGACTGACCACGCGTGTCAACGGGGAGATCCGCCAAGATGATCGCACCGCGCGCATGATGTTCCCGTTTCGTTACCTCATTAGTTACATCTCCACATTCACCACTCTAAAACCGGGCGATGTAATCGTCACGGGCACGCCGACCGGTGCCGGAGCGCGTTTCGATCCCCCGGTTTGGTTGCAGCCCGGAGATCGCATCGAGGTGGAGGCCGAGGGCATCGGCGTGCTCGCCAACGGCGTGGAGGTTGAACGATGACGCTGACCAACGCGCAGACCAATACGGCAGCTGGAGCCTTGATCGAAGCAGAGGCTGAACGGCGTCAGATTGGGCTACTGTCTCGCGATTATCCAGATATGACGCTCGATGATGCCTACGCCATCCAAGCAGCCCATATGCAGCGCAAGCTAGCCGCTGGTCGGACCATCCTGGGTTGGAAAATCGGCCTCACCTCGAAGGTGATGCAGGATGCTCTGGGCATTAGCACCCCGGATAGCGGCGTGCTGTATGACGATATGTGCTTTGCTGATGGTGCCAACATCCCGGACACTCGCTTCATCCAGCCGCGCGTGGAAGTGGAGATCGCTTTCGTGCTCAAGGCGCCATTGGTAGGCGACGTCAGTTACGAGGATGTGCTGGCCGCCACGGATTACGTTGTGCCCGCCATAGAGATCCTGGATACCCGCATCCTGCGCCAGGATCCCGAAACCGGCCAGCCGCGTCGGATCACGGATACAGTCTCCGATAATGCCGCCGATGCCGGCTTCGTCGTCGGTAAAGCCCGGCATGCGCCGGAAGCCTTCGACCTGCGCTGGGTCGGCGCCATCGTCAAGAAAAACGACGAAACAGTGGCCACAGGTCTTGGTGCCGCCATACTCGACGATCCCGTGACTGGACTCGTTTGGCTGGCACGTCGCATGCAGACCTATGGCCAGCATATGGAGGCGGGGCAAACCATACTCGCCGGTTCCTTCATCAGCCCCATCGAATGCCCCCCGGGCACTGCCATCCATGCCGATTTCGGCTCGTTTGGTCACGTTGGCCTCGATTTCGAATAGAGGTTTCTATGCCTGCCCCCGCCAATCATTTCAAGACCTGCCTGAAACAGCACCAGCCGCAGATCGGTCTCTGGGTCGCTTGCGGCGATCCCTCGGTCGCGGAAATATGTGCCCAAACGGGCTTCGACTGGCTTGTTATCGATGGTGAGCATGGTCCCAATGGCCTGCGCGACATACTCGGCCAATTGCGCGCCGTTGGTGCGCGTTCCCACCCGGTCGTGCGCGTCCCGGATGATAATCGAGCCACCATCAAGCAAATACTTGATATCGGCGCACAAACTATTCTGGTGCCGATGATCGAATCGGCCGCGCAGGCCGAAGAAGCCGTCAAGTCGGTAACTTACCCGCCCCAAGGCAAACGCGGCATCGGCGCCGCTCTGGCCCGCGCCTCGGGTTACAACACCTATTCGGAATATCTGGCCACCGCCGATGAACAAGTCTGCTTGTTAGTACAGATTGAAACCACTGTCGGACTGCAAGCGCTCGACAAAATTCTCGCGGTAGGTGGCGTCAATGGCGTATTCATCGGCCCAGCCGACTTAGCCGCCGACATGGGCCACCGTGGCAACCCGAATCATCCGGACGTCATCCAAGCGGTCGAACAAGGTATCAGCCGCATCGTCGCCGCCGACAAACCAGCCGGCATGCTGACTTCCAATCAGGAGCTGGCGACCCGCTGTCTGGAACGGGGCGCAACTTTTGTCGCCGTCGGTAATGATGTCAATTTGCTAGTCAAATCGGCGCAAAACCTTTGCACATCTTTCAGGCGTTATTCGGCATCGGATCGACGCGAGCAATAACAGCAACGCAGACAACAGACCCAAACATGTAAGGCGTTCGTGTAATGCAATTCCATCACTATGGTTACGTTACAGGTGATCCCAGAATTGAACAGGCAGCTGGCGTTGGCATTGACCGGCCCGTGGATCTTCCCGACGAAGTCGATGTATTGGTCCTCGGCGCCGGCCCGGCTGGCGTAGTCACCACTGCCCAGCTGTCGCAGTTTCCGGAGGTTACAACCCGGCTCATAGAAGCCCGGCCACACCGACTGGGAGTCGGCCAAGCCGATGGCATTCAGGCGCGTAGCGTTGAAACCTTTCAGGCTTTTGGTTTTGCCAATCGCATCATAGAAGAGGCTTACCGTATAACGGAAATGGCCTTCTGGCGCCCGGACCCAGACAACCCGTCCTGCATCAAACGGCAGTCAGTGCCCATAGATGACCCGGGCGGCATCAGCGAATTCCCACATCTGATTGTCAATCAGGCGCGCGTACAGGATCACTTCGTCGATTTCATGAAGCAATCTCCGGCGCGTCTCGAGCCCGATTACGGTATCGAATTCGTCCGCTTAGACAATAACGGGCAAGGTGATTACCCGGTCGCTGTGCGGGTACGTTATACCGCCGGCGAACGCCAAGGCGAGGAACGCACCGTGCACGCCCGATACGTGGTCGGTTGTGACGGCGCCCATAGCAAGGTCCGCAAAGCAATCGGGCGAAAAATGGCGGGCCAACAGGCGGCCCACGCCTGGGGTGTAATCGACGTGCTCGTGGATACCGACTTCCCGGACATTCGCACCAAATGCATCATCCAGTCGAAGTCTGGGGGAAATATTCTGCACATTCCGCGCGAAGGTGGCCACCTCTTCCGCATGTATGTCGACTTGGGCGAGGTCGCAACGGATGAGCAAAGCCGCAGAGTGCAAGAAACGACTTTTGAAGAAACGGTCGCCAAAGCCAATGAAATCCTTCATCCCTACCAAATCGACGTTAAAAGCCTTGTGCGTTATAGCGTCTATGAAGTCGGCCACCGCCTAACCGATAAATTTGATGACGTGGATGATCCGGCTAGTCAGACCCCACGTGTGTTCATCACCGGCGACGCCTGTCATACGCACAGCGCCAAGGCCGGGCAAGGCATGAACGTCTCCATCCAGGACGGCTTCAATATCGGCTGGAAACTCGGCCATGTTGTGCAGGGCATCAGCCCGGAATCCTTGCTCAACACCTATTCCACGGAGCGCAAGGAAGTCGCTAAAAACCTGATTGATTTCGACCAGCAGTGGTCGAACCTGATGGCGACGCCGGAGGAAGATTTCGACGACCCGGCCGAGCTCGAGGATTTCTACGTCAAAACTTTTGAATTCCCGGCCGGCTTCATGACGGAATACCAGCCGTCGATGATCACCGGCAAAAACACCCACCAACATCTCGCCACGGGGTTTCCCATCGGCAAGCGTTTCCACTCAGCGCCCGTGATTCGGGTCTGTGATGCCAACCCGCTTGAGCTGGGTCATCAGGCAAGGGCCGATGGCCGCTGGCATATCTACGTCTTCGCTGATAACCCAGCAACTGGACCTGCTGCCGTCGAGAATTGGGCCTCTTGGGTCGCAGGATCGTCCGACTCCCCCGTCCGCGCACATACCCCAGCAGGGGCTGGTTTCGACAGTCTGTTCGATATCAAGGTGATCTATCAGCAGCTCCACCGCGACGTCGAAATCAACAATGTCCCCACAGCCTTCCTGCCTCGGGTTGGCCCCTTCGAGCTCACCAACAGGGAGAAGATTTTTGCTGTGGATGCTAATAGCGACATCTTTGATGCACGCGGTATAGATCGTCGCCAAGGCGCTGTGATAGTGGTCCGACCGGATCAGTATGTCGCCCACGTGCTGCCACTGACTGCAACCGACGAACTAGTGGCGTTCTTCAACAGTTGCATGCAGCACGGGAGTAGCCGAAATGAGTGAAACACAACTGACTTCCGCCGGCTTCTACGTTGCGCCGGAGGCGTTCGTGCCGACCGATAATCCGGTCCCGACCCCACAGACACCGCCGCCGGATATCTTACGCTGCGCCTATATGGAGATTGTGGTCACTGACCTGGCGGCCTCTCGCGCATTCTATGTCGATGTGCTGGATCTTGTCGTCACCGAGGAAGACGATAGCACCATCTATCTACGCACCGCCGAGGAGTTCATTCATCATAATTTAGTGCTGCGTCAAGGGGCGGTCGCTGCGGTCGCTGCCTTCGCTTACCGCGTACGTTCGCCCGAAGAACTTGACAAGGCTGTCGCCTTCTACAAAGAGCTGGACTGCCGGGTCGAGCGCCGGTCAGATGGCTTCACTCGGGGCATTGGCGACTCAGTTCGAGTGGAGGATCCGCTGGGTTTTCCTTGTGAATTTTTTTACGACATCAAACACGTCGAGCGTCTTGCCTGGCGTTACGACCTGCAAGGCCCGGCAGCGATAGTTCGGCTTGATCATTTCAACCAGTTCACCCCAGATGTACCACGAGCTACACGCTTCATGCAGGATCTGGGTTTTCGTGTCACCGAGGATATCCAAGATAATCAGGGCACCATCTACGCATCGTGGCTGCGCCGCAAATCGACTGTGCACGACACAGCCATGACCGGCGGCGACGGCCCACGCATGCACCATATCGCCTTCGCCACCCACGAAAAACACAACATCCTGGCGATCTGCGACAAGCTTGGCGCGCTACGTATATCTGATTGCATCGAGCGCGGACCAGGCCGCCACGGCGTATCAAACGCTTTCTATTTGTACATGCACGATCCCGATGGTCACCGGATCGAAGTTTATACTCAGGATTACTACACCGGCGATCCCGACAACCCAGTCATCACCTGGGATGTGCATGACAACCAGCGACGCGACTGGTGGGGCAATCCGGTCGTTGCCTCGTGGTATAGGGATGCCTCCTGCGTACTCGACTTGGACGGCAACCCGCAGCCTATCGTTGCCCGAACGGACAACTCCGAAATGGCCGTGACGGTTGGCGCGGATGGGTTCTCGTATACCCGTAAAGCGGATGCGAGCGACGAACATGAGAAAGGGCACCAATTGTGATCCCCCTCGCGGTTACCTGGCAGCGGACCTTCCAACTTTTGTCCCAATGACTCAAATAATGGGGGTGGCAATATGCGTACAGCTGAATATGACTATATTGTTGTCGGAGCAGGATCTGCCGGCTGTGTTGTTGCTCACCGCCTACTGACCGAAACCGATGCCAGCGTGCTCTTACTCGAAGCCGGCGGCTCAGATAACAATTTATTGATTCATATGCCTTCAGGTGTAGGCAAGGTGATTCCGACCAAAACCTGGCCTTACATGACCGAACCTGAATCCGGAGCGGCTAATCGCCGAATGACTCTGGCCCAGGGCAAACTGATGGGCGGCAGCAGCTCGGTCAACGGCATGATCTATATCCGGGGGCATCGCCAAGATTATGATGCTTGGTCCAGTGAGCATGGCTGTACCGGATGGAGTTTCGACGAGTTACTGCCCTATTTTCGAAAAGCTGAGGCCAATGAAAGCCTGCACAATGAATTTCATGCCAGTAACGGCCCACTGCCGATTTCGGAAAACCGCTATCGCCACCCACTGTCGATGGCCTTCATCCGCGCTGGCCAGGCAAAAGGTCTGAACTACGTCAATGACTTCAACGGATCCGATCCAGAAGGCGTGGGATTTTTTCAGACCACGACCACCAGCCGAGGTCGGCGCGCTAGCACTGCCCGAACCTATTTGAAAGAAGTACGGGATAATCCACGACTACGGGTGGTCACCAACGCCTTGGTGCACCGAGTCATATTAGAAAATGGGACTGCGTGCGGGATCGTCTATAGCCGTAAGGGCGGCACAGCGATCACAGTTCGAGCGAACGCAGAAGTAATCCTCTCTGCCGGCGCTATCGGCTCTCCCAAAATACTTATGTTGTCTGGCATCGGCCCAGCCGAACATCTGGCCGAGCACGGTATCGACTGTATAACTGATCAGCCCGTGGGTGACCATTTGCAGGACCATCCTCATGTCTCGATTAACGCCACAACCCACGACCCCATCTCACTATATGGGCAGGAAAGCGGTTGGGCCGCTCTCAAGAATGGATTTCAGTGGCTGGCTTTCGGTAGTGGCGTGGGAACGTCGAACGTACTTGAAGCCGCAGCTTTTATTGATACCTGTGAACAAGGACGGCCAGACGTCGAGTTCCACTTTCTGCCAGTTCTGGATACTTGGGATGATCCCGACAACGCTTTGGTCGGTTACAAACACGGCCTGACTATAAAGGCTGGCCTGCTCCAACCCCGATCACACGGCACGGTCAGATTGGCAAGTGCTGACGCCAGTGATCTGGCCAGCATCCGCGCCGGCTATCTAACCCACTCAGATGATGTCGACTGCATGGTGCGTGCCGTTGAGGCTGCCTTGGCATTTCTACAGTCGTCACCACTGGCTGATCTTTGCGAAAACATCATTCAACCCGCGCCTCATAGCTGGAATGATCGCGATCAGATCGTGGATTTTATACGCCGAACGCTGAAGACAACCTATCACCCGGTCGGAACCTGCCGCATGGGCCCCAGCGCGAACGATGCCGTCGTCGATACCGAGTGCCGAGTACACGGGGTTGATAACTTGCGCGTCATTGATGCCTCGGTTTTTCCAATCGTACCCAGTGGCAATACTAATGCCCCTACCATTGCTGTAGCGGAAAAGGCAGCCGCAGCTGTTATCCAAAACGCGTGATCTGACTAAATATTTCGACGAACTATCAATCAAATGCAATATCAGGGACATGGTGGATTCAGCTATGAGCGAGATCGAACTAAGCACGGAAGTACGCAATTTTCTGAACCAGAGACACGACCACTTCATCGGTGGTGCACAACATCCCAATAACGGCAGTGCAACAATAGCCGTGGTCAACCCGGCTAACGGCAAAACCATAGCCGAGGTGCCTAACGCCGGTTCGACAGAAGCCGATGCAGCAGTGACCGCCGCGCGCGAGGGATTTCAAGCTTGGCGCCGAGTCTCCCCGGCACAGCGCGAAATAATTCTGCGCGCACTTGCTGACCGAATCGAGGCCAACCGCGAAACGCTGGCACAAATCGAAACGTCCCAATCCGGCAAAACCATCCAGATGGCGCGTGCGTTCGAAGTTGATCAGGCTGTGCTCTTCTTACGCTACTACGCCGGTTGGGCGCAACGGATCAACGGCCAGACTATGCAGCCCTCGATCCCATCCATGAATCAGGAGCAATACGCCGCCTTTACCCGGCGTGAACCACTAGGGGTTGTGATCGGCATCATCCCCTGGAATTTCTCGTTGATGATCGCGATCTGGAAGCTAGCTTCTGCTTTAGTTACGGGCAATAGCGTGATCATCAAACCCAGCGAATATACACCGCTAACCATGCTCAAACTGGCGGAGTTAGCCACTGACGTCGGTTTGCCGGATGGCGCCCTGAATGTTGTCACCGGCGGCGGCGAGCTAGGCCAGACCCTGCTCGAACACGAAGGCTCCGACAAAGTCAGCTTCACAGGCTCAATTCCCACCGGTCGCCAGGTCGGATCCACCGCCATGAAATCCGACTTGACCCGAGTAACCCTGGAGCTCGGCGGCAAGAACCCCATGGGTTTCCTACCCGATGTGGATACAGACAAGGCCGCAGACGGCATTATCGAGGCAGGCTTTCTACATTCGGGCCAAATCTGCGCCGCGGCGGAAAACTTCTTTGTCCATCGCTCCCGCTTCGACGAGTTGATGGAGAAACTGTCTCAGCGCCTAAATCAGTTCAAAATCGGATCTCCCATGGACGAAACCACTGATTTCGGGCCGGTATCCAATGCAGAGCATCACGAGAAACTAGCCAGCTTTTTTCAGCAAGCGACCGATCATGGCAACACTATTGTCCATGGTGGCCACACGCTTGACCAACCAGGCTATTACGTTGAACCAACCGTATTCATAGCGAAATCGATTGATGACCCTTTGGCCACCCATGAAACATTTGGTCCGATAGCCACCTTTTTACCTTACGATGATGAAGATGAGTTAATCGCTTATATGAATCACGGCCCCTACGGTTTGGCAGCAAGTCTTTGGACAGAAAACATAAGTGCTGCCATGCGGCTGATTCCTGAAATTCAAGCCGGAACGGTCTGGGTTAATATGCACACCATTCTTGATCCAACAGTTCCCTTTGGTGGCGTCAAATCATCCGGGATAGGTCGCGAGTTTGGGGATGCGTTCATTGATGATTTCACTGAACTCAAATCCGTTATGATTCGATACTGAAAGGTAAAAACAGCTCGAAATCGGTGCACGAATAAATTTAAATAAGTCATCTGGCTGGGGTTTAGAAAAAATTGCAACCAACCAGATATAAAGGATACGCTCCGAGCTAAAATATTCATTCAAATCCGTCGACGCCAACGACACAATATGTGGTTATAAGATGCACCAGCTAGATCGGTCTGACTGCAAGATCCTCGCTCATTTAAAAGACAATGGGCAGCTAACAACCAATGAACTGGCCAGCAAGATTTTTTTGTCAGCTTCCCAATGTTCGCGGCGGCGGGCACGACTGGAAAAAGATAACTACATCAGCGGTTACCATGCCGACCTCAATCTCGGAAAACTAGGTTATGCCCTGACCGCTTTAATATCAATCACGTCCAATTATCACAACCAAGAAAATAATGAGCGCTTCATTGAGCTTATTAACGAAGAGACTGCCATTCTGGAAGCATTTGAGCTTACAGGCCCCATGGATTATATTTTGAAAGTGATGGTTCCCGATTTGGAAGGGTTAACGGAGTTAATCAATGACACCCTCCTTCCACACGAAAGCGTACAACACATAAACAGCGCTATCGCATTAAAAACGATCAAATCAAACAATGATTTGCTAAATAATTATAAAAACTGAAAATTTATTAATACGATTAATAAATAGTGGCTACATTATCAGAGCTTATGCTCATCGCAGTGCATAGGAAAATTGAAACAGGCGGCGTATCCAGCTGAAAGTAAAATGCCCCAGCCCATCAACCATACGGGTTGAAGCGCCCCATGCCACCGTAAACAGCTCTGATTTTACTGACACTCGTGGGTTAAAAGCATACTGTCTTCAACAGACTCAATAACTGTGGCATAGGAATGCATGTCAGATTCGACTGGTAGGGTGTCGCCGACCGGCTCGAACAAGTTCCGATGCTCAAACCTACATGGCCCAAATGACATAGCCGATTCGATGGCTCGCCGGCTTGGTCACAAACTGTCTTATCGGATCACGCCAGCCTAGAACCAGCCGGTTTCGGTTTTAGCCAAAGCGTTATCGTAAGAGCTGCCAGCTCTCCTGCCGAAGGCTTAATTCCAATAGTCGCCTAAGAACAAGGACGCACAAGCTACGCACTGCGCACAGTTCCTAAGACGGCCGCTCAAAGTTCTATCGAACCGGCGATATAGAACGCACCAGATTCTATACCAGTGCCACAGCCAGCACATGCCGATCAGCGACTAGTGCAGACCGCACCGACACAGCGCTATCCGCCAAACCATCCCCGACTTAACAGTGCCGCACCACGACTAAGCAATTTGGCCAAGCGCAACTGCATTACCGACAGGCTAAACAGTTCAACACTAGAGGTCACGCAAGTTTAGGCGCCAACCTTTGGCAATCACCGCGCCTCACCTCTTATCCCAAGTATAGCTTTTAAAATATTTTCAAAAATTGCACATAATTTGTGCGATATATATGAAAAACCAAATAATACGCACACCTATTGTGCCAAATAATATATAAGGTCATAAACCAACACATGATTTAGTTTATTTTTAAATTAATATCAATAAGTTTATATATTATTACTTAACAGGTTTGCATCTATGAGAACCACGATTGCTGACTTCCTGGTTTCCCGTATCGCTCAGATCGATTGTGAGCACGTATTTGGGGTGCCAGGTGACTTCAATTTGCAATTGATGGACCAGATACAACGATGTTCAAAAATTGATTTTATCGGTTGCTGTAACGAATTGAACGCCGCCTATGCAGCAGATGGTTACGCACGTCTAAATGGCATATCTGTCCTGCTGACAACATATGGCGTCGGTGATTTGGGAGCGATCAGTGGCGTAGCTGGCGCGGCAGCGGAACAAGTCCCTTTAGTATGTATTAGTGGAGCACCGCCATTGCATATCATGCAACAGGGAACACCGTTGCACCATACACTGGGTGATGGCAACTATAACAATGTTATGAATTGCTTCTCTCAAGTTTGTAGCGACTACGCTTGTCTGACGCCTGACAACGCCGCCTTTGAGATCGATCGTTTACTAACGAATTGCTACCACAACAAGAAACCAGTTTATATCCAAATCCCATCGGATATATCGCATATAACCATTGATGCCGAAAGCTCACACTTAGAACTTGGCAACGAGAGCAACGCCGAACAGCTTTCTTCAGCCATTTCAGCATTAACATGCCTCTGGCAAGACTCGCATAAGCCAGCGATTTTAGCCGATATGCACGCCGAACGCCTCGGTTACGACAAGTTGTTACTGGATTTTGCCGAGGCTACGTCCACCTCATATGCAACCCTCACCACTGGCAAAGCAGTTCTGCCAGAGCAACACCCCCTTTTTATAGGAGTATATCAAGGCTCTTATTCGGCCCCGGAGAGCCGCGATCTCATTGAAGAATCCGACTTTCTTATAACTACATCGCCACGTCTGATAGAGGCCAACTCCGGACATTTCACAGACCGCCTGCCTAATGAAAGCATTATTAATTTACAAACTAATGCAATCTCCATTCGCGGCGTCACATACTACGCGGTTAATCCATGTGAACTTTTAACGCATTTTCTGGAGTCTGTGCAGGAAGACGCCAAGACAAATCAGAAGCAATACAGCCCCAATCAAGAGATCCAAACGCCACCTATCCCGGAACACGCCTGCTTGACCCAAACCCGATTATGGCCTCGGATAGCCCACTTTATCGCACCGAATGATGTCGTAATCGCCGAATCAGGAACTTCAAGTCTAGGCTTGGGTGGTCAGAAACTCCCATCGGGTGTGACATATATAAACTCCAATATCTGGGGTGCAATCGGTTTCACCCTGCCCGCAGTGCTTGGAACTTGTCTCGCAGCTCCCAAACGCCGCCATTTGTTGTTTATTGGAGACGGCTCCTTTCAACTAACCATGCAGGAGTTATCGACTCTTTTACACCAAGACCAAAAACCTATCATATTTATTATAAATAACTTCGGCTATACCATTGAGCGCTTTATTCACGGCATAAACGCGTCTTACAACGACATAAAAAACTGGGATTATAGCGCTCTTCCATCAATTTTTAGCAGTTCAGACCAATATATAAGCTTCCGCGTCCAGACGGAAGGGCAACTCGAGCAGGCAATAACGACAATAAAATCCAGCAACAAGCTATCGCTCGTGGAACTCCAGCTCGATGCTTTGGACGCACCAGAATCTTTGAAAAAATTTGGATCTGCGACAGCTGAATTCGATTATGGCCATAACATCCCAAATCAATACACTTCGGAAGACACTTCACATAGTTCCATATGAAATATAAGCCAATTCACCATAACCAGCGATTGGATAAAATATAACAATAAAAAATAGATTTATTTCATAAATGCAATAAATTGCAAAAAACTCTTACCGCATACGCCAACGGATCCTGCCTATGTTAACCAGCCACTCCAACAAAAATGGTAATTTAAAGCGTACTGCGGGCCCTATCGGGCTAATGTTCGCCAGCACAACCACTATGATTGGTTCCGGCTGGCTTTTTGGTGCTTTTCATGTTGCTAAGTTAGCCGGCCCCTGGAGTATCTTATCCTGGGTGATTGGCGCGGCTATCATGATGTTGATCGCGCTCTGTTTCGCCGAGCTGGCGACCATGTTTCCGCGCAGCGGTGCGCTTGTGCACATGAGTCATGCGAGTCATGGCCCCGGGCTGGGACGCCTTTGGGGATGGCTATTATTTCTCGCCTACGTGCCTATTCCTACGGTCGAAGCCGAAGCTATTGTTACCTATGCCAATAGCTATCTACCAATATTTCTTCAACCCCAATCCGATGGGCTATTAACTAATGTCGGCCTGGTATCCGCCATGGTTCTTCTCGGCATTTTTGCGTTGCTGAATTTAATGTCGATTCGCTGGCTTTTGAACCTCAACACGACGATCACCTGGTTAAAAATTCTGGTTCCGCTAATAACAGCCAGCGCACTTTTAACGAGCGTTCTACATGTCGAGAACCTCTCTGCAGCACCGGACAGCTATGCACTGACGGGTATTTTTACTGCATTACCCACAGCAGGCGTAGTCTTCAGTTTTTTCGGCTTTCGAACAGCAATAGACCTAGCCGGTGAAAGTACAAATCCAAACCGATACATACCATTTTCGGTAATTGGATCGATTGTGCTAGCCACTGTGATTTATATCACGCTCCAAGTTGCTTTTCTGCTCGCCATAGCGCCTGAAGCTATTGCTAATGGTTGGAATCAGCTGAATTTCGTAAATAGTGGCGGCCCATTCGCGATGTTAGCTATGTCGCTCGGTCTGACATGGCTAGCGGGCATTATTTATACAGATGCCTATATTTCGCCCGCCGGGACGGGATTATTGATGACAACCGGTGGCACACGTGTGCTCATGGCTAATGGTGAATTACGCGTAGGACCAGCCTGGCTCACGCATATTAACCGTTTCGGTGTGCCATGGGTGGCAGTAATTGTCATGTGGATTTTCGGCTGTATCTTTTTATTGCCATTTCCAGCATGGCAACAAATAGTTAGCTATATCTCGGCAATTACAGTATTAACGTACGGGCTAGGTCCAGTAGCACTAATCTGCCTGCGGCGTAACGCACCAGCCGCCGAGCGGCCATTTCGCCTACGCGGTGCAATCGTTATCGCCCCTGCTGCATTTATTGCCGCCAACTGGGTGATCTATTGGACCGGTTATGAGACCAACCAATTTTTATATTCGCTTCTAACAGGAGGATTTATCGTTTATGCGCTCTATTATCATTTTATAGCAAAGCAACCAGCACATGAATTTGGTTGGTTTCATATTGCCTGGCTTTTGCCATGGTTTGGAGGCATGTGGATATTGTCTGGGCTCGGAACTCTCGGCGGCATCGGCGTGCTGTCATTCGGCTGGGCCCTAGTCACTATTGCAGTCTGGAGCCTGATCGTCATGTTGATCGCGGTGGCCACGAGCCTTACGCCATCCATAACCAAGCAAGTTATAAATAACATTCTGGCACCCAGCGCGTATAACGAGGATTCAGCTGCCGCAGGTTCATTCGCCGAACCAGCTTCTACGAATCGCGCTGAATCATAGGCGGAGCTCTCACTACTTCCAAAAACAGGAGAAGTATCATGTTCAAGACCCACAATGCTTGGTTCCGTAGCAGCGTTATCGCATTTATCTTGTTGGGAGCAGTCGGGGCATCCGCCGCCACTTCCAACGACCCTCCCTCGCATCAAAGCATAAGCGATGTTCCTTTTACTGGGCCACTTGTTGCCTCGAATGCGACGGCCTTACCAGCTGGCCACTGGAACATCGAACCCTATTTGGTCGACGCTATTCAATACGGAAAATATAACGATAATTGGCATCAGCGTGATACATCTGATACCCATGCTTTTCGCTCCGTGACACTGTTCTCATACGGTGTAACAGACCGTTTAACAGTAGGTGTGCTGCCACAGTTTGGCTTTAACCAAGTCAGCGGCGCACCGAGCAGCGATGGCGTCCGGCTTGGTGATATGACACTACGTGCGCACTACATGTTCCACAAGTTTCACAAGGGCAGCAAAATACCGACAATGGCATTAGCCGTGTCAGAAAGTATTCCGACCGGTCAGTATGATGGCCTGGACAAGGTTTCAAACGGTCTTGGCAGTGGCGTATGGTCAACCAAGATTGGGTTCTGGACCCAAGATTATTTCTGGATGCCGAACGGACATATTTTGAGGGCACGCTTCAATATATCCTACGAGTTTCCGAACGATAATAAAGTCTCAGTAAACGGCCGCAGCATTTATGGCACGGATCCTGGCTTTTCCGGAAGTTTCAATCCAGCCAACACATTTACCGCTAATGCATCCGTTGAATACAGCCTGACACGCCATTGGGCGCCCGCTCTTGAGATATTATATAGTTATACTGGCAGCGGCCGTATTTCCGGGACAGCCCATAACATCAGCAGTAACCAAGGGCTGCCTCATACCACTGTACGTGAAGACACGCGCTCCAGCGAACATTTCGAAGTAAACCCTGCAGTAGAGTATCTTTTTAACAAACGCTATGGCTTGATAGTCGGCGCCCAAATCACTGTTGCAGGCCGCAATACTGGTGCAGTAGTGACGCCGCAGGCAGCTTTAAATATGTTCTTTTAGATAAGATTACCCGGATGTGGATGCCTTAGTCGAGGTTATGACCAAAGCGTCGGGATGCGCGCCTACACACGGCCCCGGCCGTACAGGTGACGTTCAGAGTAATATCAGCGCGTGTAATCGCGAACGTCTTGAAGGATCCACGCATCATCGTCTGGCGCGTTGGCCTGGCCTTCGGCGGCATGTAGCACGTTGATCGTGCCCGTACCTTCCATAACAACGGCCTGAACTTCGCGCCGGGCGGTGACATTAGCCTTGCGCAGATGGGTACGAAGATCGTTTTCAGTGACTCGAGCCACACGCATGTTTTCCCATTTAATCTCGCCGCCCGCCTCCATGAGCAGGATCGGTGGGTTATCCGTGGCCTTTGTGAACCCTCGGAATCTATTGCGTAGCCACGATACGCCAAGCTGCAGGCCATAGAGCAACATTAGCGCGAGCATCCCCTGCAAAAGGGCTGGATCCTTGCTAGTAACGACCGTAGCCAGCAGCGACCCCACCGCGATCGTGACCGCGATGTCGAATGTCGACATCTGGGCAAAACTCCGCACACCGGACAGTCGCGCGAACACGATGACCGTGAGATACATCGCAAGCACCGACAAGGCAACGCCAAGTAATGCAGTCGAATGCGGCAAAAACCACTGGCTCAGCATGGACAACCTCGACGCAACTCGATGTGTAAACGCGGCCTCACGATCACGCAACCCACGTTCTTACACCACGTCAATCTGCCAGAGATTGTGGTCCAGCGCTGGCCAAGAATTGGCCGGGGCTGCATTTCACGCAACAGCATTGTAATCTCTCAGTCGTGGTATCTATGCAGTGCCACGCCATCGACGGAAGGAGATTTGCGTATGACGACCGTGAACGCCTTGCTTCGTGACAAATCCGCTGAAGTCTGGAACGTCACGCCTGAGACCTCTGTTTTCGATGCATTGCAACTGATGTCCGATCAGAATATCGGCGCTGTTCTCGTCCTCGACGAAGGCCGCCTGGTCGGCCTGCTGTCGGAACGCGATTATGCCCGCAAGCTGGCCCTTGAGAATCGCACATCGCGCGACACACCGGCTAGAGACGTTATGACAACGCATGTTGCCTACGTTTCACCAACCACCGATGTCGAGGAGTGTCTAGCGCTGATGACTGACAAACACTTCCGTCATCTGCCCGTCATGGACGCTGGCGAATTGGTGGGCTTGGTTTCCATCGGCGATCTCGTCAAGGCCGTTCTCGCGGATAAGGAGTTCATGATCGAGCAATTGGAACACTATATTTCAGGCTGAGCTGCGACGTCCTTAACCAAGAAGCGTCTCCAGGCCAATAGCTCGATATCGCCGCACAAGCGGACGAATTCGTTCTATGCTCGGCCGGACACCCGAAAATGAAAAACGGCAAAACCTATGATTTTCGGTTTTCTAAAATAAGACGTTTTGGTTACGATGTTGCACGATTTGCAATCATCCACATCCAGCCCTGTTTGGAACACCATGGCGCGACCGGCCGATAACACAACCGTATGAGATGGTCGGATCAACCACGTCTTGCAATCAAGACGTCAATGCCATTCAGCCTACGGTTCAGCCTGATTGCGGCTAGCGTTTTACTGATAAGCGGCTGTGCGACACAGGGCCTGCACAAGGAACAACAAGCTTCGGTGAGCGTTGGTGAACATGACAACGCAAATAGCCAATCACCTGACGCACAACAATCGACAGCCCAACAATCCACCACACCGATACGCCTTAGAAACGCATTGCATCGCGTCTACAATCGCTGGTCCGGTACGCCGTATCGATATGGCGGCACAACGCAAAGCGGCGTAGATTGCTCTAGTTTCGTGCGACAAGCGGTCGATACCGCCGCATCCTATAAATTACCGCGTACCACCCGCGGGCAAGTCAAAACAGGGTCGCTGATTCCGCGCTCGGACCTGGAGACCGGCGATCTGGTGTTTTTCAAAACCGGCCGCCACTCCCGGCATGTGGGCGTCTATCTGAAAGACGGCCGTTTCATGCACGCGTCATCCAGTCAGGGCGTCACGATTTCACGACTCGGCAACGCCTATTGGCGTAGGCACTACTGGCAGTCGCGCCGTTTACACAACAAGGAACTCGGCAACACCAACGCGAATAAATTCTGATTGACCATATGGCCGCCGGGCTGCTCGTATCTATCCCCGGTGGACTCGCGCTCACAGGAGATTGAGCCATCATTCGTGTGACGGCGTCACAACAACGCTGTCATTTTAAAAACGTGCGTGCGATTCGCGCCAATACGGCAAACAACGGATAAACACCGCGCAACGGTGCCGCTTGCCAGCCGGGCCAGACCGGCCCGGCTGGAACTGATCGGCGCACCGAGCTATAGCTGTATCTGGCCGCCGCCCTGACCACCGGCGCCGCCCTGGCCCGGTACCTGAATCTTTTGTGACTGTTCGCGCTGGAGTTGTTTCAACTCCTCGATTGCACGTTCAGCTTCGGCGCTGGCCGCTTCGGCATAATTATCGATCGCTTCCGCAAGACTGCTCGCCCCGAGGTCAAATTGGAGCGGCAGATTACCGGCCGGCGTCATCAGGCTCGCTGACCCCTCGTAACGCACATCGCGGTCCGGGTCGTCCTCGCCCGTCCGGGTGACTGGTACAAGAAGCCGTATGGTGCCGGTTGTAAGATCTGTGAATGTCTCTTCCCGATAGAGATTATCAGCATCGATCTGGATGTCGGGGATACCGGATTCAGCCATGGTTTCGCGGTTACATTGTGGTAAGTATTGATGCAGATGCTACCACCGCGCACTTACCCTGTATTGCGCATGCCGGCAGCAATGGCGTTGATCGAGCGCAACACCGGATCCAGCCAAGCCCGATCACCATCCTCGCGGTAATGTCCCAGCGCCACGATCTGGATCTGGTTGAGTGGATCCAGATAGGGTTGGCGCCGAGCCAGTGAGCGCTCGAGCACAGCCTGATTTTCCAGCAAACGCGATTCCCCCGTGATAGCTAGGATGCGTTCAACCGTGCGCTCATATTCATCGCGGATGATAGCGAAGATCGCCTCGTGGCTCTCGGCCAACGCGGCATAATCAGCCGCGATCGGCATGTCGGCCTTGGACAGCGACATCGCGGCGTTGTCGATGATCGTCCGAAAATAAGGCCATTCCCGATACAGTTGGCGCAACGTTTCATCGTCAACGCCGGCTTCCGAAAACGCCGTACCGAGGCCAAGCCACCCCGGCAATGTATGTCGGGATTGGGCCCAGGCAAACACCCAAGGAATCGCCCGAATCGCCGATTTGCCAGCTTCCAGCTTGGGGCGTGACCCCGGGCGTGAACCAATATTTAGCGCGCCGATTTCCGCGGTCGGCGTAGCCAACGAGAAATACTCGAAAAAGCCGTCGGTATTTTCGGTCAGCTCGCGATAGAAACGCTCGCCGGTGTCCGCCAGCTTCGTGGCTTCAGCCGAATAATCGGCTTCCGGGCCTTCGAGCGTACTGGCTTTGAGCGTCCCGGTTACGCCCAGCGCGAGTTCGTCGACCGCCGTTTCCGGATTCGAGTATTTGGCGAAGATCATTTCGCCCTGCTCGGTAAACTTGACCGCCGAGCGCACGGTGCCGGCCGGCTGCGACACGAGTGCTTCGTGCGTCGGGCCACCACCACGGCCTACGGTACCGCCACGACCGTGGAACAGCACACAATCAATATCGTGGCGCTGGCAACAGTCGACCGCGATCTGCTGTGCTCGGTAGAGCTGCCAACGCGATGTCATGATGCCGCCGTCCTTACACGAGTCGGAATACCCGAGCATGACCTCCTGGCGTAACTGCTTCTGATTGCCTGCAGCCAGATACGCGCGATAAGTCGGCTCACCGAGCAGCGCATCCAGCACCGGCTCAATGTGTTCAAGATCAGCGATAGTCTCGAATAGCGGCGAAATCGCTAACGGCGCGGCGTGGCTCTGACCCGGTTCATACAGCCCGCTAACGCGCATCAACCAGACAAGTGCCAGCACATCCGAGACTTGGTGCGTCATCGATATGACGTAGCTACCGAACGCGTCGGCACCGAGCGTGGCTGTAAATTCGCGCACCACGCGCAGGCTCGCTAGCGTCTCGGTGACCGGATCAGAGGTGGGCAACCCCTCGATCGATCTCGGCTCGACGCGCTCAATTTCGGTACGCAGAAGCGCGCAGCGCTCGGCATCATCACGCTCGATGTAATCATCGGCAACACCCAAACCGCGCAGCAATTCATCGACACACTCGGTGTGGCGTGTGGATTCCTCACGCAGATCAAGCCGGGCTAGATGAAACCCGAAAGTCTCGATCTGACGTTGAAAATCTTTGATCTCGCCGTCGGCGATCATTTTGTCGTTATGTCCGACCAGCGAATCGCGGATGATCTGGATTTCATCGATCAGTTCACCAGCATTGCCATAGGCAAGCGCCGGCCGTTCGGTACGCTCGGCCGTCAGGCGCAGTTCAAGCTGGATCTGGTCGACCATGGCTGCCAGTCGACGTCGGATCAAATACAGTTTGCGCCGATACGGCTCGGCCGCATAGCGCTGTGGGCGCATACCTGTCTGTGAGGCGATTCGCTGCTCGTCGGCTTCCAAAGCCCGCCAGAAGGCGTCACTGGGTGTACACCATCGCGCGGAAAACGATAGTCGACTGGATAGATAGTCGATACGCTTAAGGTAAAATTTGAGCACCTCTCGCGCCTGCAAACGCAGTGCAAACCGCGTCTCGCGCGCAGTGACATTCGGGTTGCCATCGCGGTCGCCGCCGATCCACGAGCCGAAATTAAGCACGGCCGGGGCCTCGATGTCGGCGCCGTACTGATCGGCTAGCGCGCGTTCCAGTTGGCGATAAACCACCGGCACACTGTCAAACAGCGACGCTCGGAAGTAGTAGAGACCGTTCCGAATTTCATCCTCGACCGAGGGGCGACTGCCACGCAGCTCCTCGGTCTTCCACATAACCTCGATGTTTTCGCGGATGTTTTGTTCGATTTCGGCGCGGCGCTGATCGTCCGGCGCACTAAACGATAGCGCGTGGAACCACTCAAACAGTCGTCTAAGCGCGTCGAGGATCGCGCGTGGTTTGGCCTCGGTTGGGTGGGCCGTGAACACCGGCACGAATTCGATCCGGTTCAATCGCACCATAACGTCGTCTAACGACATATCGGCGCTTTTTAGATCGGCCAGTGTACGTGCAAAAAAACCAACTGGCTGCTCGGCAGACATGTCGGCCTGCTGCTCTCGCCGCCGCCGATGTGTGTGCAGTTCTTCGAGCAGATTGGCGAGATTGAAATAGATCGCGAACGCGCGTGTAACCTCGGTCATGGTCTCGGCCGGCAGCGCATCGACGATCGCACGTAGTTCATGCGCGCGGCTGGCATCGCCGTTGGGATCAGCGCGCAGCGCAATATAGCCCTGACGCAGCGTTTCGACGGTTTCAAACACGCCTTCGCTTGCCTGTGCGCGCAAGACATCACCCAGTAAAGCACCCGCAGATCGCACCTGAGCGCGAAGTGCACTGTCGTCGTCTGGCAAAGCGTCACCTGATTTAGTGTTATTTTGACTCACGGCTCGAATCCAGTTCTACAAACGGCTGGCAACATAGCAGCGTATGCCTATCGCTGACCAATGCGGCCTTAACACGACCGGGGACGTTGACGGATCGGCCCCACACAACGAATCTATTCCGGTCGGCCGCGATATACCGTAATTATGAGGACATACTGCCCTACCTGCGCTGCACAAATCGAGCATCGCGTGCCATCCGGTGACGATCGACCGCGCGATATCTGCAGCGCCTGTGGCGAGATTTTCTACGATAACCCGCGTAACGTCGTCGGCACCATCGTCGAGCGCAACGGCGCCATTCTGATGTGCCGACGCGCGATCGATCCGCGACGCGGTTTCTGGACGCTACCGGCTGGATTTCTCGAGCTTGGTGAATCCGGGTTTTCAGGGGCGGCGCGTGAAACGCGCGAAGAAGCCAACGCGGAGGTCGATCAGGGGGAATTGTTCGCGATGATCGACATCACGCACATCGGCCAGATTCACATCTTCTATCGCGCCACGCTGGTCAGCGACTACTGGGCGCCGGGACCAGAATCCGAGATAAGTTGTTTTATCGACGAACAAGACATTGCATGGTCGCAATTGGCCTTCCCATCAATACACCGTACACTGACCCACTATTTCAACGACCGTCGCCGGGGTTATTTCGAGCCCCATATCGAAACACTGGAGCGCGACAGTTGGCAGACACTCGGCCTGGACCGCGACCCCACGCCGAATCGGCACGCCCGATGCTAAACTAAAGGTATATTCGATCAGCGACGAGGTCGCCGCCCATGACCTACGTGGTCCTGGAAAATTGCATCAAGTGCAAATACACCGACTGCGTGGAAGTCTGCCCGGTCGACTGCTTCCACGAAGGTCCGAATTTCCTGGCTATCGACCCCGAAGAGTGCATCGACTGCACGCTCTGTGAGCCAGAATGCCCGGTCGAGGCCATCGTCGCGGAAGACGACGTGCCGTCCGACCAGCAGGAATTCGTACAGTTAAACGCCGATCTGGCCGCC
This sequence comes from Salifodinibacter halophilus, assembly GCA_012999515.1. Lineage (NCBI taxonomy): Bacteria > Pseudomonadati > Pseudomonadota > Gammaproteobacteria > Salinisphaerales > Salinisphaeraceae > Salifodinibacter > Salifodinibacter halophilus. The sequence goes on along the minus strand of JABEEB010000001.1, from coordinate 227,361 downwards.
AAGTGGCCGGTCATCGACGAAGTCAAAGAAGCGCCCGCCGACGCCGATGACTGGGCCAACAAACCCAACAAGCGCGAACTCCTAGAGCGCTGAGGCGAGCAACTAACCCTTCGTTTCAGCGCTTGTGAAATACCGGCACCACCCGGGCGTAACGCGCATTTGATTCGGGTTCTACCCCCGCGGGTGATGCTCGGCGTGGAGTTTTTGCAAGCGAGCATTGGCAACATGTGTGTAGATCTGCGTGGTCGACAGATCAGCGTGGCCGAGCAGCATCTGCACCGCACGCAGATCGGCACCGTGGTTCAATAGATGCGTCGCAAAGGCATGGCGCAGGGCATGCGGCGAAATTGACGCCTGTATGCCTGCATTCACTGCGTGTCGACGAATCCGGTGCCAGAAATTCTGGCGCGTCATACCGTGCCCACGCGCCGTCACGAATAACCGATCGCAAACCGCGGCGCCGAGTAGCGCACCACGACCTCGATGCAGGTAATCGCTAACGATCGCCACCGCCGGCTCACCGATCGGCACTATACGCTCGCGGCCCCCTTTGCCGCTGATCCGAATCGCGCCCTGGCGCAGGTTCAGTTGATCACGTCCAGCGCTAACGAGCTCCGAAACGCGCAAGCCGGCGGCGTACATGAGCTCCAGCATGGCACGGTCGCGTAAGGCAAGCGCCGAACCATCGTTGGGCGCAGCCAGAAGGGCCTCGACGTCAGCTTCGCCAAGCGTGGCAGGCAAACGCTGCCCCGTCGTGGGCATCTCGATATCACTCGTCGGATCTGCCGCTAGAACACCATTGCGCCGCTGATAGCGATAGAACTGGCGCAAACTTGACAGCAGCCGCGCCTGGCTGCGGGCACTAACACCGGCATTACCCAACTCGGCGAGAAAACTCGTGATTAACGAACGATCGACGTCCAGCAGATTATGGTGCGCCTCCAGCCAGGCAGCAAAACGCGCCAGATCATCCTTATAAGCGGCCAGAGTGGCATCCGCCAGACCGCGCTCAGCCCACAGCCCGTCGACAAACGCCTCGATCGTCGCGGCTTCGCGCGCGGTTAAGTGGTCAATACGTGCCATACACCAAGCGTATAATGTCGGCGTTCATTTCGCGATCACCGAATGCCCGATGCCGGACGGCGACAGTCGCCACGCCCAGCCCTCCGATATCGTTGCACGCCGCCTGCCCGGCGGGCGCAACGCCTTGGACGCCGGCCAACAATCGGCCGCCGAGACACTGGACGCGGTGTTCGATGAGCTTGTCAACGGACACACCCCGCATACATGGTTTGGCCGAGCACAGCGCCCGGCCGTTCAAGGCCTGTACCTTTGGGGCGGCGTCGGCCGCGGCAAGACGTTTTTGATGGATTGCTTCTTCGAAGCGATTCCATTCGAAAACAAAACACGACTGCATTTTTACCGATTCATGCAGAAAGTGCATGCCGCCCGCAGTCGTCATAAACATAAACGCGATCCGCTGCGCATCATCGCCGACGAGTGGGCCGAAGACCGAGTGCTTTGTTTCGACGAATTCTTTGTCGACGACATCGCCGACGCTATGATCTTGTCGCGTCTGACCGAACGTCTGTTCGAAAAAGGGGTCGTGTTGGTCGCAACATCTAACGTTGCTCCTGACGATCTCTACCAGGACGGCCTCAAACGGGATCGTTTCCTACCGGCCATTGAGCGCATTAAACACCACTGCCGCATCGAGCACATGCCGGACGGCGACGATTATCGCCTAGCGCATATTGATCATAATGACATGTATCAAACACCCACCGGCGAAGCCGCGGATGCCGTGCTGGCACACTATTTCGAACGTCTGGCGAGCGGCGAATCGAGCGCTAGCAATCACGTCAAGATCGAAGACCGCAAGATCGCGACCGTATGCCACGCCTCCGGTGTGGTTTGGTGCCGCTTCGAAGTACTGTGCGGCGGCAACCGCGCCGCTGCCGACTACCTGGCCCTGGCGCGTGAATTCGCCACGATCCTGATCAGCGACGTGCCGATTCTAGACGACACCCGCATCGACGCCGCGCGTCGATTCGTGAGCGCTATCGACACCTTCTACGACCGCAAGACCAATGTCTTCATAAGCGCCGATGCGGCACCGGACGATCTCTATCAAGGCACACGCCTGACCCTGGAGTTCGAGCGCACCGCGAGCCGACTGCACGAGATACAGTCGACGGCGCACGTCGGCTGTTTACGTACATAGACAGCACCTATGTTGCATTTATCGGTCGTTTTGTATACCAAGAGAAAATGAATAAAAAGCGATTCAGCAGACCATGACTGACTCGATCGATAGCGAACCGCCCAATCCCACCGAAGCGCTGATTCGCGACATCTTCGCCGGTAATTACCAGCCCGGTGACTTCATTCCCAAGGAAATGGCAATCTGCGAGCGCTTCGGGCTCAGCCGCACCGTGGTGCGTCGTCATCTCGGCGAACTGGTCGACGGCAACATTATCGAGCGCATATCCGGCTACGGCTCACGTGTACGCGCTTATGCCGACTGGAACATCCTCGACCCGACAGTGACCGACTGGATGACCCGTTTTGCCGCCCCCAACCAGGAAATCCAGCGCGAGATTCTCACGTTTCGCCTGGCGGCGGAACCCTTCGTTGCCATGACTGCGGCGCGCCACGCCACCGCACACGATTTGGTTGCCATGGAACAGGCATTCGACGGCATGGGGCAAAACTTTCGCTACAGTGAGGTCGCTGAGGAACGGCGCATCCACAGCGACTCCGATGTCGCCTTCCACGAAGCCATCTTCAAGGCCACCCACAACATCGTCTGGGCACAACTGTCGCATATCCTGCGGCCGTCTATTTATCTGGTAATCTCGGAGTCCAACGTCACCACTTCACAGCCACAAACGAGCCTCGACCGGCATTACGAAGTCATGGACGCTATCCGTATGCGCCAGCCCGAGCGAGCGGCCGAAGCAACCCGCGCAGTGCTTCAAGGCACACGTGAAGCACTGGGCTTTGACCATGCAGACGCACCTGTAACAACAGGCCTCGCGGGTCTATTTGAACGCTAACCCAAGCCACCGACACGCATCAGCAAGATGTCTCGATAGCATCGGGGCCATCCCTGCTCCCATCAGTTCCGCCAACACGCCCGCTAGCCGCCGATCCCACCATGTCGGCAGATTGCGCCCAGCAACCATCGAATGGCCCCGGTAAAGCTGGCTATTGGTTAGAAAACGCCAGCCGAACCGAGCCGTAACAACACGACAATAAGCCGGTATCATCATGCCAACATACGCTCATCATATGTTGACCTTTTAGCAAGGGCATGGATACTTGTAGCGCATTCGCGACAATCGAGCAATCGTTATGACGCTTCGATCGACCACGACTTCTTTTGTGCCCCCCGGCTCCGACGGCCATCTGTCGGCCATCGCCTCACTCGACATGGCGCTAGGCGAGTCGCCATTGTGGGACGCACAGCGTCGCGGCCTGTGGTGGGTCGATATCGACGGCTGCGCCCTGCACTTCGCGCACCCGGATGACGGTCGGCACTGGCGCGCCGACTATGACGAGGCGATTGGTTGTGTCGGCCTACGCGCGGATGGCGGCTTGATTGCCGGCACCCGCAGCGGCCTCCGACCAATCGACGAAACCGGCGTCATGCAACCGGTAGTCTGCGCCAATCCGGAAAATACGGCCAATCATCGCTTCAACGACGGCCGAATCGGCCCGGACGGTCGCTTCTGGCTCGGCACGCTGGCCGACGACAAAACGACACCCGACGCCGGTTTGTATAGCTGGGACGGCCACGGGCTCACCGCTCACAAAAACGACTTGGTTATTTCTAACGGCCTGGCGTTTTCACCCGACGCGCGTATTTGCTACCACAGCGACACACCACGCCGGCTCGTCTATCGCCATTCGTTCGACGCCGAAACCGGCAAAATCGGGCCCGGTGAGGTCTGGATCGATTTCAATCAACTGGATCTCGCCGGCAATCCCGACGGCGCCGCGGTCGACGCCAATGGCCACTACTGGTGCGCATTGTTTGGCGGCTTTGCCGTCGCGCGCTTCGATCCGGCCGGCCAGTTACACGAACGTTATCCGCTAGCCGCACCGAATCCCACCATGTGCAGTTTCGGCGGCGCCGACCGGCAAACATTGTTCGTCACCACCGCGCGTGAAGGCATGACCCACGACGCGATCGCGCAATGGCCAAATGCGGGCGGTCTATTCGCCGCGCGCACGAATGTCGCTGGAATCCCGGAACCCACGTTTCAAGCGCGTCACGACCCAGCGCCCGGCAACAGCTCGACACCGTAATCCGCCGCCCCGTCTCATCGGGTGGAGCCTATCCGAGCATGCGCGTGGGTCCCGACTGGTCAGAATACCGTCAATTCTGCGCCGATACGCCATGTCGACGCCCTCTAATGAGGCGCGTCATATACCGCGGCTAAGCGCTGTCACAACGACTAAGCGGTCTGCGAGCGCCCTACTTACCTGCGCCAACCACCCGCTGCGCGGACACCAGGCCGCCGCCGGCATGCACAAGCCTTTCAGTACAGCGCTCAGGGCAAACGCCGCAGCCCATGCATGTAAAGCGCAAAGCCAAATCCCCAGAAACCGCCGGCCAACGCCGCTGCTTCGCAGCGAATAAGCCACCCCTGGGCTGGCGAACCGCCGTGCGCCCAAGTGACAACGCCGACGATGGCGACTGCAGCCAGTGCGGCGAGAATCATGCTGGCCATGTAATACCCGGCCGCTTCACTATTTCGGATCAGGCGCCAAGCGATCGGTCCAGCCACAGCACCACTCACGCACTCGAGTGCGACCAGTGGCACACGCCAAAGCGCTGGCTCTGCCAACGCGAGCGGCGCAAATGGCGCCCAGTGTTGGCGCGCAATTAACCACGCGGCGAGTTGCAGCAACGTGGCTGCAGCGCCGATTCCTGCAATGACAGCTTTGATATCGTTTCGCACGGTCGTGTCAGTATTGTATGGCAGACAAAAAGCAGCCCGAGCGGCTGCGTACGCTCACGTTAAAAATTTTGGTTTTATATCGGAACAATGCTACGAATAGTAGCGCCGATTCGTACAGGAGTTTGCAATGCTCGGTTGGGCCATTGCCTTTTTCATCATCGCGATCGTGGCGGCCATTTTCGGCTTCGGCGGCATTGCCGGCACGGCTGCGGGTATCGCCAAGATCATCTTCGTTATCTTCCTGATCCTGCTCGTTATCTCGATCATTCTGAACGTCGCTAGACGTTAACCGAGCATTGGCTGGGCCAAAGCGCCATCCGGCCCTTGGCCCAGCCACTATTCCCACTCAATAGTGCCCGGCGGCTTGCCGGTCACGTCATACACCACTCGGGAAATACCATCGACTTCGTTCACGATCCGCGATGAAACGCGATCAATCAGCTCAAACGGCAGCCACGCCCAGCGTGCCGTCATGAAATCCACGGTCTGCACCGCACGCAGCGCAACCACCGGCTCGTAGCGACGACCATCGCCCATTACACCCACGCTGGAAACCGGTAGGAAAACGGCAAACGCCTGATCGACTCGGTCGTACCACTCAGCGGCCACAAGCTCTTCGATGAAAATCGCGTCTGCGCGCCGCAAGCGGGCAGCGTAACTCGCATTGACTTCACCCAGGATACGCACGCCGAGCCCCGGGCCCGGGAAGGGATGGCGGTTGAGCATCGACCCCGGCAAGCCAAGTGTGTGCCCAAGTGCGCGGACCTCATCCTTGAACAGTTCACGCAACGGCTCGACCAGGCCGAGATTCATTTCGGCCGGCAGACCGCCCACGTTGTGGTGCGATTTGATCAGATCGGCCTTGCCGGTGGCCGCGCCGGCCGACTCGACGACATCGGGATAAATCGTGCCTTGAGCCAACCAGGCAACATTGGTCAGCCGCCCGGCTTCTTCCTCGAAGACCTCGATGAAGGTGTTGCCGATGATACGTCGCTTGGCTTCGGGATCGTCGACGCCGACGAGCGCGGTCATAAAGCGCTCTCCGGCATCCACCCGTCGCACATCGATGCCGAAATGATCCCCGAAAGCGGCCATCACGGCATCGCCTTCGTTTTCTCTAAGCAGCCCGTTATCGACGAATACGCAGGTCAACCGATCACCGACGGCGCGATGAACCAGTGCAGCGGTTACCGCCGAATCCACGCCACCGGACAACGCCAGCAACACGCCGCCATCACCGATCTGATCGGCAATACGAGCCACCAGATCGTCAGCGATAGCATCCGACTGCCAGAGGCCATGACAGCCACAAATGCCCAACACGAAACGTTCAACGATGGCCTGGCCCTGCTCGGTGTGGGTAACCTCAGGATGGAATTGCAACCCGTAGATACCACGTTCGATATCAGCCATGGCGGCCAGTGGTGCATGCGGCGTACGTGCTATTGCAGTGAACCCGGGCGGGAGTTGATCAACCTTGTCGCCATGGCTCATCCAAACATCGAGCTGTGATGTCTCACATGACTCATGGTCTGATTGGTCGTCACTCAGACCGGCCAGCAATCCGCCGGCATCGAGATTCTCGACGCGGGCATAGCCGAATTCGCGTGTGGCAGACGCGGCTACGCGGCCACCAAATGCCGAGGCCACGACTTGCATGCCGTAGCAAATGCCGAGCACCGGCACACCGAGCTCGAACACGACAGCCGGTGCACGCGGCCCGGACTCGCCGGCGACCGATTCCGGGCCACCGGACAAAATGACACCACGTGGCGCGAATGCCCGCACACGCTCAGGGTCGATATCGCAAGGCACGATCTCGGAGTACACGCCAGCTTCACGGACGCGCCGAGCGATCAGTTGGGTATATTGACTGCCGAAATCGACAATCAGGATCGCCTCGTCGTGGATGTCGGGCGTGGGCGCGTCAGCGGCGCGCGCGTCGGCATTAGTCGACACGATAATTCGGTGCTTCCTTGACAATGTTGACGTCGTGCACGTGCGACTCTTTGACGCCCGAGGCACTGATACGTGAAAAGCGCGGCTGCGTTCGCATCACGTCGATATCCGACGAGCCGGTGTAACCCATCGCCGCACGCAGACCGCCAGCCAGCTGATGGACGACACCGCCCACCGGCCCCTTGTACGGCACGCGGCCTTCGATGCCTTCGGGCACCAGTTTTTCGATTTCCGCACTCGGATCCTGGGCGTAGCGATCGGCCGAACCACTTTCGCCAGACATGGCGCCGATCGACCCCATGCCGCGATAGGATTTGAATGAACGCCCTTGATAGAGTTCGATTTCGCCCGGCGCCTCGGCCGTGCCAGCAAACATGCCGCCGATCATGACCGAATGAGCGCCGGCTGCAATGGCCTTGGCGAGATCCCCCGAGTAACGGATGCCACCGTCAGCGATCAACGGCACATCAGTCTCGGCCAGCGCCGCCGCTACATTGGCCACCGCTGTTATCTGCGGCACACCGATACCGGCCACCATGCGTGTGGTACAGATCGATCCCGGGCCAATACCAACTTTGACTGCATCGACGCCCGCTTCGACGAGCGCGCGTGCACCTTCGCCTGTGCCCACATTGCCCGCGATCAGCTCAACATCAGGCCATTGACGCTTCAGCGTGGCCACAGTTTCAATCACGCCTGAGGAATGGCCGTGTGCGGTATCCACGACCAACACATCAACGCCCGCCTCAATCAACGCCTCGGCACGCTCGACACCCGCGGCGCCGGCGCCGAGCGCCGCGCCCACACGCAGGCTGCCCTGCTCGTCCTTGGCCGCAGACGGAAAATCGGACGATTTCTGGACGTCCTTGACCGTGATCATGCCCGCCAGCTGGCCATTGTCGGCAACCACCAGCACCTTCTCGATGCGATGCTTATGGAACAGCGTCAGAATTTGGTCCCGGTCGGCATTTTCCGGCACAGTCACAAGCCGCTCGCGCGGTGTCATGATTTCGGTGATGGGCACGTCGGTCCGGGTTTCGAAGCGCAGATCCCGGCTCGTCACGATGCCGACCGGCTCGCCGCGATCCACGATCGGCACGCCGGAAATACGGCGCTCGCGCGTCAGTGCGACGACATCGGCGACTTTTGCATCCGGCGTGGTCGTAATCGGGTCGGTGATAACACCGGCCTCGAATTTTTTGACCGTGCGCACATGTCGCGCCTGCACGTCGATCGGCATGGACTTGTGAACGATGCCGATACCACCGTCCTGTGCCAGTGCAATCGCCAGATCGGCCTCGGTTACGGTATCCATAGCCGCGGATACCAGCGGCAGATTAATCCGAATACCGCGGGTGAGCTGGGTCGTCAGATCGGCCGCTTGCGGTAGCATGTCGGAGTAACCGGGCGCGAGCAAAACGTCATCGAACGTCAGTGCTTGCTCATCCATACGTAGCGTCATAGGCTCGCCATTCGATGGGGCCGCCGGACGCTGGAGCCGACGGCAAACGGGTATTATAAAACCGAAAGCCACAACACGCATGGCCGAAACAGCCGATAAAACCGCGCCGATCTACAGCGTAGCCGAACTGAACAAGGCGGTCGCCGATCTACTCGGCACGAGCTTCCGCCTGCTCTGGGTGGCCGGTGAAGTATCCAATCTTGCCCGGCCACGCTCAGGGCATATCTATTTCACCTTGAAAGACGATCAAGCCCAGGTGCGCTGCGCGCTTTTCAAAAACCGCGCGTATTACGTCAAAACCGCGCTGGAAAACGGCGCGGCAGTCCGAGTGCGGGCGCGCGTCGGCCTGTATGCTGCACGCGGTGATTATCAATTAATCATCGAGCATCTCGAGGACGACGGCGCGGGCGCTGCGCAACGGGCATTCGAACAGGTTAAGCAGAAGCTCAACGCCGAAGGTCTGTTCGATGCCGATCACAAACAGTCGCTGCCGGCGGTTGCGAGCCGCATCGGCGTGATCACCTCGCCCACAGGCGCGGCCGTACGCGATGTGCTGCGCGTGGTGGCTCGCCGTTTCCCATTGTCGGCGGTGCGCATCTATCCAGTTCCGGTCCAGGGTGAACAAGCGCCCTCGGCGATCATTGCCGCACTCGGCCATGCGCACCACCGCGGCGACTGCGATGTGCTGATCGTGGCCCGCGGCGGTGGCTCACTGGAAGATCTGGCGGCGTTCAACGACGAGGCCGTTGCCCGTGCAATCGCCGCCTGCCCGATCCCGGTCGTGGCCGGCGTCGGACACGAGGTCGACGTCACGATCGCCGATCTCGTCGCCGATCAACGCGCCGCGACCCCCTCAGCCGCCGCCGAAACCGTCTGCCCCGACCGCCAGGCTTACGCGCAAAAGCTCGACGAATTGGCCAAACGTGCGCGCGGGGCATTACAGAAAATGTTGGCCGGGCGCACCGAGCGCCTCGACGCCATGGCAACCCGACTGGCACGTCAACACCCACGACGGCGAATCGACCATGCAGCACAACGGCTCGACACGGCGGGCGAACAGCTCGAGCGCGTCGTTAGACGCCGTCTCGATGACGCGGATCAACGGCTTCAGTCAATCGCCGCGCGCCATCGCCGAGCCACGCCACAGCCTGTCGTTAACCGTTGGCAGTCGCGAGTCGCTGATCTGCGGCGACGCCTGATCGAGACGCAGCGGCGCCAAATCACGGGAAACGCCCAGCAGCTCGCCGGCCTGTCGCGATCGCTGGACAGCCTGAGCCCGCTGCGTACACTCGAGCGCGGCTACGCCATCGCGCGTGACGAGACCGGCGCTATCGTCCGTCATGCCGAGAACTTGCGCATCGGCGATCGGGTCGACCTCGCACTCGCCCACGGTCGGCTGCGCTGTCGTATCGACGATATCGACCCGGACGAACAATCGGTTTCCTGACGAGCCAAGCGATTGCTCCTTGCCGACGTCGGCTACCGCCAATCGCACAGCCTGCGACGCCTTAGCCAAGCACGTCGCCCATCGTCAGACAATAAGGGCGACAACCTTCGCGACAGAATCTGCGGGCAGCTACAAGCCGGCAATTACCGTATTGTCGCCGGCTCAGCGCGAATCAGCGTACGGATTGTTGCTAGTGCGGTAGCTGATCTCGACCACTGTACCGAAGAGGTCGAAAGCCTCGCGAAAACAGCGAGCGAGATAACGTGTATAGGCTGCCGGCACCGCATCCGTCTGGTTGCCGTGGACAACAATCGTGGGCGGCATTCGTCCGCCTTGATGGGCATAGCGAAGTTTGATGCGCCGACCGTTGACAAGCGGCGGCGCATGCGCCGTCGTGGCCTCACCCAGCACGCGCGTTAGCGCAGCGGTCGATAGATCGGCACGTGCGGCATTCGAGCCAGCACGCAGCGCATCGAACATGACGTCGATGCCATCGCCGGTCGTCGCGCTAATAAAACAAAGCGGCAAAAAGCTGAAACTCGCTAGTCGTTCAACCACCGTTTGATGCAGCCTCTCGCGATCACGCTTGCCCAAGCGATCCCATTTATTAACGGCGATCACCACAGCGCGCCCACGCTCGACCGCCAGACCGAGCAAACGGACATCCTGTTGCGTCAGGCCATCGGCAGCGTCGATCAGCACCAACACGACCTCGGCCGTATTGATGGCCTGCATGGCTTTGATCGTGCCAAGCCGCTCCAACACATCAGCATTTTGCGAGCGCCGCCGCATGCCCGCGGTGTCGACGAGCGTGAAATACTGCCCGTCGCGCTCGAACTGTGTTTCGACCGCATCGCGCGTGGTGCCAGCCTGGTCCTGGGTCAACATGCGCTCGCTGCCGACCAAATGATTGACTAGCGACGATTTACCAACGTTGGGTCGGCCGACGACCGCAAGGCGGATCGGTTGGTTGTCGTTGTCGTCCGTACTAGCCGGTACAGCGGACGGCAGTACGGCGTCCAACTGGTCGGCCAATACGCCAAATCGATCCCCGTGGGTGGCTGAAATCGCTAACGGCGCCCCCAAACCGAACACATGGAATTCGGCGGCCGCCATGGTCGGCTCCATCCCTTCGGCCTTGTTGGCGATCACCAGGACCGGCAGCCGACTGCGGCGCAGACGGTCGGCAATAACTTGATCGTCAGCAGTCAATCCAACACGAGCATCGACAACGAACACGACCGCATCGGCTTCATCAAGCGCGATATCCACTTGCATGGCGGCCTGATCGTCAATGGTCGCGTCGTCACCGGCCAGCCCGCCCGTATCAACCACCGCACAGTGTCGCGCCCCCAGATTCGCAAACCCATATTGGCGATCACGCGTAACACCGGGGCGATCGACAACAAGGGCGTCCTGCGAGCGCGTCAGGCGATTGAAAAGCGCAGACTTGCCGACATTGACACGGCCAACCAGCGCGACCACGCCCGTCGCCGTCCGAGTCATATAACTTAGTCGCCGCCGGCGGCGACGAATTTGACCGCCGCGAGCGTGCCGTCGCTGCCGAGCACCAACGCCTTGTTGCCGACCACGATCGGGGCGGCGCGAATCGCTTCACCGACCGGCTGCCCACGCGCAAGCTCTTTGCCATTATCCGTGCTGAGCCAGTGCAAATATCCTTCATAGTCGCCGACAAGCACACCACCGCGATAGACCTCGGGCGCCGATAGCTTGCGGTACGCCAATGTCTCATTCTGCCAGCGGTTTGCACCACCGGATCGCGACAGCGCAAGCACATGGCTGCTCGAATTGACCACGTAGATGCTGCTGCTATCGACGACCATCCCCTGTGACGATGAGGTCTCGTGGCGCCAGCGAATATTGCCGCCGGATCGCGACATGGCAATGAGTTGTCGGCCAACGCTGACCGCGTATATGACGTTGTCTCGAACCACCGGATCGGCGTCGACGTCAACGATACGTGCCAACTGCGACTGCCCAGTCGGCATTTCAACTGCCTGCGACCAACGTTTTTCGCCGGTCGCCAGGCCCAGTGCCAGCACTTTGCCGCTATCCATTCCCACGTAGACCGTGTTGCCACGGATTACGGGGCTGGATGTGCCACGCATGGTTAATTTCGGCTCAGACCGCTGTACTGTCCATTTGCGATTGCCTGTCTCGGCATCGATCGCTACGACGTGGCCATCCAATGTACGTACAACCACGGTTTGCTCGGCGATCGCAGGGCTCGCGATGATTTCGCTGGAAAACGAGAGATGCCAAAGCATCTCGCCCGTATCGGCCGCAAGCGCCTGCAAGCCGCCATCGCCGGTGGTCACGACAAGTATGCCGTTACCAACCGCCGGGCCGGCGATAAGCGGCTTCTCGGTCTCAGTCGACCATGTCGTTTTGCCGGTCGCCGTCTCGAGAGCGCTGACACGACCATCGGCGCCCGCGACGTATACGCGTTCGTTCGATACCGTGGGCTGCAAACCGGTCACGCTCTGCCCCAAGCCGCGACCAATATCGGCCGACCAAACCACTTCCATGCGATAGCCAGCATTTGGCAGGCTTTGCAATTCCTTGGGTTGATGAAGTGGCGGCGCGCCACCGCAGGCCGCAAGCGTGAACACACTCGCGAGCAGCATCGCGGCCGTTATCAATCGGGCGTATGCTTTTTTCATCATGGGTTACTCGATGACGTCGATTCGTTGTCGGCCGGCGAAGTCGACCGGACCTTGGCTTGCAAGCGGCGTTTCGGTACGTGGTGGGATCGTTCGGCGAGCGCTTTCTTGTACGCGGCGTGGGCATCGCTACGCTGGTGTTTAGCGACCAATATATCGCCCCGGATTTCAGCGTAGAGCGATGCGAACCCCGGCGCTGGTTCACTGCTGCGCAACAGCTTCAACGCCTTGTCGGCCTTTCCTTCGTTCCACACCATTCGCACCTGGCGTGTACGCGCTAGCGATCGCATACCGGCATTGGGTGCATTTTTGACAGCCCAGGCGAACTGCTCTTTCGCCTTGTTACTGTTGCCCTGGCTTACCTCAAACCGCCCGAGCGCCATCGCTGCTGCGGTCGCGTACGGCGTAGCGCCGTAGTCGTTTTTCAAATCCTTGATAGCCTGCTTGGCACCGGCCGTCATCTTTTGTTTGTCCAGCGCTTGAGTCACTTTCCCGTAGAGGCTCGCGGCATACCGGGCCTGGCGATCCTGATACCAATTCCATGTATACCAGCCGCCGACAATCAGCAACCCCAGCACGACACCTAGAATCAAGCCGCGGCCATTGTTGGCCCACCAGCGTTTGAACCGTGTCAGTTCGTCTTCTTCGTCAAATTCAGCCAAATCGGATCCCTAGTCGAGCGCTAGCTCATCGAGCCAAGCCGTCACCTGTTGCGGTGCATCGGCAAGCTCAACCGTTGTTTGTTCCCGAGCGTCAGTCAAAGGTTTAATTCCAATACGCCCAGCCTCGACCTCGGCTTCGCCCAGAATCAAAGCCAGCCGCGCACCACAGCGATCGGCACGCTTAAACTGCGACTTAAAACTACCGCCGCCAGCGTTGGCTCTAAGCCGAAGGCTCGGCAGCACATCCCGCAGCCATTCGGCTATGCGCGTAACTTCCGCGCTCGGGATCGTGTCGGCGGCAATGACATATGCATGCGGCGCTACGTCATCCCCCGGCACCCCTTGAGCCTCCATCAATTGGATCAGACGCTCACTGCCAAGCGCAAAACCAGTTGCTGGCGTCGAATGCCCGCCGAGGCGCCCCACTAGGCCATCGAAACGACCACCAGAACAAACCGCGTCCTGGCTGCCCAGGTCAGTCGTTACCCACTCGAACACCGTCCGGGTGTAGTAATCCAGGCCACGCACCAACCGCGGATTGAGGCGATAATCAATACCGAGCGCTGTCAGCCCAGCACAAACGGTGTCGAAGTGATTGCGTGACGCCTCGCTAAGATGCATATCAAGCGTTGGCGCATCAGCAATCAAATCGGCCAAATCGGGGTTTTTACTGTCCAGAATGCGCAGCGGGTTACGATCCAGCCGATCCAGACTATCGCTATCCAAGCGATCCCGGTGGGTGCTGAAATAAGTCTGCAGCGCCTGACGATAGGCGGTGCGCTCTTCCGGCGTGCCGAGGGTGTTGAGCTGCAGCTCCAACCCGGTGATGCCAAGACGGGCAAACAGGCGCGCCGACATCGCGATCTGTTCAATATCGACATCCGGCCCGGCCTGGCCGAAAGCTTCGACACCGAACTGGTGGAACTGGCGATAGCGCCCTTTTTGCGGCCGCTCGTGACGGAACATCGGCCCGCTATACCAGAAGCGCTGAGTCGCGTTATGGAAAAGCCCGTGTTCGACACCCGCACGTACCACGCCCGCCGTGCCTTCCGGCCGCAGTGTCAACGAATCGCCGCTGCGGTCGGTAAAGGTATACATTTCCTTTTCGACGATGTCAGTCGCCTCGCCCACACCCCGCTCGAACAACGGCGTGTGTTCCATGATCGGGGTACGGATACGATCATACCCATAGGTGGCGAATGTTTCGCTGGCGACTCGTTCGAGACGCGCCCACGCCGGATTTTCATCCGGCAATACATCGTTAATGCCGCGCACAGAGCGAATGGTTTCAGCCACTGGTATTTTCCTCCTCGCGCGCTTCGATCGTAAGACGGGCCACGCCGTCGCCGTTCTTATCCGGCACTTCGTACGGTTGGCCGCCAATGACTACCTCGACCCCGGGCACGTTACCGAGGACTAGGTGATACGGGGCTGCGCCTTTGAAAACCCGCGAATCGCCGGCTTTAAAAATCCCCTGAAACAACTGATTTCCATGTGCGCCAGTCACGCGAACCCATGATTTACCCTTAAACTTAAGTTTAAGCTGATCGGCCGGCACGGCTGGCTTTTCGGGTTCGGTCTGCTGCTTGTTGTTAGCACGCGCCTGCTGTACCGAGCGAGCGAGCGCAACCTGCGAATTGGGATCGCCGAACACCTCAGCCACTTCGCGTCCACCGGACGGCGGCTGAATCAGACGGCCAATCTGTTCATCGTCATGCTCTGTGACGCCACTGCCCGATGCGGACGACATATCCGACGAAGCATCGCCACCGCCGGCTGTCGCCTGGGTGGCGCCAGTCTGCACGTGATCATTCTCTGCCGATTCCGGCTGAGCTGAAGCTGACGCTTGATTGTGCGTTTGTCCGCTACCGGCGCTCGTGTCCGACGCTGTCGATGTGGCTTGACCAACCGATAGCGACCGCCCCTGTGCCTCGTGTGTCTCGTTACCGCCACCCGATAATGATACGGATGGCAACAACACCACGACTGCAGCAACTGCAAGTGCAATCAACAACAAGATTACCAGCAGCACACGCGTTAGTCGCCGGTGACCGGTCGGCGTCACATCGGCCGGTGCCACGGCCATCGGCCCGAAAGTCTGGCGATCTGACAAGGCAACACTGGCACCGCCATGGTTGCGATACGCGGCGATCAATTTTTCTTCGTCCAAGCGCAGGGCGCGTGCACATTGTCGATAGTAGCCGGCAGCCAACACCGGTTGCGGCAACGCCGCGTAGTCGTCGACTTCGAGCTGTTGCAATGTCGCTTTGAACAAACGCGTCTCACGCCCCAGATCATCGAGCGACAAACCGAGACGCACACGGGCTTCGCGTATCAACTCACCCGGTGTTTGATTGTCGGCCTGGTTTTCCGTGATCTGGGCCCCGACATCAGCGCCGCTTACTGTGTCAGTCATAGACCCTGGCTCTGGAGCTTACCAACGGTTAGCGGCGACTCATCCGTATTGTCGTTATACCGACTTATGTATTCGAGCGCCTTCCGCCGGACGCCATTGGCTAATTGGATACGCGCGGCGAGTTTGAGCTGTGACTGACTGAGCTTGTTATGTCGCGCGACACGCTTCATGTGAGCGGCGGCACGCGAATTATCGCCCTGCCGCAGTGCCAGCTTCGCCGACTGCGTCAGCGCCACCACATTATATTTATTCTTGACTAGTGCTTGCTTGAAAAGCTGTTTGGCATTGCCCGTCTGCCCGCCTTTCAAAAGACACAGGCCTGCATTGGCCAAGGGCACGTCCTGGTGGCCGTAATCGGGATTGTTCGCAACCTGCCTGAATAGCGACATCGCCTTATCCGATCTGCCATTCTGGCACAGAAAAACAGCGTAGCTATTGGCAAGCTCGGGCTGTCGTTTGACCGACATCGCCCGCCGATAGTAATCACCAGCGCGCTGCGTATGGCCGTTCCGACTGTTAACGACGGCCAACCCCCATAACGCCCTGACCCGATTCGAGTCGTACTTGAGTGCCTTTTGGAAATACTTTTTTGCGTTGTCGAGATCGCCCCGTTGCAGATAATTACCAGCCAGTTGGGTGTTGGCGCGCGCCGCGTTCTTATCATCGACGCGGTTCTGGCCACCGGCACAGGCGGTAAGCAGGAGCGCAGCGGGCATCAGTACGAGAAACCGACCCTGAACCCATCGACTCATGCGTCGGCCTGCCGTTTCTCAACGCGGATCGGCACATCGCCCAACCGCCGCGATTGGCGATTGGTGACACGACCCACCAATTGCCCACAGGCGGCGTCGATATCCTCGCCGCGGGTACGGCGCACCGTGGTTCGCAACCCGCGCGCATGGAGTATATCTTGAAACGCGTCGATCCGATCGTCCGACGGCCGTTCATAACCGGTGCCGTCGAAAGCGTTGAAGGGAATCAAGTTGACCTTAGCCGGACGCTGCGCCAGCAGTTTCGCAAGCGCATGTGCGTCACTCGGCCGATCATTAACGCCGGCCAGCAGAACGTATTCGTAAACAACGTGGGCACGCCGCGCCTTGCCGTCGATATAGCGATCGCAGGCAGCCATAAGATCGGCTAACGGGTATTTACGATTGATGGGCACAAGCTCGTCGCGGAGTTGGTCCTCAGGGGCATGCAGCGAAACTGCCAGCGCCACATCGACCTCGGCATGCAAACGATCCATCAACGGCACCAACCCCGATGTCGAGACGGTCACGCGACGTTTGGACAGACCGAAGCCGTAATCGTCGAGCAAAATGCGAATGGCGGTGACGACTTCGCGGTAGTTGGCCAATGGTTCGCCCATGCCCATGAACACGATATTGGTAAGCGCACGGTCACCACGCCATTCACCGCGTGCCCGGAGTTCGTGTTCCGCCATCCAGACCTGACCCACGATCTCGGCCGCGGTGAGATTCCGGTTCAAACCCTGTTTGCCGGTAGCACAGAAACTGCAATCCAACGCACAGCCAATCTGCGAGGAAATACACAGCGTGTGCCGATCGGGCTCGGGAATGTGTACAGCCTCGATGGCGTTGCCGGCCGCACCCTGGTGAGAGCCAGCGACCGACAGCAACCATTTGCGGGTGCCATCGTCCGCCTGCTGCTCACAGATCAGCGATGGTGGCCGCACAACGGCCACGCGCGCTAGCTTTTCGCGCAGCGCCTTACCCAGATCCGTCATGACTGCGAAGTCAGTCTCGCCGCGTGCGTAGATCCAGCGCATGATCTGTTTGGCACGGAATGGCGACTCGCCATGGTCCGACAAAAACGCCACCAATCCCTGGCGATCCAACCCAAACAGGTTGGTTGCCTGGGAAACAGCTTCCTCAGTGCGCTCGACGGTTTCGGGGGCGGCGGTAGTCATGTGGTTCTGATCAACAGGGTGGGCGCGCGACTCAGCGTTCAGCTAGGTCGTCGGCGCCAAAGAAAAACTCGACCTCGGTCGCGGCGGTTTCCGGGGAATCGGAGCCGTGCACCGCGTTGGCATCGATGGTCTCGGCAAAATCCGCACGAATCGTACCCGGCGCTGCTTCAGCCGGATTGGTCGCCCCCATCAGCTCGCGGTTTTTCGCGATCGCGTTCTCGCCGGCGAGCACCTGCACCATGACCGGACCGGAAATCATAAACGAGACGAGATCGTTGAAAAAGCCACGCTCAGCGTGGACAGCGTAAAAAGATTCAGCCTGGGCGCGTGACAGCCACAGCATACGCGCACCGATGACCTGCAGACCGGCTTCTTCGAACCGGCGCGTGATTTCGCCGACCTTGTTCTTCGCGACGGCGTCGGGTTTGATAATGGAAAGCGTGCGTTCAACGGCCATTGGGGCTCCAAAGGATGACTGACGCCTTTCGTTCTGCGTCAGATTATTATTTCAATAAACCCCGTATTGTAACCACTCGTGCACGCCCCGTCAGGCCAAGCGCCGACGGCGGTCAGACTGGCGTCGTCTTAGACCGTAAACGACTCACCACAACCGCAGGCATTCTGGGCTTTGGGATTGTCGAAACGAAACATCCGATTCAGCCCCTCGGCTCGGAAATCGACGGTGGTACCGCCAAGCACCGACAGATGTTGCTGGTCGACCACCACCGATGCGCCGTGGCCCGAAAACACGCTATCACTGTCGGTGACTTCGTCGGCGTAATCCATGGTGTACATGTAACCGCTGCAGCCGGATTTGCGCACCCCGATGCGCAAGCCGATGCCATGGCCGCGCTTGACGAGTTGTTGTTTGATACGTTCGGCCGCAGCCTGGGTTAAGGCAAGACTGTCGATATCAGGCGCTGTAGTGCTCATGTTTAATGCCGATCGATTGCGTTCATGGCGTTAACGACTGCATCTTGGACCATAATTGCGGCAAAACGATCCGCCGCGGCCAGATTCAGTTCGCGTTCGAAAACCATAATACTTGGACATGCTGCCGCATCACCCCCGCCCGAGCCAAATGCCATCGAGCAACGGGCGTTCGCTGACCCGGAAAGATATTCACACACCCAGTCGGCACAAGCGATCAATACCGGCGGCCCGAACACCGCAAAGCGCGCGCTCCAGCCAGTGGGCGCGTCGCTCGATGCGGCGACAAACAAGGCCACGCGTGTATCGCCAGCCGGCGTCGACGCGCGACCGACCGTAAAACCGGCTTCATTCGCTTCGCTGGCCAACGCGTAACGCGGCGTCAAAAACCGGGGTCGCCACGGCATGGGATCTGTGTTCACGCCGCGCTGGCCAGCGCGCGCAGGCGCGCGACTTCGTCGGCGAAACGCCATGCGGCGTTATCAACCGTGGATTCGTCGGTGGTCCAACCCAAGCTGAAACGAACACTCGCCGCCGCGCGGTCGGGCGAGACCCCCATTGCGCGCAACACATGGGATGACTGATGAGTCGCTGCGCTGCATGCCGAGCCGGCTGAGACCGCCAACGCCGGACTGCCTTCGTTTAAACCCGCCAAAAGTGCTTTGCCATGAATATCGCTGACGCTGACGTTGATGAATCCCGGGGCGCGGGGCGCGCCGGCGCCATTTCGCGTGACGCCTGGCACCGCGGCAAGCTGCTGCCACAGCCGTGCGTCGAGCGCCTCGAGGCGCGCGCGCTCGTCGTCGGCACCCGCGCGCACCGCGCCGACAGCCGCCCCCATACCGACAATCTGATGCGTGGGGCGTGTCCCGCCGCGCCGCCCGTCCTGTTGGCCACCGCCGCGCAGTTGCGGTGTCACACCAACGCCGCGGCGTATATAAAGTGCACCGATGCCCGTCGGACCGCCGATCTTGTGGGCGGACACTGAGACGAGCGAGGCGCCGACGGCATCGACATCGATCGGCAACCGACCGACGCTTTGTGCGGCATCGATATGGAACAGGGCACCGTAGCGCTTACAAAGCGCTCCAATCCGAGCCAGTGGCGCCACGACACCGGTCTCGTTGTTGACATGTGCAATCGACACAAGCGTCACCCCATCGGCCAGCACATGCTCGAGCGCGTCGAGATCGGGGTGACCACGCGCGTCAACATCCAGTGTTGTCACACCCACTCCACGACGCGCCAACTGCTCAGTGACATCGAGCGTTGCCCGATGCTCACTTGCCCACGTCACGACATGGTCACCGCCATAGAAATCAGTGGCGCCACTCAATGCCAGATCGATCGATTCAGTAGCACCAGACGTCCAGACGAGCGACTCTGGCTCGCCGTTTAATGCCGCGGCCACCTCGATCGCGGCCTGATCGATCTGTTCGGCTGCGCCGCGCCCCGCCGGATGCACGCCATCGGCATTGGCGACGTCTCGCTCCAGCGACCTGCCCATCGCCGTGCACGCTGCCGGGACGACTGGCGTGTTTGCGGCATGATCCAAATAGAGCAGATCCGAGTCAGAATTGGTCACGGCAATGTCATCGTTGAACATATCGGGCGCGCGTGGGCTGCTGGGCTATGACGACTCGGTACGTTCGGTTTCGTGCTCACCACGGAGTTGATCGAGACGTGTTTCCAGTTGCTCCTGACGGCGTTCCAGCGTGTCGATATGATCCAGCATGGCGTCGATACCACTGGCCACTGGGTCAGGCATGCCTTGGGCCACACCATAGCTGGGGAAACCAATGCGATCGGCGGTCGCTTGGCGCCGGTCCTCGGGCGTGCCGTCCGCACACTTGACCAGCTTGGCTGGTACACCGATGGCGGTACAACCCGGCGGCACGGCTTTGACCACCACCGCGTTGGAGCCAACCCGCGCGCCAGCACCCACCGTAAACGGCCCAAGGATCTGCGCACCGGCGCCAATCACAACGCCATCACCGAGGGTCGGGTGTCGTTTTTGATCGACCAACCGTGTACCCCCCAGCGTTACACCTTGATACACCGTGCAGTCATCACCTATTTCGGTGGTTTCGCCGATGACCACGCCCAACCCGTGGTCGATGAAAAACCGCCGGCCGATTTGCGCACCCGGGTGGATCTCGATACTGGTCAGCCAGCGAGCTGTATTGGAAACGAACCGCGCCAGCCATTTCGCCCGCCGCGTCCAAAGCGCGTGCGACACATACCACGCCCAAAGCGCATGCAGCCCCGGATAGCAGAACAGCACTTCCAGCCTGCTCCGCGCCGCCGGATCGCGGTCCAGAATCACGTCGATATCTTCTCGCAATCGCTGCCACATATCACTCACCTATCGGGGGTTAGGCAGAAGTTTTCATGTTACCGCTGCTCGTTGCTCGCGATATTGCGATATATCAACCATTTTACAATGGCGGGTCACCCCGTCCGCGTACGGCATTGGTCAGCGCGCGCAGACCACCACGTAACAGATTGACTTCCGACGAATCTGGCGCCGCCCGGTTGAAGAGTCGGCGTACTCGCCGCATGAGCGCCCCCGAACGGTTGGGTTTGAAAAAACCGGCCGTGTGAAGCGTCGCCTCGAGATGTTCGAACAACCCTTCCATCTCGGCACTAGTCGCAGGGGGCCGCCCCGTCGTCACCGTACCGTCTTCGGTTGTCTGCCGGGCCGCCATCCTCAGCTCATAGACCACAACCTGCACGGCCGCAGACAGATTCAAAGAACTGTAAGCGGGGTTTGTCGGGATGCGCATATGTCGCTGACACCGATCCAAACTTTCATTATCCAAACCACTTCTTTCACAGCCAAAGACAACCGCAACCGGCGCCTCAGCGGCTTTTGGCAAGAGCCGCTCCGCGGCATCTCGGGGGTCGTCAAGCGGCCAAGCTGTTCGACGCTCGCGGGCACTGGTGCCAACGACTAACGTGCACTCGGCCACCGCCTCGGTCAGTGTATCGGCATAGCGCGCGCTTGCGAGCACGTCGCTAGCGCCCGAGGCGCGCGCTTCGGCCTCCTCGTCCAGCGCCTTCTTCGGCGCAACCAACCAGAGTTCGGTCAGCCCCATGACTTTCATCGCACGGGCGACACCGCCTATATTGCCCGGGTGTTGGGCCCCCACGAGCACGATCCGAACATTAGC
Source organism: Salifodinibacter halophilus (assembly GCA_012999515.1). Classification (NCBI taxonomy): domain Bacteria; kingdom Pseudomonadati; phylum Pseudomonadota; class Gammaproteobacteria; order Salinisphaerales; family Salinisphaeraceae; genus Salifodinibacter; species Salifodinibacter halophilus. The sequence goes on along the minus strand of JABEEB010000001.1, from coordinate 205,728 downwards.
CAGGTTGTGATTGATCTGACATGTCGTCATGGCCAGATGGCAGTATCTACTTGCAGCGCTGATAACATTACAGGTTAATTCCTACTTTCAGGCCAATTGATGGATCCCTTGACCAACGTCGCGGTGTCCGCCGCCCGTGCTGCAGGCGACACAATTCTCGAATATTACCGCCGCGGCGACCCCGGCCAGATCACCCGGAAAGGCCCTAACGACTACGCCACCGAGGCCGATCAGCACGCCGAGCAAGTCATCATCCAAACGATCTCGCGGCGCTACCCCCAACACGGTTTTATTGCCGAAGAATCGGGACAAAATGACGACACCGACACCGTTTGGATCATCGACCCGATCGACGGTACAGCCAACTTCATGCACGGGCTGCCCCACTTTTGTGTATCGATCGCTTGTCGCATAGACGGTATTCTTAAGCTCGGTGTCATCTTTGACCCCGTCCGCAATGAGCTGTTTACGGCTGAACGCGGCCGCGGCGCGGAACTCGACGGTCGGCGTGTCCGCGTGTCGGGCGCGACGCATCTAGACACGGCATTGCTCGCCAGCGGGTTTGCCTACCGGCGCAATGCCGATGTCGACACTTGGATGCCGGCTTTTCAGCAACTGACGCGCGCTGCCGGCGGCATGCGGGTCAACGGTTCGGCCGCGCTCGATCTCGCTTACGTGGCCTGTGGCCGGCTCGACGCATTCTGGGAGGCCGGCCTGCACGCTTGGGACGTGGCTGCTGGCATGCTGCTGGTTCGTGCTGCCGGCGGTATCGTGGCACCACCGGACGACAGCGACCCACTGGAATCGGGCCACATTCTGGCGTCGACGCCGAAACTGGTGCCCAGAATCCACGAACGGATCAAGTCCGGCTGACGCCGGGCTTACTCTGTAGGCCGCGCGTCGCGCTCGGCGTCTTCTTCTTTGGGCGGGAATAGATCATAACTCGTAAGCTTCAACCATAGCGCTAACACACTGGCGACGAATATCGACGAATAGGTGCCGATACCGACGCCAACCAAAAGCGCTGCAGCAAAGCCGTGGATGATCTGACCGCCCAGAAAGAACAGCGCAAACAAGGTCAGCAGCGTCGTTCCTGCCGTGACAATGGTCCGAGCCAAGGTCTGATTGATCGATGTATTGATGACTTCGACCGGCGTCGCCTTGCGCATGCGCCGGAAGTTTTCTCGCACGCGGTCGAACACGACGATGGTGTCATTGAGTGAGTAGCCGAGCACGGCCAAGATCGCCGCTAACACCGTCAAGTTGAATTCCATGCTGGTCACGGAAAACACACCGAGCGTGATGACGATGTCATGGATCAGTGCCGCCACGGCACCCAACGCCAGTTTCCAATGGAAACGGAATATCACGTAGATCAGAATCGCGATCACTGTGTAAAGGAACGCCAGCCCGCCCTTAGATAACAGGTTTTGCCCAACCTGCGGACCCACAACTTGAACACGCTGGATCGACGCACCCTCAGGTCCGGCAGCCAGGGTTTTAAGCATCTGGTCGCCGAGCTTAGTCTTATCCTGCTTCGGTTGCGGCGGTAAACGGATGGACACCGCTTGAGCACTGCCAAAATGCGTGACGGATGCGTGCTGATAGCCGCCCTTCTCAATCGCCGAGCGTACGGCATCCAGTTTGACCGCCTGTGGATAGCGCGCGTCGACGACAACACCGCCCGTGAAATCGATGCCAAAACTCAAATTGCCGGTTACCAGCGAAGTAACCGACAACGCGATGAGGACCAGTGACACCACCGTCGCTGAACGAGCGTAGCGCGTGAATTGAAAATTCGTTTGGTAGGAGAGCAGTCGCATAATCGTACGCTTAGATCGACAAGCTGGTTAGCCGCTGGCGTCGACCGTAGACGAGGTTGACGATAGCGCGAGTACCTATGATGGCCGTGAACATGGACGTCACGATGCCGATCGATAACGTGATGGCAAAGCCTTGCACCGGCCCGGTGCCAAAGCCGAACAGCATCAAGGCAGCAATCAATGTCGTCACGTTGGCGTCAGCAATCGAAGACAGTGCACGGTCATAGCCGATCTTGATGGCCGACTGTGGGCCGTTGCCAGCACTGAGCTCTTCGCGAATACGTTCAAAAATCAACACATTGGCGTCGACCGCCATACCCACAGTCAAAACAATACCGGCGATACCAGGTAACGTAAGTGTCGCCTGCAGAATGGAAAGCGCGGCGACAATCAACACCAGGTTCATGAACAAAGCGCAATCAGCGATCAAGCCGAAGAGCTTGTAGTAGCACGCCATAAACACGACCACCAGCAAGAATCCGATAATGACCGCAATACGCCCTTTGGCGATGTTATCGGCACCCAGGCTTGGACCGACGGTGCGCTGTTGGACGATGTGGACCGGCGCGGCCAATGCGCCCGCCCGTAGCAACAGCGCCAGATCATGAGCCTGCCCGCGTGACAAGCCGGTAGTCTGGAAACGCTTGCCGAAAGCGCTGCGGATGTTCGCCACGCTGATGACTTTCTGCTCTGTTGTGCGGTTGGTAACGCGCTTGCCGTCTTTATAGACCGTATCCAGCTTGGTCTGAGTATACAAAACAGCCATTGGATCGCCGACATGCGCCGAGGTGACATTGAACATCTTGTCGGCGGCTTGGCTGTTCAGCGTGACCTGCACATCCGGACTACCGGATTTCTTGTCGAAACCCGCAGAAGCGCCGGTCAATTGATCGCCCGACGCAATAACGTCCTTTTGCAGCAGAATCGGGCTGCCATCCTTGGTTTGGTAAAGCGCCGAGCCCTCGGGCACGTCACCGGTGCGCTTGGCTTTCTGGGGACTGTGCTGCTGATCCACCAGGTGGTATTCCAACGTGGCGGTCTTGCCGAGTAGTCGTTTGGCGCGCGCAGTATTCTGCACGCCCGGCAACTCGACCACGATATGGCTGCGGCCCTGGCGCTGGACGAGCGGCTCCGAGACACCGAGTTCGTTGACACGGTTGCGGAGCGTATTGAGGTTGGTCGTCAGCGCCGAGTCGACGATCGACTTGCGCTGTTTGCTGGTATAGCTGGCGACCAAGGTATGACGTGCGTCGTTTGCACGCTTGAATTCCAATGCGCTGTACTTGGCCGATAATGAATCGCGCGCCTTGGCAAGCGCCTGATCACTGCCGAAGCTAATGCGCACGCCATCGTCGACGCGGTGGGCGCGCTTATAGCGTATCGATTGCTCGCGCAAATGAGCGGCCAGATCGCGAGTATGCTGTTGATAACGTTTCTTGAAAAGCGCCTGCGTATCAACGTTTAGCAGGAAATGTACGCCGCCGCGCAGATCCAAGCCCAGCGCCATCGGCTGGGCGTTGATCGAGCGCAACCACTCGGGGGTTCGCGGCGCGAGGTTGAGCGCAATCGTATTCTTGTCACCCAGCGTTTGTTTTAACTGGCTGGCCGCCTTGAGCTGCTGATCATTCGTTTTATAGCGCGCTAGTATGCGGCCCTTGCTGTAGCCAACACTAACCGGCTCGATATCGTTTTGGCTCAACACCTCGCGAACACGCGGAACCAGAGACTGCGGCACTGGGTCACCGCTGGCGCGGCTGATTTGAACCGCTGGCTGATTGCCGAACAGATTGGGCGCGGCGTAAAGGAGGCCGACCACGATGACCACGGCCAGCAATAGGTACTTCCACAACGGATAGCGGTTCATAAACTCCTAGCTCGACGTCCGCTTACTCGACAACACCCTCGCAATGCATCAACTAGCGCGCCGCGCTAAAACGTACCGAGCGTTCCCTTAGGCATGACGCGAGTAACCGAGCTTTTCTGTATTTGGAGATGGACGTCCCGACTGACTTCGACCGTCAAAAAGTTCTCGCCGAGTTCGCGCACCTTACCGGCCACACCGCCCGAGGTCACGACTTCCGAGCCTTTTTCCAAGCTCTCGAGTAGTTGACGGTGCTCCTTCTGGCGCTTCATCTGCGGCCGAATGATGACGAAGAACATGAACACCAGAAACACGACCACCATGATCAATGTCGGCCAGATACTTCCCTGTCCACTGGCGCCGCCCGACGCCGCCTGCGCCGTGTCGATAAAACCGGTCATAAATTTATTTTCTCCGAAAAATCAGCACGCGTCGGCAAACCAGGCCGACTGATCCAACCTATCAGTATGCCATAGCCGGCACGACAAGTCGCTTTACCCGCAATCGGTTGCCACGCCGAAAAATTCCGCCGCACGCGTACCGACACCCTCGGGGCCCGCCAGGAATTGCCGTGTGAACTGGTCATAGCGCTCGGCGGCAATCGCATTGCGAATCCGACGCATGACCGACTGGTAGTACCACAGGTTATGCAGTGTATTCAGGCGCGCGCCCAACATTTCGCCGCAGCGAAACAAGTGATGCAGGTAGGCGCGCGAATACCCGCGGCATGTTGGACAACCACATTCGGCGTCGAGTGGCCGAAAATCCTCGCGATAAGCGGCGTTTTTGATCTTGACCGCACCGGCGTTTGTGAACAGATAGCCGTTACGCGCGTTGCGGCTGGGCATTACGCAATCGAACATGTCGACGCCGTAACCAACTGCTAGCACCAAATCCGCCGGCGTGCCCACCCCCATCAGATAGCGCGGCGCATCGACAGGCGCGCGAGTGATGGCAGCTTCAATAGCACTTGCTTTCTCAGGCCACGGCTCACCGACCGAGACACCACCGATGGCATAGCCATCAAAGCCAATTTCGGTCAACGCATCCATTGATTCAGTGCGCAGATCCGGAAAGACACTCCCCTGATTGATACCGAAAAGCGCGTTAGCGCTGTCGGCGTGGTGCGTCCGGCAGCGCGCCGCCCAGCGCATTGAACGCGCCATCGATGCCGCGGCGACGGACTTATCCACCGGATAATCCGTGCATTCGTCGAAACACATCACGACGTCCGAGTTAAGCGCTCGCTGGACATCAATCGACCCCTCCGGCGATAGGAATCGACGGGATCCATCCAGCGGTGAGGCAAACATGGCCCCGTCCTCGGTCAGATGCCGATTGGCGGCTAAACTCCAAACTTGAAAGCCACCGGAATCAGTCAGGATCGGGCCGTGCCAGCCCATAAAGCCGTGCAACCCGCCATGACGCGCAATCAGCTCGGCGCCCGGCCGCAACATCAGATGGAAGGTATTCCCCAGCACGATCGGCGCCCCCAGCGCCGCAAGTTCGTCCGGCGTCACTCCTTTAACCGCCGCGTAGGTACCAACTGGCATAAACGCTGGCGTATCCAGCATGCCGTGTGTGAGACACAACCGCCCAAGCCGTGCAGCGCCGGAATTCACGCATCGCTCATAGATCATGGCGCATAAGTCTAGGCGATAAGCGCAACGGGGCGAACCGGGGGCACTTGCCACATCAGCCCGGCGCGGATAGCGTACACCTTGCTGCCACCACCTTTAACGAACTATAAGCCGTTGAATAAACCGTTAACCAAGCTGATCCCGATCGCGTTTGCACTACTCGCGATCAACACCGGTGCCGCCTCCCAAACGCTCCCCGGATTACGGAATCTGGCGCAGAATGCGGACGTTTCTGCGCTGGTCGTGCGCCTAAGCGACATGCAGACCCTGGCGGCCCTCAATCCGCGCGAGCGGCTCACGCCCGCCTCGACCAGCAAACTGTTCACAGCGGCCAAAGCGCTTCGCACATTCGGCCCGAATCACAAATTCATCACCCGGCTGACTACTCAGGGCCGAGTGACCGACACAACGGTTCGCGGCAACCTTAACCTGATTGGCAGCGGCGACCCGACGCTTAACACTCGTGACCTGCAACATCTTGCCCAACGACTTCGGGCACGTGGCATTCAACGCGTTACGGGCGACCTGGTTATCAACGCCGGACATTTCGGCCAGATCCCCTGTCTGACGCCCGATCGCTGCGAGGCGGCGGACAAATCGGCCCACAGCTACGACGCCCCCCTATCGGCAGCCGGCATCAATTTCGGCACACTTCACGCCACCGTCTATCCGGGACCGCAACGCGGCGATCGCACGCGTGTCGTACTGCACCCCATCGGTCTAGCGGGCTACGCCATCGACAATCATTCAACGACCCAAAAAGCGGGCAGCCACCCCCATCTACGCGTCTGGCGCACAACCGATAAAGACCAGACTGTGCTCCACCTGCGCGGGCGTTTGCCAACCGATGGCCAACCTATTGAGATCCATCGCTCAGTAGCCAATGCGGAACGCGAGACTGCCCTGGCGCTCAATCGCATCATGGCCGACGCCGGTGTGCGTATCGATGGCGTTGCCCGGGTGACGCAACAACAATCCCGTGCCGATGATGCCGTGACACTGGCACGCGTTCGAAGTCGTACGCTGCAAACGCAACTCAACCGTATGCTGGCTTACTCCAACAACTATTTGGCCGATACGTTGACATTGGACATCGCGGCCGCCCAGGGCCAGACGCCGCCGTTAACTCTGGAACAAGCCGCCCAGTCGCTGGAGCGCCTCGGGCGTAACGCTCGTCAGCGTGTATATGGCCCTGAAGCCGGCAAATCGGCGCCTCGACTCGCCAGCGGTAGCGGCCTCAGCGTACGCAATAATATGTCGGCGCGTGATCTTGTCGCACTGTTGACCGCCATGTATCGCGACAGCGCCCTGTTCCCGGCTTTTTACGGCAGCATGCCAGTGCCGAAATTTTCACCCCATGACATGCTCAAGCAATCCAACCTGGACTTCCTGACACGGATCACGGCCAAAACCGGCACGCTGACCGAGCCGGTCTCGGCGCGCGCCTTGGCCGGTTATTTCCGAACGAAGAACAACGGCTTCGTCGCCTATGCCGTGCTCATCAACGGCACAGCGCAAAATCCGCATCCGGGCTTTAACAACACAGTCGCCGTCTACGAATCCGACCTCGAGCGATTATTAGCGAATCATTGAACACGGTGGTTTAGCATTGCCTTCTAGCCGGGTATACTAATCGGCTCTGCCCGGGTGGCGGAACTGGTAGACGCGTCGGACTCAAAATCCGATTCTGGCAACAGAGTGTGGGTTCGAATCCCACCCCGGGCACCACCATCCTTCTGGCGATAAGCCAATCCAGCAGCTCGCTGATCCCGATTCAGCCCCGTACGCCACGCGCGGCATCAAGCAGATAAGCCGCGCAATCAAAACGCCGGCTGCCACTTTCAAGTGCTACAGGATTCATGGACAGCCGGCGACGATCACACGGTCGCGCAGCCGTCGCTATCGGGCATCCACGCAGCTCACACTTGCGTCTATCCAGGAAAGACGTAATGTAGAGCAACAGGGCTGCGCGGCCTCACATAACAATGCCAAGAAAAAACGACCACGGGTTCACGCTGCTAGAGCTGATGGTCACGATTGCGGTGCTGGCAGTACTGGCCACCATGGCCGTACCAGCCTATCGGTCACTCGGCCAGACTAGCGCGATACAAGCAACGTCGAACAGCCTTGTTGCCGCGCTCCACCATGCACGCACAGCCGCGGTCAAACGCGATCGAAAAATAACCCTCTGCGCAAGCACCGACCAATCCACCTGCAGCAGTAACAACGACGCGTGGCGTGACGGCTGGATCATTCAGCGCCACGACGGTACTGGCAGTCCGATTACAGTGCATACACCCACTTCGAACCGCCCGACCATCAAGTGGAATCGGGCATCAGCAAAAGTTGTGTTCGGACCTAATGGTTTCGCGCGGGGGACCAACGGTAGTTTCTCCGTGCAAACAAGTAACACCCCGAATAAAACTTGTCTGATCGTCGCGCAAACGGGGCGCATCCGAAGCGTGCATGGTGACAAAAACGCGCATTGCACCAATATCGAATGAGGATCTCGACAGATGGATTCGAGGACGGTTTCACGCTACTCGAAGCACTGGTTGCGATTGTCATCATTTCGATCGGTTTAACCGGACTGATTGGGTTGCAAACGGCCAGTTTGAAAAACACTCAGACATCTGCAGCCCAGACTCAAGCCACTGTTGCCATGCAAAGCATGGTAAGCCGCATACGCGCTAACAAAGCGGATGCAGCACGCATCAACAATCACTATGCCGGGAAAAGCACGGCCAGTGTGCCCAGCCAGGATTGCAGTTCGTCATGCACGCCCAGGCAAGTTGCAGCACACGATCTACATCAATGGGCCGAATCGCTGGCACGGACGCTACCAAGTGGCGAAGGGTCAATCGAAAGCATTGGCGACGCGGGAACGCCACCCTACCGCTTCAGAATCACGATCGCCTGGCATCTCAACAAGATTAATTATCAGAATTCGGGAAGCTCCGACGACGTGACAAACAGTTGTTCGGCACGCAAAACTTACTGTATGACACGGCGGGTGACGCTATGAAGCGATTTTCACGTGCCGAACAAACCGGCTTCACACTGATCGAGCTGATGATCGCACTCATCATATCCCTCATTCTTTTGGCCGGCGTGCTACACATCATGCTCGGCAACCGAAACAGCTTACGCGCACAGAACGCTTTAGCCGGCCTCCAGGCGCGCGCACGTCTTCTTAATGTGATGCTCGACGACGCCATCGCGCAGGCTGGCTATCACGTCGAACCATCACAAAAATTGACAAATATTCTAAAAAGCGATGCAGCCCCGGGATCCGCGCCAACACTCGCGCGGGGCAGCTATATCGGCGCAGCGACAACCAAACAGAAAACGATCTTGCGTATCCGATTTCAAGCCGCTGGCGGACTTCATAACTGCCTTGGCAAAAAAATTGGAAAAACCGATAATACTGTTGTTTCGGAAAGAGTAGCCGATTTCTCTCTCGAATATTACATCAGTGGCACTGACAAAAACCAGATCAAATGCCACACCTATGCCCCGAAAGATGGCACCGGTTACCCAATCACTCGCCCATTGCTGAATAATATCCGGGCATTTCGTACGCGGTTTGCTCTTGATACCGACGGCGACGGGTCGGTCGATCACTACGTCGATTCGCTAAAACCAAGGCAACAACGTCAGATATTGACGCTGCGCATCCAAGCGCTATTTCAAACACGTAAACGTGTGCTCTCCACACCGATTTCACGCAGTTTTAGCTTCGTCAACGGGCCCGATATTGATGTGAACGACTCACGTCGCGGCTTTCTCTTCTTCGACCGAACGGTGCTCTTCCGCAATGCACGCAACTAAAGTCAGCACAATCCCGAGCATAACCCGCACGCATGACGAAGACGGTTTCATTCTGATCACCTCCCTGTTGTTTCTCGTCATCATCACGTTGCTGGCACTTTCCAGCATCAATTCGTCGACGCTACAGCAGAAAATGGCAACCAACACAAATGCTAAAGCCGCATCCCGACAAACCGCTAATAACGCACTCCGCTACAGCGAGTCCGTACTCGGCGCAACGCCTGGGTATCCGACGCCCAACAGTCATTGCTACAAGCTAAAGGCCAACGGTGTGGTGATACAGACAACCTCATGCGGTGATGCTGCAATTGACGTTGCGCCCCAACCGAAAAAGTCTTTAGCGCCCTCCAAATGGATTGACGGCACAGCCTATCCAAACGCCGCACAGCCTTATTCAACCGGCGGAACGTCGCCCACACATACTGATTACTGGGTCACCTATCAACAAGCATCGAGCGTAGAGCTAAGCCAGACCGCGCAAGCCAACGGCGGCGGCATATATTTCTTCACGACAACCGCGCGTACCCAAGGACCAGGCAGCCAAACGACGACCGTGACGCAAAGTGTGTTTAAAAAACAATACGGCCATCGGTAACACGAGAATTTACTGAAAATAAAAACGACATTTAATACGATTATAAAATTTTTTTACATAAAAAATTAAGTTATTCGAGTTTTGCCAACTAGCGGATAACAATCATGAAAATTAAAACAAAAAATAAACGTATCAGCGGCTATATGCGCCTTTCTTATGTCATTCCTCTGGCGTCAACTATTATCGCTAATGCCGCGATTAGCGCTCAAGCCGACACGAACGCGAACCAGATAAGCATCCCGAGAAACCCACTAATCGCCAGTTCTCACGTGGATCCCACCGTGCTGCTTGCAGTCGACGGCTCGAGCGCCATGAAGTTCGAGATGTTATTCGGTGCACAAAATCACGTGTATTGGCGAGACGGCTCTTTTGTTACCAGCAATGGTGATTTGCGCAGTTCCGGACTCGCATACCAAATGGTCTTTCCAAACAGGACCAAGAGTACTATTCCACCCGTTCCGGACTATGCTTTTATAAGATCCCCCGACTTCAACCGACAGTATTTCTCACCAACACAGGAATACAGGCCTTGGCCCGGCGATACCGACTATCGTGATAAATCTTCAAATTTGACTCGTGTCCGCTATGTCCCTGGAAAAATAACAGGTGAGCGAGACGATGAAATCGACATGACGGCCATCACGGCAGGAGAGTTTGATTATCGCCAGGGTATGCCCAAGCCGGATGACTGCGCTTCAGTTTGCAACGCGGGCGCATATGATTTTTTTCCTGCCACGTTTTACTTAACTGGAGCCAGTAAAGAGGACGCCCAATCCAGAGCCGGCAAATATTTTTCCAGTTATAGAACAAATAAAATCAAGCCATCCACCAGCCGAGCTCCGGGCAACACCAGCCAACCTTTCTATCGTTTCCAAATCAAACCGGACAACTTTACCAAGTCGGCAGATTATCGGGCGGCAGTTGGTAACTTCACCAACTGGTTCGCGTATAACAGAAACCGTTCCGGAGCCATCAAAAACGCACTGGTGCGTGCGTTCAACGATTTCGACCATCTCAATGTCGGCATCTGCACTAGTAATCATCGTCCGAGGTTTGCCAACGACGTTCCTTATAACCTCGACGACAACCGAAACAAATTGGGTAAGCGGATTAAATGGTTGATCTTACCTTTGCATGAGAGTGAGACAGACCGGCATCTCATCGGATTATCTGGTTGATGCTTCACCTACTGCTGGTGCATGTTTCCTTCGCTAATTCCAGCAAGAACCCCACACGCCTCAACTTCCCGGTCATCGTTGCAACTCGCTCTCAGTGAAACGAGTTGTTTCTCAAGCGCTTGCAGAGCGGTTATCTGCGACCGCACATGAGAGATGTGATCATCGAGCAAGGCGTTGACGGCGGTACAAGGCTGATGAGGGTCGTCCTGATAGCTCTGTAGTTCGTGAATCTCAGCCAGTGACAGGCCCAGGATTCTGCAGCGACGGATGAAGGCCAGCCCCTCACCATGCTTCTCGGTATAGACACGGTAACCGTTGTCCTGCCGATCAGGCGGCGGCAACAAGCCCTGCTGTTCATAGAAGCGGATCGTCTGTGTTTCGACCCCTACCAACTGCGCCAACTGACCAATGCGCATCAGCCTCCTCCCCAACGGATTCTTTACTCTATTGACCTTATAGTAGCTTTATAGTTTTAAATGGTACCACAACATTGTTCAAGTGGAGTCGTATCATGAGCAAATCCTGTGGTGGCGCCTGTGGCGGTGATGCAACGTCCGCAGCGGATACCGATATACAGGCCTCCTCCGAGGCGCCAGGGAGATGGGTCAGTGTTTATGCCGTGCCGAAGATGGACTGTCCATCAGAAGAACGAATGATTCGCCTAGCCCTGAACGGCTTTGAGGAGATTCGGGCGCTGTCCTTCGACTTGTCGAACCGCCGGCTGAAGGTCGTGCATGACGGCGAGGTCGAGCCCGTCACCTCGAAACTGAAGACCTTGGGGCTAGGCGCCTCGCTTCAGGAAACCGTCGCTGCAAATCCGGAGACCATCAAGGCCGCCGAGTTTTCGGCAGCTTCTGCTAAGCAAGAATCCGGGACCCTGCGCTGGTTGCTCGGCATCAATGCACTTCTGTTCGTGGTGGAAATGACTGCCGGTCTGATCGCCCAGTCCACCGGCCTGATTGGAGAATCCCTGGACAATTTTGCCGATGCGGCGGTGTACGGGCTTGCCCTTTATGCGGTTGGACATAGCGTGAAAATGCAGGTACGTGCCGCGCATCTTGCTGGTGTACTGCAACTGATCTTGGCTGTGGGCGTGCTCGTAGAGGTGGTGAGACGCTTTGTATTCGGTAGTGAGCCTGAATCGCTGGTGATGATGGCTATCGCATTCGTCGCATTGATTGCCAATACCAGTTGTCTGCTGCTCATATCCAAACATCGGGAAGGCGGGGCGCACATGAAGGCAAGCTGGATATTCTCGGCCAACGACGTGGTGATCAACCTGGGGGTCATCACCGCCGGCGCCCTGGTCGCGTGGACCGGTTCCAATTATCCGGATCTGATTATCGGCACCATCGCGGGGGGCATTGTACTTAACGGTGCCAGACGCATTTTGGCGTTGAAGGGTTAAATAATGCTCATTATTGGCAAAAAGCTCTCGCCGTATGCCCTATTGTCCATATCGGGCCTGCTGGCAGCGTCTGATCAGGCTGTAAAGTGGCTGGTGCAGCAATCAATGGCCTATGGCGAGTATGTTTCGGTGACCCCGTTCTTTAACTGGGTGCACCTATGGAACACCGGTGCCGCATTCAGTCTTTTTGCGAATGGTGGAGGCTGGCAGCGCTACTTTTTTATCGGAATCGCGGTAGTGGTCTCGATTTTTCTGATCAAGCTGATCCTTGAAAATCGTCATAAAGGAGAAGCCATCGCTTACAGTCTTATCCTCGGTGGCGCCATGGGCAACCTGATTGACCGGGTCTTTCGCGGCTATGTTGTGGATTCCTTTGATTTCTATTGGCGAGACTGGCATTGGCCGGCCTTCAACCTGGCTGATATTGCAATTGTCCTCGGTGCCTTACTTTTCGTTTCCAGCAGCTTGTTGGGTAAAAAAGCAAACACCAATGCCGAGCCGGATGGATCTGACTGACACCTACGCCTATACAACACCATGACCGAACTTCCCGACAACATCCTTCACCTGCCGCAATACCAAGTACTGGGCTGCAAATCAACCGACGACGAAATGCACTTCCAGGTGGACGTGCCCGATCCCATCGCCTGCGAGGAATGCGGCGTGCAGGGTGAGTTCGTACGGTTCGGCAAGCGTGACGTTCCCTATCGTGATCTGCCCATCCACGGCAAGCGGGTCACTCTCTGGGTGGTCCGCCGCCGATACACCTGCCGGGCCTGCAAGACAACATTCAGGCCCCAGCTACCGGAGATGGTGGACGGATTCCGTATGACACTGCGGCTGCATGAGTACGTGGAGAAGGAATCCTTCAACCACCCCTACACCTTTGTGGCGGCACAGACCGGCCTGGACGAGAAGACGGTGCGCGACATCTTCAACGCCCGCGCCGAGTTCCTGGGGCGCTGGCACCGCTTCGAGACGCCCCGCATCCTGGGCATTGACGAGCTATACCTGAACAAGCGCTACCGCTGCATTCTGACCAACATTGAGGAGCGAACCCTGCTCGACCTGCTGGCCACCCGCCGCCAGGACGTGGTGACCAACTACCTGATGAAGCTGAAAGACCGGCAGAAGGTCGAGATCGTCAGCATGGACATGTGGAACCCCTACCGGGCAGCGGTCAAGGCTGTGCTGCCCCAGGCCCGTATCGTGGTCGATAAGTTCCATGTGGTGCGCATGGCCAACGATGCCCTAGAGAGAGTGCGCAAGGGCCTCAGAAAGGAGCTGAAACCGTCCCAGAGCCGGACTCTCAAGGGAGACCGGAAAATCCTGCTGAAACGCGCTCACGAAGTCTCAGACCGGGAGCGCCTCATCATGGAGACCTGGACAGGCGCGTTCCCGCAACTGCTGGCCGCCTACGAGCACAAGGAGCGCTTCTACGGCATCTGGGACGCCACCACACGGCTCCAGGCAGAAGCCGCCCTGGACGAGTGGATAGCCACCATCCCGAAGGGCCAAAAGGAAGTCTGGAGCGATCTGGTCAGGGCAGTGGGAAACTGGCGCGAAGAGACCATGACCTACTTCGAGACGGACATGCCCGTCACCAACGCTTACACGGAGTCCATCAACCGACTGGCCAAGGACAAGAACCGTGAAGGGCGCGGTTACTCCTTCGAGGTGATGCGGGCACGAATGCTCTACACCACGAAGCACAAGAAGAAGGCACCGACTGCGAAGGTCTCTCCTTTCTACAAGAAAACCATCGGTTACGGACTGCCGGACTTCGCAGAGGAACTCAACTACGGAGTCGATCTATCAACCATCTGAGAGTGGTATCAGATTGATGGGGTGAAGGTGCCCCATCAACCATTAAATCCGTATACCCAACAAATTCAATACTCGAATCCTGGATGCCAATCTAAGTAGCGGCGCACACGATACAAAAGCGTTGAATTTCCTAGGGTCGAGGTTCGAGAAGAAGGGGTTCGTGCAATCCCCCTGTCAGAAGAATTATATGATTCTTGTCATGGATGGCTACGGACGTAGCAACAACCTCGATATTGGCGATAATGATAATGACGGGGTGAAAAACACGATGGCGGACATAGCCGCCAAATACTATTACAACTTAGATGCGCCACCCGAACCATCGAACTGGAACCGTGACGAGCAAGGTGATTGGGACGAGCTCGTCAAGAATGCGCCGGTTGGGACGGATAACCGATGCGAAAAAACCAACCACGATGCATCACTCGATTGCCGATCCGAACAACATGTCACATTTTTCGGCGTCACATTAAGGCAGTCAGGCAACACATTCGGCACGAACAACCAACCTAACCCATACAAAACCGGGGCTGATCTATCAGCAAATAAGAATAAAAGCCTAAAAACCAATGTGACCGCTGGCATTTGGCCCTCCGAAAGCGAGCTACCCGGCTCGCGCGGCGCTGCGAAATCAACACCAGGACAAATCGACGACCTATGGCATGCGGCGGTTAACAGTCGAGGTCGATTACGCAGCGCGACCCGGCCAACCGAACTCAAGAAACAGTTTTCGAAAATCTTGAGACAAATTCTGAACAAGCCGCTAAGGGGCAATAAGCTCGCAGCCAACCGACACAAAGCGTCTGCTGGAACGTTCATCTATCAGGCTTCATTCCAGGGGCGCCAAGGCATACTCCGAGCTTACCCATTTACCGGCAACACGATGCCGAATTTCAACGCCATACCATTCGGCGACGGCTGGCAAGCACAAAACGGCGATATTCAAAATCCCTCGGGCCGCACTATTTATACCCACACAGCCGATACCACAGTCGAATTCACGCCCGACCAAGCCAACAGCTTCCCCAACTCGGATAAGCTGACTAAAGCCACAATTCAATACATTCGCGGCGACAGGGCCAACGCGAGCACCCGGCTCGGCGACTTCCGCACCCGCAACGGGACCGTGCTCGGCGACATCGTTCATTCGACGCCCGCCTACGTAGGCTCTCGGCCTGACCTTGTTGGTTACATCAATCAATACAGCGGTGACGCAATCAACAGCTACCGCGATTTCATGAATAACACCAACAACCGCACCTCAGCGATTTATGTCGAAGCCAATGACGGCATGTTGCACGCGTTCAGCGCCGAGCCGAAAAGTCGCGGCGGTGGTAATGAGTTGTTTGCCTATATTCCGTCCGCAGTACGCCCCAAAATCCATGAGCTAACGGCTCAAACGCCCGCACATCGGTTCTACGCCGATGCAACACCGACCGTTAGCGACGCCGTCATCGACAATAATTGGGCGACGGTGCTCGTCGCCGGCCTGCGCGGTGGCGGCAAGGGCGTTTTCGCCTTGGATGTGACGCGTCCCGGCGAATTTTTGGAGCAAGGTGTGCTCTGGGATATCACCCCAGACAACGGCGATTTTGCCGAACTCGGCCTGACTTATAGCAAACCGCTGATCGCACAGCTGAACAATGGCGACTGGGTTGCGATATTCGGCAACGGCTACAACAGCAAGGACAACAAAGCGGTTCTGTATATCGTCAAACTGTCCGATGGCGCTTTGATCAAGAAATTCGTGGCCAGTAACGACAACGCACCAGCGCCACGATCAGGGCCAAACGGTATGAGCAGCCCGTACTCGATCGACAGCGACAGCGATTTAATTACCGATTACGTCTATGCTGGCGACCTGCACGGCAATATGTGGCGGTTTGATCTGAGTGACACCAACAAAGGCAGCTGGACTGCCCATCTGCTCTATCAGACGACGCAGCGGCGCACCAACGGCGACCAAAAACATCCACGGCCAATCACTGCGGCGCCGATTGTCAGCCGTGGACCACCGGAGGTGGCCAAACCGCGCGGGGTCATGGTGTTTTTCGGCTCGGGCAAGTATCTAGAAGCCGCCGACGCGTCCGGCACCGACGCAAGAACACGCAAGAACTACGTCTACGGCCTCTGGGATGCGGGCGCGACAAAGACAGCGACCCATCGTGGGTTTGTTTCGACACAAATCGAGCCAAGCGATCTCGCTGACCGCAGCCTTGGTAAGGCGACAGCCGCCGACAACGACCAGATATTCGGCAGCATCGGCGATACCACCACCGATGTGCACTACCAGCGCGGCACAGCCGACACATACGACAACATCGACCGTGGCTGGCGGCTTGACCTCGGCACCAATGGACAACGAATTATCAACCAGTGGGCGCTTATCCGGCAAAAAGGCAAGGTCGTGTTAACCGGCGCCTCCACAGCGCCCTCCGGCCAGCTTTGTAATCCCAGCGACACGAGCAGACTCTATCGGCTCAACCCTTATACCGGCGGTCCAGTCGCCAATGCCGCATTCGACGTCAACGGCGACGGCCGCTTTACCACCACGGACACCATCAATAGCGGCGAAGCGGCCATTTATCAGACCACACAACAAGGCATCTCGGCAGGCACGATCACGATGATCAAAGCCAACGGCGCCAAGACCACATTGACCCCACATTCGGATGAGACGACCCAAACGCTAACCACCGCTCAAGGTTCAACGGCCAAGCGCATCACTTGGCGCGAAATCCGACGTGGCGGCTAAAACGGGCACGCCACACATGTATCGCGAGAGCGCACGGTCCTACCGCGGTTTCACACTAATCGAACTAATGATCGTCGTGCTGGTGGTCACGATCCTCGCGACCATCGCCTATCCGCTATACCTGTCACAAGTGCGTCATGCACGGCGAGTTGACGCCAAATCCACACTCAAAAAAGCCGTGAACCGCGGTGAGCAGTTCTACGCACAGGTTCACCACTACCCGCAGAACCTGGCGAGCATCAACGTGGACAAAACTACGGATAACAAAGCATACACCGTGTCCGCGGACAGCTCGGTTAGCGGCTTCAAGGTGATCGCCAACGCTCGAGGCGACCAAACAAACGACGCTTGCACACAGTACACACTGCGAGCCAACGGCCAGCAGTCGTCTTCAGATCCGGGCAACTGCTGGTAGCCCGCACGGGCTGATCGCCCAGCAACTGCAGCGGCCTCAGCCGCGTACGCTACGCCTGCCGCGCCGGTAAAAACGCAGCGAGTGCAACCCCGAGCGCGCCGATTACAATCGCGCTATCCGCGATATTGAAAGCAGGATAGTGCCACGCGCCAATATGGAAATCGATGAAATCCACAACGTGACCGCGGGTAACGCGATCGATGGCGTTAGCAAGAGCACCACCCGCGATCAGAGCCAAGGCCGCGGCGCTTAGACGCTCACTGAACGGGTGGCGCCAAAGCCAGACGAGGATGCCAGCGGCAACGGCCACGGCCAACACCGCAAACATCCACGGCGAGGCCTCGCTAAAAATGCTGAACGCCGCACCAGTATTGTGCATCAGCGTTATGTTGAGCCACGATGTAAGCGTTAACGGCCGGTAGAGCGACAACTCGGTGATAACAAGCTGCTTGGCCACCTGATCAAGCACGATGATTGCAACAGCGAGCCATAGCCACTGCACATTTCGCACACGTGGCGGCGCCTCACTGTCACTGGAGCCGGAATCACTCATATCTCAAATGCCGGAGGGTTGGCCGAAGTGCTCGGCAATGGCCGCGATGTCGCGGTGCATTTGTTCAGTCATGGTCATCAGATCGTCGAACCGGTGTTCATCGCGGATGAACGTAGCGAATGATACAGAAACGCGAGCACCATAAAGATCGCCGGAAAAATCCAGCAGGTAGATTTCGAGCAACGGCGTTTGACCATTGACGGTCGGCCGCACGCCGAAACTGGCCGCGCCCGTGAGTTGGGCGCCTGCATGCGGACCATCGCAAACGTTAACGAGCACGCCGTAGACGCCGTAACGCAGCCCCGGACTGTGCGCCAGATAAAGATTGAGCGTCGGGAAGCCAATTTCGCGACCGAGTTGCTGGCCACGAATGACGCGTTCGGTGAGTGCGTAAGGCCGGCCGAGCAAACGGTTCGCGGTCTCAACCTCGCCTGCCGCCAATGCGGCCCGCACACGGGTCGAGCTGATGCGCTCGCCGTCATCGATGACTTCCGGCACAGATTCAGTATCGAAATCGTAAGCGGCGCCGAAACGACGGATCATATCGATATCGCCGGCACGGTGTGCCCCGAAACGAAAATCGTCGCCGACAGCTACCAACGCAGCGCGCAGGCGGCTCACAACCAGGTCCTGCAGAAACTGTTCCGGCGACATGGCGGCTAGATCCGCGTTGAATCGCGCACAGACGAAATAATCGACACCGGCTTCGGCGATGAACGTCAGCTTGTCACGGATTGAGAGCAGGCGTGCCGGCGCATTGTCAGGGTCGAACCAAGCACTCGGCATAGGCTCGAAACTCATAACCACGGACACACCGCCGGTCTGCCGGGCGTGCTCGCGGATTCGTGCCACGATCGCCTGGTGGCCGCGATGAAACCCATCGAAATTACCGATGGTCAGCGCCGACGAGCATGGCAGCGGCGGCATCGTCTGGACGTTGCGAACGAGTTTCAAGCGAAACTCCGGGCTCGTATCGTTGGACACCGACTCATCCGGTGCTTATTTCCACGCGTTGGAGTTGTCGCGGCCGCCAGCCACTAACAAACAAAACGGCAAAATACACCGCCGCGCCAATTGCGATCCACGCCGCGAGCCAGCCGATCCTGAGCGCCAATGGGCGCGCCAGCCAACGCGACCAATCCCAGCCACCGAACGCCAGCACTACGGTCATGGCACCACACGCCAACGCAACGCGGCATAAAAAGCCAAGCCAATCGCGCCCCGGCACGTAAACCCCGCTTTTGCGCAGGTAGTAATACAACAGCCCGGCATTTAAAAACGCCCCCGCCGAAGTTGCCAGTGCCAGCCCCGCGTGCGGTGCTGTCCAACCGCGCCATTGGAAAAACAATACAAACACCACGTTCAACAGCATCGCAGACGACATAGCGATCACGCCACAGCGCACCGGCGTGCGCGAATCCTGGCGCGAAAAGAACCCTGTAACCAACACCTTGACGAATGAAAAGCCCATGAATCCCAAGGCGTACGCCATCAGCGCGTAGGCACTCATACGCGCATCGTGTGGCGTAAACGAATGATAACCGAACAGCGTAGTCACCAGCGGGCCAGCCAACATGAACAGACCTAACATGGCCGGCATACCGAGCAAAACGAGCAGTTTCAACGCCCAATCCATGGTTGCAGCGAACCCGGACGTGGATGCTTCGGCGTGGCGGGCTGACAGGTTCGGCAGGATGACGGTCGCGATCGCGATCGAAAACACGCCGAGCGGGAATTCCATCAACCGGTCCGCGTAGTAAAGCCAGCTCACACTACCTGCCGCCAGCAGTGAAGCAATAACAGTATTGACTAGCAAATTGATCTGGGTAACCGAAGCACCGAAGATGATCGGCAGCATGAGCTTCAGGATGCGTTGGACGCGTAGGTCACGCCAGGCCCAGCGCGGCCGCGGCAGACAGCCAATGCGCGCGAGAAACGGCAATTGAAACCCAAGCTGCGCCGCACCGGCGACCAGTACGCCGATCGCGAGTGCCAACTCCGGGCGCTCCAGCAAAGGCGCGGCGAACACAGCCGCCAGAATCAAGCACACGTTTAACAACACCGGCGTGAAGGCCGGCACAGCGAAACGCTGGTAAGTGTTTAGCACGGCACCAGCCAATGCCACCAACGAGATAAAAAGCAGATAGGGAAATGTCAGGCGCAGTAATTGGCTGGTCAGATGAAACTGAGACGCGTCGTCGCTAAACCCCGGCGCGAAGACATAGACCAGCCCCGGCGCGGCCAATACGCCAACGACAGTTACGCCGAGCAGAACGACCGCCAGCGTCCCGCTCGCCGCATTCACGAGGTCGGCCGCCTCTGCTTCCGACGCGTTGGTTCGCGTATCCGACAGCACTGGCACCACCGACTGGCGCAACGCCCCCTCGCCGAACAAACGCCGGAAGAAGTTGGGCACTTTAAACGCCACCAAAAACGCGTCCATGCCCATGCCGGCCCCGAATAACGTAGCGAACGCTACGTCGCGCACGAAACCGAGGATGCGCGAGACAAACGTCATGCTGCCAACCGAGCCGGCCGCTTTTAGTAGTGTCGCTCGCCCTTTCATTGGTCAGTCGCGCTTACGCTGGATACTGTCGCCTGACCTTGCAGCGTATGCGGCCTGTAGCGGGTGATCATGATGTAATTCTTGGCCGTACCCACGACATGCCACCTCAACTCGATATCCTCGCCAGTAAGCGTCACGTGTGCGTAATAACGATCCGCGCCACAACAGTGCGGCGACGCGCTTTGCAAACCGACCGCCGATGCGGGCTCGAACACAACTAGTCGAGCCGAACGTCCGATCTGCGCGCGGTCATAGCTTAGCGCCAACTGCCCTGCTTCGACGCGCCAGCAATAAACATTCGATGTGGCCAGCGTGCGTGTGCTGCCGGGCAAATATAGCCAACCATTTTCAGCGACGCGCAATGTTTGCCCGTCGTCTTCCAACGACGGCTGTGCGTGCCCGACCACGCGCCGGGTCACGCCGTCGGTGGGTTCGGTTTCATGGACAACGGTCGTGAACGAACGAACGCAGTTCAAGCGATTCCAAATTGCTGGCATCATAGCGTGGTTGTGATTCGCCGACTGTCGAGCTTGCATGGGTTATCTCTGGACCGTTACTGCCCTCTGGGCATTTTCCTTTAGCTTGATCGGCGTCTATCTAAGTGGCCAGGTCGACAATTATTTCTCGATACTGACCCGACTCGCGCTGGCCAGTCTACTACTCGCACCATTTCTGCGGCCGCGTGCGATCCCGCCACGCGCAATTATCGGTCTGATGGCGATCGGCGCCGTACAGATCGGCCTCATGTACATCTGCCTATATCAAGCCTACCTGTGGCTATCGGTGCCGGAGCTCATATTATTTACGGTTGCCACACCCATCTATATCAGCCTGCTGGACGACCTGATGGTACGGCGTTTCCGCCCTATCTATCTGCTGGCTGCGGGCGGCGCGGTCGCCGGTGCCGCAATCATCCGCTACCACGGTGTCGGTAACAACATTTGGGTCGGCTTCTGTCTGAT
Organism: Salifodinibacter halophilus; assembly: GCA_012999515.1. Classification (NCBI taxonomy): domain Bacteria; kingdom Pseudomonadati; phylum Pseudomonadota; class Gammaproteobacteria; order Salinisphaerales; family Salinisphaeraceae; genus Salifodinibacter; species Salifodinibacter halophilus. The sequence goes on along the minus strand of JABEEB010000001.1, from coordinate 184,314 downwards.
CCAGGCAGCGAATCTGTGTTTCGCGATCGGCCAAGTCGCCTATCGTCGGCTGGTACAAAAACTCCCCTCCTACAACCCGACGCATGTATTTGGCTGGTTCTTTATCGGCGCCATACCAGTAGCCGCGCTGGCGTTCGGCCTGTTCGGCGACTGGCACCAACTGCCGACGACGGGCATGCAGTGGTCTGTGCTGGCTTGGCTCGGGCTGGGTTCGTCCGGCGTCGGCTACCTGTTGTGGAATTCGGGGGCGACGCAGGTCAGCGCCGGGGCATTGGCGGTCATGAACAACGTGCTGGTGCCGGCCGGGTTGCTCGTCAACATCGTCATCTGGAACCACGACGCCAACCTGATCCGCCTGACCGCTGGCGGGGCCGTGATTCTTCTGGCCCTGGCGGCCACACGTCTCGTGCGCGACACGCCGCCACATAAACCGAGCACATCGACTGCCGCCTGACTCCGCTTTACGCACCGAGGGCGATCAGCAACCAGAGTGCCGCCATGCCGACGACGATCGTGTAAAAGATACTCCGGGTGCGCCACGCGACGACGCCGGCGATCACGGCCGCCCAGAGCCGCGGCTCGAATATCGATACAAGCGCACCGCTGTCGTGGCTAACAACAGCGGGCACCACTATCGCAGCGAGCACGGCCGGCGGTACAAAATCCAGCGCCTCGGCGACAACATCAGGCATACGATAGCGCCCGAGAAAACCCAGAAACGACCAGCGAAGCAGATACGTCGCCACGCCCGCGACCACAATCGTCAACCAAAGTCCGACGCCGTTCATCGCGCGATTCGCACGCCTGTTACACGACGCACGGCAATGCCCACTAGAACCCCGGCCGCAGCGCCAATGATCAGGCCGAGATTGGACGGCAAGCCTGCCAGTGCAACGGCCACGCCACCGCCGACAACGGCCGCTGATAGCCCTGCCCGGTCACGCACGGCCGGCACCAGCATCGCTAGAAAAGTCAACGACACGGCAAAATCGAGTCGCCAGGCAGACGGCACCCCAGCGCCGAGGCTTGCACCGACAAGCGTGGCCGACTGCCAACCCAACCAGAGCGGCAACGCTGTCCCCATAAAGAACGCCAGGCGCGAACGCGTATTCGAGCGCTGCTCAAACGCGTAGAGACTCAGCATATAATCCTGATCATTCAACAGATAGGCGACCATTGCCCGCACCGGCGCACTTAGACGGTGCAAATAGAGCGATAGCGAAGCGCTGTACATGACAAAGCGCAGATTGATGATGACCACGGTCAAAACCACCACTGCCACCGGCGCACCGGCTGACAGTAATGAGACGGCGGCCAACTGCGACGCACCGGCGAATACCAACAGCGACATCACCCCCGCCGCAGCGATCGAGAATCCAGCCTGTGCCATCGAGACGCCAACAATCAAAGCGAACGGCAATATGCCGACCAGAACCGGCGACACGACGCGTACACCGGCCAGGAAATCGGCGCGCCAATTCCCGTCGGCTGAAGCACTGTCCGCTACTTCGCTGTCAGCCTGATGCTTCACGAATTAAATGCCGCACGCTGGAGGCGCAGCTTGTATCGGATACGGCTCATGGCGTTTCTCATCAAATCAGCAAAAAAACATGGCCACGACGACGCGCAACCATTATGGCGCGCACTGGCAATAATCGCGAAATCAGTCGCCCCGATTGTTAGAGTAATGGTGAATTTCAACCCGGCGCGTTAGGCGCGCCGACACCATGAGTCAGAACACTCCCAACCCACAGGGCAAGGGTCTGTCGCCGATCCTCGCAAACCTCGATGCTCAGCGTGTGATCGCGGACCAAGTCCCACCGAAACACATCGAACAGGTTTCGGCCGAGCTTTTTACATCGCTATTTATACTGGAATCGACATTCCGATTTCAGCCGGTTGTCGGCAAACCGTACTATCTCTACGAACAACCCGACCAATTTTGGCTGGCCCTGACGCCGCCAACACGTCTTGGCGAATCGGTTGCCGGGCGTTTTATCGGCGTCTGTGAGTTGCAAAGCGATCTGACCTGGACCCTCGAGCTGGCCGACGCCGTGGCCAATGATGAGGCATTCATGGCATTTCTGGCCGACAAGCGGGCAGCGTTTGAACGCGACCTCGAAGCGGCCGATACGATGGCCGATAGTTTGCCGACATTCAAACGCAACACATCATTTTACGGGCAGGCATTCGCCTACGGTTTGTCACATTCGCTGGGCAGTTCCATGGCCCAATCAGGCATCCGCGAGCTCGGCTATCGCGAAGCCCAAGGGCTCATTGCCAACCGGCGCCAAGACACCACGGATAGCGACGCGTCTTGAGGCCGCACCGCCGCCCTCCAAGCGATACGACCACTTACCAGTTCAGCGGTTCGGACACTTCACCATCTGCTGCAACCACATCGTTATGACCCAGCGGCTCGGCGTCAGCCGGCGACTGTTTTTCAGCGCTCGGCTCTACCCCGCGCGCGACGAAGTACTCATCGAAACGCGCCTGTGCATCGTCGCCAAACAGGATCCTGCAAGCTTCCATCAAACCATCCGATTGGCGGATGGTTGCGGTGTCACTAACCATCGAGATCTTGGAGCGCCGCCGCAAGAAATCCTCGAGCTTGGTCACCATTTCGCGCTGAGCGGCCTGACCGACCTCGCAACGTAGATATTCCGTACCCTCGATCAAGATCTCGGCCTGTTTCGGGTCTTCCCGGATTTTTTCGAGCATGCCGATAGCGTTGGCCGCATAACGCCGCCACAGGCGCGTGGACAGCGGCTCGGAGGCGGCCGCCGACGTCATCGCATCCAGGTCCATCAGACGCGCTTGGTGGAAAAACTCGTCACGCACGCTGTCGGGCGGCTCGCCGTACCAGCGATATTTCGGGTATGGCACTGCGATGCCGAGTGACGCAATCCGTTCAGTGATCTCATCGCCCACGTTGAGGCAATCGGTCAATTTGCCGCCGAAAATGCTGAGATGTGCCTGGTCAGCATCGAAATCGATGTGATGCTGGCGCGACAGTTGCAAGAAATCTCGACCCTGGCCAGCATCCGCTTGGACCGCTAATGGGCGCACGCCGCAGCGCGTCGAGATGATGTCAGACCGTGCCAGCGGTCTGTCGAGGGTCAGCCGCTCATTGATATTTTTCAACAAAAAATCGACGTCGGCGTCGGTGACTTCCGGCCGTGGATTCTCGGTGCGCGTATCGGTCGTACCGATACAGGTGCGATTGCCCATGGGGATGACGAAAAACAATCGTCCATCGTCATCGAAAAAAGCCAGGACGCGCTTGTTCGGCGTCTGTTGATCGACGACTATGTGGATGCCCTTGGACAGAACGTGCGCGTGTTCGGTCTTGACGCCAATGCGCTCGTTGTAATCGTCGGCCAGCGGTCCGCACGCGTTGACAATGGCCTTGGCCTCGACATCGAATGTTTCACCGGTGAGTGAATCTTTAAGCTGTACCTGCCAGCGCCCGTTGGTGCGCGTCGCAGATACCGATTCGACATAGTTAGCGGCCGCACAGCCGCTATTCATCGCCAAACGCACGAAATTGAACACGAAGCGCGAATCGTTATCGTGCAGATAGGCATCGGAATATTCGAAACACCCGGTTGCATTCGACGTATCGACAATCGGCTCCTCGCGGTTGAGCGCGGCTAGCGATGGCAACCGCGGCATGCGCGTGAAACAGTTGCCCATGAGCCAGTACAGCCAAGTGCCGGCCCAGAGATAGAGTGGATGGTGCCGAAACCCCTTCATGATAGTGGTCAGAAAACGGATTTCCTGAACCGTAGAGGGATAGTTGTGCATCAGATGATTGCGACTCTTACAAAGTTCGCGCACCAACCTGAAGTCATAAGACTCCATGTATTTGATGCCGCCCCAAGCCAGGTTCGAGGTGTGCTCACTGGTCATGCCAGCCCAGTCGCCAGCGTCGATCAGGCCGGTTTTGACGCCTTTGCCAGCCAGCGCCGCAGCGCTGACCGAGCCATTGATCCCGCCGCCGATCACTAAAACGTCGTAGACATCATTTTTAAGCTGGGTGATATTACTTTCACGAAGCCCCATCGGCGTCTCCCATTATTGTTTGGGCGTGCTACACAGCCGAACGGCTAGGCACACCCAAACCTCGCGCTTTACATCCGACCTACGCTGTTTCCAGCGCTTATGAAAAACAGGTTGGATATCGTTATCAACAATACCTAAACTTTCGATACATTATATTGTCCGAACGGGTGACACGTTGGCGCACGACCGACGCGGTACAACGCCAACATAGTGCCTTCAAACTCAAGGAGAGATTTCGATGCAACATTCAAACAACAAGACGCTCGGGCTGATCGCCCCGGCCGCGTTAGCAATCGCACTCGCCGTACCCGGCACGGCATTGGCCAATAACAAGCCGCAAGGGCTTTATTCGGCCGACCAATTACTCGATGCCGATGTCTACACCAAAGATGGCCATAAACAGGTTGGCGAGCTAGACGACATCGTCTTCGATAACAGCATGCGCATCAGCTCGTTCGTGGTCGAAAGCGACGATACCCTCGGGCTGGACGGTAAATCGTACGTCGTCAATACCAATCAGGTGCGCGTAAAAACGCAAGGCAACCAGGATTCAACCCACCCCGATTACACCGTGATCGTTGACATGAGTGCCAAACAACTCAAGGACCAACCAGTATATTCGAACTCGTGGTGGACCAAAAGCAAAAAGCAAGCCTCGGACGCCTGGCAAAAGACCAAGGACAGTGCTAACAGCGCCTGGACCAATATTAAACAGGGCAGCCAAAATCTGTACGAAAGTGCGAAAAACGCGGTCCATTCAGCGGCCGAAAGCGCGGCTGACGTAACCGGCAACTAAATACCCGGCCGGGGTGTGGCACGGCGGGCCACATGCGCTGCGTGGCACGCCCCGGCCTAGATTTCACACCGGCGTAGCGCGCGAATCATGGATCGGCCAGGGTTAACCGCGTCGACCAGTGATCGCGCAACCGGCATCGGTTCGCCGCAAATCATCGATGCGCTTATTTCCGCCGCCAGCGGCGCGCTGACAACGCCGCGCGAAGCATGCCCGGCACAGACCCACAGATTAGGCCAGTGCGAAGGCTGCGCTGACAACGGGGTTTTCGCATCGTGGCGATACGCAGCATATGCCGAAAGCCACTGACTTCGATCCGGCACACCCCCGACCAGCGGCAGACTATCCGGCATCGCGGCACGCCAACCGACACGGCCGCTGACTGGTTCAGCCTCACCGAGTGCTCGTGCGAGCAACGGCGTCGTAGCAGCCAAACCATCGACGTTGGCGGCATCATCCCTCGCGCGGACGTTGGCATCCGGATCGTTGCTTGCATACGTCGCGCCGACAGTCAGCCGAGCGCCGTCTGACGGCAACACATACGAGTTAGCACACACCACGCAACGGGGCGCGATCTCACCCCTCACCTCGCTGGCCGCGAACTCACTCGCCTGCCCACGCACCAATTCGAGTTCGGGCAAATCCGGACAAAGTGAGCTCGCCTTGTCAGCGGCGGCGACTACGACCGTATCGAATATTTCGGATCGCCCGGTGTCGGATTCGACGCGCCAGCCATTTTGGCTCGGCACCAAATTGGTTATACGTTCAGCCTGAACTTCTAGCCCGTGGCGTGCCAGGAGCCAACCACAGAGCTCGGCCGAGTAAACCCAGCCTGCGGCCGGATAGTAGAGCCCACCGCGCACATCACTGCCCAACTCGACACCGGCCAACGCGGCGGCTTCGACGCGATCGACACACCGCAACATGGTCTCGGGCAACGCCCAGCCTGTCGCGACACGCTTTTGCCGGTCAGCCTCCCGTGCACTGGCCGCAATCTGCAACAAACCACAGTCTTGCCATAGATGCCGGGCCGGATCGAGTTGCCTCAACCAAGCAAGCGTGTAATTCAAGCTCGCAAGATAAAACGCGCCGGTCACGTCCAACCCGGCCGGTAGCCGAATATAGGTCGCCGCCTGGCGGTTCCCCGAGGCGCCGCCCGCAACGCCGGCCGGGTCAAAAACCGTAACCGACAAACCGCGCGCGGCCAGTGCATTCGCGGCTGTCGTGCCCGCCAGCCCGGCGCCGATGACAACAACCCGACGTGGTTTTTCGATCGGCTCTGGCCGCATCGTCCACGCAGCGCGGCCACGGCTTGGCTGTGGCTGAGCATCCGTATGCAGCCGCGCGGTCAACATCGAGCGTTTGCCGGCGAAACCCGGCACACGCTTACAGGTGAAACCGGCTGCCATGAGGCCACGCCGCACCCAACCGGCACTGGTAAAACTGGACAACGTCGTGCCTGGTCGCGAGAGATCGGCCACCGCGTTCAAAACCGATGTCTGCCACATCGCGGGATTGCGCGCCGGTGCGAAACCATCGAGAAACCAGGCATCGACACAGGCGTCCATATCCGCCAATGCTGTCTCGACCGCGCCCAGATGCAGGTCCAGCGTGACACGTGGATGGAGCACGAGCCGATGGACGCCAGCCACCGCATGCGGCCATTGATCGAGTAATGCTGCGCGACAATCGCCGCCAACCTCGGCATAGTCCAAAAGCCTTTCGGCATCGGCCACGTCAAGCGGCCGGGCTTCGACCGAGACACAATGCAGGCGCGCTTCGCACGGCGCCTGACTCAAAAAGCAAGCCGCCGCGCGCAGGATATTCAAGCCGCTGCCGAAGCCAATCTCGCCTACGACGAATGGTCGGCCCCACCCCCAATCAGCCCATCGAGCGGACAAATCATTGGCTTGGATAAAAACGTGATCCGATTCCGCGATCGGATCAGACGTGGAGAAATAGACATCGCCAAAATCGGCATCGATCGGCACACGATCCGACCAGTAGATACAGGCGTTGGCTACGCCCCCAAGGCGCTTATCCGCCGCTGTCTCAGCCATCACGTAACGCCCTCGGATAATTGATCAAAAAATAATCAACGCTGGCCAAACCGCCGCCTTATAACCGATCAAGACTTTCGCACCCACTTCCTACACATACTTATCCCCAAGCATTGTGCACAACGTGGATGATACGAGCTTATATGCTGTGCCGAGCGTGCGTATGCTCTCGACATGGACAGGATGCGCAACGCGCGATGCGAGCGGATCGAGCAAGAACATGGCAACGCCACATAACCCAGCAGCCAAAGCGCGCCGACGTAATTTATCTTTCTATAATGACCTCTGGCGCTCGGCCCATCTGATTTCTCCGACCAAATTCAATACCTGGCCACACCTCGAGCATCTGAACACGCCCGATACGCCAAGACTCGAACTAGGACCGGGCCTGCGGCCACGACTACCGATCAGCGGCACGCATTTCGTCGACCTGTCTCGACCAGCCCTCGATAAACTGGCAAAGGCCGGTGGTCACATATGTGCTGGCACAGTCGAACAACTGCCGTTTGATGACCACACGTTCGACGCGATTGCGGCGTTCGATGTCATCGAGCACACGGCCGACGACCATGCCACATTACATGAGCTCGCGCGTGTCGCACGGCCCGGCGCCGAACTGTGGTTGTCGGTGCCCCTACATGCCTCGCAATGGCGTGCGTTCGACGACATCGTTGGCCACTGTCGACGGTATAGCGCCGACGAACTGCATGCGCTAGCGGCCGCCACCGGGTTTCATATCGAAGCGAGTGCCGCCTTTGGCATGAAACCCAGCCATCCGCAGCTCGTGGATTGGGGCATGCGTTACTTAGCCCGTCATCCACGGCGCGCGATGTGGTGCTACAACCAACTGTTCATGCTAATCGGACTGCATCGACAGAAGCCACTTCAACTGCACACCGGCCTCATCACAACGGAGGCCATCAGCGAAGTACTGCTGCGCTGTCGCATCCACTAAAGCCAACAATCAGACCACCAACCGGATCAAGGCACTGGAAGGTAATAACCGTACGCATCAGCACGCCAACAAGAATCGGCGCAAAGGCTAGCATCGCGTCCCCATCCAGAAGCGACCACCAAGGCATGTGGGCCGACTTAATTTGAACTTATCGCGAGATCGACAATAACGCGCCCATCGGCCGCCTGCTCCCGATCGCATGCATAGGTTAGGCTCTCCATTTCGGGCCCTGCTTGCGAGCTCGGTTCGGTCGGCGACACCATCGCGTTGATCGCATGTATATGGCCACTATCGACTGAGTATATCCACAGCCAACGATGGCATAGCCCTTGGACAGAACTTATGGCTTCGTCTCCACTCTACAGTCAAATCAAGTGCTATTTACTCGAGCGCATCCAGAGCGGCACCTTCCCGGCCGATCACCAGATCCCTCCCGAGGAACAGCTGGCCGAGGATTTCGACGTCAGTCGCATGACGGCGAACAAAGCGATCCGGGAGCTTGTGAATGACGGCTATCTGGTTCGCTATGCCGGATTAGGCACGTTTGTAACCCACCGCAAGGCCGAATCCTCGCTCTTAGAGATTCACAATATCGCCGATGAAGTCCGCGGGCGCGATCATGTATATCGCAACGACGTAGTCCGTCGTGAAACCACCAGCGCCGATGATGATGTGGCATTGCGACTGGGGGTCCGCTTGGGCACATCCGTGTTCCATACCACGATCATCCACCGCGAAAACGACGTACCGATCCAGCTCGAGGATCGTTACGTCAATCCACACTGGGTGCCCCATTACCTGCAAACCGATTTTGCCCACCACACCCCCAATGAAGTTCTCGTCGCCGCCTGCCCCATTTCCGATATGGAACATATCGTGGAGGCACTGAACGTGGACGCGCAGGCGGCTGAATGGTTGGAACTCGAGCCGAGCGAAGCCTGTCTACGCCTGGCACACCGGACTTGGTCAGCCGATCATCTGATCAGCTACGCCCACCTCATCTATCCGGGCGGGCGCTATAAGCTGCGCGCGATCATGGCCAAAAATGCACGCTCAAGGCGTCATTCCACCTGAGGCACCAGCCAGCACGACGCGATCAGGCAACGGCATTGCCGTCAATAAACACCCAACAGGCGGGAGCGTTAATCGGACGCCCACAAACCCGTACGACGGCACACTTATAGCCAGCACATGAACTGGATGCCCCCGGTTGATGCTTAGCACCGATAGAACCAGCCACTTCGCCGCATTTGTATATACATATAGCTGGTCTGATCTCAAGTAGCAGGCGAGGTCTCCGGGCCAACTTGCTTGCGACCAATATCAGTTGCTTGTCAATAATTGTTCTATGCCTTCTACTTTGGTATTAGAGCTATTGCAACCAACGACGCCTTTTGGAAATGTATATACATATAGAGATACCGGGGCAACCATGACGACACCGCATCGCCAGGTCTGGCGTGACATGACACTTTTCGACGGCCATCGGACGATGACTGAACCGATGGCCGTGGTTATTGCCGGCTCGACCATCGAAGCCATCTACCCCGAGGCTGAGCTCGACGCGCGCACACTTGACGAGGCATCGGAACAAGGGCGCGGTGGGGTCATGACGCCGGGGCTGATCGATTGCCACACGCATCTGGTTTTCGGCGGCCAGCGGGCCGGTGAATTCGAAATGCGTTTAGAAGGCGCAAGCTATACCGAAATTGCCAATGCCGGCGGCGGCATCCTCAGCACGGTGTATGCCACCCGAGCTGCCAGCGAAAACGAACTATTCGAGCGTGCCACGCCGCGTCTGCAGGCTTTGATTGATGACGGCGTCACCACGGTCGAGATCAAATCCGGCTACGGGCTAACCGTCGCCGACGAACTCAAAATGCTGCGCGTTGCCCGACATCTCGGACAACGTTTCCCGATCCATGTGACAACCACCCTGCTCGGCGCCCACGCCATTCCGCCCGAGTATAAAAACGATAGCGACGCTTATATCGATCTCATCTGTCAGCAGATGATACCCGCCGCCGTAGCCGAAGGATTGGCCGATGCGGTAGACGTGTTCTGCGAAACAATCGCGTTTTCCGTGGCGCAATGCGAACGCGTGTTCGAAGCGGCCGCAGCGCATGGGCTGCCCATAAAGGCGCACGCCGAGCAGTTGTCGAATCTCGGTGGCACAGCTGCGGCGGCACGCTTCGGTGCCCTATCCGCCGACCATATCGAGTATCTAGACGCGACCGGCGTAGCCGCCTTGCGCGATGCCGGCAGCGCGGCGGTGTTACTGCCTGGCGCGTTCTACACGTTGGCTGAGACTCAAAAGCCGCCGGTCGAGACATTACGGCAAGCCGGCGTCCCAATGAGTTTGGCCACCGATGCCAACCCTGGCAGCTCGCCGCTGTTTATGCCGACACTAATGCTCAATCTCGGCTGCACACTGTTTCGCTTAACACCCCAGGAGGCGCTCGCCGGTATGACCAGCAATGCGGCTGGCGCACTTGGCCATCCCGAGCTGGGTCAGCTAGCCGCCGGTGCCCCCGCTGATCTATGCGTATGGAATGTGGAAACGCCGGCCGAGTTGGCGTATGCCGTCCAGCCGAACCGGCTTCACCAGCGTGTGATCGCAGGCGAGATCACCCATGGCTGATCCCGTGGACATGACATCCTGGCAGGGCCGTATCGATCCGGAGGCCGATAGCCTGCGCTGGCATCAGTGCGTCGAACCATGGACAGGCCAGACTGACCCGGGCATCGCACTGCTGGGTCTGGCATCCGATGCCGGCGTGGCACGCAATAAAGGCCGGCCGGGCGCACGTCGAGGACCTCAAGCCATCCGCACAGCACTTGCCAATATGGCTTGGCATGCTGACGACCAGCAACGCATCTACGATGCCGGCGATATCGTTTGTGGCGACGACACGAACGGCCATGCGATGGAACAGGCGCAGTACGATCTAGGTCAGCGCGCCGCGGCCTTGATGAGGGCCGGCCAGCGTCCGATTCTGCTGGGCGGCGGCCATGAAATCGCCTTCGCGAGCTGGCAAGGGATCGCGACTCACCTAGCATCGTCCGAAACCCAGCCGCGCATCGGCATCGTCAATCTCGATGCCCACTTCGATCTACGCGACCCGGCCGAAATCCGCTCCTCCGGCACGCCCTTCAATCAGATCGCCGCTGACTGCGAGGCGCGCGGCTGGCCGTTTCGATATGCCTGTCTCGGCGTCGCCCGAGCATCCAACACAGCAGCGCTGTACCGACGCGCCCACGAGCTGGGTGTGCTCGTACACGAGGATCGCGATCTCGAACGGGGGCCGGATACCGTCGCTGATGATCTGCAGGCGTTTATCGCTGACTGCGATTACCTGTATCTGACCATCGATCTCGACGGCCTACCGAGCAGCGAGGCACCCGGTGTAAGCGCCCCGGCAGCCCGCGGCGTGTCGTTGGCTCGATTCGAACCGCTAATCGATGCTGTACGCGACAGCGGCAAGCTGTGCGCCGCAGATATCGCTGAACTCAACCCCGACTATGACATCGACAAACGCACCGCCCGGGTAGCCGCCCGCCTGGTCCATCAATTGGCTTGTCATACCTGAAACCGACACACCGAACGAGAAAAACCATGACCCAACAACGCCACGCATCCACCCAAACCAATGCACGTTACGACGCCAGTCGTCACATCACTGCACCTACTGGTAATGAGCTGAGTTGCAAGAGCTGGGTCACCGAGGCGCCAATGCGGATGCTGATGAACAATCTTCATCCCGATGTCGCCGAAAATCCGGAAGCGCTCGTCGTCTACGGCGGCATCGGCCGCGCAGCCCGTAACTGGGACTGTTACGACAAAATCGTTGAAACACTAAAACGGCTGGAGAATGACCAGACGCTACTCATCCAATCCGGTAAGCCAGTGGGCGTTTTTCAAACGCACGAAAATGCGCCCCGAGTACTCATAGCCAATTCCAACCTAGTGCCAGCCTGGGCCGACTGGGCGCATTTCAATGAGCTCGATCGGCAAGGGCTGATGATGTTCGGCCAGATGACGGCCGGCTCATGGATCTATATCGCCTCCCAGGGCATCATCCAGGGTACGTATGAAACGTTCGTGGAAGCCGGCCGCCAGCATTATGACGGCCAACTCGCCGGACGCTGGATTCTCACCGCTGGATTAGGTGGAATGGGTGGCGCTCAGCCGCTGGCTGCCACGCTGGCCGGGGCTTGCTCGCTCGTTATCGAATGCCAACAGTCACGCATCGATTTCCGGCTACGCACCCGCTACCTAGACGAACAGGCCGAGGATCTAGACGACGCGCTGGCACGCATCAAACAATACACCGCCAACAGCCAGGCGGTGTCCATCGGTCTATGCGCCAATGCCGCCGACATACTGCCGGCCATGGTCCAACGCGGGATCACCCCGGACATGGTCACCGACCAAACCAGCGCGCACGACCCTCTGAATGGCTACTTACCCGCTGGCTGGAGCTGGGATGAGTATGTCGAGCGTGGCAAACACGAACCGAAGGTGGTCACCCAGGCGGCCAAGGAATCGATGGCCGTCCATGTGCGGGCCATGCTCGGTTTCCAGGCACAGGGTGTCCCCACCTTTGATTACGGCAACAATCTCCGCCAGATGGCCTACGAGGCCGGACTCGACAACGCCTTCGACTTTCCCGGCTTCGTGCCGGCCTATATTCGGCCATTGTTCTGCCGCGGCATCGGCCCCTTCCGCTGGGCCGCGCTGTCCGGTGAGCCGGAAGATATCTACAAGACCGATGCCAAAGTCAAAGAGCTGATCCCCGACGATAGCCATTTGCACAATTGGCTGGATATGGCGCGCGAACGCATCAGCTTCCAAGGTTTGCCAGCGCGTATCTGCTGGGTCGGACTCGAGCATCGAGCCCGGCTGGGCCGAGCCTTTAACGAGATGTATAAAAACGGCGAGCTGAGCGCCCCGGTCGTGATCGGCCGTGACCATTTGGATTCCGGCTCGGTAGCCAGTCCGAATCGCGAAACCGAATCCATGCGCGACGGCAGCGACGCAGTCTCCGACTGGCCGATGCTCAATGCCTTGCTTAACACCGCCAGCGGCGCGACCTGGGTGTCACTACATCATGGCGGTGGCGTCGGCATGGGCTATGCCCAACATGCCGGCCAGGTCATTGTCTGCGATGGCAGCGATGCCGCTGATGCCCGGCTGGCGCGCGTGTTGTGGAACGACCCCGGCTCGGGCGTGATGCGCCACGCTGATGCCGGCTATGACACCGCGATTGAATCAGCCCGAGACAACAACCTTGATCTCCCGATGATCGATTAACGCAACCCACAACTGGCGGAGCGTATATGGGTGAACAAGACCGATTAAACACGGTGGGCCATGCGCCCTTCAAGGCATTGGTGGGCAGCCTGATCGGCGTGTGTCTGTTCTTCATCCCGTTCCCGACTGCCTCGGGGGATACCCAAATCCCATTGGTCAGCCTGATTGATGGGATCAAACATATGCTGGGCGACGGCCTGCAATACACCACGGTCGGCGTCGTCATGCTGTTATGCGTGACATGGCTCGCATCTCAGTTCACCGCCCATACCAGGCTCAAGGAATACCACCATAAGGACGGCTATATCACTGGCGGTATCTTCATCCTGGCCGCCATATTCGCGACGCTGCTTGTCCTCCACATCGGCCCCGATTGGCTGCTCGATAAAGATGTGGGCGGCATGGCGCTCAAACTCGGCAGCAGCGTCCTTCTAACAGTTTCCGTCGCCGGATTCCTGGTGGTTTTTTTAATGGCGTTCGGTTTCCCGGAGTTCATCGGCACGCTGATGGAACCCAGCATGCGCGTACTTTACCGAGTGCCCGGCCGCGCTGCCGTGGACGCCGTCGCCTCGTTCGTTGCTTCACCCGCAGTCGGCGTTTTCATCACCAACCAGTTCTACAAGGACGGCCAATACACACAACGGGAAGCGGCCACTATCGCCACCAGTTTTAGTGTTGTGAGCATCGGCTTCTTCGCGCTTTTATGTTCGATCGGCGGCATTCTTGAATATCTGCCGCATATGATCGTCACCTCGTTCATTATTATCTTTCTGACCGCCATCGTTACGAGTCGCATCCCACCGCTGTCCCGCAAGCGGGATATCTATATCGACAATCGGGAAGATGCTGCAAACACAACGCAAGAACACGCGTCACAACATATCCTGGTGCGCGCCTGCCAAGCGGCATCCAGGCGCGCCGCGGCCACTGGGCTCGCCACCTTCAAAAAAGCCTTATGGGATGCGATTACTTTCGCGCAAAAGATTGTGGCTTATGTCATTGCGATTGCCACGCTATCGCTGGTGGTGGCCACTTATACCCCGGTCTTCAATTATCTAGGCGCCGCTTTCGAGTATCCGCTAGCAGTATTACAGCTACCTGATGCCGGCGCCATTGCACCCACAATCCTCATATCCATCGCCGAAATCGCCTTGCCAGCAATTATCATTTCCGGCACACAGGCTGACCCGATGAGCATCTTCTTTGTATGCACGCTGTCGACGGTACAACTCATCTTTTTCACGGAGAGCGCCAATGCCATCCTCGAAGCCGATATCCCACTCTCGGTCTGGGAGTTGGTGCTGATCTTTATCATCCGAACCCTGATCGCTTTGCCGCTCGTTGCGATCGCCGCGCATCTGATTTTCTAACAATACACAGCGCAGTGAAGTGGCGATGCAGTTGCCCCGTCAATCGAACCAGAAGACACCCAACGGCGCGCTGCCCCACCCTATCTTTCACGCAAAGCGCCGAATGGACACCCAATGGCACCGAAGCTGACCATTCGGTTCCTGACCGGCGATCCCCATGCCGCCCTCGAGGCGATGAAGCTTGAGCCTCCTAGGAGTCACGTATGACAACCCTGACACTTTCTCCCGGCCAGATGACTCTGGCGCAGTCCCGCCAGGTTTTCGAGATGCCGTTGCAGGTTGCTCTCCCGGACAACGCCGACGACGCCATTCAACGTGGCGTCGACTGTGTCGACCAAGTGCTTGCCGAAGATCGCACAGCCTATGGCATCAACACCGGCTTCGGTCTACTCGCTCAGACTCGTATCGAAAAAGAGCAACTCGAAGAACTGCAACGCTCGCTGGTGGTCTCGCACGCCACTGGTATCGGTGAGCCAATCGACGACGCCCTAGTCCGGCTGACCATGGTGCTCAAGGTCAATAGCCTTGCACGGGGCTTTTCCGGTGTCCGGCGGGCCGTGATCGATGCGCTTCTGGCCCTGATCAATGCTGAAGTCTACCCCCGTATTCCGGCGAAAGGTTCGTGTGGCGCATCCGGCGATCTAGCCCCACTGGCCCATATGAGCGCCGTACTACTCGGGCAAGGCCAAGCCCGTTATCAGGGAGAATGGGTCGACGCCGAGCGCGCGCTCGAAATCGCCGGCTTGGAACCGATGGCGCTAGGCCCCAAAGAAGGGCTGGCACTACTCAACGGCACCCAGGTGTCGACTGCCTACGCGCTGCGCGGTCTGTTCGAGGCCGAGGATCTGTATGCAGCAGCCACGGTCTGCGGCGCGCTCAGTGTCGAGGCGACCCTGAGCTCGCGGGCACCGTTCGATGCCCGGATTCATGCGATTCGCGGCCAACAGGGTCAAATCGATGCAGCCGCTGCTTATCGGCATCTACTCGGTGAGCACAGTCCAATCGGGGATTCGCATATCGATTGCGACCAGGTCCAGGATCCTTATTCGCTGCGCTGTCAGCCGCAAGTCATGGGGGCCTGCCTGACTCAAATCCGGCATACCGCCAGTATACTGGCTGTCGAAGCCAACGCCGTGTCCGATAACCCGCTGGTCTTTGCCGATGACTACAACATCTTGTCCGGCGGCAACTTCCACGCCGAACCAGTGGCGATGGCCGCCGATAATATCGCCCTGGCCATCGCCGAGATCGGTGCCCTTACCGAACGACGTATCTCACTGATGATGGACACCCATATGTCGCAGCTACCACCATTTCTGGTGGCAAACGGCGGGGTGAACTCCGGGTTTATGATCGCGCAGGTCACGGCCGCGGCCGCCGCCAGCGAGAACAAGGCAATGGCCCATCCGCACAGCGTGGACAGCCTGCCAACCTCGGCCAATCAGGAAGATCATGTCTCCATGGCCCCGGCCGCGGGCAAGCGCCTTTGGGAGATGGCCGCCAATGTACGCAGTACAATCGCCATTGAATGGCTAGCAGCCTGTCAGGGGTTGGATTTTCGAGATGGCCTGCACTCCACGCCAATATTGGAGCAGGCCCGTGGCTTGTTGCGCGAACACGTCGACTATTATGCCGAGGACCGTTTTTTCGCGCCTGATATCGAAGCAGCCACAGCGCTGCTCGATCAGCGCCTGCTTAGCCGTTTCATGCCCGACCAGTTACTGCCAAGCCAGACTTGAACCCAGCATCACCGGCGCGCATAGGCTATTTTATGAGGGCTGATTGAGTGCTATCACAGGAGGGAGGATTATGATCTCAAAACCCCAAAAACTAGGGCTTTTTTATATCGCCTGTTTGATCGCGATGTTGCCGATTCTGGCAAGCGCAAAAACTGTCGTGGTCGGCATCGAGCCAGCCTATGCGCCGTGGGCGTATGTCGAAAATGGTGAGTACGAAGGTATCGCACCCGATGCATTGCGCACCATGGCCAAGCAACAGGACTTTGACGTCAAATTTAAATCACTGCCATTTGAGTCTTTGATACCTGCTCTGCGGGCTGAAAAAATCGACGTTGTCGCAACAGCACTCACTGTTTCGAAAAAACGCGCTCAAAAAATCGCTTTCACCGTGCCCTGGTGGCAAGTGAATATGGATGTTCTGGTCAGAAAAGGATCAGATACCAATATTGTCACCGCGCTTTGTTGCGGTGCTCGTGTGGGCACACAATCGGGTACGACCGTACGCCAATGGTTGCAAGACAGTCTCAAGGCGAACGGGGTGGATATTGACGTCCATACCTACTCGGCGGGCACCACCGGCGTGCGGGATTTGATAAGCGGGCGCCTGGACAGTTACATCTCGGATGAGACACCCGCACATGGCTTCCAAAAACACCATTCCGACAAGATTCGCATTGCCGGGACGGTCAAGTCCCACCCACCCCAGGTTTATGCCCTGGGCGTACGCAAAGGCGACAAGAAGTTGTTGGGCTTGCTGAACAAGGCGGAAGTCCAGCTATATGAATCAGAAAAATGGGCAGAGATCATCCACCAATACCTGCCTGACGCGTCGATTACCAAGGTGCCGGGTTCAATGCCCAGCGATATCCCTTCATATCAAAAACCCATACCCGGGCTAGCCCAATAATCGGAGATAAAACCGCCGTGTGACTTGGCAGCGGCTTGAATACATAGGGCACTTCCGCACGTGTTGCAACTTTATGTTCAAGCCGCTGTCCTGCGCACCGGAGCTGTGCTATGGCGCAACTGATTGTCAACAGCTTGCCTTATTTGCTCGAAGGCCTGGGCATCACCGTCGCATTGGCCATCAGCATGCTGGCCCTTGGGCTTGTTATCGGCCCTGGGCTCGCTTTAATGCAAGTCTACGGGCGCTATGGCGCGCCGCTTCTGGCAACTCTATTTGAACGTTTCTTTCGAGCTGTTCCGGCGGTTGTCCTACTTTTTCTTTTTTATTACGGCATATCGAGTTTTTATAATATTCCGTCATTCCCGGCTGCCGTTTTAGCACTGGGATTACGTACTGCATCCTATCAATCACAGATATTTCGCGGTGCTATTCAATCGGTACCAACTGGGCAAATGACGGCAGCGCGTTCGATCGGGCTATCCCAACCTGCGTCTATTTGTTTCGTCATCATGCCCCAAGCGCTTCGCCAGGCAATCGGGCCCTGGACTAATGAAGCACTCTCCGAACTCAAAGATACATCGCTGGCATACACCATCGGCGTTGTTGAATTGATGCGCCATGCTTCCTACACCATATCTGCCAACTACGGTCATACCTTATCGATTTATGTCACAGCCGCGGCTATGTACCTGATCGTTAGCCTGTTAACGACCAGAGCCTTGAGCATCCTCAAGCGAAAACTGGCCATACCCGGTTTTGAACATACCTGAAGGAATCCATCCCGATGCCATGTCTAATGCGAGCCGATAACTTAACCAAAACCTATGACAATGAGCCGGTACTGGCAGACGTCTCTTTCACCATAGGCGAATGCGAAGTCAAGGGCATCATGGGCCCATCGGGCGCGGGTAAAAGCACGTTGATTCGCTGTCTCAACGGGATGACGCCCATTGATAGCGGCCAGATTTATCTAAATGAGACGTGCCTGGCGGACAAAAAAACCGATCTGAACCAAATCCGGTCCCGAATTGGATTCGTTTTCCAGGATTTCAATCTATTTACACATTTAACGATCCGACATAACGTCACGCTCGGGCTTCGCAAAGTTAAGCGGATAGGCCGAGAGCAGGCGGACGAAATCGCCATACGCGAACTCGACCGCGTCGGCCTGAAAGACAAGCTGGATGCCTATCCGGCCGAGCTCTCCGGTGGCCAGCAACAGCGTGCTGCCATTGCGCGGGCACTGGCGATGAATCCAGATATCATGTTGTTCGACGAGCCCACCTCAGCTTTGGATCCGGAATCGGTTGGTGAAGTCCTGCGGGTGATGCGTGAGCTCGTGCAATCCGGGATGACGATGATCATCGTTTCCCACGAAATGGCCTTTATCCAAGCCGTTGCCGATGACGTGCTGTTCATGGTCGATGGTCGGGTGTACGAAGAAGGCAGCACCCGACAGATATTCGAGGAACCCAGCCAGCCACGAACCCGCGAGTTCATTCAGGGTCTTGCAGCTGCCGGGGAGATCGCGGCCGAGGAAAAGTAATAATGCTGGCCTCGTTTTTCCAGTTTGCCTGGCAGCACTTACCCGCCCTGCTCAAGGGCACAGAATTAACCCTGTTCATCTGGGTTATCGGTGTTACGGGCGGCTTTTTCTTCGGTTGGCTCCTGGCGATCGGCCGTACCTATGGCAATCGCCCCGTTCGCCTGCTGGCGACGGCTTATATCGAAATATTCCGTGGCACGCCGATGCTGGCCCAGATGTTTATCATCTATATGGGGCTACCCAACATCGGCATTGTTCTAAGCCCGTTATGGGCAGCCACCTGGGCTATTGGTCTGAACACCTCGGCTTATCAGGCCGAATATTTTCGCGGTGGCATCGGCGCCGTGCGCAGCGGGCAGATGTCAGCGGCGCGCGCTATAGGCTTGAGCCGCAGACAGGCTATTTTATTCATCGTTTTGCCTCAGTCCTTTCGCATCGCGCTGCCACAGTGGACAAACGAAGTGATCCTGGAGCTCAAATACACATCAATCGCTTTTACTATCGGTGTATCCGAGCTTATGGGGCAAGCCAAAACGATTGCTGCGACGTCATTTTCCTATTTTCAGATTTTCCTGGTAGCAGCGATCATGTACGTCATTATTGTCAGCATTGTCACCTCCGCATGCGGTGTGCTCGAAAGGCGATATGCGCTGCGGCAATAAAAAATCGGCGATCAGCAAATAGCGCTCGCCCTCTGCTGGCATAGACGATTCACTCGATATGCTGGATGCGGTTGATATCGCACCGGCAGTAAACATCGACCTCCCATGCGGATCCAGCGCTGGCTGATCCCCGAGCAGCAATTCCAGCCAAGCACCCTCGCCTTGGGATAGGCCAATTGTTAAGTCGGCCTTACGAGCCAAGCATAAGGCCCGCGCGCTCGTCACCACGTAAACAAGTAGAGTCAGAGCACTCCGGGTGGCTCCAACGGCCCCGAGACCTCTAGTAATCGGGCGCATTCAGCTCGCGATCACCGAGCATCGTGGGTGTTTCGGACGATATGCACCCTTTTAAACACCACCCCAAACCATGTCGTTAAAAATTTCTTGTTTGTCGTTTTTAGTCAAAAATAATGGTCAGCGGGCAGCGATAATTAGTTCAACGCTTGCCACGACAATCTTTTCATGAACTCGGACGTCATCTTGACCTGCGCCGTCACCGGCGCCGGTGACACACCACCTAAAAATGCGAACGTGCCAATTACACCGGCCGCGATCGCCGAATCCTGTATCGCCTCGGCTAAAGCCGGCGCCAGCATTGCACATATTCACGTGCGCAATACTGAGACCGGCGGTATCAGTCATAAGACCGACTACTTTCGGGAGATTGTGGACCGAGTACGTGATGCTGACACCGATGTGGTTCTCAACTTCACGGCCGGCGGTGGTGGCGATCTGTTTCCTGAATTGATCGGCGATTACGAAAATCGCGAGATTCGGGCCGCAGCCGGCAGTGATCTGCAGACGGCTTCGGAACGGCACGCCCCCATTGAAGCACTCACGCCGGAAATCTGCACATTGGATTGTGGCAGCCTCAACTTCGGCGACATGGTGTATTTGAATAGTGGCGAATGGCTGCGCGAGCATGCTGCGTTAGTCCAGAAAGCCGGCGTCAAACCCGAGCTGGAATGCTTCGATCTCGGTCACATTTGGTTTGCTCGCCAATTGCTTGCCGAAGGCCTGATTGATAATGACCCCCTTTTCCAGCTCTGCCTTGGCATTCCCTGGGGCGCCGAAGCGGACCCCACCACGCTGTTAACCATGCGCGACCGCCTCCCCACCCACGCGCATTGGGCGGCATTTGGTGTCGGCCGCTTACAAATGCCCATGGTCGCTCAAGCCATGCTTGCCGATGGCCACTGCCGCGTCGGCCTTGAGGACAATCTATATCTTTCCAAGGGCGTCAAAGCCGACAACGCTGGACTGGTCGCCAAAGCAGTCAGCATCATCGAAGCGCTCGGCGGTGCCGTGATGAGTCCACAAACCACTCGCGATCACCTCGGTCTCAAAGGCGCGACCTCGGAATCGGCATGACCGAGGCATCCCATGATAAGCCGCTGGATACGCCGGCACGCATAGGAATCATCGGCACTGGTGTGATCGGCTGCGGTTGGGCAGTGCGCGCACTGGCTGCAGGGGCCGAGGTTGTCGCTTTCGATACGGATACCGACATGGCCGCCCAGCGGTTATCCGAGACGATCGAAATTGCGTGGCCTTCGTTAACCAAGCGTGGCCTGTCTACCAACGCCGATCGTAACGCTTGGCGGGTCACCGATGATCTGACTGAGGCCGTGGCAGACGCTGATTGGGTACAGGAGAGCGTGCCCGAACGCACCGAACTTAAACAGCGCGTGCTGGCCGATATCGATCGTGCGGCGCCACCGCAAACGCTTATCGGTTCTTCGACTTCAGGCATCAAACCAACCGAGCTGGCGAGGTATTGCGAGCACGCCCCGTCGCGTCTGTTTGTCGCGCATCCCTTCAACCCAGTGTATCTGCTACCACTCGTGGAAATCGTGGGCAACGAACACACCACGCCGGATATCATCGCGAAAGCGCAGGCCCTTTTCCGTGGTCTTTGCATGCGGCCTTTGGTCGTACGTCGGGAGATTGAAGGCCATATCGCCGACCGACTTATGGAAGCGCTATGGCGTGAGGCGCTACATCTGGTTAATGACGGTATCGCCACGACCGAGGAAATCGATGCCGCCGTAGTTTATGGCGCAGGCCTTCGGTGGTCGCTGATGGGAACATTTTTAACATTCCATCTAGCCGGCGGCGAAGCCGGTATGCGACATATGCTCGAACAGTTCGGGCCAGCCTTGAAATTGCCCTGGACGAAGCTTGAGGCCCCCGAGTTGACTGACGGTTTGGTTGACCGTGTGGTCGAAGGCTGCGAGCACCAAGCCGCAGGACGATCCGTCGCCCAGTTGGAAGAACGCCGTGATGCGTTCTTGACCGATTTGATGGCGCTGGTCGAACAATACTGGCCAGAAGCCGAAGGCCTGCCCGGCCGCATCTGATGGCAACCGACATGCTGACAACGCGAGTCGCTCCCGCATGGGTGGATTACAACGGGCACATGAACGATGCCGAATACGCGCGCGTCTTTTCGATGGCCGTCGAGGCATTTGCGGATGCGATTGGCCTGGATGAATCCGGGCGGCGCGAGCATCAAGTCACGTTATTCACGCTCGAAACCCATTTATGCTATCTCGCACAAGCACGCGAAGATGAAGCGCTAACCACATCTATTGAGATATTGGATCGTGACGCTAAGCGGTTGCACGTATTCTTTCGGTTGAAAAACAGCGCCGATCAACTGATTGCGACCAGCGAACAGATGCTTATGGCCATGGCTCTCTCGAGCGAACGCCCAACCGCGCTGCCCGAGACGGTCGACTGGGCCGTTGACCGCCTCGGCCCGCTTGATCCGGACAACTGGCCGGATCAGGCTGGCCGGCACGTCGGCATCCGACGGCGTTAATGGGATTTCGAATTCTTGCGCTCAGCGCTGGGTGTGCGCCCATAAGCCGAGCGATAGGCGCGCGAAAACGTCGCCTGTGAATTAAAACCACAGGCAATCATCACCTCGGTCAACGTCAGTGCGGTGTCGATAATAAACTGTCTAGCACGCGCTAAACGTAGCTGCAGATACCAAGCATTGGGTGTCGCTCCTAACTCGTCAGAGAACAGCCTTTGCATCTGACGAGGCGAGACACCCACTTGCCTGGCAATGGCCGGCATGGTCAACGGCTCCTCGATATTGGTTTCCATCAAGGCAGCAGCTTTGACCACCGCCGGATGGTGCGTGCTCAGACGCTTAGCCAGAGACTGACGCTGCCCCGAGTCAGCCGCCCGGGCCTGATCGTGAATGAGTTGTTCCGAAACCGCCGCCGCCAGCGTTCGACCATGGCTGCGCGCAATCATCTCCAGCGTCAGACTCATAGCCGCAGCACCGCCGGCGCAGGAAAACCGTCGCGCACTGATTTCGTAGAGTGATTCGACAGCGTCGATCGCCGGAAAACGCTCACGAAAACTGGGCAAACTTTCCCAATGTAGTGTGACTCGCGCGTCATCCATTAGGCCGGCCGCCGCGAGCCAGATACAACCTGTATCCAGCCCACCGAGAACGCAGCCGGCCCGATCCAACTCCATAAGCCAACGAGTCACTGCAGGCGGCGGCGTTTCCTGCGGTAAAAAACCACTACAAACGGCCAGACTCGGCAGTGTCATGTGATCCGCGACACCGTAGTCCGCGAGCAAGCGCATGCCATTCGAGCCGGTGGCTGAGACACCATCAACACTGATCACATAAGAACGAAATAGCGCTTGACCCGCTATACGATTAGCAATCCGTAACGGTTCGGTGGCCGAAACGAACGCCATCATGGAAAAACCATCGACTAACAGATAACCAATTGGCTGCGGCGAACGGCCTTGATAATCCAAATTCACTCGTTAATCACGCATTGACGTATGGAGCAATGGTAGAGATCAAAGCGTCGGCGCATCGCTCAGGTGCCGAAAGCAGCACGTACGGCCGGCAGTGCCGGTTTGCCGTCAGCAGTTTTGACGCCATCCAGCCATTGCGAAACCACGTCCATATTATTCTTGATCCAATTGTGCGAAACAGCCGTCAATTTGTCGTTTTCACGGCTATACGCGTGGACCCACTGACTTTGAACGGTCGAATCAACGTGCATTTGCTTTAGAAAACGGGTCACATTCGGCGCTTTCTGCGGCAACTCCTTGGACACGAGTGTATAGACGGCCGCCGACGAGTGGGCGATATCGCTTGGTTCATCAACGGTCAGATAATGTATGTTGAAAGAAACATTCATCCAATGCGGCCGCCACGCAAAAAACACAACCGGTTTTTTCTTGCTGATCGCGCGTTTGACTTGAGCAAGCATCGCGCCTGTACCGGTCTGCACCAGATCCCAATCGCCCAGATCGTGGCGATCTTGGTCGATGGCGCTCTGGATCGACTTGTTGATACCGCTGCCACGCTCGATGCCATAAATCTTATGGTCGAATTTGTCGGCATAGCGTTTTAGATCCGCCATCGATTTCACACCTCGCTTGGCCATGTACTCTGGCACCGCAAGGCCTATGAGCGCATCGGTGGTGTTAGTCGTGAGTTTGATGATCTTACCTTGTTGCGTGTACTTCTCGATCTTGTTTTTTTCCTGGGGCACCCAGCCACCCAGATAAATATCCAAACTATCGGTGGTCAGACTATGGAAGATGATCGGCACACTTAGTTGATCTTGCTTGGCCTGGTAACCCAGGATTTGCAGGATTTCGACGGCCACTTCAGATTTAACTTGAACGCCGGGCCACGGCGGCACACCAAGCCGGAAAACTTGCGCATTCGACGTCAATGCAAAAGCGCTTAAAAATAAGGCCATAAGTGGGCCAATCATCGTGTGCACAAGACGCATCGTCAGTTGGTTGCTCATACGATCACTCCTCTCTATACGCATATCGATTCTCTTTTTCGATCATGCCGTGGTACGCAGAGGAAACTTGACGTTTTACGACGACCCCATGACTTAATAAGACATAACGCCCCGAAGGGCCATCAGTTAGGGACTCAGTGGATTCAATGGGTCGTCGAAAACCACACCTCGGATCGCTCACCGAGACCATAAGTGGACAACCTTAGAGTCGATGCATCAACGGCCAGTAGGCAGCGGCATAAGGCCTTGTTCATCAACAAGCCGCCAACGCCCGCACTGTCGCGTTGGCCGACCAATCTTCGACTAGGCCAGCCGCAGTCCGTCAGATGAAACGCCGGGGATGACTCACGCGCAGCATAGATCCGACTTCTCGGCAACCTCGGTCAACGATTCAGGATTGCGGATCGCACTGACGTTGCTAACCTCGCGGCCGTTAAGCACATGTGCTACCGCAAGCTCGACTTTCTTGCCGCTGTACGTATAAGGCAATGCCGCCACTTCCACGATCAGCTTCGGCACATGCCGGGGGCTGGCCTGCTCGCGCAAGCGTTTGCGGATTGCATCGCGCAGCGCATCGTCAACGACATGTCCTTCGACAGGCGCAACCAGCATCACCATGCGATCATCTTCACCAACTGTTTGCGCGGCGACCAAACAATCTGCAACCTCAACCATCGGCTCGATCTGGCGATAGATTTCAGCCGTGCCGATGCGCACACCACCGATATTGAGTGTGGCGTCAGAACGCCCATAAATCACAGCACCGCCGGTTTCGGTAAAAGCGATGTTATCGCCGTGTGCCCAGATGCCGGGAAAACGATCGAAGTACGATTGGCGGTAACGTGCCCCGTCGGGATCGCCCCAGAAGCCCACAGGCATGGACGGAAGCGGTTGCGTACAGACCAATTCACCTTGCTCGCCAATCACCGCTTGACCGTCGTCGTCGAAGGCTTGGGCAGCCACACCCAGTAAGCGACACTGAATCTCGCCACGCCGCACCGGAAGTATCGGACAACAACCGACAAAACTGGCCACGATATCCGTTCCACCGGAAATAGAGCCGAGCAAAATATCGGATTTCACGTGCGTATAAACCCAGTCGTAATCGGCATCCAGTAACGGTGAGCCGGTCGAAAAGATCACGCGCAACGCACCCAGATCATGGTCGTCGCATGGTGCTATTCCGGCATTGCGGCACGCTCCCAGCCATTTCGCGCTGGTCCCAAAACATGTGACGTTTTCGCGTTCGACTAACGACCACAAAGCGTCCAAATCCGGATACCCGGGGCTGCCATCGTAGGTTACGAGCCGAGCACCGGTGAAAAGCCCAGAAACATGCCAATTCCACATCATCCAACCGCAGGTGGTGAAGTAGAAAAACACGTCATCACGACCAATATCGCCGTGCAGCATCTGTTCCTTGGCATGCTGAATCAGCATGCCACCGGCAGCATGCACAATGCATTTGGGTACACCGGTGGTACCCGATGAGAACATGATATAGATCGGCCGATCGAACGGTCCGCGATTAAAAACTGGCGCCGTGCCGTGATGTGCCGCGAGCGCCTCAGTCCAACCGGTAACTGCAGCATCATCGGGCAATGCCTGCGCTTGCCCCGTGTTGTCAGTCACCACCACATGTTCTATCGACGGGATACGCGCCCACAGTTCACTAAGGCGACCGAGCCAGTCGAACGCCTTACCACCATAGCGATAGCCATCGACCGTAATTAAAACGCTGGGTTCGATCTGAGCAAAACGGTCAACGATGCCCGAAACACCGAAATCCGGGGAGGCCGATGACCAGATCGCGCCAATGCTGGCACAAGCCAGCAGCGCAACCATCGGTTCGTGCGTATGCGCGACCACGCCCACCACACGATCGCCTGGGCCAACGCCGATTGATTCCAGAAATGCTTGGAATGCGCCCACCTGTGCCCAGAGGTCACCATAACTAAGCGTCACCCGTTGCCGGGCCTCTGAAAGTGACACAATCGCCGTACGCTCAGGATCGCCGTGGCTGGCTTCGCGCAGCATATTCTCGGCGTAGTTCAGGCGAGCACCGGTGAACCAGCGGGCACCGGGCATCCCATACGTACTGAGCACCTCACCCGCGCCCCGTTCGCCGATGAAGTCAAAATAATCCCAGAGGCTATCCCAAAACGCCGCCGGATCGTCTATCGACCAAGCATGCAAACCGTGATAATCATCAATATCAAAATTGGGTGCATCGTCACGCGCCACGAGCCAACGCAGATAATCAGCCAACTGGCTATTGGCTATAGTTTCGCGTGAAGGTTGATAGACAATCGTAGATTCTGGATCCGCACACATGATAGAACCGTTAAGCAGGGCGATTGGGTCCACATCAACCGACGATGGACGATCGCCATCCTAGGGGTAGTACGCATCAAGGCATAAACCGCCATGTGATGCAAATACCCCAAACCCGCTATATTGGAAACTGGGTGCACTTCAGCTGGCCACTTCGCAAGATAGTGCGGCTCCGACAAACCTGATATCGGCACGCAACGCACTTCTGCGAAGTAATGCTTCACGGTGTCACTGCCGTAATCGCGTGATGGGGCTTGTCTCGTCTAACGCCAACGGTTTGACGAACTAAGGCGCGATTGACTGATGCTAATGGAGATGGTGCGCCCGGGAGGATTCGAACCCCCGACCCCGTGGTTCGTAGCCACGTGCTCTATCCTGCTGAGCTACAGGCGCCTTGCTTCGATTTGACCATACGGCCGCTGGCCGTTCGGAAACCGAATTGTACCTGACCTAAAGACTTGTAGCTAGCGCCTTTGCCTGCTGCAGGTGGGGCGAGCTACATGTGTCTGACAGTCGCTCGGGTATGGGCATTCCGCTGTTTGGCGAGTGCCGAAAAACCCAAAGGCCGCGTAACGCGACATAGTGTAGCAGACTCATTTCGGTATTCGGTAAGTGCCATGCCAGCAAATTATTCATTACTGCGGGCACGCCACCCAGTAGCGGCGCATTGATCGTTTAATGGTGGCTGCTATCAGTCCGCCACGTACCTGACTGCACTATTGCAACTGGCGTCTAACACATGTTATAATGGAAATATATCAGCCTGATATATCTGATAATCGGCCGGACCCATCAGGGTCGCGAAATAGCAATCTGGCTGCTACGCGGATCGAGGTTGGAGACGTGACCAGACGACCTAGGCGCGCGAAACGCCCAACTACAAACTGGCGAATGCCAGACTTACACGACAAGGGAGAATGATCCATGAAAAGCCATTTACAGGCGCCTGCCATACTGATTTCTGCTGCGAGCAGCATCTGCGCAGGCTCTGCCCTGGCTGCAACGGAAAGCTCAACCATGAACGTCAGCGCTCGGGTCGACCCCACGTGCACTGTCTATGCGTCGATACCTATACGCTTCCAAATCTACGCCCCGAATGACAGCTCGCCACACCATTCCCGGACCTCGATTAACGCGAGCTGCACCAAAGGTACAGAGTACGAGCTTGGCCTGGGTGCAGGAAAAAATAGCAGCCATAGCGAGCGCACAACTCGCGCCATGAGCGATGGCAATGGCCACTATCTAAGTTACGAACTCTATCTTACTAATGCATACAACACAGTCTGGAAAGACATCGGTAGTGACAGCACGGCGAAGAACACCGCCCAAGCCAGCTCCGATCGACATGTCGTCTACGGGCAAATACCGCCCCGCCAATTCATAACTCCGGGGCAATACAGCGACACCGTCAATGTGACCCTAAAGTTCTAAGGGCGCGTGGGGCGGGCTCGGATACCCGGCCAGCACCGGTGGCTCATCGGCCGTTAAAACCGGCACGCTCACATGCCAGCGTGAATTCCTAGTATAGATCAGCCGACTACAGATCAACATGACCCATGTGGCGGCTTTGCAAGCCTGGAGCCGGCCAGACGAGATTTTATACGTGTCCACCATCTACTGCCCTAAATAAATCACCCCCTTGAACAATATATTCCGGTCAAATAGGCTCAACCCAGCTAGTGATTTAGCCACAAAGATAGAAAACGATGTTTGCCACATTCGGCCTGATCCGACATGTGAGCACCTTGAATCACAAGACAAAGGGAGATGAATCCATGTCAAATCACCTTAAGCTACCTGCCGTACTCATTGTTGCTGCGAGCAGCGCCTACGCCGTATCTGCCTTAGCTGCAAATGACACCACGACCCTGAATGTCTTCGCTCAGGTCAATCCCTCGTGCACCATCTCAGCCACGGATTTGCGTTTCGGTAAATACAGTCCGAATAATAGCGATGCCACAACAGCTGAGACCGTCATTAGCCCGTCCTGCACCGAGGGCACAGAGTACGAGATCGGCCTGGATGCAGGTGAAAACGGCGGCAACAGCGACGCCACGAGTCGCGCCATGCACGTTAACGGCAATTATCTGAGTTACGAGCTGTATACCTCTGAAGCGCGCGACACGATCTGGCAAGACATCGATAGCGAGAACACGGTTACAGGCACCGCCTCGGACACCCCCGAGGGAGATACACACACCGTCTACGGGAAGATCCCGGCCGGCCAATTCGTGCCCACGGGGCAATATAGTGACGCCGTTAATGTAACCATCAGTTTCTAAGGCGCGCTATGACACTCCGGCTAAGCCCTCGCGGCTCGACCCGATGGCTCGCTGGCCTCGTGCTGTGGCTGCTCGCCAGCGCGGCGTCCGCCTCCACACTTTCGGTCAACCCGGTGCTGATCACCCTTGATGACAGCAGCGCCATCGCGGCGCTGACTGTCACCAACCGGGGCGAGCATAAGGTCGTTATGCAGGCGTCAGCCCATGATTGGCACATCCGCAATAACGAATCCCACTACCAATCAACCAAGGCGCTCGTCGTAACCCCGCCGGTTTTCTCGGTGGCGCCGGGCAAACACCAGATCGTGCGCATTGGTCTACGCAACGCGAGTCAGAGCTCAACTGAACAGGCCTTCCGTGTATTCCTGGCACAGTCGCCTAAAACCCCCGGCAACAAGTCATCGGCGTCCGACGGCAAAGGCACGAACAGCCCGGACGGTATTCGTGTAGCACTTCGCTTTGGCATTCCAGTGTTCATCGAGCCAACCGGTGATCGCGAACCAAATCTGACCTGGAAGGCCAAACGCCTGGCTGATGGCCATCTACGCGTCGAGGCCATCAATAACGGCAACGCCCACGTCAAGATCCAACACCTGACGCTGAGCACCGGCGGCAGCGTAGCCGCCCAAAGCCAAAAATCGCGCTACGTCCTGCCGGGAAGCCGCCGCTACTGGACCCTCGATGTACCAACAACAAGCACCCCGCCGTACAACGTCACGGCCCAGGACCGAAACGGTGAGCGGCAAGCTACTATCGAACCAAGCACTCTGTAGTAAACAAGCGCTGCGCATCCTGATCCTGGCGCTATTGGTGAGCACAACGAGCACCTATGCCAGTGCGCGTACCAGTGACGCAACAGCGGGTATAAAGGACACTACGCTGCGGCTGCTTACTGCCCGGGTCAACGATCAGCCATTCGATTCGGCCACACGCATGCTGCAGACGGCGTCGGACAAGTTACTCGTGCCCGCTGCTGCCTTGAAGCGCTGGGGATTAACGCTACCGGATGGTGTCGCGCCGACCAAGCACAACGGTCAGATCTATTACCCGCTCGACGCATTCGGCAACCTGGACTGGTCGATCGACGAATCCACGCAGACACTCGTGATCCAGGCCGGCGTAGACCGATTCGCGGACACACACGTGGATCTCGACGCAGATGATTACACGGCCCCGCGAAATAGCACGACCGGTGGCTTTATCAACTACGACCTGCTGTTCGAAGGCCGCGAGGCTGGCACGAACAATACAAGCGGAACATTCGAGTTCGGCGGATTCAACAGCTGGGGTGTTGCCACCACGACCCTGCTAGCGCGCAACCGCCACCGCAACGACGGCGTCGTACGGTTAAACACCACGCTACGCCACGACGAACCAGGCTCGATGCGCACACTTACCCTGGGAGATACATTCTCACACGCAGGTAGCTGGGGCCGCACCGTGCAGTACGCCGGCATCCAATGGGGCACCAACTTCGACACCCGACCGGATTTCACAACCTACCCGCGCCCCGCGGTCAGCGGCGAGGCGACAGTGCCCTCGACGGTCGAGGTTTTCGCCAACGACCGCCGCCGCGGCGGCAGTCAAGTTGGAGCCGGCCCGTTCTCGGTCCGTGACATCCCGGTCACCACTGGCGCCAATCAGGTCCAAGTCGTAACGACCGATGTGCTCGGCCGCGAACGCGTCCTGACGCGTTCCTTCTACGCCAGCCAATCTTTATTACAATCCGGCCTGCACGACTACACCTACGAGGCTGGCGCCATCCGTGAAAATTACTCACGCAAGAGTAACGACTACGGTCGCGGCTTCGCCTCCGCCACCCACCGCCTCGGCTTGTCGCAAACCCTTACAAGCGGCTTTCGACTGGAAGCGCTAGAAGACCAACAAACCGCGGGTATCAGCAGTGCTTGGTTGCCCGATCCGCGACTCGGCGTTATCACCGCCGCTGTCGCCGGCAGCCACAGCAGCCATGCCGGCAACGGCTCACTAATGCAAATCGGTTTCTAGCGCCGGAGTCGATATTTCAATTTCGGCGCGCGCACCACATACACGACCGCCGACTTCCGCCAACTCGGGTTGCGTCGTGACGAATCCGCACCGCGACAAATCGTGCACGCCAACATTGGCGGGCGCGTGCCGCACGTCGGCTCTATCGGTCTGAGCTATACCGATATCGATCGCCGCGACAGAACCAGCACCGAGTTGCTTAATGCTTCCTATAGCACACGCTTGTTTCGCGACGTTGCACTCAGCTTTTTCGCATCGCAAAATCTTGATGACCAGACAACCTCCGTTGCTCTAACTCTGAGCCTGCCGCTAGGGTCACGCACCAGTGTCAGCACCAGTTACGACCGAACCTCAGACAGCAGTCGCAACCGCATCGAAGTCCAGCGCAACCTGCCACGTGGCTCGGGCGTCGGCTACCGAGTCGCCGCAACGGACGGCCACGGCCGCCCCGATCGCGGCCGTGGCCGGGTTACAGCACGCACGCCATACGGCGAATACCGCGCCGCAGCCACCCGCTACCGGGGCAGCACCGCCTATCGACTCAATGCGTCGGGCGGCGTCGCTTTCACTAGCGACCACGCTTTCCTGAGCCGACAAATCGATGACAGCTTCGGCGTGGTCGAGGTGGGTGATTATCCAGACGTCACCATCTACAACGACAACCACCCGGTCGCAGAGACCAATGCTAACGGCGCCGCGTTGATCCCAGACCTCCGGTCATTCGAGGACAATCGCCTAAGCTTCGAGCAGGCCGACCTGCCACTCGACGCGCGCCTCGATAAGCGCAATAAGACGATCGTGCCAGGCTACCGCCGGGGCGTATTAGTCAAGTTCGACGTTGGCTCACCACACGGCGCATTGCTCACAGTGCACCGCCCCAACGGCGAGCCGCTACCCGCGGGGGCAACTGTGCGCCGCGTCGACGACCAGCAACGATTCCCAGTCGCGCGCCGCGGCGAAGTCTGGGTTACCGACCTTAAGCAGGACAACCACCTCATTGCCCAATGGGATGACCATCGTTGCCGATTCACTGCGAAGATGCCGGATAATCCCGGGGCGGTCCCCCATATCGGACCGCTGACCTGTCGGGAGATGGAATGATGAAACGACAGACACTAGTCATGCTGCTGTTCGGTTGTGCCGGGCTCTGGTCCATGCCGGCGGCACCAGCGATAGACTGCAGCGTCGACTCAAACGACCTTATATTCAGCGCCTACGACGCATCGACAGGGAACAAGGACAGCACTGGCAGAGCCACCTTCAGCTGCCACAATACCCAGTCCCCGACGACTATCAACTATGATATAGCGGTGCGCACTGCTAACGGTGACAGCTATCAGAATCGCTGGCTCAACAGAGGATCCGCATCCGACAAGCTGAACTACAATGTCTATAAAACGTCCGCACGCAACAACATATGGGGCTACGGCCCATTGAGAAAAAGCGGCAGCATGCCTATTGAGGAAGACGCCTCCAAAACTTTCACGCTCTACGGCCGGATATTCGGTGGCCAGAATGTGGGAGTCGGCTCGTACGAAGACACGATTACCGTAATCATATCGTTGAAAAACTGAAATCACTCCCGCGGCTTACACGCCGCTTGGCGACGCTCGACCGGATCGAGAGCTCTGTATTCGGAGCGCGCATTAGCGCAATGTTGCCGCCCTATTCACCCCGCCTAGCGATTTATATCGACTTTGCCGATAAATTTGATGCTATGGGAGCGACAGCATTCTAGGCATGCCTACCCATAAACCCACGCCGGGCGGGCACTCCCACTAGGAAACGAATACACACGCCTCGAGACCAAATCAACCCGGGAGCCTGGCGCAGCATATTTGACCTCATCCGGGGCACGGCGAGTCGTCAGGCAAGTCCGGATAAGCCCGGCGGCCGCATCGACTAGCGGACAAACAAGCCGTTAAGGCCACCAGTCTCTGGCAGCGTCGGTACATCGAAGCCGACAGATCGACGCAGCGCTTGAAGTTTTAGCGCCCACCATCAACTGGATACTTAACAATCGTTGGCCTGGCCAGTTTTCGGCGTGCCCATCCCGGACAGGCTGGGCTTATATTAACCAACGTGGGTCTGGTGCCCTATGTAGGGGGTGCCTAGCGGGCGAATTACTCGCTTATGCCAGCAAGAGCACGCGTTGTCGTCCAAGCGACGTGAGCGGGCACCATATAGCCTTGTCGCCGCCAAGGCGGCCTGCGCGAACCAATATCGGTTGCGGATTTTGTATATCTTTTATTGGCGGAGAGGGAGGGATTCGAACCCTCGAAGGGGCTACAAACCCCTTACTCCCTTAGCAGGGGAGCGCCTTCGACCACTCGGCCACCTCTCCGATGCTGACAAATGGTACCGGCGTACCCGCGCAACGTAAACCTTATTCGCCCGTGGTCGACGAGGATTTTGGGTTTTCGCTCGGCCCACCCTGTACAACGCGCGACTCCAATTCGGCGGGAGCCTCGACGCCGAGGCGAACTCGCCCGGCCTCGGTGGCGATCACGCGCACGCGGATTTCGTCGCCGATATCGACCGTTTCGCCCGGTTCCGCGGACAATACGAGCATGTCAATCTTGCTCGCCGGCAGGCGTCAATTCACTGTCGACCTGCTGGGGCGGTTGGTCAAGTTCGAATTCGTGGTGCAACGCGCGCACCGCTAGTTCGACGTACTTGGTTTCGACCACGATGGATATCTTGATCTCGGTCGTCGAAATCATGCGCAGGTTGATGTTCTCGCGCGCGAGCGCCTTGAACATGCGCGACGCTACGTTGGCGTGCGAACGCATGCCGACGCCGACCATCGACACCTTGGCCACGCCGGATTCGCCGGAAACTTCACGCGCGCCCAGCTCCGCTGCCGCGCCTTCCAACAACCGTTTAGCGGCTTCGTAGTCAGCGTTGTGTACCGTGAACGTGAAGTCGGTCAGTGGCGCGCCGTCGGTCAACTCCGAGACATTTTGCAGGATCATGTCGACTTCGATGTTGTTCTCGCCGATCGGCCCAAGCAGCGAATAAGCCACGCCGGGTTGATCGGGAACACCGAGCACGGTGAGCTGGGCTTCGTCCTGCGTGAAGGCGATGCCGGAGATAATTGGTTCTTCCACGTCGTCCTCCAGGGTGATGAGCGTGCCGGGCCCGTCGTCGAAGGTCGAACAAACCCGAAGCGGTACGTTGTATTTGCCGGCGAATTCCACGGCGCGGATCTGCAGCACGCGTGAGCCAAGGCTGGCCATCTCCAGCATCTCTTCGAACGTGATGCGATCGAGTCGCCGGGCACCCGCCACGATGCGCGGGTCGGTGGTGTAAACACCATCGACATCAGTATAGATCTGGCATTCGTCGGCTTCTAGCGCAGTAGCCAGCCCGACGGCCGTCGTATCCGATCCACCACGGCCGAGGGTGGTGATCGCATTGTCCTTGGTCACGCCCTGAAAACCGGCCACAACCGGCACACGGCCGGCATCCAGTGCCGAACGCAGCGCATCCGGCTCAATGTTCTCGATGCGTGCTTTGGCGTGCTCGTCATTGGCCGTGATCGGAATCTGCCAACCTGTAAACGATTGCGCTGGCGTACCAGCCTGTTCTAACGCCATGGCCAGCATAGCAATTGTGACTTGCTCGCCCGTCGACAACAGCACGTCCATTTCGCGCGGCGAAGGCGCCTGTTCCAACTCTTGGGCCAACCCCTGGAGCCGGTCGGTCTCGCCGCCCATGGCCGAGACCACGACCACGACCTCGTCGCCCTGATCGTGAAACCCTTTGATCTTGGTCGCGATCTCGCGAATCTTAGCCGTCGTGCTGACGGACGAGCCGCCATATTTCTGGACGATGAGTGCCATATGCGGTTGCTGTCTTTGTCAGGCTTCGACGGCGTTCGTCTCAATCCACGCCGTCACGGCGGCCAGCGCGTCGTCGAGTTTTTCAGGTTGATTGCCGCCGGCCTGGGCCATGTCGGGCCGCCCGCCGCCTTTGCCACCAACCTGACTGGCCACAAAATTGACCAGATCGCCAGCTGCTACACCAGCGCGTTCCGGGTCGGCCACACCGGCGGTTAACGCCACTTTGCCCTCACTCGCCGAGCCGAGCACGACCACGGCATTGTCGAGCCGTTGCTTAAGAGTGTCGACGGTTTCGCGCAAGCGTTGCCGATCAGCGCCTTCCAGATGTTGAGCGACCAGATTGATATCACCGATCGACTGCGCGTCGGCGGCCAGTTCAGCGCTGGTACCCGCAGCAAGTTTTTGCTTCGCTGCGTCGAGTTGCGCCCCGAGTTCGGCGTTGTGGGCCAGCGTCTGATCCAGTTTGGTCTCGATTTCGTCGGGCGTGGCTTTCAGCCGCGCGGCAATTCGGTTCTGACGTGCGGCCAGGCGCTGCTGCTCGGCCAAAGCTTCGGCGCCCGTAACGACTTCGATACGCCGAACACCGGCGGCCACGCCCCGTTGATCGGCGATCGTCGCCAGCCCGAGCGTGCCACTGGCGGCAACGTGCGTACCGCCGCATAGCTCTACCGAGTAGTCAGAAAATCGAACCACACGGACTGTGTCGCCATATTTTTCGTCGAAAAACGCCAACGCACCCTGTGCAATCGCCGCATCGTACGACATGATTTCGAACTCGCCGGGGATATTGGCACGGATCTGTTCGTTAACGCGGGCCTCGATACGCGCCGCTTCGTCTTGTCCAACCGGGGCGTAATGTGCAAAGTCGAACCGCAGCCGGTCGGGTGCGACCAGCGAGCCTTTCTGCTGGACGTGGGTGCCCAGAATTTCTCTAAGCGCCGCATGCAGCAGATGCGTGGCGGTGTGATTTTGCTCGATCGCCCGCCGGCGCTCGGCATCGATCGTGGCAGTCACGTCGTCGCCGACGCCGAACTGACCCGATTCGACGTCCCCGATATGCATGTACACGCCGTCGCGCTTCTGAGTGTCGACGACCACGAATCGCGCATCGGCGGTTTCAATCACGCCCGTATCACCAACCTGACCGCCGGCCTCGCCGTAGAACGGCGTGGCATCCAACACAACAACGCCACGCTGGCCTGGGGTGAGAGCGTCGACATATTCGTCATCGACGAGTGTCGCTATAACCTGCGTTCTCGTCTGATCCTGTTCGTAGCCCAGAAAATCGGTTGCGGTTAAGTCGCCGACTTCGGTCGGCGCATCCGCATTGAACTGACTGGCTGCCCGCGCACGCTCGCGCTGCGCGGTCATCTGCGACTCAAAACCAGCCATATCCAACGACAAGCCACGTTCGCGGGCGATATCGTTGGTTAGGTCAACCGGGAAACCGTAGGTATCGTAGAGTTTGAAAACGGTTTCACCCGGGATCTCGGTGCCATCCATGGCAGAGATTGCGTTTTCAAGCAGACGCATGCCGTTGGCTAGCGTGGCCGCAAAGCGCTGTTCTTCCTGATGAACCACCGATTCGATCTGCGCTTGGCTGCGGGCAAGCTCGGGAAACGCGTCGCCCATCAATTCGACGAGCGTGGGCACCAACCGATAGAAAAACGGCTCCTCGGTACCGAGACTATAACCGTGGCGCAGGGCACGGCGCATGATCCGGCGCAGCACATTGCCCCGACCTTCCTTGGACGGCATGACGCCGTCGGTAATCAGAAATGCCGTAGCGCGGATATGATCGGCGATAACTTTAAGCGAAGCCTCGTTATCGGCGTCGACCGTCACCCCCAACGCGCCGGCACCGGCGCTTATCAAATGCTGGAAAACGTCGGTGGCGTAATTATCGGGTGTGCCTTGCATGACCGCGGCCATACGTTCGAGGCCCATGCCGGTATCAATCGATGGGCTCGGCAGAGCCGCAAGCGTGCCGTCCTCGCTGCGGTCGTACTGCATGAACACGAGGTTCCAGACCTCGACAAAGCGATCACCGTCTTCGTCCGGGCTACCCGGCGGTCCGCCCGGCACGTCGGGGCCGTGGTCATAGAAGATTTCCGAGCACGGACCACAAGGCCCGGTATCGCCCATTTGCCAGAAGTTATCGGCCGCGCCGATGCGGGCGAAACGCTCGCTATCGATACCGATTTCGCTCAGCCATATATCGGCGGCTTCTTCGTCCTGCTCGTAAACCGTGACAAATAGCCTTTCCGGTGGCAGCCCGAGTTCATCGGTTAAAAACTGCCAAGAGCGCTGGATGGCCTCGCGCTTGAAATAGTCGCCAAAGCTGAAGTTGCCGAGCATCTCGAAAAACGTGTGATGGCGGGCTGTGTAGCCCACATTTTCGAGATCGTTGTGCTTGCCGCCGGCACGCACGCAGCGTTGGCTGGTAACCGCGCGCACATAGTCGCGCGGCTCACGGCCGAGAAATGTCTCCTTGAACGGCACCATGCCGGCGTTGGTGAACAACAGCGTCGGATCGGAAGCCGGCACGAGACTGCTCGAGGCCACGAAACGGTGGTCATAGCGCTCAAAAAATTCGATAAAGCACGCGCGCAGCGCGTTCGTGGTCATCATGCGGTGCGTCTCCGATAACACCCTCGACAAAGCAACTGTTTAGTGTAGCAAAAAGCGTCTCACCATCCCTAGCCTGAGCCGCGCCACCCATTAGTTGCCGCAAACCGCCGCGATCTGATCCATATCGAAGCCACGACGCTGCAAAAAACGCATTTGCTTTGCCCGGCTCGGGTAATCATCGGCGATGTCGGCGCCGAAACGTTTGCGGCGGGCCGCTTCAGCCACGTCCAGCCAATCGACTTCAGCAGCGTCGAGAGCCGCCCGGATATCGGCTTCGCTCACGCCGGCTGCTTGCAGTTCGGCCCGGATACGCACCGGGCCTGTACCTCGACTCGCTCTGCTGGCGACGAGTGCTTCTGCATAGCGGGCATCTGAAAGCAGGTCTTCGGCCGTCAGATCGGCGAGAACAGCGTCGATGTCATCGCTTGCATGACCACGCTTTTTTAACTTGCCCGCTAATTCAGTACACGCATGCTCACGCCGCGCCAAAAGGTCCATGGCGCGTTTACGGACCGCCAATCGCTCGGCGGCCGTATCGTCATCTGTGTCGCTGTCAGGTGTGTCCGCCGTCTTGCTCATCAGGTGAACCACTGTCGGCCGAGGCCGTTGTTTGTTCAACGTTGTCGGCGCCTTCTTCCTGTGGCTTGCTGCTCGGCATCAGCAATTCACGCAGTTGTTTTTCCAGTCCTCCCGCAATCTCGGGATTGTTCTTGAAAAACGCCCGCGCGTTTTCTTTGCCCTGGCCGACGCGATCGCCGTTGTAGGAATACCAGGAGCCGGATTTGTCGACTAGCTTATTGGCTACGCCCAGCTCAACCAATTCGCCCTCGCGCGAACTGCCCTCGCCGTACAGAATTTCGAATTCCGCTTTTTTGAACGGTGGTGCCACCTTGTTTTTGACGACTTTGACACGGGTTTCATTGCCGATCGCCTCATCGCCCTTTTTCACCGAACCGATACGGCGGATATCGACTCGCACCGAAGCATAGAACTTCAGCGCATTCCCGCCCGTGGTGGTTTCCGGCGAACCGAACGTCACACCGATTTTCATGCGGATCTGGTTGATGAACATCACCGTGGTGCCGGTGCGTTGGATGTTCGAAGTCAACTTTCTAAGCGCTTGACTCATCAACCGTGCCTGGAGGCCGACGTGCGAATCGCCCATCTCGCCTTCGATTTCGGCTTTCGGCGTCAATGCGGCCACCGAGTCGACGACGACGATATCCACTGCGGCCGAGCGGACCAGCATGTCGGCGATTTCCAGGGCTTGCTCCCCAGTATCCGGCTGGCTGACGAGCAGATTGTCGATATCCACGCCGAGTGCCTCGGCATAAGTCGGATCCAGCGCATGCTCGGCATCAATGAACGCCGCCGTGCCGCCGTCTTTCTGCGCCTCTGCGATGGCCTGAAGCGTCAGCGTGGTCTTACCCGAGGATTCCGGCCCGAACACCTCGACGACACGACCGCGCGGGTAACCACCCACACCGAGTGCGACGTCCAGCGACAGTGAGCCACTCGAAATACTGGGCACATTCGAGCGCTCGACGTCGCCCATGCGCATGACCGACCCTTTGCCAAACTGGCGCTCGATCTGGGATAACGCCCCCGCAAGTGCTTTTTTGCGATCTTCGTCCATATATCTTTTTCCGGCTCTGCGCGTTGTCGTGGCTGGTTAGCCTATCGAACTCGACCGTGTTTCACACGCCCAACGGCCAACGTCCGAGGTGCTGGTAAGACCCCGGTCGACCGTGGTCGCCGCTGACGGTCAAGGTAAAACTATCGAATGCAGCATGCACCGGCGTAATCGAATCCGTATCCGGCCGCTCGGCGCGCCGCTGTAACGTGATATGCGGTTTAAACGCGGGTGGATCAATACGCTGACGATCGACGAGTGATGCCGCCAGTTCAAACACGGCGCGTGGTGGCGAGCTCGCCCCGAGCCAGACCGCGCGCGAGCGGCCAAAATAACCGACACGATCAAAAACCATCTCGAACGCGTCCCCTTCGACCGTTGCGGCGCGCTCGAACAGCGCGTCACGCGTCGCCACATCACAAGCACCGTAGAACGCCAAGGTCAGGTGCAGTCTTTCAGGCGCTACCGCGCGGCCCTGGATACCGAGTTCACCAACACGCTCGGCCAACGCACGCGCAGTCGCGGCATCCGGCCAAAGTGCGAAAAAGACCCGCTGCCGGTCCTCGCTACTACGCTTGCTCGTTGTTGCAGTCATCGGTTGAGAACTAACGCCGGATCAACACGGCGCGTCACTCAGCGACAGCCAGCCGCCGCTCCAGGCCGGCTAGCGCCTTGCACACGCTGGCGCTGCGAACCGCACCACGATCGCCGTCAAAGTGGTACACCAAGGCCTCAGGTGCTTCGCCCCGGCGCTGCCAGCCTATGACCACAGTACCGACTGGCTTGTCGTTGCTGCCACCGCCCGGCCCGGCAATCCCGGAGACCGCGACACTCCAATCGGCGGTGCTGGCCGCCAGCGCACCGGTGCACATGGCACGCACCACCGTCTCGCTGACTGCGCCGTGGGTGACTATCGTGTCTTTGGCCACGCTTAGACAATCCATTTTGGCGTCATCCGCATAAGTCACAAACCCCCGGTCGAACCAGACCGAGCTACCCGCGCGGTCGGTACAGGCCGCTGCGATCAAGCCGCCGGTACAAGATTCAGCCGCCACCAGCGACTCACCACGGGCTTCGAGGCTACCGGCCACGCGCGCGACGAGGCCAGCGATTGCGTCGTCGTTATCGGAGCTCATGGCGCTAGTTTGCCATTTTATTCGCCATGCGCCTGCGACCACGGGCCTCACACCGCTACAATCAGCGCCTAAGCCTCTAGTACGAAAGCCGCCATGGCGAGCGCCGATCCGCGCGAACACACACCGATGATGCGCCAATATTGGGCCGTCAAAGCCGATTATCCGCACATGCTGCTGTTCTACCGCATGGGCGATTTCTACGAGCTGTTTTACGACGATGCCGAGCGTGCCGCGGGGATTCTGGACATCACGCTTACGGCCCGAGGTGAATCGGCCGGCGAGCGCGTACCAATGGCCGGTGTGCCCTTCCATGCGGCGGACCAGTATCTCGCCAAGCTGATCGAACGTGGTGAGTCGGTCGCCATCTGTGAACAGATGGAAGCACCCGGCAATACCAAAGGGCCGGTGCGGCGCGAAGTCGTGCGCGTGGTAACCCCCGGCACAGTTACCGACGATGCCTTACTCGATGCGCGCAGCACGAACCGCATCGTCGCCGTCGCCGAGGCAAAACGCGCCATCGGGATCGCCGTAATCGAACTGGCCCGGGGCGATTTCGCAGTTACCGAAGTCACCGACGCGGCCGATCTCGACGCCGAACTGGCGCGTCTGGCACCAACCGAAGTTGTGATCGCCGAAGGCACGCCACAGCCCGGCGGCTCGCAGCAGACCACGATTACGGAGCAGCCACCCTGGCTTTTCGACGCCGTTAGCGCGCGCCGACGACTAACTGAACACTTCGAGGTCGCCGGACTAGATGCCTTTGGGTGTACTAATCTGCCACGCGCTATAGCCGCAGCCGGCGCCCTTTTAGCCTATGTCCGTTCCACACAGGGCAGCGCGCTCGCACATCTGCGCGCCATGCGCACCTACCGGATCGACGACACGCTGATCCTGGACTCGGCCACGCGCCGCCACCTCGCGCTCGATGCCGGGCGCGACGCGACCCAGTCGGCCAGCCTTATCGGACTCATCGACCGCAGCGCAACTGCGATGGGCGCGCGCGGCCTCAGGCGCTGGCTGGCCGAGCCATTGACCGATTTCGAGACGCTAGCCGCACGACACCAAGCCGTGGGCGCCCTTATCAGCGCCGGCACAAGCGAACTCGCGGACGCACTCGCTCCCTTGGCCGATGTTGAGCGTATCGCCACCCGGATCGCCCTGGCCACCGCCCGTCCACGCGATTTGGCCGGGTTGGCCAACACGTTAGCCCAACTCCCGGCCCTGAAAACCCGCCTGGCCACTATTGATTCGCCATATCTCGCAGACCGCGATACCGCCATCGAACCGCTAAGCGATCTGGCTGAGTATCTTGCATCCGCTGTGATTACCGAACCGCCGGTCACAATCCGTGATGGTGGCGTCATCGCTGACGGTTTCGATACCGAACTCGACGAGGCGCGTGATCTGACGCGCCATACCGACACCTATCTGAGCGAACTGGAGGCCAATGCCCGCGAGCGCGCCGGCGTCGACACGCTGAAAGTCGGTTACAACCGCGTCCACGGCTATTACATCGAAATGAGCCGCGCCCAGGCCCACAATGCGCCGGCCGATTTCCAGCGCCGTCAAACCCTCAAACAAGTCGAGCGCTATATCACGCCCGAGTTGAAGCAGTTCGAGGACCGCATCCTTTCAGCGCGTGAACGTGCGCTAGCACGCGAGAAAGACTGTTTCGATCAAATCATTGCCGCCTGCAATGCGTACGTCGACCGTCTCCACACCGTCGCCGCGGCCCTGGCGGATGTCGACGCGGTCAATGCCCTGGCCCGCGCGGCCGCTGATCACGGTTGGCGTGCGCCGGAATTAAGCCCTGAACCTGGCATCGACATCCGCGGCGGCCGCCACCCAATTGTCGAACAAGCGACCCGCGAAGCGTTCGTGGCCAACGACACCACGCTCGACCCGGACAATCCACTGCTGCTGATTACCGGCCCCAACATGGGCGGCAAATCGACCTATATGCGCCAGACCGCGCTGATCGTGGTACTGGCCCACATCGGTAGCTTCGTGCCCGCCGATGCGGCGCGCATCGGTCCAATCGACCGCATCTTTACCCGCATCGGCGCCGGCGATGATCTGGCCGCTGGGCAGTCGACGTTCATGGTGGAGATGAGCGAAACCGCGCATATCCTCCACCATGCCTCGCCGAAGTCGCTGGTGCTACTCGACGAAATCGGCCGCGGCACCTCGACCTACGACGGCCTGGCGCTGGCCCGCGCCGTTGGTGAACGCCTGCTGCAACGCAACCAGAGCCTGACGCTTTTCGCCACCCACTACTTCGAACTGACCGAAGCCGCCGAGGCTTGGCCCCACGCTCGCAACGCACACGTCGAAGTCGCCGAATATACTGCCGACGGCGAAGACCGAATCGTATTCCTACACGCCGTCCGCGACGGCGCCGCGTCACGGAGTTTCGGGCTGCAGGTTGCCGCCCTGGCCGGACTGCCGCGCCCAGTACTAGCCTCCGCGCGCAAGACGTTGGAACGCCTCGAACAAAGCCGGGTGACTGAACAAACACCACAGCTCGGTCTGTTCGACAGCCCGGCGCCCGACCACGAAAACCCACCCGAGCCGGTGCCGGATCCAGTCCACGACACACTCGCCGAAACCGACTGCGACGAGCTAACTCCCCGCGCCGCACTCGACCTGGTCTATCGGCTGCGATCGATGATCGACGGGTCCCGCTAGACACTGACCTGGGCGCGTGAACGACACCCGGCCGGTCTCGCGGCGTGCGATCCTCACGCCGCAGAAGCGGGGATGACCGACAGCACCGGCACCGCCGTGACTAACCGCCAGCCGATATGAGCGGCTGCCAGGAGTTGGTCAGACATCCATATAATCGGCTGCCATCTTGTTCGTCAGGCGCAGATCCTTGTGCATGTGGCGCGTGATCGGCCCCGCGATGCCCTTTTCCACACGCGAGCCAACCAGAGGAATCGCGACCTCAATATCGAAGTCGAGATGCAGCTCGGCGCCATCACCGGCATCTCGCAAATGCAGAACGAGTTCGGCCGAGGCCGGCGCACCGACGACATCGATATGCACCCGGCCGGTCCGGTTTGAGCGTGTCCATATCTCCTGCTGTCGCAGATTGAGCCGATCACCGATACGTTTGCGTAGAAGATCCGGAATTTTCGAGCCACTCGTATCCAGCTCATGGCGAACAACGATTTCAAATCGGTCGCCATCGTCGGCGCTCGACTCGATCGCTGGGTTACCGCCCAACCGGTCATATTTCCGGCGGTAATAATCAACATCGGTAAATACATGCATCATCCGCGCCACCGGATGATCGAAAGCGAAACGGTCTTGAAACTTCATTGATGCCGGATAATTCTAGAAATTGAACGAACAAAAGAAATAAATGAGGACAACGCCGAAATATAAAATGGCCTGAAGCAGCACGGCCTAATGGCTTAGGTTAGTAACATTCACTTCTTTGCGTCATGCCACGTTCAGTAACGGCATTTCGACTGAATGTCGCCTGACCGCTCAG
This sequence comes from Salifodinibacter halophilus, assembly GCA_012999515.1. Classification (NCBI taxonomy): domain Bacteria; kingdom Pseudomonadati; phylum Pseudomonadota; class Gammaproteobacteria; order Salinisphaerales; family Salinisphaeraceae; genus Salifodinibacter; species Salifodinibacter halophilus. The sequence continues at coordinate 140,734 of JABEEB010000001.1, read as the reverse complement.
TCTTCGCACTGTTCCTTATCGATTTCGCCGAGCGCGGTATAAAGATAGTCGACCAGCAAATCACGGCTGGCGAGCTCGGCACCGAGAACCGCAAGCAACACAAACACGCCGCCGAGCCGCCGGTGCAAAAACACGATCTCGCGTGGCGGAATACGGAACCAACGCGAGATCGCAGCCTCGGAGATGGCTTTCGACACACGGTCCGGCAGATCGGATTCGCCCCAACAGTAAGCGTCGTCGGCGGTTAACAACTCGACCGGCGCGTCGTCACGAAACGGCTCGACGATAAGGTAACCGACACTGGCGAATGAATCGAAAACCGCCTGCGGCGAATCCCGGCGGAGTAGCTGAATACCAATAGCGCCGTCGACGAGCCGCGCCTGGTCACGCGCCAACGCGCCAGCGACGGTGTCGTAGTAAGCGTGCAGAAAACGTGGGGCGAATTCGCGTGTCGCACCGAAGTCGATCAGCACCAAGCGATCGGCATCGCCGTGTTCGTCGACGCGGACCTTATAATTGCCGAAATGCGGGTCGGTTTGCACCATCCCCCATTCAAAAAACTCGAGAAAGAACAACTCCAGCGCCGCAGCACCGAGCGCATCGCGTCGTGATTGCGCAAGCGACTGCACAGCTTCGCTCTGGATGTGTTCGGCCGGCTCATAGCTCGTGGTTAATACAGCCTCGGAACAATATTCAGGATAGACCGCCGGCACCACGAATCGCTCGTCGGCGGCCAAACGCGTCGAGAACTCCGCGGTCAATTGACGTTCGCGGTCATAGTCGACTTCGCGATAGACCATCTCGCGAACTTCTTCCATGATGACGCCAAGTTCGATACCGCGCGGCACCAGACGCGCGAGCCGGATGATGTTGGTCAGCGTACGAATATCGCTATCAATGGCCTCAGCCAATCCCGGATACTGGACCTTGATACAAAGCTGGGCACCATCAGCGCGTCGCGTTGCGCGATGCACCTGCCCCAGTGAAGCCGCCGCCAACGGCTCAGGGTTAATGTCGAGTTCAGCGTAACGTTCACTGCCCAGGCGTTGGCGCACCAGTGGTTCCAGCTCCGACCAGGCCACCGGCGGCGTGTCATCCTGCAGTCCTTTCAACACTTCGACTGCTTCCGGCGGCATGAAGTACTGGCCATAGACCGACAGCATCTGGCCGACCTTCATCACACTGCCTTTGAGTTTGCCGAGCTCACTCGCCAAATACTCAGCCTGGCGTATGTAGAAATCACGGTTGCGCTGGTTGCGCTCATCACGCGAGCGGAACAGGTTGCCCACCGAATGGCGTGCAAACTGTGCGCCGGCCACCATGCCCACCCGCGCCATAGCGGCATTACGGTCAAACGCGCCGGTCTTGAGCCGGAGCGGCTTGCGGCGTTTGTCGCGGTCGTACTCCGGCATGCTGGTCAGTTTAGCAGGCGCGTCAGCGCTGCCCAGCCACGACATCGAGGATGGCACGACCATAGCGGGACGCCTTGTGATCGCCGATGCCAGGCACTTCTACCAATTCGCCGATGTCGGTCGGGCGTTGGCGCGCAATGTGGGCGAGTGTCGCGTCGCTACACACGACATAAGCCGGCACGTCGTCGCGGTCGGCCAGTTCACGCCGCCGGGTGCGCAAAGCTTCCCACAATGGCTCGTCTTCCAGCTCAATCGGCGGCTTATCGGCTTTGCGATTCCCCGATTTCTGCTGACCACGATCCAGTGCGAGTTCGACCCGACGCTCGCCGCGGAGTACCGCCCGCGATTCACCCGCAAGCCGCAGACCACCGCTGCGCTCGGGATCAGCGTAGAGATAACCATGCGCGATCAGGTAACGGGCGACCGCACGCCAGCGCCGCGTACTCAGGTGAGTGCCTATACCAAACGTCGATTCCTTTTTGAAATTCGCTTGGCGCGGATCATCACCAACCGCGCCGCGCAAATGATCGATGACCAGACCGAAACCGTAGCGCTGACCGGTTCGATAGACGGCCGAGAGCATCATCCGCGCTTCCCGCGTGGCATCCACAGTGGCTAACGGCGACAAACAAGTGTCGCAGTTGCCGCAGGGCTGATCCCGGGTTTCGCCGAAATACGCAAGTAGCGCAATCCGCCGACAACTGACCTGCTCGCAATAGGCCAGCATGGCATCGAGTTTGTGGCGCTCAATCTGTTTGCGGGCTTCCACAGCCTCGCCTTGCTCGATCATGCGCCGACGCTGAACGACATCATTTAGGCCATAGACCATCCAGGCATCGGCCGGATAGCCGTCGCGACCGGCGCGGCCAGTCTCCTGATAGTAGGCTTCGATACTAGCCGGCAGATCGAGATGGGCGACAAAACGCACGTCGGGTTTATCGATCCCCATGCCGAAAGCAATGGTCGCGCAAATCACCACACCGTCCTCGCGCAGAAATCGCTGCTGATTGGTGCGGCGGACCTCAGCCGATAACCCGGCGTGGTAGGCCAGCGCATCGACGCCGCGGCCGGCCAGCCAATCGGCTGTCTCTTCAGCCTTGCGGCGTGACAAGCAATAGACGATACCCGCCTCGCCGAGATGCTCGTCGCGGATAAACGACAATAATTGGGCGCGGGCGTTGCCACGCTCATTAACGCGGTAAGTAATGTTCGGCCGGTCGAAACTATGGATATAGAGCGGTGCATTGGCCAACCGCAGGCGCTCAACGATTTCGTCACGCGTGGTGGGATCGGCTGTCGCCGTCAACGCAATCCGCGGTGCCGCGGGGAAACGATCCGCCAGTTCGGCCAAACGCCGGTATTCCGGCCGAAAATCATGGCCCCACTGCGATACACAGTGCGCTTCGTCGATAGCGAACAGGGCAATCGGTGCATCCGCGATGAGCGCCAGCATGCGTTGGCTCATCAGGCGCTCAGGGGCGATATAAACCAAATCGATCGTACCGGCCAGCATCGCCGATTCGATCTCAGTGCGGCGTGCGCTATCCAGGCCCGAGTGCAGTGCTTCGGCGCGCACGCCCAGCGTAGCCAGAGCGCTGACCTGATCATTCATCAGTGCGATCAAGGGCGAAACCACAACCCCAACACCGGTGCGCGCCAGTGCGGGAATCTGATAGCAGAGCGACTTACCACCGCCCGTCGGCATCAACACGAACGCATCGTCGCCGCCGACAATCGTGTCGACGATCTCGGCCTGCCGACCGCGAAACTCGGAAAAGCCGAAAACGCGCTCGAGGATCGCCCCCGGCTCGGTGTGCGTCGCGTCGTCCATCAGATGGTCACGCGACCACTGTAATATCCATCGCGGTCTGTCACGCGTTCAGTCAATCGCCGAGCTACAGCGTTTTGGTTGGACGCGTCACATGAGGCTGCTCGGCGAGCAAGGCCTCGATACGCGCCTGGGTTTGACCAGCATCCTTAGCCAGGAACTGGACGCCGACGCCCGCCGGCGACTGCCCGCCATGCGGCGCTATGTAGCAAATCTTGCCAGTCACCGGCAGGCGCTCGTTTTCGAACAACAATTGCAGAAACACAAAGAGCTCATCGCCGAGTGTATAGCTTTGCCCGGCAACCTCGCTGCGCGGTACGAACACGCCACCGTTCTGGATAAACGGCATATATGCCTCGAACAGTTCATTCTGGTCGGCAATGTCCACGTGGATGACGCCACAGCTATCGGAAATGTTCGATTGAACAGCCATCGGTTATCGGTTCGACTGCCGACCCATTGCCTCGATTCGCAACAGTACCGACTCCATGACGAGTTGCCAATCGGCGTTGCTGTAGCGAAAACGCCCCGTTTCGGCGACCCGTTCGGCGAGCGCCTGCCAGTCGGCCAGTGCCCCAGTTTCGGTCAGCGCAGCCAGACGCGGCGGCAAGTCGACACCATCGGTAACGCCGAGTCGATGTTCCAGTATGGCGTTAACGCGTCGGGCCAACCAGTCGAGCCAGAAGGCGGGCGCAGCATCACTCGCCCGCTCGGCCACGCCGGACACACTGGCACGCCCACTCAAAAGGCGTGCCAGATCCGCATCCCAGCGCTCGAGCCACGCGGTGGAATCGGTATCCGCGCGCTCGGCCACGGCGAGTGGTGCACGCAGACTGTCACGATCGACCGCAGCGGACGCCAAACCCTGCTGGTCCAGCCAGTCGCGTCCGGCTTCCGATGTCGGTGGCGCCAAGCGCCAGACCGTGAAGCGACTGACAATCGTCGGCGGAATGGCCGACGGCCGCTCGCTGACCGCCACGATTATGCTACCGACGGGCGGTTCTTCGATGATCTTGAGCGCACTGTTGGCTGCGCTTCGGTTTAACCGCTCCAGTGGTGCGATCCAGCCAAGCCGCCCCATTGGATATTGCGGCGTCAACCGGAGTGTATTGGCAAACGCACGCACCTGGTCGACCTTGATTTCACCGCCAACCTCGGCCGGGACCAGGGTCGTAAGATCCGGATGCGTGCCGGCAGCATATAATCGGCAGCCAGCACACGCGCCGCAAGCGTAGCCCACGGACTCTGGCTGACGACACAACAACGCCATGCAGACGTCGTTGACCAGCCGGTCGACACCAACCCCGGGCGTGGCTGTGAACAACACCGCCTGCCCGAAGCGACCGACCGCAATCGCCTCGGCCATTTGTCGCCGAATCGTCTGCTGCCAGGGCAACGTTCCGGCCGGTGTCTGACTCATGGGACCCACTCGGCCAGTTTTTCTGTCACCGCGGTGGTTACCGCCTCGGCCGATCCATTGGCATCGACGACGCAGTAGCGCTCGGGCGCAGCTTCGGCCCGCGCGAGATAGGCCCGGCGCACGTGCTCATGGAACACCAAACGTTGATTATCGAAACGGTTACGGTGATCGCGCAGCTCGACACGGGCCTGGCCATCAGCGGGCAACAGGTCGAAAATAAAAACCAGATCTGGCTGTCGGTCGCCGACAACGGCCCGGTCGAATGCATCGACCGTGGACTCGCCCAGCCCCCGACCGGCGCCCTGATAGGCATAGCTGGCATCGTTGAACCGATCGCAGACAACCCATGCGCCACGGGCTAGCGCCGGCTCGATAACTTCGGCCAGGTGTGCCGCGCGCGCCGCATAGACCAGACTCAGTTCGCTCGTTGCCGGCATCGTCGTTGCGTAATCGGTCATCAACACACCGCGTATATCATCGCCAAGCGGCGTGCCGCCGGGTTCACGGGTAGTGACCACTTCATAGCCACGGGCGGTCAGCCAAGCGCTGATTTCGGCGACCTGTGTGCTTTTGCCCACACCTTCACCGCCCTCCAGGGCGATAAACCGTCCGCGCGGCGTCGCTTCGCGATCGTTTGTCTCCGTCATTTTCGATACTTCCGGATCGCCGCGCGCTGGCCGGCGAGTGTCTTGGAAAACACGTGGCGGCCGCCCCCCTTGGCCACGAAATACATTGCATCCCCTGGCGCCGGATGCAGCGCGGCGCGGATCGCCGCGCGCGACGGCGTGGCGATCGGCGTCGGCGGCAGGCCGGCGCGCGCGTAGGTGTTAAACGGCGTGTCCTGTTCCAAATCAGCGCGCGTGAGTTCCTGATCGAATAGCTTCTGACCGTAGATGACCGTCGGGTCGCTCTGCAGACGCATTTGCCGACGCATTCGGCGGCTAAACACACCGGCAATCCGACTACGTTCGGCCGCCAAACCAGTCTCCTTTTCGATGATCGAGGCCAGAATCAACGCTTGATACCGGGTTTTAACCACGGCGTTATCAGCGCGCTTCGGCCACACATCATCCAGGAATTCGTTCATCGCCTGGTAAGCGCGTTGCAAAAGCGCACGGTCGGTTGTCCCCACCGGGAAGCGATACGTATCCGGCAAAAAACGGCCTTCCGGGGTCCGGTCCGCATGGCCAAGTGCCGCCATAACCTGTTTCGGCGATTTGTCGGCTAGCGTGTGCTTGATGTCGGGATCGCGCTCGATTTTGTGTAACAGTTGTTGGAACCGTCGTCCCGGCACGATCGTGAGTTGCGTGCGCGCCGTTTGCCCAGCAGCCAAAGCGGCCAGTACGGCGCGCGGCGTCTGCTCCGGCTTGACGCGATAGTGGCCACTTTTGATGCGACTGCATTCGCCCGATAGTCGGCCATATGCGCGCCAATACCAACGCGCCCGCGCTGCAGCGAAGACACCGGCATCGCTTAGACGCTGCGATACACTGGCGCAGTTGGCGCCGCGCGGGACATTGATCAGCGCCGGCTTGTCCAACGCCGCCGACCGGGTGAGCAGGCGATACGCATCAAAGCCCGCGCCGCCAACCAGCGCCAGCACGATGCCGGCGAGCACAGCCGCGACACCGGCAACGATCCAGATCTGTCCGCGGCGTTTCTGTTTTTTAGGCATCAGCACTTCGTGCCAGCATCACGGTCGCACGCTCGGCGAAAGCCTGGCTTTGAGAGAAATGTTTGACGCCGATACGGGTGACCGGCCTCACCCCAGTGACGCTGTTGGTCGCAATCGCGCCGACAAAACCGTCGAGATCACCCGGCCGAATATCTGTTTCGGCGACCGAATCGCCGAGTTCAGCCAGCAAGCGTGCACGTGTCGCGCCCGCCACGCCGGCGCGGGTTAATGCCGGTGTGGTTACACCGCCATCGGCATCCACGAACAAAAGATTACGCATCGTGGTACAGACTAACCAACCTTCGGCGTCACACATCGCCAGGTCGGCCACGCCGGCACGCTGGCACGCCGCGCGCGCGATCACCTGCTCCAGCCGACCGAGATGCTTGATCCCGGCCAGAGCCGGCTGAATGCCGAGTGCGATATCCGATATGGACAGATCCAGCGGTTGATTGTCCGCCGCGTGCCCTGGCCACGGCGACGCCGTAACAATGCGACGAATACCGGCGTCGGCGGGTGGTGCGTAGCCACGCCCGCCGCCGCTGCGGGTCACCGTGATGCGCGCCACACCGCCGGTTGAGTCGGCGAAAAGTTTCACCAGATCGGCACGTAAGTCTTCTTCAGCAGGCACTTGCAGACCCAGCGCCGAACAATCGACCGCGAGTTGCCAATACTGGGCACGCCAGGCAATAGGCTTGTCGGCCGCCACGGTCAGCGTCCGAAATATGCCGTCGGCATAGGTTAGACCCCGATCATCGGCCGGAATCCGGTCGGACCAATGCCCGTCGACTAATGTTGATGCGCCAGCCGACGGTTCGGCTTGGCGGTCGGCTTCGCTACCCATCCACCCATTCACCATGCGCGGCGAACGCGTTCAACACACCACGGGCCTTGGCGCGGGTTTCGGCCAATTCGGCCTCTGCGCTCGAGTCGGCCACGATACCGCCCCCGGTGCGAAGTGTGAGATCACGCCCACGCTGACTGATCGAGCGAATGACGATATTCGAATCCAGTCGGCCACACCGGCTGACATAACCAAAAGTGCCGGTATACGGCCCACGTGGCTCGGCTTCCAATTCGGCGATAATCTGCATGCAGCGCACCTTGGGACACCCCGTGATCGTACCGCCCGGGAACACCGCGCGTAGTGCATCGCCATAACGAACTTCCGGCGCCAGCGCGCCCCGTATGTTCGACACGATGTGGTGCACGCGCGCATAAGACTCGGCGACCATAAGCTCATCGACCGCAACGGATCCAGGCGTGCATACACGCCCCAGGTCGTTACGCTCCAAGTCGATCAACATCACGTGCTCGGCACGCTCCTTGGGATTCGCGAGCAGATCGGCGATGACAGCGTCTTGATCGACATCCGGCCGCCGCGGCCGTGTGCCGGCAATCGGCCGCGTCTGGATTATGCCATCGTCGATCGAGGTCAAACGTTCGGGCGAAGTAGAGATCAGCGCATTGTCACGCCATTGCAACAGCCCCGAAAACGGCGCCGGATTGGCGGCACGCAGAGCGGCATACAGTTCAGCCGGTGCGGTTTCACGCGCCAGTCGACCGTGCCAAGCGCGCGACAGGTTAGCCTGGAAAATGTCACCGGCGCGAATATAGTCGCGGGCCTTGTCGACCGCCGCACAATAGTCAGACGGCGGCTGTTCGCGCCATTCGGCATCGATCGAAGACGGCGCCTCAAGGGGCGGCGTATCGGCCACGTCGGCAGCCATTGCCGCAAGCCGCCCGTCGTCCGGCGTTTCACAGACCAGATCGACGGCGCCGGTTTGTCTATCATGGACAATAGCCGCCGGGCAGCGAACCGCGAACGCGTCGGGCCACATGCTCGAATCGGTTGCCGGTAGCGACAGACTCGGCTCGACGGCCCCGGCCATTTCGTAGCCGAGATAGAAAAACCAGCCACCGATAAACGGCACGCCGGGCAACGAGTCGACGTTGCCACACCCGGTACCGAGTTGTGCGAAAAATTCAGCGCCATCGCGTACCGGCGAATCGACGGTAACTTCGTCGTCCGGAAACGCGAGTGCGAGGTCATAGCGGCTCTGCGCGACCGCGCCGGCGCTAGATTCGAAAACGAAGGGATAACGGTCCGGGCGTTCGGCCGCTAACGCGGCGAGATCGATGCCATCGGCCGCTACACGACGCACACTAATATCGTCGCGTTGTTTCACACGCGTATCGTTGCCACTCGCTGTTGCCGTGGTGTGGTCAGTAGGATCCAGGCGAGTCAATAGACGCGGCGAAACACCAGACTACCGTTGGTGCCACCAAAACCGAACGAGTTGGACAACGCGTAGTCGATGGTCATGTCGCGTGCTTGACCCGGAACATAATCGAGACGACAGCCTTTGTCCGGTGTCTCCAGATTGATGGTCGGTGGCGCGATCTGATCGCGCATCGCCAACAATGTAAAGATGGCCTCTGCCGACCCGGCGGCGCCGAGCATATGGCCAGTCATAGACTTGGTCGAAGTCACGGCTGCATCGTGCGCGGCATCGCCAAGCACCGATTCGATCGCCTCGCTTTCAACCACATCACCGCCCGACGTCGAAGTGCCGTGCGCATTAATGTAATCGATGCGCGCGGGATCGATTTCCGCATCGCGGATGGCGTTGCTCATACACTGGCGGGCGCCGTGCCCACTCGGCATGGTGATGTGGTGTGCATCCGCACTCATTCCAAAACCGACCAATTCGCCATAGATCGGCGCGGCGCGAGCACGGGCACTGTCGATGTCTTCCAACATCACGACGCCGGCACCATCGGAGAGCACAAACCCGTCGCGATCGGCATCCCACGGCCGGCTCGCTGCGGCCGGATCGTCGTTGCGCGAGGATAATGCTTTGGCCGCACAAAAACCGGCCAGCCCAATCGGGTTGACCGCCATTTCACAGCCACCGGCGACCATGGCGTCAGCATCACCGGCCGCGATCATACGAGCCGCCAGGCCGATGTTATGAACGCCGGTGGTACAAGCTGAGACCGCGGCAATATTGGGCCCATTCAAGCCAAGCTGGATCGAGACCTGACCCGCTGCCATGTTGGCAATACTGCTCGGGATGAAAAAAGGCGACACTTTCTTGGGGTTGGAGTCGGCATCATGAAACGACACGCAAGTGTTATGGATCGTCCCAATGCCACCGATACCGGAACCGACGGCAACCCCGACACGGTCGTTTTGTTCCTCATCCAATGGATAACCGCTGTCGCGGAGCGCTTGCACCGAGGCCGCTACACCGTAGTGCACAAACGGATCAAAACGCTTAACCGACTTCGCGGGCATATAGTCGGTCGGATCGAAACCACGGATCGGACCACCAAACCGTGTTGGAAACTTGTCGACATCGAACGTATCGATCGTACTAATGCCGCTGCGACCGGCGACCAACGATCGCCAACTCGACTCAACATCGAGTCCAACCGGCGACACCATCCCCACACCGGTGACGACTACGCGCTTTTGTCTCAATTCACGCCCCTGCGAATCCATTATCGCCGACCGCGCGCAGCGATCGGCCAAGAGAAAAGTCTATCGAATAAAACCTATTGGGACGCGTTGGACTTGATGTAGTCGATAGCACGCTGAACTGTGGTGATCTTTTCAGCTTCCTCGTCGGGTATTTCCATATCGAACTCTTCTTCGAGCGCCATGACGAGTTCTACCGTGTCCAGTGAGTCAGCGCCCAGGTCATCCACGAAGCCTGCGCTACCCGTCACTTGATCGTCGCTGACCGACAATTGCTCAGCGATGATTTTTTGCACTCGTTCTTCAACACTACTCATTGCGTTCTCCTTTCGATTCGCAAGGGATATTGCCCATTGACCAGCGCACTGCTGGATTCCGCCATAAAACAGCGCGTCATTCTAGATAAATTTGCCAAAGCCCGCCAAGATCAGCCGCCCATATCCAGGCCGCCATTGACCGACAACGTCTCGCCAGTGATGTAGCCAGCCGCCGGTGAGGCCAGAAACGACACCGCGTCGGCGACTTCGTCAGCCGCGCCCAGGCGGCCCAGCGGGATCTGGTCGAGCATGCGCTCACGCGTGGCTGCATCCAGCGCCTGCGTCATATCGGTATCGATAAAACCCGGGGCGACCGCGTTCACGGTTACCGCGCGCGAGCCAACCTCCCGCGCCAACGAGCGCGTTAGACCGAGCAGACCAGCCTTGGCCGCGCTGTAATTAATCTGGCCCGCATTGCCCGTTTGGCCGACAACCGATGAAATGTTGACGATGCGACCGTTCTCGGCCTTCATAAGACCGCGCAACGCGGCTTTCGAGACTCGATAAACACCACTGAGATTCGCTTCGATTACGCTGGACCAGTCCTCTTCCGACATGCGCATCGCCAGATCATCGTGCGTTACCGCGGCGTTATTGACCACGATCGACGGCAGACCAATGTCTGATTTGATCTGTTTGAACAACGCCTCGACACTAGCCGGATCGGCAACATCGAGTTGGTAACCAGCGCCCGGTGCAGCAGCGTCAGCCAAGCGCGCACCAATCGCCTCGGCGCCCTCTGCGCGCGTCGCCGTTCCGATCACACACGCCCCATTGGCCGCCAGCCGGTCACTTATAGCCGCGCCAATACCGCGCGTCGCGCCCGTAACGAGCGCAACACGGCCATCGAGGCTCAAGTTGGTTGCGTTTCTCACCTTGTCGTCCCTTTTCGAGTCCGTCAGCCAGTCTCACGCACAGCGCGGTCGAACGCGCTTGCATCGCCGAGCGAGACTGTGTCCAGTGTCTTATCAATCCGTTTGTTCAGGCCGGCCAGCACGCGCCCCGGACCGCATTCGTAAAACATATTCGCGCCAGCGTCACGCATACGCTCGACGCAGTCTACCCAGCGCACCGGCTGCCAGAGTTGTTCGACGAGTGCGCGCTGGATATCGGCACGCTCGCTGCGCGATGCCGCATCGACGTTGTGCAACACCGTGATGTCGGGTGTCGCCAGCTCGGTCGCGTCGAGCGCCGCCTCGAGTGAGGCCACCGCGGGTCGCATCAGCGCGCAATGTGACGGCACGCTGACCGCAATTGGCCGCACCATACGCGCGCCGGCTTCGCGTGCCTGTTCTGAGGCTTTTTCCACGGCACCGGCCTGACCCGCAACAACGACCTGCCCCGGTGCGTTGTAATTAGCCGGCGAAACGATTTCACCGCTCGCCTCAGCCGCGCTGTTACAGACGCTTTCAACGCTGGCGTCGTCGAGACCAATGACTGCAGCCATCGCGACTTCCACGTCGGCGACAGCGTCGGTCATTGCCTGCGCACGCCGTGTCGTAACTGACAGCGCCTCGACAAAAGACAACGCGCCGGCAGCCACGAGCGCGGCGTACTCACCCAGGCTGTGGCCGGCCACGAATGACGGCTTCTGCCCACCGGCGGCCAGCCATGCACGATAAATCGCCACGTCTGCCGCCAGCATCAAAGGCTGAGTATAAACCGTCTGATCCACGATCGACGCGGGACCTTCGCTAATAAGCGCGGCCACATCGTAATCGAGTATCTGGCTGGCCTCATCAAGTGTCTGGCCAATAGCGGCATGGTCCGACGCCAAGTCATCGAGCATGCCGACGGACTGTGCCCCCTGGCCCGGGAATAGCATCACGGACTGCAAAGTTTTTAATGTTCCTCGCAAAGCGTTATTGGCGCGCAGGATACGCGAGGCGCGCGGCTTTCGCTATACAACCTTTGTCCGTGGTGTAGATCGCGATCAAGCTAGCGGCTTGCAGCGCAAAAGATTGCAAGCACTCCATCCGCCTTCGCTTGTTTCAACGCTTGGCGGGTTCGTCGAACGTGACTCATAATCACACGTAACACCCATCCGACCGCCATGCGGTCAGACGATAACCCGCGTTGAACCGAGCCACCGAGCCGATTACTACCCAACCACGCGAAAAGATCATCGTCGGCCTATCGGGCGGCGTGGATTCCGCTGTTGCAGCGCTAACGCTGGTTGAATCCGGCGCCGACGTCGAAGCGCTTTTCATGTTCAATTGGGACGAGGACGAAACCGGACGCTGCCAGGCCGCCGCCGATTTCGATGATGCCGCTGCTGTGTGCCGCCAGCTAGATATCCCACTCCACCGTGCGGATTTTTCGGCCAACTACAAAGCGCGCGTATTCAGCTATTTCCTCGACCGGCTTCAGGCTGGCCGGACGCCGAATCCGGACGTGTTGTGCAACCGGGAAATCAAATTCGGTGTCTTTTTCGACTACGCATTGCGGCTTGGCGCCGACCGCGTGGCAACCGGCCACTACGCCCGTGTGGGAAGCGCGGATGCCGAACCGGCACTTTTTCGCGGCCGCGACCCTGGCAAAGATCAATCGTATTTCCTGGCCGCGATGCCGCGGACTACGCTCGCCCGGACACTGTTTCCGCTCGGCGACATGGTCAAATCCGAGGTGCGCGAGCGTGCGCGGTCCGCCGGCTTCGACGTCCACGCCAAACCCGACAGCACTGGCGTGTGTTTTATCGGCGAGCGTGATTTCGAAGGTTTCCTGCGCAACTACTTAAACACTGACCCAGGCCCAATTCGAGTCAGTGGCGGTGCCCTCGATGGTCAATTGATCGGCGAACACCGTGGCCTGCATGCCTACACCGTGGGCCAACGTCGCGGCCTAGGGCTCGGCGGCGTAGCCGGCGCCCAACCCAGTCCCTGGTTTGTCGCCGACAAAACCGTGGCCGACAATACACTCTGGGTGACCCAGGAACCGGACCATCCGCGACTGACCGCGACACAATTAACCACTAGTGCTTGCGATTGGTTGATCGACGCGCCGACCCGGGCCTTCAAATGCACGGCCCAGGTGCGTTATCGCCAAGCAGCTGTCGCTTGTCGCGTCGAACCACTTGCCAACAACGCGCTCAACGTAACCTTCGACCGCCCCCCGGGCTCGATCGCCGAAGGCCAATACGTCGTTTTCTACGACCACGAGCGCTGCCTCGGCGCAGCCGAGATCGAGCACGTCGAGACTGACACAACGCCGGGTCGAGCCACTGTATGAATGATGCCCAACAAGACGTATTAGGTGACCAAATACTCGCGCTGGCGGGGGTATGCCAGTTCGCCCTCTACGCGCACGAACTTGCCGTGGCTGGCGGCGGCTACGCGGCACGCCACTATGTCGCGCGCCAGGTTATTTTCGCCACTAACCCCGAGACGGTGGGTGAAGTCTTCGGCGAGACCGGCAATTTAAAAGACGGCCTGGCCTATGTCCGGCGTCAGTTGACGGGCAAGCAAAACGACAACGGTGCGAAAAACGATGACAAGCGCATCGCGCGCTATATCGGCCAGGTGCTAAAACTCGCCAGCAAGCTACGTCACGACGACAGCACGCTGAGCAATCTATCGGTAGCCATCGACCGTGCCAAGGTCGCGCCGCCGGCCAACGCCACGGCGATCCTCAACACGGCATACCAGAACAACATCAGCCCATTGCGGCCACGCATCGTCTTACAGGGCAACCGCGACTATCTCGGCGATAGCGAGATCCTGCCCTATGTCCGCCTGCAATTACTGGCAGCCGTGCGTTGCGGCATCCTCTGGCGCCAGTGCGGTGGCCGTTTTCCAAGTCTATTTCTACGCCGGCGCGCGCTGCTGGCCGCGTTGGAGCGCGTCCATACACGGTTTAGTTAGTCACCAGCTCATTCCGGCACCGAACCATAGCCGTTTTCCCGGCGATCACCCGGCCACAGGAAAAAACCGGCCAGGATCAGCGGCCCAATCAATGGGAAGATCCCCAATATGAGCCACCAAGCACTCAGGCCCACATCGTGCAAACGCCGGCTGCTGATTGACCAAAACGGCACGACATGGAGCAACGCCGCAAGCGTGCCGAGTATCTCGAGACGCACCGGCGCTTGTGGCGGCTCGGGGCGAAATGGCAACTCAAGCGTGACACCAAGTGCGCTGCCGACCAGCGAAAAGCCCAACCACCACAACAAAACAATTAGGGCAAACCCCCAGAACTGACGCCGGTCGGCACGGCCTGTGACTTCACCGTACTGACACATGGCCGCAACGTAGGCCGCCCAAGGTGTGCGTGACGCCGTACTCATGTCATGACCGTGCCGTCGGAAACATGGCTGCCAGGCGTTGCAGCCAACGCATGATGTAGCGCTCGCATGCGGCTCAAAATGCCGAGCGGCGATAGCCACGATAACGCGGCTTCCAAAAACAACGTCGCACCTCGGCGTCCAAATACTCGCTGCTGGTGGCCAGTGCGACACCGTCGCTTTGCGCTTGGCCGGCAACGGCACGGGCCACCGCCGTTGCCACTGACTGTATCGCACCCAACTCCGGCAGCAGCGCCCCCTGGCCGCTACGGCCGAGTGGCGACTGCTCGGCGAGTTCCTCGGCAGCCGCCATCAACATATTATCGGTAACGCGCCCGGCCCGCGCCGCCGCCACGCCAAGGCCGACACTCGGAAAGATATAGGCATTATTGCACTGTGCTATTGGCAACCAGCGCCCCTGAAACTCCACCGGATCGAACGGGCTGCCTGTCGCGATTAATGCCCGGCCACCGGTCCAGTTCAAAAGATCAGCCGGGGCGGCTTCAGAATTCGAATTAGGGTTGGAAAGCGGCATGATGAACGGATCATCACAGTGTTCGGCCATGGTTTCGACCACGGCCTGCGAGAACAGCCCACCCTGCCCCGACACACCAATCAGCACCGTCGGCCAGACGTTGGCCACAACCTGTTGGAACTCGTCGTCAACTTCATGCGACCAATCCAGGATTTCCGAGCGCGGCCGGGCGAAGCGACGTTGTGATGCCGATAGCCCGTTCATATCGTCGGTGACCAGTCCGTCGCGGTCGACCATATAGATACGGCGTCGGGCATCAGCATCCGACAAACCAGCCCGCATCATGGCCACGACTACTTGCTCGGCGATGCCGCAACCTGCGGATCCGGCACCCGCGAACACGATCGTCTGTTCGGTGATCGACGCACATTTGGCCTTGCAGGCCGCTAGAAGCGAACTGACACACACCGCTGCCGTTCCCTGGATGTCGTCGTTGAAACAACACAGCTCATCGCGATAGCGCGCCAACAAGGGAAGCGCGTGGCGCTGATCGAAATCCTCGAACTGAAGCAGCACGCTGGGCCAACGGCGCTTAACAGCCTGCACAAACTGATCCAAGAAATCGTTGTATTGTTCCTCGTCGATGCGTTTATGGCGCCACCCCATATACATAGGATCGGCGAGCAGATCGGGGTTGTCGGTACCGACATCGAGAACAATCGGCAGCGTGTAGGCCGGGCTGATACCCCCACAGACCGTGTACAGCGCCAGCTTGCCGATGGGAATACTCATCCCACCGCTCCCTTGGTCGCCAAGGCCCAGGATACGTTCGCCGTCTGTGACGACAATGACTTTGACGTTGTCCTTGGTCGCCGCGCGAATCATGTCGTCCATGCGTTCGCGATCGGGATAAGAAATAAACAGCCCCCGATGATTGCGATAGATCTCGGAAAAACGCTGACACGCCTGCCCGACCGTGGGCGTGTAAATAACCGGCAGCATCTCCTCAAGATGTTTTTCCAAAAGCCGGAAAAACATCGTCTCATTGTCATCCTGGATGCCGCGCAGATAGATGTGCTTATCCAGATCAGAGTCGCACTGACAATATTGCCGGTAGGCGCGATCAACCTGCTCCTCGATGGTCTCGACGTTCTGTGGCAGCAGCCCCACCAGATTGAAATCGTCGCGTTCCTCGTGCGTGAACGCGCTGCCTTTGTTCAAAAGGGGCATCTCGAGGAGCGTCGGACCCGCGTAAGGTACGTAAAGAGGCCGCTCGGCCGACCGATCATCCGCCATAATCAATGCCTGGTTGCGACAGATACCGCGAGCATAACCCATCGCGATTCTGCACCGACAACCCGCTTAGCCGAGTGCGCCGTGCGCCCGTGTAACCAAAATCAAAGCGCCGATCGCCACGAGCGCGATTGCGAACAATAGTTGCAACGTGGCGCCGGCTAGATAGCGCGCCACACGGCGACCGAGAAACATACCCACAAGGCTGCCGCCGAGAAACAGATACAAAATATTCATATCCAGCGAGCGCCCAACGACCAGCGCCGAAAACAGCCCCGACATCCCGGTGCAACCGATAACAAGCAGCGACGTGCCAACAGCACGATGCATACCCAGCCGTGTCAGGCGCACCAGAAACGGCACGACCAGAAACCCGCCGCCGACACCGAAAAAACCAGAAATCACACCAACGCCGCCACCTATCGAGGCCAGCAGCGCGACACAGCGCGGCCGCAGCCGCAAACCGCCGGCTTCGCTGCTGTCTGCGCGCTGGCACGGTTCGAGACCATGCCCTTCAGGCTCGCGTTGCAGCGCACTACGCACGGCATTTGTGTTTTCCGGACTGCGCAGCGCGGCGCGCCCCATGCGGACTGCGACGATAATCGTCAGCATCCCAAATGCGGTAAGCAGCCAACGCTCGTCGACGAAATCGCCGGCTAAAATACCGAGTGGCGCGGTCACCATGCCGGCGACCGCAACGATCAAACCGGCGCGGATCTCGACCAACCCACGGCTGACACCTTCCGCCGCGCCGAATAAAGAAGTCACAGCCACGGTCGCCAACGACACAGCGATTGCGGCATGAACAGGCATGCCGACCACATAGACCAGCAGCGGCACCGCGAAAATCGAACCGCCACCGCCGGTCAAGCCAAGCGCGAGGCCCACCAGTATGCCGAGAGTAATGATCATGGAACGCCGGCACCCCAGTTCGTATGTCTAGATAAGATAACCGCCATCATGCCCGAGTGCGTGCCGACAAATGCGGCGCATCACAACAAGTGCGATTGGCGCACGATAACCGGTTTTACTTCGCGCCTATTGAATCACGGCTAGCTCGACGCCAACACCTAGTTAGCGCGGTCGATCGATACATCGGCAGCCGATGGCTATAGCGTACAATTTAATCCTCTAAGGACAATGGAGTCTGCATGCCTACCCGTACCGCTGACGCCCGCTGGCAGGGCGATCTAAAATCCGGCAACGGCAATATGCGCCTTGGTAGCGGCGCATTCGAAGGCCAGTTCTCGTTCGACACTCGATTCGAAAACGGAGCCGGCACCAATCCCGAAGAGCTTATCGGCGCAGCCCATGCCGGCTGCTATTCAATGCAGTTCTCGGCCATGCTAGCCGGTGAAGGCTATCCGCCGGACGCCGTCGACACACACGCCGACGTCGAATTCTCCACCAGCGGTACGCCAACCATCGAAACGGTCGCGCTTACTACGCGTGGCAAAGTGCCGGGTATCGACAACGACACGTTCATGCGGCTGGCCGAAGAGGCAAAAAATGCATGCCCTGTGTCCCGTCTGTTCGAAGGCGCCACCATCACGCTGTCGGCGACACTTGAATCGTAACGTCGTCAGACGAACTTACCTAAATCACAAAGGAAATATCGAGAACTATGGAAATCCAACAAGACAGCGTCGTGACGATTCACTATGTTTTGCGCGGCGATGACGGTGAAGTCGTGGACCAGTCCGATGGTCAACCGCTTTCTTACCTCCACGGCCACAGCAACCTGATTCCGGGCTTGGAAAAATCCCTCGACGGCCATGAGCCGGGTGACGAAGTCGAAACGACCGTGACCCCCGAGGAAGGCTACGGCCAATACAACGAGGACCTGGTCCAGAACGTCAGCCGTGACGCGTTCGAAGGTGTCGACAACCTGGAAGTCGGCATGAGCTTCCGTGCTGAGTCGGACGCGGGCAACATGATCGTCACGATCAAGGAAGTCGGCGACGAACAGGTCACAGTCGACGGCAACCACGTTCTTGCCGGCCAAAACCTCAACTTCGTGGTTACTGTGGCGGACGTACGCCAAGCGACCAGCGACGAAATCGAACAAGGCGATATCGCCGAGGCCGCTGCCAACGATAGCGAGTAACACCTTGACCACCGCCGATTCGCCGGTTCTGCTAATAACCGGCGGCTCGACGGGAATTGGGGCGGCCAGTGCTCGACTGGCCGTCTCAAAAGGCTACTGCGTCGCGCTCGGCGCCCGACACGTCGACGCGGTCGAAACGTTGGCCGCCGAGCTCGGCGGGCCATCCGTGGCCTTGGCGCAAGCCTGCGATGTGAGCGATCCCACCTCGATCAACGCGTTCGTGGCTGCCACACAGGACACATTCGGCCGCATCGATGCTGTGTTTGCCAACGCCGGCGTCGGTGGTTCACCGGGCGGTTTCTGCGGCGCCGATCCCAAAGCGTGGCACACCATGCTGATGACCAACGTCTACGGCGTTGGGCTAACGATTCAGGCGGCAGCCCCTGCGCTGAAAGCCACCCGCGGTCATCTGCTCATCACGGGCTCGGCCGCCGGCCGCGCGACTATCCCCGGCTCGATGTATAGCGCGTCGAAATGGGCTGTCTCAGCGATTGGCTACGGTGTGCGCGAGGAACTCCGCGGCAGTGGAGTACGCGTCACCCTGATCGAACCCGGCATGGTCGATACGCCTTTCTTCGATAACCGTCCCGAGCACGCACTCAGCGACGACGACGTCGCCAACAGCGTGCTATATGCGCTGGCACAACCCGCCAACGTCGACGTCAACGAGATACTGCTGCGTCCGACACCGCCGCTCGATAACTGACTGACACCGTCAGGATCGCTTTTGTAACAAAAAGCCAGCAATCCAGCCTTCGCGACCGCCGGAAAACGTCGCCAGCATCCAACCCTGCCATGCACGTTTCACGGTGGCGTGATCGCCAGCGCTAACCTGGAACTTGACCGGCGCACTACGTGCCGGCCCGCCATGCACATTGACTGAGTCGGCCGCCACGATCTGCTTCGCCGCCGCTCCGCTTACAGCATGGCCTCGCTTGCCCGCACTCGGCTGCGCCGGTTGTCCTTGCTGATCTTGCGTGCCGTTAGCACTGAGCTCATCCGAATGAGTCTGCTCAGTGGTTTTTTGTTGTCGCAGCGCTCTGGCTTTGATCCAGCCAAGCCGGTGGCCATCGAGCAGTAACACCCGCGTCCAGCGCGGCTTGGATTCGAGCCTAGCCACGGCTGTATTCCGCTTTAAACGCATTTTCACTTGCGTCTCAGCGTCCGGCGATGAGTGCATGGCGGTCCCGTTGCTGGCGACATAACGATGCGGCAAGCGCCCGACGATACGGGATAGATTATTGCTCGCCTCGGCGTTGCCGCCGCGCACGGCGCGTACTGCCCAGATCGCAGCTTGACCAAGGTCCTGGTCCACACCGTCGCCGCGGGCATACAGAACCGCTAAGTTGTTCTGCGCTGCCGCTTGGCCGTCACGAGCGGCGCGCCCAAACCAGTGCACAGCTTCGGCCTTGTCGGCCGCAACGCCTCGCCCTTGGGCATACATGACGCCCAGATTCTGTTCGGCCCTAGCCTGATGCTGTTCAGCCGCTTTCCGGTACCACTGGCGTGCTTTAGCCCAGCTCTGTTCCACGCCATAGCCGTTGGCGTACATGACGCCCAGATTGTACTGCGCGTTGGCATGGCCATCTTTGGCGCGTGGCTGGATACGAGCCAGCATCTTTTGGGCTTTGGCAGGGGCTATATCCGGTGTCTCTTTGGTATCAGCAACCCCTGCCCCTGCCACAGCGGCGGCGCACAAAATCGCCGCAACAATAACCGCGACAGCAGCTCGATCAGACTGGCATCGTTGAAACATATATCTAGCGGAAAGTTATACGAGCTACAAGGTTTAATAATTTTATCAAATAACCACACTGCTTCGGCCCGATTCCATACAGCCGCCGCAACCGGCTAGACGTGGCCAATACCTGTCTTTGCCTTATTGCCAGCTTCATCGTCTTTCGATCATAGCGAGGCAGCACTGGTCCACTACCAGCTTTCTTTAAAAAATCCCGACCAATTCTGCGCTCGACAAACCTTATAAAGCATCAAAAATTTATTTTTATAACAAAATATTTCCATCTTGCTTGCAATTCATGTGCCTTATGCGTATTTCATGTTAATTTCCTACGCTGTTTCAGGTGTGTGGCGCGCAACGGCACTCGTCGCGGCGCGCTTTTGTAAGGACGATACATGGTGGCGACCTGCCGAGCTGCGCTTGCACTACTTTTTTTGGGCTGCACAGTTACTTATACCTCGCTGGCACCGGCCACTACGAATGCAGAAACACCATCCCAATCCACGTCCGAAAACCAACGCCACAATCACCCAACTGGCGATTCCGGGTTTCGTCTTAGCAAGGCAAGCGGCCTGATCCCGGCCAAAGGGCCGCGCTGGCGGCGCATCAAGGTCGAACAAGGCGACACACTTGCCAGCGTGTTGCAACAAGCTGGCCTCGAACGCGGCATATGGCACGACGTCGTGGCAGCCGGATCGGCAGCCAAGGCTTTAAAGCGTCTGCACCCCGGCGACCGCGTCGCCATCGAACGCGACTCGAGCGGCAAACTGATGGGACTGCGCTACCAACTTTCTTCAGACAAAACGCTGGTACTGACACGCAAGAACGGCGATCTTAATGCCCGCATCCAGCAAATCCCCGTCACAAAGCGGCGTCTGATCGCGCACGGAACAGTGCGCCAGTCACTTGCCAATTCGCTGGCCCGGGCGCGGGTACCTGCACGCGTAGCTAACCAGCTTACACAGATCTTCAAGCATCGCTTTAACCTGTCTAAAAATATCCAGTCGGGCGACCACTTCAGCATCATGTATCAGGCTCGCTACAGTGCCGGTCAACGCTTCAGCATCGGTCCGGTTATCGCCGCCACCCTGCGCACAAATGGGGATCAACTAACAGCATTCCGCGCTACGGGGCCAGACGGCGATACGGGCTATTACGCTCGCGACGGGCGCTCATTGCAGCGCTCCATTTCCCGGCATCCTGTCGACTACACACATATCAGCTCGCCGTTTAGCCGGTCGCGCGTCAATCCAGTGACCGGCAAGCGCGAGCCGCATCACGGCGTTGACATGGCCGCGGCCGTTGGCACACCGATCCATGCGGCCGCCGATGGCACGGTCAAATACAAAGGCTGGAAAAACGGCTACGGGCGCATCGTCCAGCTCAAGGATTTCGGCGGCTACAGCACCCGCTATGCCCACATGCATCGCTTCGCGAAAGGTCTGCAGGAAGGCGAACACGTCAAACAAGGACAAATCATCGGCTATGTCGGCCAATCGGGCCGAACAACCGGGCCGCACCTGCACTTCGAAATTCGGAAAAACGGCACGCCACATAATCCGATGACCATGGCTCTGCCCGGCGGCCGGAAACTGCCCACGGCGCGCTTGGCGCAATTTAAAACGCGCATCAAACCACTGGTCGCCAAACTGGAGCAGGCCGAGCATCAACGTGTTGCCGTGCAGTCAACGGATTACCGAAGCCCGGTCTGTCAACGACAAGTCGGCATCGGTCGACAGCTCTCAGTCGACCCAACCGCCATTACAAACGCCAACGAAACTGGGATCAATCTCTTCTGCCGCACAAGTGGCTGAGCAACGTCTCTGGTGCCCAGATCAACCGGTTGTGGCTGGCTGCATGAGCCCATCGCCTCGGTTAACACTGTTGACGAAACAGCCGCTCCAACCACGGCTGCGATAAGCGCTGACATAAACGCCATCCAAGGCACTGTTGCCACTCGGGGTACCCGATAAGGCCCACCATCAGGTACGCTGAGCACGCGTTTTTCAACTGAGTGCGTCGTGGACCTCGTTCGCATCATTTTCTCGATACTCCTGCCACCGCTTGGCGTTTTGCTGCAGGTCGGCCTCGGCCTTCAGTTCTGGATCAACATTTTGCTGACGATCTGTGGCTATATTCCCGGCGTAGTACACGCTGCCTATATCATCGGCACACGCTGATACGTTCATCGCTCAGCCGCCACGCATCCACTTGCCTTGTCGATGAAAAACCACTCAGGGTCGACATGATTGCCGGCTCAACCGGCTTTGTTGCACTTTCTGGCCATCACGCCACATCGACGTACACCGGCACCAGATATAATGGGTGGATGAGCGCTAACGCACCGTCGATCCCATGAGCGAGCGCGATGTACTCGAGTACGACGCCGTAGTCGTCGGGGCCGGCCCGGCCGGGCTGACAGCGGCTATTCGCGCCAAGCAAAACGCGCCGCACAAAGAAGTTTGTGTCTTGGAAAAGGCCGCCGAAATCGGTGGGCATACCCTATCCGGCGCCGTCATCGAAACCCAACCGCTGGATACACTGCTGCCGGATTGGCGCAATAACCCGCCGCCGGTCTGCGTTGACGCGACCGAAGATCGGTTCCGCTACCTCACCCGCGAGCACAGCATCCCCCTGCCGACGCCGCCGCAGCAGAAAAATCACGGCAACATAATCGTCTCACTGGCCAGCTTCGTAGCCTGGCTAGGTACACGCGCCGAACAACTTGGCGTGGAGATCTACCCTGGCTTTCCGGCCGCCGATATCGTGTTGGACGATGCCGGCCAGGTTGCGGGCATTCGCACACCGGACATGGGGCTGGACAAAAATGGCCAACCCAAGCCCGGCTTCGCACCGGGCGTGGAAATTCGCGCGCCACTAACCCTGTTCGCCGAAGGCTGTCGCGGCCACTGCAGCAAACAACTTATCGAGCGCTTCGAGCTAGATCGTGACGCCGACCCGCAGACCTACGGCCTCGGTCTCAAGGAGCTCTGGCAATTACCCACCGGTCGTACGACACCCGGGACATCCGTGCACACGATCGGCTGGCCGTTGGCCAATGAAACCTACGGCGGCGGTTTTATCTATCACCTCGACAACGATCGTGTGGCGGTGGGTTTCGTGGCCGGACTGGATTACGCCGACCCGCGGCTCAATCCGTTCGAACTCTTTCAACAGTTCAAGCATCACCCGAGCGTGTCACGGCTGCTGGACGGCGGCGAAATCGTAGCGGCCGGCGATCGCAGTCTGGCGGAAGGCGGTTGGCAATCCCTGCCTTGCACTGAGATGCCGGGAGCGCTCCTTATCGGCGACGCTGCAGGCACGCTGAATGTGCCCAAAATCAAAGGCGTGCACACTGCTATGACCACCGGCATGCTGGCCGGCGATCATCTGGCTGCCGACGTCGGTAGCGACGGCTTCGACGCGAGCGTGCGTCACTCCACTGTCGGTCGGGAACTCTACAGTGTACGTAACATCCGGCCAGGGTTTCGGCATGGCCTATGGCCAGGCTTAGCCAACGCTGCGTGGGAAACCGCGGTCGGCGGACGATCGCCCTGGACGTTGCCCAACCACGCCGACTGGCGGGCAATGCAGTCGCTGGCCGAAATCGACGACGAAACGCCGGCCGAACGTCGCGAATATCACACGCGCGAACTGCCACCGGTCACGCGCGAATCATCGGTCTATTACGCACAGACTGAGCATGATGAAGACCAGCCGGTGCACCTTCAGATCCTCGAGCCAGATATTTGCATGACCCGTTGTCGGCACGAATATGGCAACCCGTGTACGACGTTCTGCCCGGCCGGCGTCTACGAAGTAGTTGACAATGACAATGGTCAACCACAGTTACAGATCAACGCCGCTAATTGCGTCCATTGCAAGGCCTGCGACATTAAGGATCCGTATCAGATCATCAATTGGGTCGTCCCCGAAGGCGGGGCTGGCCCTAACTATTACAATCTGTAGGTAAACACCCGCGTCGGGGCCGTGATGGCTACCGACGTCAACATGTTTTCGATTATGAAAATACTGGTCGCTCTCAAGCGAACCATCGACTACAACGTGCGCGTCCAAATCCGTGATGACGGTAGCG
Organism: Salifodinibacter halophilus; assembly: GCA_012999515.1. NCBI lineage: Bacteria > Pseudomonadati > Pseudomonadota > Gammaproteobacteria > Salinisphaerales > Salinisphaeraceae > Salifodinibacter > Salifodinibacter halophilus. Next base: position 116,610 of record JABEEB010000001.1, on the reverse strand, counting down.
GCGTGGTTACCGACGGCATCAAACACAGCATCAATCCGTTCGACGAGATCGCGCTGGAACAGGCCATTCGCTGGCAGGACGACGGCCAGGTCGATGAAGTGGTTGCTGTGACGATCGGCAGTGAGCCGGCCACGGAACAACTAAAAACCGCCGCGGCCTTCGGCTGCGGGCGCGTGATCCACATCGCCGCGGAAGACGATGTCCAACCGCCAGCCGCCGCGCGTGTAATTAGCGCCGTTGCCAAAGCTGAAAACGCCGACATGGTCCTGATGGGCAAACAGGCGATTGACGACGATTGCGGCCAGACTGGCCCAATGACCGCAGCACAACTCGGCTGGCCCCAGGCCAGTTTTGCCTCGGCCATTGAACTGACGGCAACCAACGCCCGCGTGACACGCGAACTCGACAGCGGACTGGAAACCCTGGATGTCGATCTGCCCGCGCTGATTACCGCCGATCTCCGCTTGGCCGAGCCGCGTTATCTGCGCCTGCCCGATATCATGCGCGGCAAGAAACAAGCCATCGAGCACCGCCATATCGACGAATTCGATGTCGCCGACGCACCAGCACTCGAACTCGAACGTGTGGCTGCCCCACCCCCACGCACCGGCGGCCAGCGCGTTGCCAACACCGATGCTCTGATCGCGGAACTCGAAACCCGCCAACTGCTATGACACAGGCTAGCCTCGTCGTGGCCGACCACGACCACCATCACTTGAATCCGGCCACAGCCAAGACAGTGGCCGCCGCGTCACACCTGACGCCCAATGCTGTCCATATCTGGGTGTCGGCCGCGCCGGACGCGCCACCCGCGACTGAAGCCGCCCAACTCGCCGGCGTCACGCAGGTCTGGACGACAGCCGACCTCGATCCTGAGCAAGCAACAGCCACCAGCGTTGCCACACACGTGACACCGCTAGTTAATGAGCACGGCTACCACCACGTGCTGGGTCCTAACACCACGTTCGGCAAGGATGTCCTGCCGCGGCTCGCGGCTGTCCTCGGGCGACCGATGGTCACCGACCTGTCTGAAATCTTCGACACCTGGCGCTACAGTCGGCCAATCTACGCCGGCAATGCGACTGCACATATCAGCGCCGCCTCAGCGAGCGGCATCGTCGCCTCGATCCGCACGGCGTCATTCACCGAAGCGGGCACGACCGAGCAGCCCGGCTGTGTTTCGGCCGCCCCGGAACCGACCAACGCCCCGCCCGAGCACGCGCGCGTGGTGACGCGTCAGTCGAGCGGCGGCAACCGCCCCGATTTGCAAAATGCCGATCGCGTAGTGGTTGGCGGCCGAGGACTCGGTAGCGCCGCCAACTTCGAACGGGTGTTTGAGTTCGCCGATGCCATCGGCGCAGCCGTCGGTGCCTCGCGCGCGGCCGTCGACGCGGACTACGCACCCAACGAATTCCAGGTTGGTCAGACCGGGCGCATCATAGCGCCATCACTATATATCGGGCTCGGTGTATCCGGTGCCATCCAGCATCTGGCCGGCATCAAGGACGCCGGCACCATCGTCGCCATCAACAACGACCCTGACGCACCGATTTTCGAGATCGCGGATATTGGCCTCGTGGCAGACCTATTCGAAGTGCTGCCACGACTTCAAACCGCGTTCGGGGCGGCCACCACGGCCCAATGCGAAGTCGGTTAACGGCCGCCTGATAGGCCCCTGAACTCTTGTCGTGACTTACGGCTTCTAACCGAGCCTTTTGAAGCAAACGTCAGTCGACGGGCGTGGCTTACGGATTGGACGCATCAGGATGGGTGCGCCTTTCGATTCGCAAACCGGTGGCGACGGCGATGGCTTGTGCCAAGCACATCGATGCCGTTAGCGAGCGAAAGTTATACAATTCCGCGTCGTGCACTTCGAGACAGATATCCGCGTCGCTGGCCACGGGGCTCAACGGCGTATCGGTAATGACAACGACGCTGGCATTCTGCTCCAGCGCATCGTTGATAACACCCGCTGTTTCGGAGGCATAGGGGTGGAAAGAGATGGCGAAAAGCACGTCATTGGCCGTCAACTGCCGCGCTTGTTGCGCAAGCAGACCACCCGCGCCATCGAGTAGCGAAACATGGCAGTCCACTTGCCCAAGCGCATAGGCAAGATAGGTCGCGACCGGGAACGAGCGCCGGAGGCCACACACATAAACTGTGTCGGCATCGGCAAGCGCAGATACAGTCTTTTCCAGCGCGTCCATAGACACAATGTCGCGCAGATGCTCCAGCGACACGGTGTTAACGCTGCAGAACTGCCGCAATATGCCGTCGGCTGATAGCTCATCGCCATCGCTTCGTTCCTCTTCCGCCCGCAGCCGGCGCAGGCGTTCACTGTAGCTCGAAGCGGTCTCGGCAAGCCTGTTCTGATAGATGCGTTGTAACTCGCTAAACCCCGAAAACCCGAATGCTTTAGCGAATCGAATGATCGCGGATGGCTGCACGTTGGCGCGCTCGGCGATCACGGCCGTGGTCTCAAGCGCCATATCGTTGGGGTGATCGACCACGAACTGAGCAATTTGCTGCAGCCGAGCGCTCAGATTGCGATACTCGGTCAGAATCCGATTTTGCAGTTCGGACGGTGTGTCAGGTTTAACGACGCCACTCATCGGCACAAAGCTTGTCCAAAAATCAAATTCCTATTCTAAGACATTCGCAATGGTGTCCTGCGCATCCCAATCCAAGGCGCTTACCAACCGGCTCGAACGAGCCGACAACGGCCACGACGCGTCACACACGCAGCCCTGCTGCGGGCTATGCTTTGCCAAGCTCATGTTCCAGCGACGCCAGTTCTGCACCACCAGCCATGCGGTAAATCAGATCATCAACACTGATTTCGGAACGGGCAGCGGTCAGATCAACCTCGCCCTGAGACAAAATCGTGAACGAATCGCCAACCATATAGGCGTGATGCGGATTATGTGTGATGAATATGACACCAAGACCGGCTTCACGAGCGGCATTGGCCACATATTTCAGGACCACGCCCGACTGTTTAACGCCCAGCGCGGCCGTCGGCTCATCCAGGATCAGCACACGTGCGCCGAAGTAGATCGCACGCGCGATCGCGACGCACTGTTTCTGACCGCCGGATAGGGTGTTGATCGGCTGCTCGAGGTCTTTGACCACGATCCCCATATCCTTGAGCGCATCGGCAGTAATCTGTTTCATCGTCGCCCGATCGAGCCGACGCGTGGGGCCACTGCCTTTGGATAGCTCGGAGCCCAGAAAGAAGTTACGCCACACCGGCATCAGCGGCACAAGCGCGAGATGCTGATAAACAGCGGAGATACCGAGATCGAGTGCATCGCGCGGCGAATTAAACAATCTTGGCTCGCCGTCGACCCGATATTCGCCCTCGGTGGGGGTATACAAACCCGCGATGATATTGATCAGCGTCGACTTGCCGGCACCGTTATCGCCTAATACGCAAGCCACATGGCCCTGATCGACCGAAAGATCGATATTCTGGAGCGCCCGTATATTGCCGAAAACCTTACCCAGACCAGACAACTGAATCATGGATTGTTCGCCTGTCATTTCATTCACCCCTGGGTTGCCTGACGCCGGATCCATGCGTTGAACACGGTCGCGAGCAGTAACATCAGCCCCACGAAGAACATGAACCACTGCGGGTTCCAGCCCGCATAAATAATGCCCTGCGTGGTCATGCCGAAGATAAACGCGCCGATTGCCGAGCCGACGGCGGAACCATAGCCACCGGTCAAAAGACACCCGCCAACCACGGCCTCGGCGATGTAGAGCAACTCGTTGCCCACACCCTCTCCGGATTGCACGGTCGTGTAGGAAAACAGCATGTGCATGCCGAGAAACCAGACAAAGAAACCAACCACCATGTAGAGGCCGATTTTCATCTTATCGACCGGCACACCGACCGCACGAGCGCTATTTTCGTCACCGCCAACCGCGAATATCCAGTTGCCAATCGTCGTGCGTAGCAAGACCCAGGTGGCCAGAGCAACAAACAGCAACCAGTAAAAAAAGACGATGTTGACCGACACGCCAAGGATATTGAAGTCACTGGCGAACACGGTCCGTGCGACTTCGAAACCCGGCAATATCGATATATCACCGGTCGCGACGTTGCCCGTCACCAATTTGGTTATGGCGATATTCAACCCTTGCAGCATCAAAAAGGTCGAAAGCGTCACCAGGAAACTATGCAGACCGGTTTTAACTAGCAAAAAGCCATTCAAGCCGCCGATGGCCAACGACAAGACAAGCGCAAATCCGATGCCGAACCAAACGTCACCGGTGACCTGCATCGCAAACATGGCGGCGGCTAACGACGACGTCGTCACGCCGACGCCAACCGACAGGTCGAATTGCCCCCCGATCATCAAAAGCGACACACCGACAGCCGGGATGCCCAGCGTTGCGCTTTGATACAGGATCGTCGACCACGACACGGGATCGCGGAACGGTTCAGCCAGGATGAAGAACAGGATAAAGACCAGAAGCGCGCCACCAATCGACCCGATTTCGGGTCGCTTGATGACATTTGCGGCATTCTTCCGAAATCGCTGCCCAGCTGGCGCTACTGCCACTGCGTTCTGATTACTTGATGTTATTGCCATTATTATCGCCGAATATTCAGCTCAAACCGAGGGTTATGCATTGATCCTGTCAAAGCCTGCTAGCCACGAGTCCCCTGCTTAGCGTATTTGAGCAATTCATCGACGTTATCCTTCGTCACGAACGACGGCCCCGTCAAAACGGCCTTGCCACCGCCTATCGTATTGCCGTTGGTCGCCTTCAAATAAAGCGCCTCGATCGCTAGATAGCCCTGCAGAAACGGTTGCTGATCGACGGCCCACTGAAGCTTGCCGCTCTGGATCGCCTTGGCTACCGACTGGTTCAGATCGAACGTACCAACCTGGACGTCCCGACCGAGCTTCGGCAACGAACGCACGACAGTCATCGCGTACGGCGCACCGAGTGCCACCACATAATCGATCGAGCGATCCTGCTGCAACTTGGCGATCACCCGCGAACGCACGCTACTCATGCTTTGACCGTTGACGTAAACCAAACTGTAATCGCCATCAAGCGTTTTTTTAATGCCGGCACAGCGCCGCGACAATGCCTTATTGCCCTGGCCGTGATTAACGCAAAGCACATGTTTTGCGTCTAATTCATTCAGCTTCTTACCCACAGCTTTGCCGGCGATCTGCGGGTCCTGACCGATGAACATGTTGGCCTCGGTCTCGTGCCATTCGGCCACCCCGCTGTTGAAACCAACCACCGGAATATCCGCCTCGTGCGCCTTTTTGATCACACTTTTCATGGCGTCAGGATGCGCCAGCGTTACCGCGATGCCGTCAACGTCCTGGTTAATGGCATTCTCAACCAGTGTTACCTGTTTACCGGCTGCCTTGTGGTTCGAATAAATGAATTGCGCCCCGACATTCTTGGCTGCCTGCTTACCACCTTTACGCTCGATATCCCAGAACGTATCGCCTTTCTGAGCGTGGGTGACCATCGCGAATTTAAGTTGTTGCCCGGATTCATTGTCGGCCGCCAGTACATTGCCGGCCGCGAAACACAAACACGCTGCGGTCAGCGTGCCACCAGCCAGTCTTAACAAACGACTACTTCGATACATCGCGTTCTCCTCTTTGTGTTTGGCATCTCAGACCGGCGTGATCGGACACAAAATCAATTGCTACAAGACGGCTGCGATATGCAGCCCGAGACGCTGGGCCAAAACCGTACCAACGGATTTATCCACGTCTTAGCTTGATGCCATGAAATTGCTATTCGATCGATATATCCCGACCTCGAGGCTGGATACAGTTGGTTGTCCACAACACATGTAGCGTTTCAAGCGCTCACGCCCGCTTATTGCATCAGCGTAGGCAGCAACCCGTGTTTGACGGCCACCACATGATGGTTACAAAATAGCAATCAATAGAATATTTATTCTATTAGACATTGGTATAAACATTCGGTTCGAATCACGGCTAGGGCACAACACTCGATGGCCCGACACAGACCAGCGGCCGATTAGCCTATAAGGGGCCGGTCATGGATCGCAGACGCCCCCGAATCAGTGCAACAGGTATTAACGATGCTGGCACACACCATTCACGGCGCTAGAGACTTGAGGCTGGAAGCGCACGACGAGCGGGCGCTCGCCGCGGATGAGGTCCGGTTGGAGCTGGCGTTCGGCGGCATCTGTGGCACCGATATTCATTATTACAACGAAGGCCGCGTCGGTAACTCGATCGTGCGTGATCCGATGATACTCGGCCACGAATTATCCGCCCGAGTCGTCGACACCGGCACCCAGATCGACGATATCGAGCGCGGCGCACCCGTGGTTGTCGACCCTTCCCTACCCTGTGGTCAGTGCCGACAGTGCATTGCTGGCCGGACCAACCTGTGTGCGGCTATGCGGTATCTCGGCAGTGCTGCGTTTCGCCCGCATACAGCCGGTGGTTTTCAACAGCGGCCGGTGGTCAAACGCAGCCAATGCATCGCGGTCGCTGCCGATGCTGATTTACAACTCGCCGCACTCAGCGAGCCATACGCGATCGCCTTGCATGCGATCAGCCGCGCCAATGTTTCGAACGCCAATGTATTAATCACTGGCGCGGGCACGGTCGGCACACTGGTCGCCTTTGCCGCCCGACGTGCCGGTGCTGCGGCGCTCACGATTACCGACCTCGATAACACGGCCCTTGAACGCGCCCGACTGCTGAGTGGCGCCGATACCATCAACGTCGGCGAAACGCCACTGGATAGCACTGCAACCCCTCTCGGCCCATACGACGTCGCCATCGAGGCTTCGGGCAGCACAGCTGCGTTCAATAGCGCGCTTTACAACGTCGCACCCGGCGCACGCGTGGTGCAAGTTGGCTTTGTTAATGGCGACGGACTAGACCTCAACCGCCTGATTACCGGAGAACTTGAGATCCACGGCGCCTATCGATTTGTCGACGAATTCGAAACAGCTGTGCATGCGGTCATCGCCGAACCCAATTTAAAACAAGTGATTACATCTGTTTTCGATTTTCGAGATTGCGAGGCTGCCTACGCCGCAGCCGGGGATAAATCGTCAAACCTCAAGGTGTTATTACAAAACAGCTAAAAAGGAGGCATCATGTCTGACCAAGCATGCACACACCCCGCATGGCTGACCGCCGACGCTTGTGATATTGAATCGTTCATCGCCGAGGTCAACCAGACGACACAACCGGCCGATTACCCATACGCGGACCACATCGAGCACAACGTGCCGATCTACGACGGTCCACAGCTAGCCGAACGCATCGTCGATCCCGATACCGCCCGCGACATACAGGCCGAATGGGTTCAGGCGATGCGCTTCGGGCCAGGCATTGTGGTATTCAAGCAGGCATTCGCTGCCGAGACCATCGACCAGACAACGCGCGCCTTTGACGAGACGCTGGCCCAACAAAAAGCGAACAACGTTGCTTCCGGCGATCACTTTGCCAAGCCGGGCGCCAACGACCGTCTGTGGCGTGCGCAACAGAAGCTGGCCGAGCACGCGCCCGACACCTATGCGGCGTACTATGCCAATCCGTTACTCGCAGCCGTCTGTGAGGCTTGGCTGGGGCCCATGTATCAGATGACCTCGGATCTGAACATCGTCAACCCTGGCGGTGAAGCCCAAAACCCGCATCGTGATTATCATCTAGGCTTCATGCCATCGGAGACTGCCCAACGGTTTCCGGCCCACGCCCATGAGCTCTCGCCAATGCTCACGCTTCAAGGAGCGGTGGCCCATTGCGATATGCCGATCGAATCCGGACCGACGCTCTATCTACCCTATTCCCAACGCTACCTGCGTGGCTTTTTGGGCATACAATATGATGTCTTCCGCGAGTATTTCGCGAATCACTATGTCCAGCTACCACTGAACAAGGGCGACGCCGTGTTTTTCAGCCCCGCCCTGTTTCACGGTGCCGGCCACAACATCTCGCGTGATATTTACCGCAGTGCCAACCTGCTACAGGTCTCTTCAGCTTTCGGCCGAGCATTGGGCACGATGAATCGAACCCGCCTTTGTCGCGCCCTGTATCCGACCCTCCAGACACTACAACAGGCTGGCCACACGGCCGACGTGCAACGGGTGATCGCTGCCAGCGCCGAGGGCTATGGCTTCCCGACCAACCTGGATCGAGACCAACCGATCGGCGGTATTTCACCGGAGACACAGGTCGAGCTCGTTACACGCGCTCTCAGCGAAGGGCTGCCCTACGAGACATTCGTCGATCAGCTCGAAGCACAGGCCCAACGTCAACGCGTCGATGATTAAGCACGAACAGAGAGCGGCCTGGCTATGCCAGGCCGCGGCGTTCACTATCACGGTTGATGCAGGGTTGTGTGCTTACGCGCGAACAAACCAAACAGCAGGTGCCGCCGCGAGCGTGGATTAGAGTGACATCAATCCGCCACGTGGCGACAGTTTCGAAGCGGTTTGTTCCCTAAACCCCGGCGGCACAGCACCAACTGTACCTGCCGGGGCAACGACCGACGTGCTACCTCGCACAGCCGACGCGAAAACCCATTGTCATCGGGTATACCGTTTACTCGTTTCTGTCGGCAGGCGCCGCATTGGAAACGCCGACTTGTCCGATCCCGGATCCGGCGTTCTGGGTGCGGAACTGGTCTTCACATTCCTCGAGCGATTTGCCGCGTGTCTCGGGCACCATGGTGACAGTAAAGATCACCCCCAGAACCGCGATGACTGCGAAAATGAAGAACGTGGATCCGATCCCCAAAGCAGTGACAACCGGCGGGAAACCGAAGGCAACGCCGGCATTGGCCAACCACAGTACGAGCACACACAACCCCATGCTGAAACTGCGTATCTTCAAGGGGAAAATTTCGGAAAGTATCAGCCAAACGAGCGGGCCGAGTGTACCCTGCATCGAGAACACGAAGGCCACCATGAAAAATAGTATGACGTAAGGCTTGGCCGCAACGTCGGGCAAAAACATGGCCGTTAACCCGACGAGGACGTGGAACAACGCGACGAGACAAAAGCCGCCGATCAGCATTATTCGCCGGTTGAGCTTATTGATCAGCATGACACCCACGGTGATGCCCAGAACACTGAATAGGCCGTTGAGGGTATTGGCGATTACCGCACCGCTATCTGAGAACCCTGAGCTCTCCAATAGCTGGGTGCCGTAGTACATGATCGCGTTGATGCCCGTTAGCTGCTGAAATATGCCGAGAACGGCACCGATGATGATCAACTTTCGAATCCACGGCACGGCGAGATCAGACCAACCGCCGACCTTCGACGCCTGTTCCTCCTCAACGAGCGAGTCGACCTCGGCCAGTTCGGCTTCGGCGCGCTCGGGAGAGCGGATCAGTTTGAGCACGGCGAGTGCATCCCGAGGGCGATCCTGACCGGACAACCAACGCGGACTTTCCGGTACACGCAACATACCAATTAGCAGCGCAAATGCCGGCAACACCGCTATCACGAGCATGTATCGCCATATCCCCGGGTAATCACCCCAGATATTCAGGATAATGGCGTTGATGATGAAGGCTGCGAACTGCCCCGAGACGATCATAATCTCGTTGCGCGTCACCAGACTGCCGCGTCTTTCCGTGGGCGAAACTTCCGCGAGATAAACCGGCACCGTCGTGGAAGCGCCGCCAACCGCGAGCCCAAGAATGAAGCGGAACAAGGCAAGCATCTGCCAGCTCGGTGACAGAGCCGAACCGATCGTGCCAACGATGAACACCATCGAAAGTATAAGGATCGTATATCGGCGTCCGTTCCAGTCGGAGATCCGGCCGGCGATCGCAGCACCGAAGGCGGCACCGAATACGAGGATGCTGACCACAAACCCCTGGGACATAGGGGTGAGCGATAAGTCCACCTTCATTGGGTTGACCGCCCCGTTGATGACGCCGGTGTCATAACCGAACAGCAGCCCGCCGAAAGTAGCCAAAAACGCAATCATCCCCAGTCTGCTGGTATGCGCCCCCGGCCTTTCAGGCGGTAAATCTTTAGGATTTTCGGATGTATCGATGTTATTAGTCATTCTTATGCGCCTCCGTCTTGGCAACGAGATTGCGGGATCATTCCCTCAATAAGTTGGGCGCCGAAACATTCACCATGAAGCAGCGACGCCTTTTGATAACGCTATAGGTCTACATCTAGGCGAGAGCTGAATCTCCTGCTCACATCGACAAGCCATCACGGCAACCCGAGGCATCGTCAGAGACGGACGATGGCGCGTTAACGCTTTCCAGAAGCGTACGCCAACCTCCACCATGAAGCAAAATTTTTATTTTAAACTTTAGTATTATAGAATTTATATTCCATAATTGATGCAATATCCTCAGCGCGAGGCATGACTCGCCAACGACTTCCGCCTGTCTTGCTGGTTGACGTCCAAACGAGGTCTTTTGCTCATGGCCAAAACGCGAGTCGGCATCTTCGGTGCCGGATACATTGCATCGGTGCATGCCGATATCCTGGCAAACGACGGGCGCGTAGAGCTTGTGGACGTAGCCGACATGGTCGCGTCCAACGCGACAAGACTTGCCAACCAGATCGGCGATGCCCAAGTAGGCTCGGAACTAGAAGATTTGTTCCGCATGGACGTCGACACGGTCTATATAACCACCCCCAACACCACCCACGTTGCGCCGGTGGTTTCATGCCTGGAACGGGGCCTCAACGTATTCTGCGAGAAGCCGATGGCGACCGATGCAGCCGGGGGCGAACGTATCCGCGAAGCCGCGCTGGCTTCGCGGGGTGTTTACAACCTTGGCATGAACCGTCGCTACGCTTACACCCACGACAAGTTGAAGACGCTGATCGACTCCGGGGATCTCGAAGCGCACAGTGCGCAACTCAAACTCAATCGCGGCGAACTGCTAAACCCGCCGTGGACCGCCGATCCGAACAAGACCGGCGGTTTTCTCTACGAAACCACCATCCACCAGATCGACCTCCTGCAATATCTGTTCGGGCCGGTTGCCACGCTCCGCTGTGCCGCACGCAGCGCTATCTCAGCATCGGAATTCGACGATTTCTCGATGCTGTTTACGTTCGAGTCCGGCACCGTGGCCACGCTCAGTTCGTCAGCCCACTCGGGCTGGAGTTTTCCCTTCGAGCGCGTCGAGATCTACGGGCGCTACGCCACGGCGACGACCGAAGAACTAGAGCGCATCCGCTATGCACTGGATCTCGAACAGGTGGTCAAAACTGAGGATTACACGCATATCCCCTTTGCCGAGAAAGGTGGCTACGCCGAAGAGAACCGATTGTTCATCAACGCCCTTCAAAACGGCGACAAACCACCTGTTGATGTCAACGAAGCCAGTACTCTCAATTTGCTGCTGGCTTCGATATACGAAAGCGCCCGCGATAATCGTGAGATCGATTTCACCGCTCGCCGCCGCGAGACAATCGGCTAAGCGGCTTTAAACGGCCGTTTTCTGGTCGATAACAATCGTGGGCGCTGCAGTTCTACGCATATTCTCACCCAGTCCTCCTAACTGCGGCCTCGGATTACAGTTGCATACCGGATCGACCACTCATTCGGCTGGCCATCCGCCTCGATTTCTGGAACCAAAGCTCACATCCCGGACTAACATCCCACCTCGACCCTTCTGACGGGGCCAGACAGAGAAACCGATGGAGCAAACGATCCTGTTATTGATCGCCGCCTTGATCGTCGGCATATCCAAGGGCGGCCTGGCATCAGCCGCCGCTGTCGCTGTCCCCATGCTTTCGTTGTTCATGAATCCCATCGAGGCGGCCGCACTTTTGCTGCCGGTGTATATCGTGACCGACTGGGTCGCCGTCTGGCTTTACCGCAGGGATTTTTCCGGGCGGAATTTATCGATTCTCATTCCATCGATCCTCTGTGGCATCGCCGTCGCCACGATTCTCGCGCCGTTTACGCCGGAAAGTTTGTTGCTGCTCGCAACTGGGCTGATCGGCCTGTGGTATTGCCTGCGGACCTGGCTTCGTCAGGGCGCAACCGAACACCATACTGCACGGGTCTCGTCCGGTATTTTCTGGGGCGTCGTAACCGGTATCACCAGTTTCATTACGCATTCGGGCGCCCCGCCAGCGCAAGCCTATCTGTTGCCGCAGCGACTACCCAAACTGGAATTCGCCGGCACTATGGCCATGGCATTTGCGGCGGCCAACCTCGCCAAATTGCCCGCATATTGGGAGCTTGGCAAAATGCACGGCCTCAGCTGGTCGCTCACGCTGGCACTGGTCGCGACCGGCGTCATCGGTACGCGTCTAGGGCGATCGATTACCCTGGCGCTATCAGCGAAGGCCTATCAGCGCATAATCGAAACAACGCTTTTCTTGTTATCCATTGTCCTACTGGGCAAGGCGGGCTGGATGTTGTTTATCGCGTGACACAACGCCCTCCAGCTGGGCTGGTTCGCATTGCAACGTAGCCCATCGAGTCGACTGCTCGCAACGCCCATTCCGGCGAACGCCACGCCAACAACCGAGCGTGCCATGCCGAAACCAGGAATCGTCACAAGGATCGTCATATCACGGGCGATACCGCCCGGACGACGGGCACTGTCCTCGTCGAGCGTTGCGATGCAGGCTTTCTTCGGCTGCAGCCAGTGAACAGCGCCACTTAGCCGTCTGCTGCCTTTCGCCTTTGATCAATACGAGGCACCGTTATATATCGAGCGGCGCGATTTCGACCCATCGACCATCGTCGTCGGCCGAGGCGCAGACACAATCCACGAACTGCAGGCCGAGCACACCGTCGCGCGTTGTCGGAAAGGAAAAACGTCTTTCCGGGACGGCCTCATCGTTGCGAGCGGCCGCTATAGCCTCAGCGGTTTCCGAATACAGATTGGCAAAAGACTCGGGGAACGCTTCCGGATGACCAATCCCCACACGCGTCAGTCGATTCGATTCGTCATCCATTGCCGAACCCGCCTGCGCCAACACTTCGTGCCGACCATCGGGGTATGACACCCGCAGATGATGCGGGTCTTCGTGAAACCATTCCAGCGAGGCCTTGGAACCGACAACCCGAATCCGCAAGCCATGCTCGGCACCGGTGGCCACCATTGTCACCCAGAAACCACCGCGTGCACCGCCGGTAAAACGCAACGACATCTGGGCATGGTCGTAGACCTGTCGGCCCGGCACTACAGTCGCAAGATCGGCCGACAACGCTTCGATCTCCAAGCCAGTTACAAAGCGTGCAAGATGATGAATATGCGTGCCCAGATCGTAGAGCACGCTGGCGCGACCAACCTGTGCCGGATCAGTCCGCCAGGCAAGCTGTTTGTTGTCGGCATCCTGCGCCGGATCCTGCGCGCCCCAGTTTGCCGCGAACTCGCCCTGCACGCTGCGAATCGTGCCCAGCTTACCATCGGCCACCATCGTGGCAGCCTGACGAATCATGCTGTGACTGGCGTAATTGTGCGTCAGCGCGAAAACAAGCCCTTTCGAGACGGCCAGGCGATGCAGTTCAAGACCATGCTCGAAGTCATCGGTCAGCGGCTTGTCACAAATAACGTGAACACCTTGTTCCAAAAAGGCTTTGGCGGCCGGATAATGGCTGTCGTTGGGCGTAACGATGGCCACCGCTTCGATGCCATCGGCGCGTACAGCTTCGTCTCGCGCCATCCGTTCATAGCTTGTATAGACGCGCCCCTCATCGAGACCCAGTTCGGCCCCCATCGCCTTGTTTTTTTCAGCGTCGCGTGAGAACGCGCCAGCGATGAGCGCATAGCGACCATCCATACGCAGCCCCATACGATGCGCGGTCGCGATATTGGCCCCCGGGCCGCCACCGACCATGCCGATGCGGATACGGTTTTCGAATGCTTTCATGAATGCTCCGTTATCCTTGTGTGGCGACGGTTATCTGCGTTATTCGAAAGCTCGAAGCACATTCTTTCGCCAGTCGCCAGAGATCGCTAAATCTTGACCCAACTTTCGCGCTGGGCGGAGTCGTCGATCGCTTCCAAAATGCGTTGGTTGTCTGCGCCGAAGGCAAAATTCGGATAACAGTCGCCCGGGCCTGCGATACCGGTCACGAGGTCGTAGACGTCTATGACCTTCACATCGAAGAAACCGAGCCCGCCGCCACCGAAGTCGTAAGGGAAAAAACCCGCGAATTGCGGCACCTGGGAGCCGGCGAGCAGTGTCTTGAAACCGCGATCGTGCTTGTCGTCACTCATGCGGAAGACTTGTAGCTCGTTGAAGTGCTCGCCGCCTATATACAGTGTGCCCTCGGTGCCGCTGACCTCCCAGTACACACCCAGAAAATGCCCGGCTGCGATACGCGAAGACTCGATGACCCCAGCGGCGCCGGAGCCGAATTGGACCAGACATTGTGTCTGATCATCGTTCTCAACCGGTTTCCATTCGGCATTCTCGCCGACGGTTGCTGAGTATCCCGAGCCGCCCGAAGGTAAGGGACGTTCGCTGAAAAAGGTCTGCGACTGAGCACAAACACGATCGAAATCGCCCATCAGGTACTGGGCCACACCAATCACGTGCGCGCCGAGATCCCCTAGCGAGCCAGTGCCGGCCGCCTCACGCGAGCAACGCCAGGACCACGGCAGGTTTGGATCGTTAAAAAATCCCTGATCGAAGGTACCTCGAAAACGGGTAAGCCGGCCAATCTCGCCGCGATCGATGATCTGCTTCGCGACCATCGCGGCAGGCGTTTTGATGTTGTTGAATGAAACCATGGTCTTGACACCGGCTTTCGACGCGGCGTCGCGCATCTCATCGGCCTCGTCCTGCGACAGAGCCAGCGGTTTTTCCGCATAAATATGTTTCCCGGCGGCAATAGCGGCCAGCGCCATTTCGTGATGGAAATGGTTGGGTGACGTGATATCAACCACATGCACATTTGTGTCGGCGATCATCGCCTGCCAGTCGCCATAGGCCTTGTCGAAGCCGAAACGGTTCTTGGCGGCATCGGCCAGGTCCTGGCTGACATCGGCCACCGCATAGAGATGTGGCGTCAGCGCCAAATCGGGATAAAGTGCAGCACAGCGCCGGAAGGCCTCGGCATGGGCCTGGCCCATGAAACCGGTGCCAATCAGTCCTATGTTGAGTTGTTCTGCCATGATGAGTCCTTTCCGGTCGCACCGGATTGTGTCCGTGATGGCTGACCCGACCGACGACCGATCGACGGCTGCAAACGATCAGCCGTTGAAAAGCGAGCGGACGTGACGTATCGCCTTGTCGGCATATTCGCGCGGGCACGCCTGTGTCGGGTCCTGCTCGGCCTCGACGACCAGCCAACCGGTATAGGCATCACTGGTCGCGAAATCGATGACCGGCGCGTAGTCGATAGCACCGTCGCCGGGGACCGTAAACATCCCGGAGCGCACGCCGGTATTGAAGCTGGCATCACGCTTGCGAATGCCGGCGAAGATCTCGGGGCGGATATCTTTCAGATGGATATGGTTGATGCGATGGCCGTGGTTGGCCAAAACCCGCGCCATATCGCCCCCACCGGCGACGATGTGGCCGGTATCGAGCAGCAGACCGACGGCCTCGCCGGTTGCCGCCATGAGTCGGTCGATCTCGGCCTCGGATTCGGCAACCATCATGAGATGGGCATGGTAGGCGAGTTGGATGCAGTAATCGCGTTGCAAGGCTTCACCGAACTCGGTGAGCCGCTGACCATAGGCCGCCCATTCGGTGTCCGCAACAACCGGCGTGGCCGACAACGGCTTGTCGAGCGGCGCATCGCCCGGCATCAGACCGGTCTCCCCGTAAACCATGACCCGAGCACCGTTGTGGGCCAGCAGTGCGGCATGGTTGGCCACGTTCGCGAGTTCTTCCGCGACGCTTATCTCGGCCAGCTGACCGGAATACCAACCGGAAACCAGATCAACATTGCCCGCCGCGAGCATACGGGCGAGCGCCTGGCGATCGGTCGGAAACTTCCGCCCCATCTCCACACCTTCATAACCGACCGCTGCTGCTTCGCCGATAAACGTTTCGGCCGACGTATCGTCGCCGAACTCAGTAATAACGTCGTTGGTCCAGCCCAGTGGGTTGATGCCCAAACGCAAACCGTGCGGCGCCAACAGTTCCCGCATCGCCCGCTGACTGGCCTGCCACTCGCGCACAGGACACGCACGCACACCCGAAACCAGAGTGCTCATAAAGCTCTCCTTATTGACACGGCGTGCGCGGCATCCCCGTGTTCAATCAATGCGTCGGCATGGTGAAAGCACTGCCGTGCGAGACATCATCCTTGGGCCAGCGCGCGGTCACGGTCTTTTGCCGCGTATAAAAACGCACGCCGTCCGAACCATGCACATGCAATGGCCCGAATAGGCTGCGCTTCCAGCCGCCGAAGGAATGGAAAGCCATCGGCACCGGAATCGGTACGTTGACGCCGACCATGCCGACCTCGATGCGCTCAGAAAACATACGCCCGGCGTGACCGCTTTCGGTGAAGATGGATGTGCCGTTGGCAAACTCGTTCGAGTTGATCAAATCGATCGCATCATCCAACGAATCCGCACGACTCATGCACAGCACCGGTCCAAAGATTTCTTCATCGTAGACGCGCATACCGGGGCCTGTATGATCGAAAAGGCTACCGCCGATGAAATAACCATTCGGCTGCTGTGAGAAATCCTTCCGCCGACCATCGACGACCAATTCAGCACCTTCGGCTTCACCGATGCCGATATAGTCGGTTATGCGCGCGTGGTGTTCGGCCGATACCAGCGGCCCCATATCGTTGTCGGCTCCATCAACCAGCGAAGGCCCGACTTGCAGGTTTTCCAGGCGCTTGACCAATGCTTCACGTAGTTTGTCCGCGGTCTGCTCACCTACGGGCACCGCCACCGAAATCGCCATGCAGCGCTCACCGGCGCTGCCATAAGCCGCGCCCATCAACGCATCGGCTACGCCGTCAATGTCAGCATCCGGCATAACGACCATATGGTTCTTGGCGCCACCCAAGGCCTGGACACGCTTCTCGGCGGCCGAAGCAGTTTCATAAATATGCTTGGCAATGGGCGTAGAGCCGACAAAACTAACCGCCGAAACGTCGTCGTGCGTGATTAGATGATTGACGGCTGCCGCACGGCCCTGCACAACGTTGAACACGCCGTCCGGCAGCCCCGCTTGTTTGAATAGTTCTGCCATGAGCATCGACGCCGATGGATCCTTGTCGGCCGGTTTGAGCACGAAGGTGTTGCCTGCCGCAATGGCAATCGGATACATCCACATGGGCACCATCGCCGGGAAGTTGAACGGCGTGATCCCCGCACATACGCCGAGCGGCTGATACATGGAATAGCTATCCACGCCAGTGCCGACATTCATGGAATTCTCGCCTTTCTGGAGATGCGGCATGCCACAAGCGAACTCGACCACTTCGATGCCGCGCGTGACTTCGCCTTGGGCGTCGGAGAACACTTTGCCGTGCTCGGAAGCGAGCAAGCGCGCCATGTCATCACGGCGCTCCTCGAGTAATGTCTTGAACCGGAACAGAACACGCGCACGACGCAGCGGTGTGGTAGCTGCCCAACCTGGATAGGCTGCCTTGGCCGCCGCCACAGCACAGTCGATATCGTCCGGCGTGCCAATAGGTATCTCGGCTTGTTGCTCACCCGCCGTGGGGTTGTATACGGCCCCGCGTTCGGCCGACTGACCGGACGTGGCCTCGCCATTAATAAAATGCAAAATTTCGCGCATATCGTAAATCTTCGTGTTGATTTGTTCGGCTTCGGGAATAACGCGTCAAGCCGCCGTCGCGAGCGACAAACCATTGCGTTGTGCTGCGTCTCGCAGATACTGATAGCTGCGTTGGGCCAGCGGCCAGGACGGCGCCACCGCCGGATCCTGCTCGGCTTCGGCGATCAACCAGCCGTTATAACCTGACCTCGACAAGCGCCTCAAAATGGCGTTGAAATCGAGATCTCCATCGCCGGGGATGGTGAATACACCATCGACCACTGAATCCAAGAAACTGGCATTACGATTGCGCGAGCGGGCAAGCACGGCTTCGCGAACGTCCTTGCAGTGGACATGCACCATGCGATCGCTCCAGCGACCCAGCCAATCCAGCGGATCACCACCGGCGAGCCGGCAGTGCCCCGTATCGAACAGCAGCCCGACGTTGTCACCAGTCGAGTCCATTAACTGGGCGACATCTCCGGTCGATTGCACCATCGTGCCCATATGATGATGAAATGCCATCTGCACGCCCTCGCCAGCCAAATAGTCGGCAACGACCTCTAATCGTGGCGCTAGAAGCCGCCAGTCGGACTCGGTCAACCGCGGCCGCCGCGAGACGGGCATGGCACGATCGAGATGCACGCAGCGCGTGGTCTCACAGAACACCATGGCTGTCACACCAGTCGCTTTCATCAGCGCCAGGTGATCCTGCATGGCCTCGATCTCGGCCTCGGCATCACGCTCCAGCAGATTGGCTGAGTACCAGCCGGAGGCCAGTGCCAAATCTTCGTGTTGGATGAGCGGCCCGAGCTCATCGACGGTCGCCGGGAACTTACGCCCCATCTCCACGCCTTCATAGCCAGCTCGTTTCGCCTCGGCCAGACACTGCGTCAGCAACGTCTCATCGCCGAGCATCGGCAGATCGTCGTTGGTCCAAAGCAGCGGGTTCACGCCCAGTTGTATCGTCATGGCCGACTTCCTAACGCTGGCGGCGTTTGCTTTGGTCGTAACCAGCACGGCGCTCGACCACGGCCTCACGCGAGGAGACTTCGGCTACCGGCACGTCCCACCAGGCGCCACCTTCGGCGGTTTCCTTGTCCGGATCGGTTTTCAATGCAATGACGGTGGTGCAATCGTTGTCTCGAGCGCGCTCACAAGCTGCTTCCAACCCGGCGATGCCATCGACCCATTCGGCCTCGCAACCGAGTGCCTTGGCATGCGCCGCGAAATCGATAGCCGGCGCCCCAGCCGCGACCGTGTCACAACCTTCGAACAGATTATTGAATTCCACACCGACGGTTGCGCCTTGCAGCCGGTGGATACAGCCATAGCCGCGATTATCGAGCAGCACCACAATCAGTTTCCGCCCGAGCATGACGGATGTCGCCAGCTCGGAGTTGAGCATCATATAGCTGCCATCACCAACCATCACATACACATCGCGCTCGGGGGCAGCCATCTTGGCGCCCAAGCCGCCGGCGAGCTCGTAGCCCATGGCTGAAAAGCCGTATTCAACGTGATAGCTACCCGGTCCGGTAGACCGATAATTCTTGTGCAACTCGCCGGGTAAACCGCCGGCGGCACACACGACGGTGCCGTTTTCGCCGGCCGCACGATTCACGGCACCCAGCACCTGACTGTCGGCCGGGTAATCCGAACCGTCGTTCGCAGTCACGCGCGCGACGATATCGAGCCAGGCCGAACGCTCTTCGGCCAGTCGACTCTGCCATGCTTCGTCCGACTGCCAATCAGACAATCCGCCGATCAGTGCCTCCAGCGCCACGGCTGCATCGCCGATCAACGATTGGCCGCCATGTTTGACGGCATCGAAGCGTGCCACGTTCACGCCCACGAGCGTCGGACCATGATCCATATAAAGTGCCCGCGACCCGGTGGTAAAGTCCTGCAGCCGCGTCCCCAACGCAATGATTACGTCCGCATCCTCAGCCAGCGTATTCGCCGCGGTGCCGCCGGTTACGCCGATCGAGCCGACGTTATTGGGATGGTCGGCACGCAGACTGCCTTTGCCAGCCTGGGTTTCGGCGACCGGCACGCCGTGTTTCTCGGCGAACCGTCCCAACTGTTCCGATGCGCCGGCATACAACACGCCGCCACCGGCAATGATGAGCGGCTTTTTAGCCTGTTCAATGGTCTTGATCGCAGCCGCCAGCTCGACTTCGTCCAGCCCCGGACGGCGAATACGACGCATCCGCGGCTCAAAAAACGACGCCGGGAAATCCCAGGCTTCGGCCTGAACATCCTGCGGCAGCGCCAACGTAACCGGGCCGCAGTCTGCCGGGTCGAGGAGCGTGTCGATCGCCACTGGCAGGCTGGCTAACAGTTGCTCGGGCCGCGTGATGCGATCGAAATAACGCGAGACCGGTGCGAAAGCGTCGTTGACCGTGGTCGACGGCGCACCGTAGTGCTCGACCTGTTGCAGAACCGGATCCGGCTTGCGGGTTGCAAATGTATCGCCCGGTAGCAGTAGCACGGGCAACCGATTGGCATGCGCCACGCCGGCTGCCGTCACCATGTTCAGAGCCCCCGGCCCGATCGAGGTCGTACATGCCATCATACGCCGGCGCTGGGTTTGCCTGGCAAAGGCGGTGGCCGCATGGGTCATGCCCTGCTCGTTATGCGCGCGATACGTCGGCAATGCGTCGCGATGGGTATACAACGCCTCGCCCATGCCAGCGACATTGCCATGCCCAAAGATGGCAAAACAGCCGCCGAACAAGGGTACGCGCTGCCCGTCAATTTCAGTTTGCTGAGCCGCCAGATAACGAACCAGAGCCTGAGCCATGGTCAAACGTATGGTGTCTTGTGCGTTCATACCGAAGCTCCAGAAATGTCTCGATCCAGACCGTTGGTGGCCGATTCGCGCCAGGTGGCGATCAGTTCGGCGTAGTTAGCGGCCACGGTCTCGATAAAGGCTTCATCGTTCAATGCCCCTGTCAGCCAGCCATGCGCTGGCTCAGCGAACAGCGTGCGCCCGATCGTAAAACCACGACAAATCTTGGATGCACCCGCCTCACGGAAACCGGCCTTCACATCTTCTATCGGTGCATCTAGGCCAAGCAGGACAACCCCACGACAGTGCTCGTCGTAACGCTCAATGACGCCGCGCACCTCCTGCCAGGCCGCATCACTCATCGGCGGCAGTTTCCACCAATCCGGGCGAATACCAAGGTGGTAAAACCGCTGCAGACTACGCGCGATCGTTGCATCGTCGCTAACCATAGCTTTGGGCGGGATCAATTCGAGAAGCAGCTCATGTCCGGATACGCGACGCGCCTCAGCGAGCTGACGGAGTTTGTCCTCCTGGTCCAACCGGAGCTCGGTTTCGTCGTCCGGGTGATAGAACACCAAGCACTTGATGATGTGCTCGGCCGGCCAGGACATGAGCTGGCTGCCGATATCGTCGCCATGCTGGAAACGCAGCGGACGCGACCCCGTCTGCTCAACCGGGCGACCAATCCACCAACCGCGGCCAGTCATCGCATTGAGCGCGTCCTGACCGATGACGTCATCGCAAAGCACGGCCGGTTTGTGATCGGTTAATCCTGCTTTTGCCACACCGCGCTCAGCGGCCGAGACCAGCAATTCTTTCAACGGCGACAAGCTTGCGGTATCCACGCCGAGATCATCGGCCATGTCGAGCAGTTGCATGCGATGGTCGAAAGCCAGCCCATAGATCGGGCCCCAGTCAGCCGGGTAACGCGTGGTCTTACGATGCAGATCATTAAGACGTGCATCCTGATCGGGTCGAGGCACCTCGTGCCGACGTTCGAGATAATCGAACAGCTCGGTTTCACTCGGCATGGCCGGTGCACAGGCATGGCGCGAGACCACCAATGCACCGCTGGCGTTGGCATAGGTCGCGCAGGTTTCCCAGGATTCGCCACACAAATAGCCGCGCAGGAAGCCGGAAATGAAGGCATCGCCCGCGCCGAGCACATTGAGCACCTCGACCTGCACGCCCTCGACCAACACACCGTCGTGTACGGAGTCGCCAATCGGGCCATCAAAGACCGTGCAGCCAAGTGCGCCGAGCTTACAGACCAGCACCGCGTCGGATAACGCACGAACTTTTTTCAACGCGGCGATGGTGTCGGTCGTACCGCCAGCGATATGAAATTCTTCTTCCGTGCCGACAATGAGATCGAAATCGCCGATCCAGCGCTGCAGATGAGCAGTGGTTTCGGCGTCGTCGACATAACGCGTCGCACCATCACCGAGCTCGGCCAAGCCCCAGAGAACCGGGCGATAATCGATGTCTAGAATGCGCTTCAGACCATGCTGCTCCGCAGCGTCGAGCGCGGCACGGCAAGCGCCCTGGGTGGTCTCGGTCGACAGATGTGTGCCAGTGATAGCCAACGCGCGTGCAGTTCCAATCCAATCCGGATCGATATCCTCGGCGGTAATCGCCATGTCCGCACAGTCCTTGCGATAGAACAGCAGCGGGAATGTGTCACGATCTTTGAGCGCAAGAATCGCCAGCGCCGTGAAACGGTCCGCATCCACCGGCATGTGCGACACATCCACACCGGCGCGGGCGAATTCCTCGAGCACAAAGTTGCCGAACTGCTCGTTGCCGACACGCGTCAGCATTGCGGGCTTCAAGCCCAGCCGCGCACTACCGTAGGCACAGTTACCCGAGCTCCCACCCAAGTACTTTGCAAAGCTGGATACATCTTCCAGGCGGCTACCCACCTGCTGCGCGTAGAGATCGACGGCGGCACGCCCCAGACAGATCAGATCGAGTTGAGTATCAGGCATGGAGTCTCCGTTTGACCTCGGAACAGCGCGTTGAGGCATTACGTGCCATAAATTATTTATTCTAAATTATCAGAAAAAGAAATTATTCTTCCAATCTACCTGCCATCAAGGAACGGCATCCGAATCACGCCAAGGTAAACGCTTTGCGGAAGCGCTCCAGCGCGATGTCCGGTGCGCCCGAGGCCCAGCCTTCCAGCCCCACGACGCCGCGGTAGCCCATTGCGTCTAATGCCCGGGCAATCGCCGGATAATGGACCTCACCGGTGCCTGGCTCCATGCGTCCCGGCACATCGGCGACCTGTATCTCACCGATGGCATCGCCACAATGCTGCACGAGTTCGATCAAGTTTCCTTCGCCGATCTGGGCGTGGTAAAGATCGAGATTCATACGCAGATAGGGGCTACCAATCGCCTCGACCAGCGCTAGCGTATCCACCGCGCGATTGAACGGCGTACCCGGGTGATCAACCGCGAGGTTAAGGTTTTCCAGGATGAAAACGCGGCCGGCATCGCGCCCCATTTCGGCCACCTGGGCTAAGGTGTCGCGGGCGGCCAGCCACATCGCCGGCGTGGTAACTTCGACCTGATCGACCGGTATGCCACCCTCGGCCAGACCGGTACCGTGGATGGTGAGGTTAGCGCAATCGATGGTATCCGCGGCTTCCAACGAACGGGCCGCGCTATCGAGAAATTCGCGGATTTTAGGCGCATCGGTTAGATTGCCGGAGATATACCCCTTCATCGACGTGAAAGTCGCCCCCGTATCGCGCATTGCCGGCAGATCCAGGTGCGCCCAGTCCCATAACTCAGCGGCAAAACCGGCGTCGTGCAACCGCCGGACCCGCTCGATCAGAGGCAGATCGACATGGATCAACTCGGCACAGGCGGCGAGCGTAAACGGACAACTATCGGTGGACATGGAGGGGTCCCTTAAAGTGTGAACGGCTATCGCGTTGCGTCGCTATGGGCGTAGAGGGCGGGCTTGTCGCCCAGCTCAACCGACACTGTGCTCTCCTTGGTTTGAGCCTTCACGCCGGCCTCGCAACAAACCGCGGCTGCATAGCCGTCCCAGGCGCTTGGACCATCCAGTGCCGCGGACGCAAGCAACCGGTTTACCCAGCCCTGGAACTCGGTGTCGAAAGCCGCCGTGAAGCGCTGCTCAAAGCCGGGGGCAACTTCCCCGCCCCAGCGGCCGGCGGACCGAACATAGGCGCCTTCGTCGTTGCCGATGTCGACTGTACCTTGCTCGAATACGGCCTCGGTATGCACCTGGTATCCGAACATCGCGTTGACAAAGATTTCCACATCGACCAATACGCCGGATTCCGTGCGCATGAGTATCTGTTGCGGGTCGGATAATCGGCCGTCACCGCCGGTCGTCGCCCGGCCTTTGCGCACCGAGATATCGGTGATTTCTTCGCCAGTAAAATAGCGCACACCATCCATCTCGTGCACGACCGAGTCATAGATCATCAGCGCGTCGGTGAAACGCGGTGGTGGTTCGGGATTGCGATGGCGGCAATGCAGCATCAATGGTGCCCCGAGCGACTCATCGGTGAAAAACCGCCGCAGGCGCTGATAGCCCGCATCGTAGCGCCGCATGAAACCGACCTGGATCAGACGCTCGCCGATTTTGGCTTCGGCGTCCACGATCTCGCGTGCGGTTGCCGCGTCCGCGGTCAACGGTTTTTCACAGAAAACCGGCAGCCGCCTGTCCAACGCATCCATGAGCACGTCGTAGTGCAGCATGCCCGGCGTGGTCAGCACGACGGCATCGTATTCCCCACTAGCCAGGGCCGCATGCGGGTCATCCCAGGTCGTCGTATGTTCACCGGCCAGAGCTGCCGCGCTTGTCGCACGCCCGCCATCGACATCCACGACACCGGTGACATCGGCGCCGGCGATGCGATGGGTCAGACGCTTGATGTGGTCCGCGCCCATGCGGCCGGCGCCGATGACGGCGATTCTCAGGTTGTCGGTCATAATTGCTTCTCCCTCCCGTCGCGCTAACCGATTTCGTCCATAGCTACGACCCGGCCTTCTCTCAATGACTGGGTCGCCGCGGCGGCCAGGCGCAGCGCCTGGTAACCATCCTCGTGGGTGGCCTTGGGTTGACTGTCATCCACCCAGGCGTCGTAGAGATCGCCCAGCTCGCTGGCATAGGCCGCGCCGTAGCGCTCGAGATAAAAATGCTTGGGCGGCTCATCGGTTTGGCCAGCTTCAGTCGTCTCGCGCAGCCGGGTCTCGGTTTCATTGACCGCCTGCAGCATGCCGCGGCTGCCGAACGCCTCGATACGTTGGTCGTAGCCGTAGACGGCGCGGCGTGAATTCTGGATGTGGCACAGCCGGCCTGACTCAGTCACCAGAGTCACCATGGCGGTATCCACATCGCCGGCCTCTCCGATCGCCGAATCCACTTGCACCGAGCCGAACGCCGACACAGTGGACACCGGTTCGTCGAACAGCCAGCGGGCGGTATCGAAATCATGGATCATCATGTCGTAAAACAAGCCACCCGAGCCTTTCACATATTCAATGGGTGGCGGCGCCGGGTCGCGGCTTATGATGGTCAAGGTTTCGAGGTCACCAATACGTCCTTCGCCGAGCGCACACTTGAGTGCGTCGAACTGGGTATCGTGGCGACGGTTGAAGCCGAGTGCGCAGGCCACCGGATTGGCGTTGATCGTATCTACAGCCGCGCGGGTACGCTCGATATCCAGCGCAATCGGTTTTTCACAAAGCACCGCCTTGCCAGCCCTGGCCGCACGTTCGAGGAATTCGGCGTGAGTGGCTGTCGAGGACGCGATCAGCACTGCATCAACGGCTTGGTCCTCAAAGACGGTGTCGATGGCCACAACGGTCGCGCCATGGGGTGCTGCAAGTTTCTCGGCCGCATCGTTTCGGATATCTGAGACATATCGGACCACAATCCGCGGATCACGACCGGCTGCAGCAGCGTGGACCTGGGCAATACGCCCGGCGCCAATGATGGCTAGATTCATGACACGGTCGGACATCAGCGATTCTCCAGTTGAACGATGCGGGACGTGGTCGCCGATTCGATACAAGCATCCAACACCCGCATGTTGGCGCGTACATTCTCCGGCGAGTAATTAGGCGTGCGCGAATGGAGCACGCAGTCAGCAAAATGGGTGATCCCGTTCATATACTGAAACGAGACCACGCGTTCGGTCGTGCTATTACCTTCGGCGTCGACGATTTCGATGGGGCCATCACCGTCGGCTTGCGGCACGAAGGCTTTGGTCACCCGGATTGTGCCCGCAGCACCGTAGACTTCGTAGGCATGCCGCCCGGTCGCGTCCATACCACAGTCGAAGCCCGCTTTGATGCCATTGTCATAGCCAAACACGACCGCCGCCGACATCTCGGCATTCTGCGGACCAGCGAAACGGGCCATCGTCGCCGTCCGATCCGGCTCGCCGAGTAGGCTGCGTATCGTATGGATGCAGTAGCAGCCGAGGTCGTAGAGACTGCCGCCGCCGGCATCCAGCGCACCATGACGAAAATCCGACAGACTTTTCTCCAGATTGAAGGTTAGATTGACGTGCACACCACGGACCGCGCCGATGGCGCCAGCCGCGATCAACTCGCGAACACGCGCATGTTGCGCATGAAATTGGTACATCATGGCTTCCATGTACAGCACTTCGGCCGACTGGCAAGCCGCTATGGCCTCAGCTGTCTGTGTCGCCGTCAACGCCGCCGGCTTTTCACACAGCACATGCTTGCCGGCACGCGCGGCCTTGATCGTCCATTCGGCGTGGCAATCGTTGGGCAATGGCAGATACACCGCATCGATCGCCGGATCAGCCAGCAGCGCGTCGTAATCGCCATAGCCGGTTTCGAAGCCAAAGCGTTCCATGACTTCCGCCGGCACACCTCGGCGGCTGGCCAACGCATAAGGCCGGCTGTTTCCGGCAGCCACGATAGCTGGGATTGTGTGTTCACGGGCGATCTCGGCCGCCCCGAGCACGCCCCAGTTGATCGACGAGCGAGTCATGACTGTTCTCTTGGAAAACGATATCCGGGCAGTGTATGCCGGATGCTATTCATATAGAATATATTTTCTATATCTATTTATTGCAAATATTTCGTTTTATTTTTAATTGAGCTAGCGTGGCGATAGCGCTTGCTACCGGCGACCTCATACCTCTGCGTGGTCGCATGGACAATGCTTTATTCAAGACTGAAAGTGCTGATTCAATGGCCTTTTATGGCCAATCGGCAAACCCACGACCATCTCGGCTGTCAGTAATCAAAACCAACCGCTAGTAGCACGCCTGCTAGTTGCCCACACCGACCAAAGTTGTAGCCGTGGAATCTTCATTCTATTTTGCGTTCGAAACCTAGCCGCCGCTCAGATCACCGAGGAGATACGGCATGAAAATAGGAATGGTCACCGACAGCGTCGCGAACATGGGCACCGACGCGATGCTCGACTACTGTACCAAGCTCGGGCTTGACGCGATCGAGCTGTGTGTCGGCAACTGGGGCGCAGCCGCGCATATCGGCGATGTCAGTGCCCTGTTGGCGGATCCAGCACGTCAACGCGAATTCGCCGCTAAGATTCGCGATCACGGCCTGGAGATCTCGGCATTCAACGCCAACGGCAACCAACTCCACCCCACCGACGGCGAGCGCCAGTCGCAAGTCGTACACAACGCCATTCGCCTGGCTGAAATCTTCGAAGTGCCACGTATCGTGCTCATGTCCGGTCTACCGGCCGGCGCACCAAGCGATACCGTGCCCAACTGGATTACCACCTCGTGGCCGCCGGAAACCCAGGAGGCTCTTCGCTATCAATGGGAAGACGTCGCGATTCCCTACTGGAAAAAGCTCGCGGACTACGCACAAGAACACGGTGTGAGCCAGCTTTGCATCGAGGCCCACGGTGCCCAGATCGTGCACAACATGCCGACCTTCATGCGGCTGCGAGAAGCCGCTGGATCGACCGTGGGCCTGAACTTCGACCCGAGCCATTTCATATGGATGGGCGGTGATCCGATCGAGATGATCCGCCGCTATTCAGACTATATCTATCATGTCCACGCCAAGGACACCTACATCGATACGCACAACCTAGCCGATGCAACCCGGCTGGATAGCCGCTCGATGGACCGTGTTCTGGATCGGAGCTGGTCCTACGTGACACTGGGCTACGGCCAATCCGAGGACTGGTGGCGGGAGTTCTGTTGGCAACTCCAAGCCCATGGTTATACGGACGGCGTCCTGTCGATCGAGCACGAGGACCAAAATCTAGCCTGCCAAGAAGGCATCCAACGTACCGTCGATTTGCTTCAACGTGTGATGCCGCGTGACAAGCCGGATTTCGTTCTGCCGGGCTAAGGCTGTGCCTTACCGCGTGCCACACAACATGACGCTGGCGGTACACGGTGAGCCACTAGCCTCGCAGGCAGCCCAATCAGACCGCGCTCAATCATATTTGCAGTGAGCAGTCGCTCAGTCGACTATTCAGTTAGGGAAGCGGTGGTTGGGCCCAGCACATTCGGCACGATACGCCAGGCCACTGCGTAGCCACGCCACTGTTTCGCTACGTCGCGGCATCCCGCCGCATCCCTCGAACTAACGCGGGAGCGGCCCCAACGGCAAAGGCGCAACATAGCCCGCGGCATGTGTTCCGCAGAAAAGCGCGATTCGATCCATAACATAACCGACCCAAGCCCGGATCGGATGGTCATTCGACCACTGACGATCGCTTTCGGCTTCGCCCGCATCCCAGAAAACCCGATCTACGCTTTGGCTGCTCATTTGTTGCTCCTTGCGTGTCTAGCTCACCCGAATCAACCAACCAGCCACGAAAAGTCCGGATCGGTCGTGAATTTCCATTCACGCTTTGGGCCGGCCATCACATTTAGATAATAGAGATCAAAGCCATACGGCGCGCCCACGGGGTGATAACCACGTGGCACCACAACACTGCTACCGTCGCCGAACGCCATCGCTTCGTCTAGCGACCGATCGGGCGTGTACACACGCTGGAAGCCAAACCCTTGCGACGGGTTTAAGCGGTGGTAATAACTTTCTTCGAGGAAACTTTCATACGGCAGGTTATCCTGGTCATGCTTGTGGGGTGGATAGCTGGACCAGTTGCCGGCCGGCGTGTAAACCTCGACCACGAGCAGACTGTCGGCGGGCTCGGTTTCCGGCAGAATATCGTGCACGTGACGTACGTTCGCGCCCTCGCCCCGTGTCGCCTGCTTAATTTGACCAGGCTCGATCAGTCTCGGCGCGTGCTGGCCATACCCTGGTGCGCCACAGATGCCCAGCTCGACGTGCGTATGTGCTTCAATGCGGTAATCTGTGTCGTTCGGCAGATAAACTGCATACGGCGGCACCTGCTCGAACACGCTCATACGCTGACCGATGTCTTCAAAAACTTGGTCACCGCAATGTATCGTAGCCTTGCCGCTTAGCAATACCAGACACAGCTCCTGATCACCGCTGTTTTCGCCGAAAGCATCATCTTTCGCAAGATTTCGCTGGCGAAACCGCACATACTGAAGCGGCTCAGGGGCACGCGCCGTATCCAGCGTTTCGGCGGCCCCATGCTGTGGATTGAGCAAAAGATTCATGGCGCTTCTATCCACTGAATATACAGTCTATAATTTTGATTTATAGAATATATATTTTATTTAGCACCAGAACAAACTATTTCCTTGCTACTTTAGTCGAAGATCTCGGACGCTAGCGCGGCGCGCCACCTTTTAGTTTTCATGGCCCGGCCGGACTACGGCTTAAGCCGAGTATCAAACGGTTATCCAACCGATGGTCATATCGCCCGTCTCCCGATCAAATGCCCAGACATCGCCGCGCGGCCCGAGCTCGGCAATCGTCAATGCATTGCCGAACACGGCGCCGGTGTCGATCCAGCGCGTGTTAGCGCTGGCCATGGGACTATTGAGCGGCGTATGGCCAAAATAAATTACGTCGGTGCCCGTCACGGCAATACTGCCGCGCTCTGCACACTCGTCGGCCGATAACAACGCAACGCGGTCGCGGGACCAGACCAGATCGGCTAATGCAGCCGGCCCGGGTTCGCGCGCAACCAGCGCGCGCGTCGCCCACCAATCGTCTTCAACCACGTCAGCGTGCACGATCGCGGCACGTTGGCCGTCGACAAGCTCGACTTCGATCAGATAGGGCAATGCGTCGAAAAGCGACACAAAACGCGCGCGCTCATCAGACGCGAGCGTATCGAACCAATCGCCACCGTTCATGTACCAATGCTTGCGGGCGTCGGTCTGTTCGGGACCCCCGGCTTCCGCGGCCACCCCCATCTGTTCGTGATTGCCACGTACAGTGAAAAACCAGTCGGCCGTGGCGAACTCGAACGCACGCGGACTTTCGGGCCCGCGATCGACAAGATCGCCAACGCAAAACACGCGATCACGTGTCGGCTCGAACTCTAATTTCGCCAGCGCACGCTCGAAAACCGAAAAACAACCATGGATGTCGCCGACGACGAAGTCTCGGCCTATCCCGTTGGCAGCAAAATAATGAATGAGATCAGTCATAGTTGTCGGCTAGTGCGAGTTCGTACTCATTATCCCTCTCCAAGGGAACGGTGCTAACTAAGTATGCACTCGATGAAGGTGCCTGCCGCATAATCCTTAACCGCACGTTCGGCCGCTATCGCCCGGCCATGGAAAGCCACGAACACACCCGGGGGCAACAAGCGCGCCGCCAATAATGCTTGAGCGAGGTTGGCGTGGGCATCGCTGTCAGCGCACGCCGCTGGGATCATGGCGCCGGTAAACACGACCGGCATCGCTGGCTCTTGTTCGGCCACGAGCCGTGCCGTAGGCGCGAGGCGATCGGTCCCGTGGGTGACGATCAGCGCGTCGCGGCCGCCGGCTTTTGCACACTCGGCGGCCGTGTCCACGATTCGACGCTGTTCGTCGGCACACATATCCAGTGAGTCGATCGCCATCAGACGCTCGACATCGAGCTCGGTCGTCGGATGATCCAGCGCGTCCAACACAGCATCCAGCCCCGGATTGGACAACGACAACGCACCGGCCGCCGGGTCATAGGTCTTTTCGATCGTACCGCCTGTCGCCAGCAGCTTGATCCGATAGTCAGGCACAACGTCGTTGGACCGCGCAGCGGGCCATGAGCCAGTATCATGGCCCGCGTTCACTTTGGCTTCGTGTTTATCCGTGCCCATCGTCACTATCCTACTTATTGCCGTTACCTGCGGCGTTTCCCTGACTGCGCTCCAGAATCCGCGCTATCTCGACATGCTCTGGTTCGAACCGGGCGCGGTACGCCGCGGTGAATATTACCGCCTGATTACGCACGGTTTCGTGCACGGCGACGGGCAGCATCTGCTATTCAACATGATCACGTTATTCTTTTTCGGTCGGGCGATCGAGGGATTCGTGGGTCACTTCATTACCGGCATCGGCTTCGCGTTGTTCTATCTGGCCGCGATCGCCGCCTCGATCGTACCGAGCTTCATCAACCACCGCGACGATCCGAACTATCGCTGCATCGGTGCCTCAGGCGCAGTCTCGGCGATCCTTTTCGGGTATATCCTACTGGCCCCGTGGTCGACGATCTACGTTTTCGTCGTGCCGGTGCCAGCCATTGTGTTCGCCGCGCTTTACACGGCCTACGGTCTCTACGCCCAGCGCCTGGGCGAAACCCATATCAACCACAGCGCGCATCTCTGGGGTGGCGCGTTCGGCATTGTCTTCATACTGGCGCTTATGCCCCAGGCCGGCACAGCGTTCATCCATAAACTGTTACAGCCGATCGCCGGCCTGTAGGCTGTCGGCCAAGCTCACGGACTCCTGATAAACGTGCGCGTCATATTCGGGCTGATTTTCGCCGTTCTCGTGTTTTTCGCATTGCGCTACAAGCTGCGGCAGTGGTACCGACGCCTGCGCGGCCTTCCCGAGCCAGTGGAAGAAGGCCCTAAAACAACCACGATCATTGTCGCCGCACTGATAACCATTTACGCAGCCCTTCTCGGCTACCGTTTGTTCATCGGCGGGCCGATCATGCATTGAGCCAGCCATTGGAGTCGCATCGCTGGCACGTTAAACTACCGGCAACGCTCCCTTCGTCTAGCGGTCCAGGACGCCGCCTTCTCACGGCGGAAACAGGGGTTCGATTCCCCTAGGGAGCGCCAGCAATGCGTATCGTGATTCGACCCGCCGCGACCTGCGGCGCGTCAGAATGCGCAACAGTGAGTCGATTCCGCGAGGTGTTTCATGGCGATACGCTACGCTGTCTTTGCAATACTCTGCAGCGCTTGGCTGAGTGCGTGCGCGACAAACGGCGCCAATCCGCATGAGGTGCGCATCCTCAAACGCAATGCCTCGGTGCCACATAACTGCAAAGCGTTGGGTGAAATCACCACCGGCGGCATGCGGACGCGGGCCTGGCGTGCGAACTACCAATTACGGCTCAATCTGCGCCAGAACGCGGCCTATCGATTTCACGCCAACACAGTACACATCGAGCACTTAGAGCAATCCGCCGACGGCTTGTTGGCGCAAGGCACAGCCTACAACTGCCCGTAGCAGACCGGCGTCCGGATCGCACGCGTCTCGACGCATATTTGCTTACTGGCTACGCCAGTGTCGGCGGACCAACCACCTCTGACCACCTACCTTCGAAACCGCTCACTGCAGCGGCCAGCATTGTCGGTTCATCTCGACCAGACATCGGCGATGCCATCGAAAACGGGCCCTAAACGCCACGCCGATCCGTAAACGAGGACCGGCAAAAAACAGGCTTGCGCGCAGCCCCCGCCACATTGTTGGACCTAACCTGTTTAGGTTTTCATAAACGATAAAAATGGCCCGGGATAAGCTGGCGAAATGTCGATATCAGAAAAAGCAGGAAGCATTTTTCAACTTTTTGATCGCCGGCGATTGACACGGCTAGCACGGGGCGTAGTGTTTTTATTAGCGCAAACTGTCTCGCGGTAATCCGGCATTATGCAATCCTCGTTCGACGCCCAGAACGCGGCTGTCCGTGCAATCTGCGCCGATCACGCCGACCAGCCGACGCCGCTGCTACCCATCTTGCACGCGGTACAAGCCCATCTCGGCTACGTGCCCGACACGTCGATTGGCGAGATCGCCTACGCACTGAATCAAACGCGCGCCGAGATTTTCGGTGTGCTTTCGTTCTATCACGATTTCCGTCGCGAGCCGCCCAAGCTGCATACACTCAAAGTCTGCCGGGCCGAAGCCTGTCAGGCTGTTGGTGGACGCGCAGTCTGGTCGGCCGCGGCGAGTGCGGCCGATAACGGTGGCGACGTCGACGTTGAAGCCGTCTACTGTCTCGGCAACTGCGCATGTGCGCCGGCAGTTCAACTGAACGGCCACACGCTTGGACGAGTCACACCCGAGCGGGTATCGAATCTGGTCGCCGGCGGCAATCAGGCCGAGGTCTCGTCATGACATATTTCATCGCCCGTGACAGCGCAGCTTTATCCATCGGCGCCGAGCAGACCGCCGATGCACTGACGAGTGCAGCGCCAGACGCCGACATCGTGCGGACTGGCTCGCGCGGGCTCTACTGGCTCGAACCGTTGGTGGAGATCGAGCACGCAGGCCGACGCGTTGGCTTCGGCCCGGTCGATGCCGGCGACGTTGACGATGTGGTCCATGCGGTCGCCAACGGCACACAGGAGCAACACCCGCGCTTTGTCGGCCGCATTGATCAATTACTACGCGAGCAGGGCCAGCAACGGCTGACGTTTGCACGCTGCGGCGTTATTGCGCCGACTGATTTCGATGCCTTCGTACAGCACGGTGGCACCGCCGGCCTCCGGGCAGCGCTGGCACAAAGCGGGCAAGCAACCATCGATGCCGTCAAGGAATCTGGCCTGCGTGGCCGTGGCGGCGCTGGCTTCCCAGCCGGGATCAAATGGCAAACCGTGCACGATACGCCAGGCGCCGAGAAGTTCGTCGTCTGCAACGCGGACGAAGGAGATTCCGGCACATTCGCCGACCGCATGCTAATGGAAGGCGATCCATTCACCTTGCTCGAAGGCATGGCAATCGCCGGCGTGGCAACCGGCGCAACGCAGGGGTATATCTATCTGCGTTCCGAGTATCCAGACGCACTACAAACACTGACCGAGGCCATCGACGTCGCGCACCGCCACGGCATGCTCGGTTCGAATGTGTTGGGTTCGGGTTACGGCTTCGACATCGAAATCCGACTCGGCGCTGGCGCCTACATCTGCGGTGAAGAAACCTCGTTACTGGAGTCATTGGAGGGTAAACGCGGCCTCATACGCTTCAAACCGCCACTGCCCGCAATCGAAGGCTTCCAGGCCAAACCCACGGTGTTGAACAACGTCATCACGCTGGCTACAACGCCGACGATCCTCGCCCATGGCGCGGCGACCTATCAGGGGCTTGGTATCAATAAGTCGTGCGGCACATTGACGTTGCAACTGGCCGGCAATGTCGCTCGCCCCGGGCTCTACGAGATTCCGTTCGGCACCACACTGGGCCATGTCATCAACGAACTCGGTGGCGGTTCGGCTTCGGGCCGTCCGGTACGCACAGCCCAGGTGGGCGGGCCACTCGGCGCTTACGTGCCCGTCCAACACTTCGACACACCGATTGGTTACGAAGAACTTGGTGAAAAACACGCCATGGTCGGCCACGGCGGCGTGGTGGTCTTCGATGATTCTGTGGATATGGCCGAACAAGCGCGATTTGCCATGGAGTTCACCGACATCGAATCCTGCGGTAAGTGCACGCCCTGCCGGGTCGGCTCGGTGCGCGCGCAAGAAGTTATCAGCGAGATTGTGGCCGGCAACGACCGCGAGTCCAACGCCGAACTCTTACGCGAACTCATGGAGCTGATGGGCCAAGGGTCGCTCTGCGCGCACGGCGGCATGGCCCCAGCACCCGTGCTTTCCGCCCTGAATCATTTTTCCGAGGACTTCGGCGTGCACGCACCCGCCGAGGTCGACTGACACGAACGGAGGCTGTCATGGCCACAGTCCAGCCCATCGACTACGGCACCCCGAAGCGCGAGTCCGATCAAAACGTCACACTCGAGGTCGACGGTCGCGAAGTCACGGTGCCGCAAGGCACATCGGTGATGCGGGCGGCGATCGAATCCGGCACCGACGTCCCTAAACTGTGTGCAACCGATAGCCTGGAGCCTTTCGGCTCCTGCCGGCTATGCCTGGTCGAAATCGACGGCAAAGGCGGTTATCCGGCGTCTTGTACCCTGCCCGCCGCCGATGGCATGAAAGTCCGCACGCAGTCCGACAAACTGAATCAGTTGCGGCGTGGTGTGGTCGAGTTGTATCTATCCGATCATGCCGGCGAGAGCCGCGCCGACTCGGCGGGCGCTGGCGACGACGAGTTGCTGCATTACGCCCGCGAATTCGGCGTCGACAGCGTACGTTACCCGAGCGCGCGCCGCGATCACCAGCATGCCGAAATCGACGCGTCCAACCCCTATTTCGAGTTCGACGCCAGCCGCTGCATCGTCTGCTCCCGCTGCGTGCGCGCCTGCGAAGAAACCCAGGGCACGTACGCACTGACCGTCGACGGCCGCGGTTTCGCCTCGATGATCAGTGCGAGCACCGACGACGACGATTTCCTGAGCTCGGAGTGTGTGTCCTGTGGCGCTTGTGTGCAGGCCTGCCCGACCGAGGCGCTAATCGAAAAAAACGTTGTCGAGCAAGGCACACCCGAACGTGTCGAAAAAACCACCTGCGCCTACTGCGGCGTTGGTTGTTCATTCGACGCCCACATGAAAAACGACGAAGTCGTACGCATGGTGCCCTCCAAGGAAGGCAAGGCCAACCATGGCCATTCCTGTGTGAAGGGCCGCTTCGCCTGGGGGTATACCCACCACCCAGACCGGATCACCTCGCCCATGGTCCGCGACTCGATCTACGAACCGTGGCGCGAAGTCGACTGGAATGAGGCCATTGGCTTCGCGGTCGAGCGCTTCCAGGCGATCCGTGAACGCGAAGGCCGCAATGCGCTCGGCGCCATCACCTCGTCGCGCTGCACCAACGAAGAAACCTACCTGGTCCAAAAACTGGCTCGCGCAGTATTCGGCACCAACAACGTCGACACTTGCGCACGCGTGTGCCACTCGCCAACCGGCTACGGCATGAATGCGACGTTCGGCACTTCAGCCGGCACGCAGGATTTCGACTCGGTCGCAGACTGCGACGTGATGTTGGTTATCGGCGCCAACCCAACCGACGCCCATCCGGTATTCGCGTCCAACATGAAGCGCCGGTTACGCCAGGGTGCGCACCTGGTTGTCGTCGATCCACGGGCTATCGATCTCGTACGCTCGCCGCACGTCGAGGCTGATCACCACCTGCAGCTCCAGCCCGGCACCAACGTCGCGCTCATCAACGCCATGGCCTACACCGTCCTTTCCGAGGGCCTGGAAAACCGGGCAT
The DNA here is from genome assembly GCA_012999515.1 of Salifodinibacter halophilus. Classification (NCBI taxonomy): domain Bacteria; kingdom Pseudomonadati; phylum Pseudomonadota; class Gammaproteobacteria; order Salinisphaerales; family Salinisphaeraceae; genus Salifodinibacter; species Salifodinibacter halophilus. The sequence goes on along the minus strand of JABEEB010000001.1, from coordinate 80,689 downwards.
TTATCGAATCGCGCTGCGACCTGGACGAATTCGACGCTTGGTACGACTTCATCCTCCGCGAGGAAAACAGCCCCGAGGCGACCGCCGAATACACCGGTGTGCCAGCCGACAAACTCCGTGCCGCCGCCCGGCTCTATGCCACCGGCGGCAATGCCGGCATCTACTACGGCCTCGGTGTGACCGAACACAGTCAAGGCTCGGTAATGGTCATGGGCATGGCCAACCTATGCATGGCCACCGGCAATATCGGTCGGTCGGGCGTCGGCCTGAATCCCCTGCGCGGTCAGAACAACGTACAGGGCTCCTGCGACATGGGCTCGTTCCCCCACGAATACCCGGGGTATCGCCATCTATCGGGCGATAATGTCCGCGAAATCTACGAAGCCGAATGGGACGTCCAGCTCGACAACCAACCCGGCTTTCGCATTCCCAACATGATCGACGCAGCCACTGAAGGCACGTTCAAGGGGTTGTATATTCAGGGTGAGGACATCCTGCAGTCCGATCCCAACATCAAGCACATCGCCGCCGGCCTGGATGCGATGGAATGCGTGGTCATCCAGGACATATTCCTGAACGAGACCGCCAGCTACGCCCACGTCTTTTTGCCTGGTTCGACGTTCCTGGAAAAAGACGGCACGTTTACCAACGCCGAGCGCCGCATCAACCGCGTTCGCAAGATCCAGACCGCGCCGGCCGGCTATGCCGATTGGGAGGTCACACAGATGCTCGCCCAAGCGCTCGGTTATCCCATGAACTATTCGCACGCTAGCGAGATCATGGACGAGATCGCGCGCACCACGCCGACATTCACCGGGGTATCGTTCGATAAGCTCGACCGGCTGGGCAGTGTCCAATGGCCGTGCAACGAAGAACATCCGGAAGGTACGCCCGTCATGCACGTCGATACGTTCGTGCGCGGCCAGGGCAAATTCATGCTGACGCCATATGTGGCGACCGAAGAACGCGCCAACCGCAAGTTCCCACTACTGCTCACCACCGGCCGCATCCTGTCGCAATACAACGTCGGCGCCCAGACACGGCGTACAGCCAACCGCCACTGGCACCGCGAGGACTGGCTTGAAATCCACCCGTCCGATGCTGAAACCCGTGGGGTTGCCGACGGTACGCTGGTGGCCGTTACCAGCCGTATGGGCGAGACCACGCTGCGCGCCAAAATCAGTCCGCGGATGACGCCCGGCGTGGCTTATACCACGTTCCATTTCCCAGAAACCGCGGCCAACGTCGTGACCACGGAATATACCGATTGGGCCACGGACTGCCCGGAATACAAGGTCACTGCCGTCGAAGTCACGCCATCGCACACCATGTCCGAGTGGCAGAAACGCTATATCGACCAGCGCGAACGCCAACAACAAATCGACGACGAGGATCAGTCGGTTCGCGCACCGGAAACGATCGCAGCCAGCATCAACGCCAACGACACCGAATAACGGCCGTGTCAGGCTGAGCCAGTCGATAGCCGCCGCAAGAGAGACGCCGATGGAACAAACCAAGATGATCCGGCACGTTAACCAGATCGCGGCCTATTTCGAGGTGTATCCGCAAGACCGCGCGGAAGAAAGCGTGCGCGGCCATCTCGAAAAATTCATGGCGCCGTCGATTCGGCGCCAACTCGCCGACTACGCACTGGATGGCGGCGACGGCCTGCATCCGCTGGCCCAGCAAGCCGCCCAAAACATGACAGTTGGAAGTAACACCAGTTAGCAACTAGGACAACGCGTCGGCCTCTCCGCGACCCCATGAGCTGGCCACCATGCGGGCCAATAAAACGCGTTAGCCAGCTCCAAGTCAGCCGGCATTGACCGGCAATAACGACCACGACCGTTCAGCCACGCCGGTCTTTCGGTCAACTACAGCCTGACGCGCATAGCCTCGTTAGGCCGGTGTACTGCGCGTGACGCCTTTACGTATCAGTGTCCAAAGCTTCGACACGTGGTGCCGGATAGTCGCAACAATCGACAAGCGGACACGCCTGGCAATCGGGTTGTCGTTTGTGACAGCGCGTCTTGGCGTGGCGCACGATCAAGGCGTGTAACTCGTTGTAGAACGCGGCATCAAGTCTCGGTGTCGCCGCTTCGACAGCCCGGCGCAGCACGTCGTAGCGGCGTGGACCAGCGATCCAGCCGAGACGTTCGAAAATGCGAAACGCATACGCGTCGGCTACGAACAGTGGCCGGCTGAACGCGTAAACCAAAATCACATCGGCGGTCTCAGCGCCGATGCCACGGCATGCCAACAGGCCAGCACGTAGATCGGTTGTCGATCGCAGGTCAAGATACGCAAAACCGCCCGCTTCGATAAACCAGTCGCAAAGTGCACGCAGACGTTCAGCTTTGATGTTGTGCGTCCCAGCCGGACGGATGAGGGTGCTGAGTTCACCGCCGTGGCCGAGCATGGCCTCGGGCGTCAATGCCCCGGCTGCGCGCAAGTTGGCGATGGCTTTTTCGACCTGGGCCCAGGTGGTGTGCTGGGTCAGAACCGCGCCGATCAGTATTTCAAAGCGCGGATTTTCAGGGTCGGTTGCTGGCCACCAATGCTGCGGACCGTAGGCCGATTGGAGGCGTTCGAAAGCATTGCCAAGTTGTGCCGTATTGACGTAAACAGTCAAACGCTAACGCGACAGGTCGACGGCGGCAGCCAATGCGCGAATCTGTTTCGCGGTTAGTTCTTGATAGCGCCCAGCCTTGATGCCGCCGGGCAATGCAACGGGACCGAAGCCGGTCCGGATCAACCGCGAGACGGTCACGCCTTGCGATTCGAAAAGCCGTCGCACAACGCGGTTTTTGCCCTGACACACGTCGACATCGAACCAGTGATTAGAGCGGCCAGCGTCATCAGCTACGCGGATCTGTTCGAAACGAGCGACGCCATCCTCAAGTTCGACACCGGCTAGCAGCCGGTCGAGCATGGCGTTGTCCACGGTGCCATGAACCCGCACCGCGTAACGGCGCACGATTTCGAAACTCGGATGCTCCAAGCGGCGTTTGAGTTCGCCGTCGGTGGTCATCAATAGCAGTCCCGAGGTATTGACGTCGAGGCGACCGACGGCAAGCCAGCGACCACCGGATAGCTTTGGCAAGCCGCGGAACACGGTCGGCCGGCCGTCAGGATCGGAACGCGTGACGACTTGGTCGACGTGTTTCTTGTAAAGCAAAACACGGGTGGGAGCGCCGGCGCGGCTGGCAACATTCAAACGTTGACCATCACGCTCGATGCGATCATCGGCCGCAGCCCGGTCGCCGAGTGAGGCGACCGTACCGTTGACGCGGATGCGACCAGCCTCGATCTGACGTTCGATCTCACGACGCGAGCCGTAGCCGCCACCGGCGAGCAATTTTTGTAAGCGTTCGGCCATTATTTGTCCACGAATGCGCGTTCAATGACGTAGTCGCCAGGTGCGCCAATGTGCGGTGAAATCTGAAAACCACGGCCATCCAACAGCGCCGAGGTGTCATCGAGCATAGCCGGGCTGCCACAAATCATGGCCCGATCACGCGCCGGGTCCAGGCCTTCCAGCCCGAGATCGGACTGGAGCTGTCCGTTGTCCATCAATGTGGTCAACCGACCTTGATTGCGAAACGTTTCGCGACTAACGGTCGGATAGTAGTAAAGCTGTTCGGCGGCGAACTCACCGAACATTTCATCGTTGGGCAACTCGTGCTGGAGCAAGTCGGCATAGGCCAAATCCTCGGTATAACGCACGCCGTGGACAACGATGACGCGCTCGAAGCGCTCGTAGGTGTCGGGATCGCGCACGATGGATAGAAACGGCGCCAGTCCGGTGCCGGTCGCCAACAGATAGAGATTGCGACCAGGATGGACGTCCGAGATAATCAACGTGCCGGTCGGCTTGCGGCCGACCAGGATATCGTCGCCTTCCGCGAGATGCTGGAGACGCGAGGTCAACGGGCCGTCAGACACTTTGATGCTGAAAAACTCGAGGTGGTCTTCGTGATTGGCCGAGACGATACTGTACGCGCGCATAACCGGTTTGGTTTCGCCCGGCAAGCCAATCATCACGAACTGGCCGTTTTCGAAGCGAAGTGCCCGGTCGCGCGTGGTGGTGAACGAAAAAAGCGAGTCGTTCCAGTGCCGTACGCTCAAAACGCGTTCGGTGTTCAGCGAAGCCATCCTGTCTTTCCGTCTCGTGTCACCGGCAGCTCGCACCGCCGACTAAAATGCTGCTGTCATTAACGTGGGGGCCCACGGCATTATTCCAAGCCCAACACGCTCCTGGAATCGGCTATACGCACGACGAGCGTGTTTGGTTGCGGTGTGCGGCGAGCAGGCTCACGAATCTTTGGCGTCAGCCGAATCGTCCGCTTTGGGGGTCGAAACGTTGGTCGATTCGGCAAGATCGGCGATCGCTTGGTCCAGCGCTTCAGGCTCGGCCATGCTCGGCAACGCTGGCAACTCGTCCAAGCTCGCTAGGCCGTGATCGGCCAGAAAACGCTGCGTCGTCGCGAAAAGTGCCGGTCGGCCAGGCAGTTCGCGATGTCCGGCTACACGGATCCATTCGAATTGTTCGAGTTGACGGATGATGTTGCTGGAGACCGTTACACCACGGACTTGTTCGATCTCGCTACGGGTGATCGGCTGCCGATAGCAGATCAGTGCCAGTGTCTCGAGCATCGCGCGCGAGGGCTTGGGCGGTTTTTGCTCCCACAAGCCGGCGACCACGCGGCTGTAATCGCTACGCACCTGAAACTGCCAGCCATCAGCCAGCGCTACGAGTGCCACTGCTGAATCAGCGTAACGGGCGCCCAACGCTTCGAGGGCGCAATCCACCTCGTCGGCCGACGGCGGTCCGATATCGGCCAATAATTCGATTAGCCGCGTGCGTGTAATCCCATCATCGGCGGCCATCAATACAGCTTCGAGACTCTTGACCAGCGATTCGCTGACCAGTCGCTCGGTCGCGGCTGTTGCTTGGCGGCTCATGCAGATGCCTCGGAGCGCTTGCCAGAGCCGCGCGCGTCAACAATCCAATCGCTGTCATCGGCACTGATCTGTACGGCCTGATCACGCAGCAGTTCCAGTACCGCGAGAAAAAGCACGACCACGCCGGGCCGGCCATGGTCGACGTCAATCAACGCACTAAACGGTGTGCGACCCGAAGCAGACACATGCGACAACACACTGCTCATGTGTGCACGCACCGACAGGGTTTCGCGTTGCACGTGATGCTCGCGCAACGCCGCAGTACGACGGGCCACGTCGGCAAGTGCACCCAGCATGCGCGCCAAGTCCGCTTCCGGCTGTGGTGTCGGGACATTCAAGATTTCGGGCTGCTTTCGAACCACAGCCACATCACGACCAGTGCGGGGCAGCGCGTCGAGATTCTCGGCAGCGTGCTTGAACTGTTCATATTCTCGCAGGCGTTCGATCAGCGCGACGCGTGGATCCTGTTCGGCATCTTCCTCATCGGTCGGCGGCGGGCGTGGCAACAAGCTACGCGACTTAATCTCAGCCAGCATAGCGGCCATCAATAGATATTCGCCAGCGAGCTCGATCGCCATGTCATCCATCATCTCGATGTAGGCGATGTACTGGCTGGCCACCGCATCGATGCTGATCGCCACTATATCGAGATTCTGCCGCCGGATCAGATACAAAAGCAGATCCAGCGGCCCCTCGAAGGTCTCCAGAAACACCCGCAGCGCGTCGGGCGGGACGTAGAGGTCGTCCGGCAGATCAACCAGTGGCTGACCGGCCACAACCGCCGGCGGCACCTCAGACATCACTGTTTCAGTCATGCCGGCCGATCAAGGAATCCCACGGTGCATCGTCGCCTGACTCAAACAGGCGGCACGAATCCGGTGGCACGAAAAGCGTGGGCTATTGTCGGCTCAGCGCGCGCGGCGGCCGACTCCGCGCCGCGCGCGAGGATCCCGGCAAGTTGACTCCTGTCTTCGTAGAACTCGGCATAGCGGCGCTGCAGCGGCTCCAGAAACGCGACCACGGCGTCGGCCAGATCTGTTTTGAGTCGCCCATAGCCAAGACCGGCGTAGTCACGCTCGAGCTCGGCAATGGTGCAATCAGCCACCGCGGCGTAGATGGCCAGCAAATTGGAAACACCGGGTTTTTCGGCCTCGTCGTAGCGAATCTCGCCATCCGAGTCGGTCACGGCACGCTTGATCTTTTTGGTGATGGCTGTCGGCTCGTCCAGCAGATAGATCGAGTTAGCCGAGACATCGTCAGATTTCGACATCTTGGCCGTTGGTTCACCGAGACGCATCACACGGGCACCGACCTCGGGGATGAACGGCTCGGGAACGGTAAACACTTCTTCGCCAGCGCGCGTATTGACGCGCTCGGCCAGGTTACGAGCCAGCTCCAGATGCTGTTTCTGATCGTGGCCGACCGGCACGGCCTCGGTCTGGTAAAGCAGGATATCGGCCGCCATCAATACCGGGTAATCGAAAAGACCAGCGTTGATGTTGTCCGTATCCTGCCCTGCCTTGTCCTTGAACTGAGTCATGCGGGTCAATTCACCCATCGACGCATGGCAGTTCAAAAGCCAGGCGAGCTGAGCGTGGCCCGCCACATGCGACTGCACGAACAATGTCGCCCGATCCGGGTCGAGGCCGAATGCCAAATACAGACACAGAAACTCGTAACAGCGTTCGCGAAGCGCAGCGGGATCCTGCCGCACCGTTATGGCGTGCATATCAGCCAGTGCATACAGGCAGTCGTGGGTTTCCTGCATGGCCACCCAGTTCTTGATCGCGCCAACGTAGTTGCCGAGCGTAAGCGCGCCCGAAGGCTGGATTCCGGATAGGACGACCGATTTGTCCGACACCGCCGATTGCTCCCTTGTGACTATTTAGAACCGCGCCGAGTATACGCGAGCGCCGACGACGAGCGCGTGCCATGCGCAGCGCACCATGATCACTCCAAACCGAGCGGCGCCAACGCACCAATACCGGTGCGGTCAACCTGGGGCAAATCGCCGGTTAGGTCCACGATCGTGGTGCCATCGAGATGGGCGGGCCCGCCATCCAGGATCATGTCGACACTCCCACCAAACGCGTCTCGCACGTCATCGGCAGTCGCCATCACACCGCCATCGTCTTGCCATTCGGCGCTGACCGACATGAACGATGTGCCAAGCGCGTCGGCCAACCCGCGCGCCACGGCGTCATCGGGCACGCGGATACCAATGGTCTTGCGCTTGGGCTGCGCGAGCCAGTTGGGAACTTCCTTCGTCGCGGGCAAAACGAAGGTATACGCGCCTGGCGTGGCTGCTTTCAACAGTCGAAAATTGCGGTTTTCGACCCGGGCGTATTTTGAGATTTCGGACAGATCTCGACAGATCAACGTGAACAAGTGGTCGGAGCGAAGCCCACGCAACTGCTGGATACGCTCCTTGGCGGCGCGATCGCCAAGTGCGCAGCCAAGCGCGTAACTCGAATCCGTCGGGTAAGCGACGACTTGACCGGCGGCCATGGCCTCAGCGGCGCGGCGTAAACGTCGGGGTTGCGGTGTCTGACGATGAATCGGAAGCAGCGTCGCCATAATGGATACCACCCTGTTATTGCTTGCTTTATTTCAACACAAAATGCGGGCTTCGATGGCTCGCCACCGCCAAGCCACGCCGTATGCCGTATATCGATGCGAAAACAGAGACGCGAACTGCCACACACATGGGCTCGTGACTGCCCAAGGCGACGCTCGACATGCATGAGGCCTTGAACCATGTGGTTTCGGTCGCAACCTTGCTTAAAACAACAGTTCGGAATACCGACTATGAAAGACCGCGTGACGCGTATCCGCGAAACACTAGCCGACGCGCTGGGCACCGACGACATCGAGATACGCGACGACAGCCACCGCCACGTCGGACACGAAGGGGCGAAAACAGGGCTCGGCCATTTCACACTCACGATCCGATCGCCGCAGTTCAATGGCGTCAACCCGATCGATCGCCATCGGATGATCTACGACGCACTCGGGTCAATGATGCAAACCGATATACACGCGCTGTCGATTCGCGCCTATGGTAGCGCTGAATAATCAGTAGCCGCTGATACGGCCCCCGAATGCCCGATCTCTCGCGCGCTATCTTTGACACACACCTGCTTTAGCCTTGATAATACCCGGCTAATCAATCCGGTGTACCCGACGGAGTATCGAATTGGCTAACATGCCGCAATCCCGCAAGCGCGTTCAGCAGGAAGCGACCGCCCGCGAGCGCAACAAGGCACAGCGCTCATTGGTGCGCACCAAGATCAAACAGGTCCAGAAAGCCATCGCCGCGAGCGATGCCGAGCGCGCGCAGCACGCTTTCGCTGACGCGAAGCCGATCATCGATCGGATGGCTGGCAAGGGCCAGATTCACAAGAACAAGGCCGCACGTCACAAGTCGCGCCTGAACGCACAAATCAAGGCGATTTCGTAAGCAGCTTCGCCTATACCACGGAGCGGTCGGGCACGCTCGACCCGCTCAAACCAGCGCGAAATTGTCCCGATGAATGAATTCGGGGTCGCCTGCGTAGCCGAGTATTGACTCGATGTCGCGACTTGGTTTGCCCGTGAGTTGACTTACTTCTGACGCGTCGTAATTAGCCAGCCCACGCGCAATTTCGACGCCGTCCGGCCCATCACAGGCCACCAAATCGCCGCGCGCAAACCGGCCAACAACCTTGCGGATACCGATTGGCAGCAGGCTGCGGCCGTCGCGGCGGATAACCTCAGCCGCGCCCGCGTCCAGCTCAACACGACCGCGCACAATTCGCTGCCCGGCGATCCAGTTCTCGCGCGCGGTACGCTTTAATCCACCCGGCGTCAGGACGCTTCCCTCATTTTCACCCTCGGCGATACGTCGGATTACTTCAGGTTTACGACCATCCGCAATAACCGTCGTCGCCCCCGCACGCGCGGCCTGGCGCGCGCTATCGAGCTTGGTACGCATACCGCCCCGGCCAAGTGCGCCGCCCGTCATGCCCGCTACTGCGTCAAGACTGGGATCGTCGGCGTCACATTCGGAGATAAGTGCAGCGTCGGCCGATTGGCGCGGATCAGCATCGAACAAGCCCGACTGATCCGTTAACAGCATGACGCCATCAGCATCTAGCAAGTTAGCCGTTAACGCAGCAATGCGGTCGTTATCACCGACGCGAAACTCTTCGGTCGTAATCGCGTCATTCTCATTGATAACCGGCACAGCCGTCATCGAGAGTAGCGCACCCAGCGTACTACGCGCGTTCAGATAACGGCGACGATTGGCAACATCATCGTGGGTTAACAGCACCTGGCCAACCTGCAAGCCTTGGCGGCGAAAACAACTCGCATAGGCTTCCACAAGCCCGGCTTGGCCAATCGATGCCGCAGCTTGCAACTCGGTTAATGTCGCCGGCCGTTGGCGCCAGCCAAGACGTGCCGCGCCGGCCGCGACGGCACCCGACGACACCAGCGCGACGGAGCATCCCGAGCTAACCAGGTCCGCGATTTGGTCGACCCAGGTCTGGAGCCGAGTATCGTCCAGCCCCTGACCTTCCGCAGTAATCAAAGAACTGCCGATCTTGACGACCCAGCGCTGGGCGCCGGCCAGGCGGTGACGCGCGCTCACGGCGTCTGTCCGGCGGCATCGGCTTCGTCGCCCTCGCCGGCCTCTCTTCCGATGCCGAGATAGTCGGCTGCCGCACTCATGACCGGCCGCAGCGTATCTGGCACGACACCCGAAACCGCGTAGATCGGCACGGTCGGCGTCCGGGTTGCGGCCAGATCGGCCTTAATCGCCTCCAGCGTTTCAGTATCGACTAGCTCGGTTTTGTTCAACAGCAGCCACTGTGGCCGCTGGGCGAGCGTTTCACTAAACGCAGACAGTTCTTTAGCGACCGTTTCAACACGCTCGGCTAGGCTATCTTGCTCAGCCTCCAGTACGTCGACAACGTGCAGCAAAAGCCGCGTGCGGCCAAGGTGACGCAAAAACCGGTCGCCCAGCCCAGCGCCGTCGGCCGCACCGGCAATCAGCCCCGGCACATCGACAACGGTAAGCCGCCGCAGCGCATCTACCGAAACCACGCCGACCTGCGGCTCGGTCGTAGTAAACGGATAATCAGCGACACGTGGCCGTGCGGCGGATGTGCTGGCGAGAATCGTGGATTTTCCGGCGTTCGGCTGACCAACCAAGCCAACGTCAGCGATCAGATTCAGCTCGATCGCCAATTCACGGACTTCGCCGGGCTTGCCATCCGTAGTTCGGCGCGGCGCTTGATCGACGCTGGATTTGAAGCGCGCGTTGCCGAGACCATGTCGACCACCATGCGCCACACAGACAATCTCGCCGTGGTACGTCAACTCAGCGACGTGCTCCTCGGTCTCGAGATCGCGACAGATCGTACCCGGCGGCACTGGCAAAACAAGATCCTCGCCACCACGGCCGGCTCGATTGCCGCCACTGCCTTCGTGCCCACGTTCGGCCCGAAAGACATGCTGGTGTCGATAATCGTGTAGCGTATTCAGGTTATGGTCGGCACGAAAATAGACACTGCCACCGTTGCCACCGTCGCCACCATCCGGGCCACCGTGTGGCACATATTTTTCCCGCCGGAAACTAAGGCAGCCGTGGCCACCGTTACCAGCTTCGACCCGCAGTTTGGCTTCGTCGACGAATTTCATGGGCAATCATTGTGCGGTCGCTGGCGACATGCGCGCATAAAAAACCCCGCCGACGCGGGGTTTTTCGTCAGCGCCGACGTCGAGCCGAATTACTGCGCCGGCTCGATCGATACGAAGCGCCGCTGCTTCGGCCCTTTTACCGAGAAACTCACGAAGCCATCGCGATCGGCATAGAGCGTATAGTCGCGGCCGGTGCCGACGTACTCGCCCGCATGAAAACTGTTGCCACGCTGACGCACAATGATGGATCCAGCGCTAACGCGCTCACCGCCGAAACGCTTGACGCCTAGACGTTTCGACTCGGAATCGCGCCCATTCTTGGTGGAACCGCCTGCCTTTTTATGTGCCATATCTTAACTCGCTCGCTGTCGGTTAACCCGCGGCCGCTTCAAGCCGACGGAATATCAGTGATCCGGAGCTCGGTGTAGGGCTGACGATGACCGTATTTCCGAAGGTACTTCTTGCGCCGCTTGAACTTGATGACATCAATCTTGCGGGCACGCTCCTGAGCAACCACTTCGGCGGTCACGGACTTGCCTTCCAGCGTCGGCTGACCAACTACTGTGCCATTTTCACCTGAAATCAACAGCACTTCAGATAGATCGACCGATGCGCCCGGCGCCGCATCCATTTTCTCGACGCGTAGCGTATCGCCCTCGCCTACTCGGTACTGTTTACCGCCGGTTGCAATTACCGCGTACATGCTCACTCCGCCCTTTGCCGAGAATTCGAAAAACTTGGAATAGCTGCGTAGTGTAGCGTGGGAACTGTTGCCGGTCAACGTGATGGACGGCAAACGCACGAGCATTGAAAATGCCTTCGCGCCACCTAGGGAACGCGCTCTTTTGAACGATACTACTACAATGAACCAACAGTCGCTGCTCGAGTCCATTGGCGACGACTTAAGCACTGTCGACACTTTGATTCGCAAGCGACTGAACTCAGATGTCGCCCTAATCAATGCGCTGGGCGAATATATTATCGCCAGCGGCGGCAAACGCTTGCGCCCGTCGCTCGTCCTGATGACAGGCCAGCTGTGTGGCGCTAACGATAACGCGCAAAAGCTCCTGGCGACCATCATTGAGTTTATCCATACCGCGACGCTGTTACACGACGACGTAGTCGACCAATCGACGCTGCGCCGCGGCCAACAGACGGCCAACATGGTGTGGGGCAATGAAGCCTCGGTGTTGACCGGCGATTTTCTCTACACACGGGCGTTCCAAATGATGACGGAACTGCGCTCGCACGCGGTCATGGAAGTAATGGCGGCAGCAACCAACCGCATCGCCGAAGGCGAGGTCATGCAGTTGATGGCCGCCTACGACTCGAGCGTAACCGAGGATCGTTATCTCGAGTTGGTCGACCGCAAAACCGCGAGCCTATTCAGCGCCGGCTGCGAACTATCCGCGCGACTGGCCGGCTGCAATGAGACCCAATGCGAGGCTATGCGCGTCTACGGTCAGCAGCTCGGCATGGCATTTCAGGTTGTCGACGATTGTCTCGATTATGGCCAAGGCAATGCGGACTATGGCAAGAACGCCGGCGACGATCTGGCCGATGGCCAACCCACCCTGCCGCTGATTTACGCCTTGGGAGCCGTCGATGGGCAGACAAGTGCCCGATTGAAAAGCGCTGTGGAAAACGGCGACGCGAACGCACTCGGTGAGGTTACGACAGCGATTGAATCTACTGGCGCAATCTCTTACACTCTTGATCTCGCGCAGCAGTATGCCACCGCCGCCGTTCGAGCTCTGGACGCATTTGCCGACCGTGCCGAACGTGACCGATTGGTGGCTCTAGCCGAATCGCTTGTCGATCGTCGCCATTAACGCGCCGGGGTATAGCTCAGCTTGGTAGAGCGCCACCTTCGGGAGGTGGAGGCCGTAGGTTCAAATCCTGCTACCCCGACCATCTAAAAATGCCCCGGTTGATGCCACCGCGCACGAGGCGATGGTGAGCAGCCAACCGCGCCAGCAGTTACCGGCCACTCGGTTATCGGGGCCAATCGAGCGGAATGTCGAATCCGTTTTTTGGTCTAATATGAGCGACTGACAAAGCTCAGAGGCACCTTTTCGGCCCCAACCGAAATATATCGGCTGGCATAAGAGCTCATGCCATAACAGGCGACTAGCATGGCCGGACGACTATAGTTACCCGGCACGCCACAAGCGTTAAGACTTCAGTCGATAACCGCTTCTAAAGATCCAGGCCACAATACCGAGGCATCCAGCCAGAAACAGCAGGATCATCGTCAGACTCACGTAGATATTGACGTCGGCTACGCTGTAAAAACTCCACCGAAAACCGCTGACTAGATACACCACCGGGTTGGCGAGCGTAATCTTTTGCCAGATTGGTGGCAGCATATCCAGCGAGTAGAAGGTGCCGCCCAGAAAGGCCAACGGGGTGACGACCAATAACGGCACCACCGTGAGTTTTTCGAAGTTATCGGCCCAGATACCAATAATAAAACCGAAAAGGCTGAAAGTAACCCCGGTCAACAGCAAGAACAACAACATCCACGCTGGATGATCGATGCGGACCGGCACGAACAGCGACGCCGTCATCAGGATAATAATCCCTAGAAAAACGGACTTCGTGGCCGCCGCCCCCACGTAGCTGATTACGATCTCGACATAGGAAATCGGCGCCGTCAGGAGTTCGTAAATGGTGCCGATGAACTTGGGGAAATAGATCGCGATTGACGCATTACTAATGCTTTGGGTCATCAACGACAGCATAATCAAGCCCGGGACGATGAACGCACCGTAGCTGACACCATTCACTTCGGAAATCCGCGACCCAATCGCCGAGCCGAAGACCACAAAATACAGCGCGGTCGAGATGATGGGCGACAACACACTCTGGAAGATCGTGCGCCAGGTACGCGCGATCTCAAAAACATAGATGGCACGGATCGCCGGCCAGTTCATGATGTCCCTCCGACCATGTCCATGAATATTTCTTCCAGCGAGCTTTCGTAGGTATCGACATCGAGCAGCCGAAGGCCGGCGGCATCAACGTCACGCAAAAGTGCCTGCACAGCGTCCGCACCGTCATGGTGGTGGTAATGATAATGCAGCGCATCGCCGTCGGCGGACAGCGTCACCCCATAGTCCGACAGCGCATCGGGAACGGCTTCCAAAGGCTGATCCAAAGTCAACATCAGCCGTTTCTGTCCAAGACTGCGCATCAATGACTCGGTGGGTTCGACCCGTATGACCCGGCCGTGGTTGATGACGCCGACACGATCGGCCATCTGTTCAGCCTCTTCGAGGTAATGCGTGGTCAACACAATCGTTACACCCTGCCGGCGCAAACGATCGATGACTTGCCACATACCACGCCGCAATTCGACATCGACGCCGGCCGTTGGCTCGTCCAGAAACAGAATATCGGGTTCGTGCGACAGCGCCTTGGCGATCATCACGCGGCGCTTCATGCCACCGGATAGCGTCATCAGCATGTCGTTGCGCTTATCCCAGAGCGACAAATCCTTGAGCACTTTTTCCAAATAGGCGGAATCGCGGCGCCGTCCAAACAGACCTCGCGAAAACCGAACCGTCGCCCAGACGGTTTCAAACGCATCAGTGGTCAACTCTTGTGGCACCAACCCGATCCGCGCGCGGGCAGCGCGAAACTCACGCTGGAAGTGGTATCCAGCGAGCCAGGCATCGCCGTCCGTGGCTGTCAGCAAACCACAGATGACGCTGATCAGGGTTGTTTTACCGGCACCGTTTGGGCCAAGCAGCGCAAATATCTCGCCACGGCCGATCGCGAGATCCACAGCATCGAGCGCATGCAGCCCGCCCGCAAAGACTTTCTCGAGCCCTCGAATATCGATAGCAGTGTCGTTCACAACTCGTCGCGTATAGCCTTGGGCAAAGCGTCGAGTGTACCCGCAATTCAGCACCAGTGATGCTCCAGCAGTGCGCTTGTCACGTCTCAAACAGCCATGCGAGTCATGACTTTGGCGCCAGACCGACGCCAGAGATGCGTGCGCCAAGCGCACACTGAACGATCTGGACGCGTTCTGTTCCAATAGATCCGTAAGCATTACGTGCGGGCGTTCAGCGTCGGTAACCACCTGCGCCGCCAGCGGCATCGACACCAGTCTCGGCATACTGGCAGCACCCCGACCGCTGCCCCATCCAACCAAACCTCGACGAGCCTCAAATGCAAATTGATCTAAACGGCAAAACCGCGCTCATTACCGGCTCGACTGCCGGCATCGGATACGCCACCGCGCTCGGCTTAGCCAATGCGGGCGCCGAAGTCATTGTCAACGGACGCGAACAGACGCGCGTGGACGACGCTGCTTCTCGCATCCGCGCGCAATCGTTATCGGGTCAAATTCGCGGCATTGCAGCCGACGTAAGCACCGATGACGGCTGTCGGGAGCTGTACGAACAAGTGCCGCACGCCGATATCCTGGTCAACAACGCGGGTGTATTCGAACTCACCGACTTCTACGACATCCCCGACGATGATTGGCAGCGGTTTTTCGAAGTTAACGTCATGTCCGGCGTTCGCTTGGCGCGCGCCTACACACCGGGTATGGAACAAGCCGGCTGGGGGCGGGTTATCTTTATCTCCTCAGAGTCAGCACAGAATATCCCGACCGAAATGATCCACTACGGCATGACCAAAACCGCACAACTTTCAATCTCGCGCGGCTTAGCCAAGCGACTGGCGGGTACCGGCGTGACCGTCAACGCGGTGCTGCCAGGCCCGACGCTATCGGAAGGCGTCGGCACCATGATCGCCGACCAACGCGGTTCGGATCAGTCGTTGGCGGACGCCGGCGCCGACTTTGTTCAGAGCGCGCGGCCGAGTTCAATCATCCAGCGCGCAGCGACCGTCGACGAAGTCGCGAACATGGTGGTCTACACGGCCTCACCACAAGCTTCGGCCACGAGCGGCGCCGCACTCCGCGTCGACGGCGGCGTCGTTGACAGTCTGATGTAGCCGCCGTTATCTCAAACGCGCCAGCAAGTCGGCCACCTCATATATAAAACGCCGATCACTCACAGTTCCGCGACACACGTGCCGACGGCCGAGCGCCGTGCTGTCGGCACACAAGCGACCGACAACGACCACGAATCGTATGCACACACTCAAACTACCCAATGGCTCGCATATACCTCGGCTTGGCCTGGGCACCTGGTGCATGGGCGACAACCACGACGCGCGGCGCAACGAGATCGCCGCGCTTCGCGAAGGCATTGAACAGGGCCTGACTTTGATCGACACCGCTGAAATGTACGGCGGCGGTCGCGCCGAACGCTTAGTCGGCGAAGCCATTACCGGCCAGCGCGACGACGTATTTCTGACCAGCAAAGTCTCGCCCGGCCACGCCGGCAAACAGCAACTCATCAAGGCGTGCGAAAACAGTTTGCAGCGCCTCGGCACCGATTATCTGGATATGTACCTGCTGCATGCCCCGGGCCGTGCCCCCTATGCCGAAACCATCGAGGGCTTCGAAAAGCTCCAGGCCGACGGCAAGATTGCCAGTTTCGGCGTCAGCAATCTCGATCTCGATGAGATGACTTATTTCGTCAACGAATCCGGCGGCAACGGCTGCCAGATCAACCAACTACTCTACAACCTCAATCAGCGTGGCATCGAATGGGACTTGCTGCCGTGGCTGCAGGAGCACGACATCGGCACGATGGCCTATTCGCCGTTCGATCGACCCGACGTGATCAACAACGATGGGCTTGTGGCCTTCGCGCGCGAACGCGACATATCACCCGCACAGGCCGCACTGGCCTGGCTGCTCGACCATGACCAGGTGATACCAATTCCGAAAGCCTCACATCCGGCTCGCGTGCGCGACAACGCAGGCGCACTCGAAGTCACACTCACTGCGCAAGACCATCAAGAACTCGACCGACTGTTCCCAGCGCCCAGCACCCCCGAGCCACTACAAATCTATTAGCCAGATGCCCATTTTCGACCCATGTAGCTGTAATTCAGCCAAATGAATCGACTTGCCTTAAGTTTTGGCCGATTCTCAATGAATTTCGTGTCGAACCTGACCGTAGGCCAATAATGAAAAAAGTGCTGTTCCACCGAGCACATTGCCGATTAAAACCGGAATCATAAAGACAAATACCGAGTCAAAAAGGCTCATCTGGCCGGCTAAGAAAAGAATCGCAACTTCCATTGCCCCCACGATAATGTGGACATAGCCACCGATTGCGATAACGTAAGTAGCAAGCAGAATGACCCAGATTTCGAAACCGCGCGCGTTCGGAATCATCCAAACGATCGAGGCCACCAGGAATCCTGCCGGTATGGCCTCCAACAACATCTCGACCCAACCCTTGTGGGTCAGTGGTTCGGCAACTGCCACGGCGGCGTGCGCCTGAGCCGGCGTAAAAGACCCGTAGTATGTCAAAAGCGCGGCGATTATCGCGCCCAATATATTGGCCACAAAAACGATAAGCCACAAACGCGCGGTTCGGGTTAGCATTTTGAACGACGGCCGGGCCATCAGCGGCAAAATAACCGTGATGGTGTTCTCCGTGAACAATTGGATGCGGCCCAGAATGACGATCACAAAACCAACGCAGTAACCGAAATTTTCGATGAATGGGCGCCACGCATTGTCCGGCAGTTTGTCGTGCAACGCCGCACGTCCGACAACCGATGCGGCAATCGCCAAACCGGCACCAATCCCGGACCACCAAAGCGACCAATTCGGTCGCGCCAGTTCATCCTCACCTTCGGACTGTATCGCGCGATAAACCTGCACCGCCGAAAGGCGCGGCGGTGAACTATTCGATTTCTGATCGTCCAATGATTTAGCCGCTCCCGTCTGCCACCGACAGACCAATCGATAGCGAAATGTTGGCACGCCACAGCGTCGCAACCGCATTTCGCTTTCTAAACCACGATACACGATAAGCGGCCCTGCCAACCGGAACAGGTCGGCCGCGTTTATAAGATGGCATCAGTTTGCGGCGTCACACTGATATCGCCCCGTTGGACAGGCTCCATGCACACTCGGCGTACGATCCCCGGCTTGCAACCGGCCTTAGGCATCACCAGGCCGAGCGTGATCGATCGACTAGCCTATTCCAAACGAAATACAACCGGAACCGTCAGTTCGAGTCTTTGACCATCGATTTCAGACGGAAAGGCAGGGAATGGATCGGATGATCGAATCATGCGTTTAACGGCACGGTCGAGTATGTCGTGGCCCGTTTTTTGGCGAAACTCCCAATCTACGATGTGCCCATTACGCTTGATAACAAGATGAACCATAGCGTGGCCTTCCACGTGCTTACGTCGCGCTTGACGTGGATATTTTTTATTTTTCGCCAGCTTGGTACGAAGCTTGTCACGATAGGACGACGGCAGTGCTTTAACCGACACCGTTGATTGCGCTTGCTTTTGGTCGCTTTGGCGCTTACCGCTTTTTTCAGCCTCGCTCACTTTTTGCTGGCCATTGGCCTTAGATGCTGAAGGCTGCTTATGGGGCGTTGGCTTACGCGTTTTCGCCTCGGACTTCTCATCAGGCGGTGGCGGCGAAGCCGGCTTCGGTTCAGGCTTCGGTTCAGGCTTCGGTTCAGGCTTCGGCTTCGGCTTCGGTTTCGGTTTTGGTTTCGGTTTCGGTTTTGGTTTTGGTTTTGGTTTTGGTTTTGGTTCAGGCTTGGGCTCGGGTTTCGACTTTGATTCAGGCTTAGTCTCGGATTTTGATTTTTTATCCGGCTCCGGCTCTGCCTTTGACTTCGAGTTGGATTTTTTGTCCGGCTGGGATGTCGTTTTTTGCGCCGACTCGGCGTTCTCTGCGGTATTGGCGGCCTCGTTGTCGGACGCCAGGGCTATGTGGATTGCTTGGCCGCCGGACGATGGAACTGGGCTCGGCGATTCCAATTGGTAGCTGGCAAAAACCGCCAGGTGCGCCGCAATCGCGGCGCACAATGCGACCACCCAATGCCACGACCGTATCTTCCTCAAGACTGTTGATGACGAGTCAGTAAATCGACATTACGAACGCCGTTGTGGCGTAATGTCGTCAACAATTCATCAAAGCGTTGCGATTTCAGATTGCCATCGGCCCGGACTTTGATCGGCTTCTTAGACGGCCAATCATCGAGTTTATGCGCAAGCTGTTTACGACTCAGCTTGTGGTCGCCGAAGGCGAGATCGCCGCCCGCGTTGATCGACAACACCTTGTCGGACATTTTGGCCCGTTTATCGGCCGACTGGGTCGTCGGCGACTGGATCGAAAACGGCCATTGTTGACTGAGCGTGCCGGTGACCATGAAAAAAATTAGCAGCAGGAACACGATATTGATCAGCGGCAACACACTGGTCTCGGACGAGTTCGAACGCTGCGGCTGCTTGATGATCACTCGCTCGCCCCGCCGGCCAAAGACAGTGATTTAACGCCGCTATCGGCCAAACGATCGAGCGTCTGGACCGAGAGTTTCAAGGGTGTATCGGCGGCCGGCTGAACGATAACCGCCGCAATTTCGTTGTGACGCCGATCCGCTTTCAATGTGCTCGCCAATTTATCTGGCGCGTACACTTTATCTTTATAGCGAAGGCTGCCATCAGGCGCGACATGTACGACTGCTGGGGGATGGTCGGCCTGTTTCGACGACGTATGGCCGGTCGCGACCGAGACCGTACGCCAGTGCGCAAAACTAGTCGCGAGCATGAAAAAAACCAGCAGGATGAAAACGACGTCGATCAGTGGCGTCAGGCTAATCGCGTGTCGCCGACGCCGGGGAGCCGCGATTTCCACGCGTTACTCACCCAGCACGCGCGGCACGGGTCGGCTGCTCGCTCTCGAACGTGCCGGCACTCGCTTTGGATACCGCACGCGGTGCATCGACCGTTTCATGCAAACTGACTTGTTCGCTTTGAAACAAGGTAAAAAAGCGCGTCAACACATCCTGCATGTCTTCGTGCACACGCTCGGTGATCCGCTCGAACCAATTGAGTAGCGCGACCGCTGGCACCGCCACGATGAGGCCGACCGCAGTCGTCATCAGCGCCTGCCAAATGCCGGCTGAAAGCACCGTGGGATCGACTTGGCTGCCACCGCCAGCGATCTGTTTGAACGCATCGATCATGCCCAGAACCGTACCGAGCAACCCCAGTAACGGGGCTAGCGAACCAATCACTTCCAACGGCCGAAAAAACCGCCGGAGGTTCGCCAATTCCCGCGCGCCGACGCGCCCTGCCTCTTCGCGCACAATCGCGGTATCCATTTTCGACTGCGTGCCGCGCATCGCGGTCACCAATGGCGTCGCGATCGGATGGCGTTGTGCTTCGAGCTCGGCGACGGCCGCACCACGCTCGCCGGCCTGCCACTGCGACAGACTTGTTTCAATAAACCTTCGCCGGGGCAAACCAAGGCTCACAAACTGTGCGCATTTGGCGATCACGATGGCCAGTCCAGCGACCGACATCAAGATAAGCACCGCGACAACAGGCCCACCAATACTGATTAGTGAAACTAGGTTGTCGAGGTCGAAACCGGTATTGCCCATCGTGACTACTGCAGCTGACGTTAACAGCGAATTTAGACATTAGTATAATATTGCAAATCATTCGTATTTACAATACGTGTCCGACCATTCGACGATCCCCCTAATTGGCGACGCCATTATCAGCATCGAACGGTTCGGCCGGATACCACGCACGTGCCCACTCGCCAATGAATCACGCGCATTTCTTCAGCGGTAATCTTCAAGCATTCGCGGACGTATTTTCGGCGCAGCCGTGGCCACAAGCCGAGGTCGTTGTTCCGGGCATCGACCTGATCGCCGGCCATTCCCTCGACCCATTACTGCAGACGTTCGCCAACACCTGCGACCTCGAAGATCGTCGCGCCACCATCAGTCAATGGTCAAAATATTTTTTCGCGCGGCTCATCATCCCCGCTACGGTCATCGAACACGGCACCTCCTCGGGGTTGGTACTCTCGGCCGACCGATGGCATGCGGCATGCGCTGCCGACGGCACCGTCAAACATTTTGTTTTCGCTCGTGACCCAGTCACCGACAACCGTCGAGCCGGCGATATGACCTCGCTTATCGACGACGTGATCGCGCCAATGACCGCGACGCTTGCGGCAGCCAGCGGCCTGTCGGCGCGTGTTTTTTCATCCAACGCCACGATGTACTACAACTGGGTTCTGGAACAGCTTGCACACCAGGCGGCATCACCCAACACGATATTGCGCCGTGCACGCAGCCTAATGAACACCCCTGTTCGCCCGGATGGTGGCTTCAACCCGTTTTACGCACAATTCAAAACACTATCCCCCGGCGCGCGCGACGGCAACGGCGAACCAACGGAGCAATGTCGCCGCCTCTGCTGCGTTCAGGACTGCGACCCATCGCTTGGCCTGTGTGCGAATTGCCCACGCGCGATTAAGCGGCAAACCTCGGCACCGCAGACCTCATGCGCGCTGACGAACTGAGTTTACAACCCAGGGCGTAGCCGCTAGCCATGGCACTCGGTTCCAACAATACTAAGAAGCTGGCGACTCACCGCCACGTAATGCCCACACAGGCGCCCCCAGAACCAGGCTGGCGACAAATCGCTGGACCGAAACCGCCACTCTTTATTTGCAATTGAGAATCAGTCGCAAATAGAATAGCGCCACGCCTTGTCGCGGGCCTAATCCGATGAGCAATGGCGCCACAAGCAATAGAGAGACAGGGATGAAAAAACAAGGGATTTTGGGACAGATACGGCCACCACGAGCAGCGCTGTGGCTATGCGGACTCACCGCACTCGCCACATTTGGGCCCGCAAGCGCGGCCACCCAGAGCAACCAACCAACCAATCAGCAGGCTGGCTCAACACAGAGCACAGATGGCGCGGTAGCCGCAGACTCGGACAGCGTTGCAGTTACCAGCTCGTCCCAGCAACTCCAACCGATCAACGTGACGGGCAAGGCACCCGGCGCCGCCGCGGCGACCCCAGGCTACAAAGCGCATAGCAGCCGCGGCGCTACTCGCACCGATACACCGCTGGTCGAAACGCCACAGTCGGTTGATGTAGTTACACGGCAACAGCTCACGGATCAGGACGCTCGCAGCGTTAACGACGCGCTGAAGTATACGGCCGGCACTTTCACCGGATTAGCCGGCGCGTCCCAACGCCAGGACGTAGTTGCACTACGCGGTTTCCATGCCGGCGATGTCAACAATACGTTTTTCGACGGATTGCGCTTGATGAGCGACCCCGGTACCTACGCGAGCTTTCAAATTGATCCGTTCTTTCTCAAGCGTGTGAACGTCGTCAAGGGTCCCAGCTCGGTGCTCTATGGCCGCGCGATGCCAGGCGGCCTGGTCAACTTCTCTTCGAAAAAGCCGCTGGACACGACGCAGCGTGAAATCCGTTTCTTCGGGGGCAGCTTCCACACGTTCGGCGGTGGCATCGATTTCACCGGCCCGTTGCCACACCAAGGCTCACTGCCGGACGACGACTGGGGCAGTTATCGCGTGGTCGGCAAAGCGTCGACGACGAATACGCAGTTCGATGTCGTCCAGAGCGAGAGCTACACGCTCATGCCCGAAGTACGCCTCAACCTATCGGACGATACCAAGCTACTGCTGCAGGCTTACATCCAACACGATCCGACCGGCGGCTTTCACGGTTCAGTGCCCTACGACCTTTCGGTCCACGGATCGCGCTTTGGGCGCAAGGTCGATCCATCCTGGGTCGATCAGAGCCGGGGCAACAACCAGTTCGAGCGCGACGAACAACTGTTTTCCTACAAGCTCGACCATCAGGTCAATGATCATGTCAGCTTGCATTCGCAATCGCGCTACTCGCATAACGAAACCGATCTAAAACAGATCGCGCAGGGTGGCTTCACGGGCGACGGTGCAACGCTGAGTCGCTTTTACAGTGGTGCCCATAACAATCTGAACGCGTTTTCGACCGACAACTACGCAGCGTTCGATTTTGACACCGGGCCGGTCGAACACAAGGTCCTGACTGGCTTCGGCTATCAGCAGCGTGACAACGACGCTCGGAACTACAGCGCGTCAGCAACCGAGCTCGATCCATTCAATCCGGATTATTCGGGCGACGGCCTTCCGGCGGGCGTCACACCAGTGGCGACAACGAAAAAGGACCGGAAGCTACGCCAGTTCGGCGTCTACGTTCAGGATCAAATGACCTGGAATCGCTGGCACCTGCTGTTGAACGGTCGCGAGGATTATCTCTACCGCGAATACAACTCCAAGATGGGCGGCGCAAGCCCGGATCGGAGCGATGACAACTTCTCAGGTCGGGCGGCGATTCTGTATCAATCGAAATGGGGCGTGTCGCCGTATTTCTCCTACAGCGAATCGTTTAATCCCAACGCCTATTCGCCGGCCGGCGGTAGCATCCCCGATCCGACCAAAAGTCATCAATATGAGCTCGGCGTGAAATACGAACCGTCCAATATGGACGCGCTGTTTACACTCGCGCTTTACGACCTGACCCAGAAAAACGTGCAAAAACGCACGTCGGTAGCACCAATCAAGTATCTCGGCGTCGGCGATGTCGAGTCCAAAGGCGTCGAATTCACGGCGAAGGCTGACTTAACCGATAACCTGCACGTGACTGCCAGCTATAGCTACAACAACGTCGAGTACCAGGACGATATCGCGACCGGCGGCGTCAACATCCAGTCCGGGAACACCCCCACGCTCTCGCCCGACCAGCTCGCCTCGCTGTGGGTCAAGTACGACTTCCCGAAAGGCATTTCGGCCGGCTTGGGCGGTCGCTACGTCGGCGAAAGCTACGCCAACACCTCGAATACCCTCAAAGTGCCAGATTACGGGCTGATGGACGGTTTCGTCGGTGTCGAACTGGGGGCGTTTTCGCGCACGCTCGAAGGCCTGAGCGTACGGCTCAATGGTAAGAACCTGCTGGGCAGGGATTATGTGACCGGCTGTTTCAACGAGAACTACTGCTACTACGGCGAAAAACGCCAGGTCACGGCCACGGTAGACTATAAGTTCTAATGGCGGCGCTGGTACGTGATCGTAACCGAATTACGTACCAGCCCAGCTAAGCGACGCACGGCCATCCGCTAAACAATGCGGTTCGGCCGGTGGCTCGGGGCGAGCAAACGCGTTCGCCCCAGCCTTCCAAGCGTTGCAATGAGCATCGTTGGCATGATTAGCCACTTCCGATCAACCGGACCACAGCGGCTTCCGATCCGCCGCCTTGCCGGCTGACCAATCCGGGCTAGCTCGCCCGGCGGACTCAGACGCGCCGTAGCTGCCACATGAAGTAAGTCCCGCCGATCAGGGTCGCAACCAGCCCCGCCGGGATTTCCATGGGAAACAGGACTTCACGGCCGACCCAGTCAGCCGCGACCATCAGCAAAACGCCAAAGGCCATCGCGCCTGCCATCTGGGTTCGCGCCCGGCCAAGGCCGGCCAACCGAGCCAGGTGCGGCGCCAGAAGACCCACGAAACTCAAGGGACCGACAATCAACGTCGCAGCGGCCGTGAGCACGGCCACGAGCGCGAGCAACACCAGCCGACTGGCAACGACATGCAGTCCCAGCGCGCGCGCCACCGATTCGCCCAGCGGCAACACATCGAGCCAACGCACGAGCAGCCACGCCAGTGCGACCAATACGACGCCGACAACCGCAACCAGACCCGCCATGGTCGGTGTCACGTAATAAGTCGAGCCCGACACCCAGGCCAGCGACGCCCGCGTCCGAGGATCATCGCCGGCCAATGCAATGCGCTGGATCGCGTCGAAAGCGAACATGACCGCCATGCCGGTCAACAACAGTTGTTCAGGCTCGAAGCCGGAACGGGCATTGAGCGCGATCAAGAGCACTAATGTGGCCAGTGCACCGGCTGTACCCACGCCCAGCATAGCCAGCGTACCCGCCGTGGGTATCAGCCACACCAGGGCTAACAATCCCATGCCGCTGCCGGCACTCACGCCGAGCACTTCCGGGCTGGCCATTGGATTGCCCGACACTCGTTGGATGATGGTACCGGCCAGTGCCAGCATCATACCGGCCACACCGGCCGCCAGAACCCGAGGTGCGCGCCACGCGCCAGTCTCGTGCCACGGCAAACTAAACGGCGCATGCCAACCATTCGCCCCTTGCCCGGCGAATAGCGCCACAATCGCCATAACGACTGCCGCAACCAGGCAAAAGCCAATCATCCGCCAGGGATGCACCCGCCGCGGCACAGGTGGCGCGGGACTCGCCGTCGGCATACTGCGCGCTGCCGAGAGACGCGGAATCAGCCACAGCAACAACGGCGCGCCAAGCGCAGCCGTGGCCGCGCCAGTGGGGATCAGCATCGCATTCTGACGCGTGAACAGTTGCAGCATCAGATCGGTTGCCGCAAGCAGCAGTGCACCGAAGATCGGCGCCCAAACAAGCCGGGCCGGCAATGTCCGCGCACCGGCCAACCGCACGATCGCCGGAGCCGCCAGACCGACAAAACCAATCATGCCCAGCGAGGCGACGATACTCGCCGTGATGAACACGCCAAGTCCGAGGCTCGCCAACCGCAACCAGACAAGCGACACACCCAGACTGCGGGCGCCGGCCTCGTCCAATTCCAGTAGCGCCAACGCACGCGCCAGCACAGCGGCGCCAACGGCGGTGATCGCGAGCCGTGGCGCCAGATAGACCACCTCGGCCCAATTGTTCTGGACCAGCGACCCGGCACCCCAAACCATCAGACCATGGAGTTTTTCTTTATTGAACAGGATCAGCGTCCGTGACGCGGCATGCACGTAGAGATTGACGACCAGTCCAGCCAATACCAGCACAATCGGCGCAAAGCGCTGCCGCCAGGCCAGCGCGAATACGAGCGCCACCGCTAGCGTACCGCCGGCAAAAGCGATACCACCACGGCTCCAGGCCAAAATCGACGGCGCGAACAAAGTCGCCAGCAACAAAGCAAGCTGGGCGCCTGCCGCCACGCCCAGCGTGGTCGGCGCAGCCAGCGGATTACGCAGGATCTGCTGCATCAAAACGCCCGCCAGCGCCAATCCGGCACCGCCGATCAGCGAAACCACGAACCGTGGCAACCAGCTATCGTGGACTAAAACTTGAGTAATATCGTCCGGATTCGGCGCGATTAGCCCGCCGTACCAATCCGCGCCCGCCACCGCATGCAAACTGGCAGCAGCCAACGCGAACACGCATAACGCGGCAACCCCGCAAAGCCGGCCCGGCGTGATAAAAGACCAACCGCTCACGGCCGATGCCCAGCGTTTGCCGGCCAGCCAGCGCCATCATCGGCTCCATGGTTCAGCGTGTCGGCCAACGAGCGCGCAAAGCGGCTGGCCGAAGGCAGGCCACCAAAACTCCACACGGCCGGCATGTCGACCACCGGCGCATTCTGCGTTACAGGCAAGCTCGACCAAAGCCGGCTCTCGGCGATCTTGCCGACCACACCGACCGGGATCGGCTTCATGACGACAACCCGCCCGCGTTGGATATCGGCAAGACGTGCCAACGATACCGTGGCCGTGCCCCAGCGAGTCGTTTCCCCATGCCAAGCGTTCGATAGACCCATGCGTTCGAGTGCAGCCTGAACGAGGCTGCCGTCGCCATACACACGCACATGTCGAGCGTCCACGAATTGAACGATCAACAGTGGCGGCGTATCCGCCGGCACACGCGCCGCCGCCCGGCTGATCTGTTTTTTTGTCTGCGCAATCAGCTGACGCGCAGCGTCCGGGCGATGTGCGATCCGACCCAGTTTTTGTACGGCGGCCACAGTATTGCGCCAGATATCGCCTTTTTTGAAATACACATTGAGGGATGTCACCGGCGCCACCTGTGACAGTTTTGCCTTCTGGCGCGCATACATTCGGGTGATCAGTATGCAATCGAGATCAAGCTGAGCCAGCATTTCCATGTTCGGTTGCGAACGCAGCCCCATCTCTCGAGTATCCGCGGGCAACGGCGGCCCACCGACCCATGTCTGGTAATTCTGTATCTGGGCGACCGCAACCGGCGGCACGCCCATGGCGGTCAGATTCTGTGCAGTGCCCCAATCAACGGTCGCCAGTCGAGGTGCTGGATTCTGGCTGGTCGCAGACGACGCGGGCACACAAATACACAACCAGATGGCGGCGGCTAAAGCCGCTCGCAACCAACCATTCCGAACGAAACAGGCATACTGCAATGGCCGCCCCATTAACCGATTGCAGCCGGATGATGGGCTGTCAGATACGTCATCAGGTATCAGATCACCTGGGTGTCGCGTCGTTCATCCGCTATCGAAGTACGGGCCCGTTGTAACGACCTGTCGGCCAGCATTGACGCAAACATTCTCTGAGAACCGCTGCTTAAACAGCGCACCTGCTGGGAATACGAATAATTATCAGTCATAGCAAGTTACTAGACAAGTAACTCATTCATAACGCGCCCATAACGCCCCATATTGGCTCTCCCCGAATGCTATCGACGACCGATAACCGAAACAGCAGCCATTTTTGAGCCGGTGTCTTCCGTCCGCCGACAAACACGTCGAATGGTTCGCATGCAGCGTTACTGCGGCTATTTTGTCACACCACCTTCAACCGAAGCTGACAACGGATTAGGGCATAGCCCTTCGCGTGTTGTTTGGCGAGTGTTAACTGCCCTGCACCGAGGCCCGACGGGCCCGTAGCCGACTGCGTTATCAGTGCCGAGCCGCCAGATGATGCGCGTTTCCAGCCTGGATCGTCCGGCCAAGTGCGACTTCGGACCCGCGTGCAAGCCCGCTGCCGAACCGAATGGCACGTGTGATCTTCTGATGCCATTTCTATTTGCGAATGATTATTATTCGTATATAATCATTCCGCAGACGCGAGCCAATCAGCGTTCTGCTTAGCCAACACAGCAGGCGGCCGCGCCCAACCGGGGCCATCTCAGTACTAGCGGTGTGATCGCCGACACATTATATAACTGCTACAGGGATCCCCATGTCGCGATGCTTTCAAACAGCGCGCTTTTCGCGTGTCAGACACCGGCGACTTCATCAGGCCAGCAGCGCGGCCCTCAACACGGCCCTACTAACAGCCTTGTGTGCCTTGGCCAGCGCCCCCGCACAGGCGCAATCGAATCAGGATGCACGCGGTCCAACACAACCATCGGCAACGCAAACCCTGCAGCCGATCAAGGTAAAGGGCACATCAATCAGCCCTTACGGACCGGTGCAAGATTTCGCCCCCAGTCGGACCACGGTTGGCACGAAAACCGATACACCAATCGACGAGGTGCCCCAGTCGATCTCGGTTATTACGCGTGGGCGGATGGACGCACAGAACATGGACAGTGTGTCCGACGTTTTCCAGTACACGCCAGGCGTCAAGGGCGAGGTCAACGGCAATGACGCGCGAGTCGACTGGCTCAGTTTCCGTGGTTTCAACGACAACGGCCACGCAGTCTACAAAGACAGTTTACAGCAACCCTCGTTTGGCTTCGGCCAATTCAAACCGGAACTCTACGGCGTTCAGCAAGTCGAGGTATTACGCGGACCGGCCTCCATGCTGTATGGCCAGAGTAACCCCGGCGGCCTTGTCAATCTGGTCACCAAACGCCCGCCTGAAAAAAGCATGGGCGAGATGGGACTCGAGTTCGGCAACTATGATCATTCCGAAGCCAAGTTTGATGTCGGCGGGCCAATTACCCAAGACGGGCGTATACGCGGCCGCATTACGGGGCTTGGACGCCTTAGCGATGGTCAGGTCAACTACACCGATAACAACCGCGTTTTTATTGCACCGGCGCTCACGTTCCAGCTAGACGAGGCAACTTCATTCACGCTGCTTGGCCACTTCCAGCGCGACGATACCGGTGATACCAACCAGTTTTATCCGGCGCAGGGCGCCGTGTTGAACAACCCCAACGGCAATTTTAATCCCGAGGATTATCTCGGCATACCCGGTTATGGCGATTTTGACCGAACAGTCTACGAAATTGGTTATTTATTCAAGCATCGAATCGACGATAGTCTCAAAATAAGCCAACACTTTCGCTATACCCACCTGGATACAAACTATTCGACCGTTTACGGCGGTGGCCTCCAACCCGACCTGAGAACGCTGAAACGGTATGCATTTACCACGGATTCGCGTATCGCAGGCGTGTCTATCGACACCAACGCTGAAAAAACATTCGATACCGGCCCTGCCGCACATACCCTGCTGCTCGGGGTGGGCTATCAGAATTACGGCTTCGACGAGTTACAGCATTTCGCTAGTGCGCCTTCGCTCGACGCATTCGATCGCAACAATCGCGGCAGCGTTCCCAGCCAGCCACCGAAAAGCATGGACATTAACCGCCGACAGCAACAAATCGGCATCTATGCCCAGGACACAATCAATTTCAACGATAAGTTGATTCTAACGCTGGGTGGACGCCAGGACTGGGGCAACACCGATCTGGAAAACAACCTCACCAACACATCGACGGACATTAATAATTCACAGTTCACCGGGCGCGCCGGGCTGGTTTACAAAACGAATATTGGCTTGAATCCATTCATCAATTATTCGACATCGTTTCTACCCAAAGTGGAGACGAACGCCCAAGGCGAGCCTTTCGACCCCACGACGAGTCGCCAAATCGAGAGCGGCCTTCGATATGCGCCGAATGATCGCGATATTCATCTATCCCTTGTCGCCTTCAACCTCGTCCGCCAGAACGTAGCGGTTCCCGATCCGAGCAACCAGATGCATAAGGTACAAACCGGTGAAGTTCGATCGCGCGGTTTGGAGTTCGAGGGCACGGCCAGCCTGGCCTATGGCTTCGATCTTTACGCGTCTTATACCTTTCAAGACGTCGAAAAAACCGAAGACACCCGAGGCTACGAAGGCAAGCGGCCGGTGCAAGTGCCGAAACACGCAGCCTCAGTCTGGCTCGATTACACGTTCGACACCGGTGCGCTGAAAAATCTCAACCTAGGCGCCGGCGTCAGTTACAAAGGCTCGACGTATGGCGACAAGGCCAACACGTTTAAAGTCGACGACTTCGCGCTCGTGGATGCAGCCGCGTCATATAAATGGCACGACGTGACCTTCGGCGTGCACGTGAAAAACCTTTTCGACAAAACCTATGTTTCGTCCTGCACCAGTCGCAATGCCTGCTATTTCGGCTCGAAACGACGCATCACCGGCAGTATCAAGTACGCGTTTTGAGCCGATCGAATGACAACGACCAACACCGTCCGACACGCTCACTCGACGATAGCGACCGGATGCTGATCAGTCGGATGTGCCATCACGTTCATACGAATGCCATAGATGGCTTCGAGGGTGGTGGCGTCCATTAATTCATTAGGCTTGCCCTGAGCCAGCAAGCAACCGTCGCGAAGCGCCACGAGCTCATCGCAGTAGCGCGAAACCATGTTGACGTCGTGCAGCGCAATGATGACGCCGACACCGAGTTCGCGACACAGGCGACGAACCAGCGACAGCATGTCGACCTGGTGTGCGATATCCAGCGCTGACAACGGCTCATCGAGCAACAGGAAGCGACTACCCTGTGCGAGCAGCATGGCTAACCAGATGCGCTGGCGCTCGCCCCCGGACAGGGTATCCACCATACGATCCGCAAACCGAGCCGTATCAGTCCACTCCAGTGCGCGCTGGACCTCCGCCTTATCCTGCTTCGTGGCCCGCTCCAGGAGGCCTTGCCACGGGAAACGCCCCAGTGCGACCAGCTCACGCGCGGTCAAACCAGCCGTACCTGGCAGGTGTTGCGGCAGATAGGCTACGTTGCGCGCAAATTCACGATTGCCCCAGCTTTTCACGGCGCGACCGTTTAGATAGATATCACCACGGCTGGCGGGTTGCTGGCGGGCGAGCAGTTTGAGCAGTGTAGATTTACCCGATCCGTTGTGTCCGATCAGCCCATACGTCGTGCCTTGTTCAAAAAACAGGTTCGAGGCGTCCAACAGACAGCGTCCGCCCGCTTCGAATTGGCACGAGTCGAGTTCAAACTTCACCGTGCTGACCACCGGCCGCGAGATTCAGGGATAACTATTCGATGATAGTCATGATGCGAATGATTATCAATAACCACCTTGATGGCCAGCGCGCCGTGCCATCTGGCTACGTCGTTGGTCTCACCGTATCCACGCCGTTTATTCTCCGGTTTAAACGGCTAAACCGTACGACGCATAGCGGTACGCCATACGGGCTTTGACCAAGCCTCATCAGCCACCGTTACGCATCAGCCTCAAACCCGTCGTACAATCACGTCGGACCAGATCTGGGCCGGCCCACAAAACACATAACTTCAACAAACGTCAGCAATCCGTTATATGCCAACCTGAATAAGCGCTGGGCATTTGCTCGCGCGCGGATCCAGGCCATGTCGAAGGGTGCCTAGCGGGTACACCCAGCGCTATATGTGCTTGGCGCTCGACATGACCACTGGAAACGCCGCTAGCGCAGAGATGGCTGCGGATGCCCGCTGCCACGAGCTTGTCTCCGAAGCGCATCCACGGCGTTTTAATGTCACTAAACCACGGCGAATACACATAAAACATGTCCACTAGCGAGACCAGCACCGGCTTGCGACGCGATATCGGTTCGATCGGGTTGTTATTTGTCTCGGTCGGCGCGGTCGTGGGGTCCGGATGGTTATTGAGCGCCCTGCCGGCCGCACGCATGGCAGGACCCGCCTCGATCCTAGCTTGGGTTATCGGCGCGGCGATGATTGCGCTTATCGGCCTGGTCAACGCTGAACTCGGAACGATGTTTCCGATTTCCGGTGCCGTCGTCCGATTCCCGCATTTCACCCACGGCTCGCTGACCAGCGTCGGTATCGGCTGGCTCTCCTGGCTGGTAGCCGTTTCACTCGGCCCGGTCGAAGTCGAAGCCGTTCTCCAGTACGCCACCAATTATCTGCCATTCCTCACCCGTGTCGTCGACCACGTTCCCGTGCTGACAACGGCCGGTTATGGCGTCGCCGCGGCATTGTTGTTCGTATTTTGCTTTATCAACATCTTCGGCATCCGTTATTTCGCGCGGCTAAATGCTGTCCTGGTGGTCTGGAAACTCGGCGTCATCGCATTGCTGGTCGCCGTATTTATGTGGACGGCGTTCGATCCGGGCCATTTCAGCGCCCATGGCGGGTTCGCCCCGTTCGGCGCCCACGGTGTTTTTGCCGCCATCACCAGCGCCGGCATCGCCTATTCCTATTTCGGATTCCGACAAGGCGTCGAGCTGGCGGGTGAATGTCGCAATCCACAACGGGCCGTGCCGCTCAGCATTCTCGGCACACTCGGCATCACGGTCATCCTTTACGCACTCGTTCAGGCCGCTTTCATCGGTGCACTCCCGGATGTGGCGCTGACCGACGGCTGGGCCAAACTCGATTTTGCCAACGCCTTCGGACCGCTGGCCGGCGTCGCGCAAATCCTGGGGCTATTCTGGCTCACCGCCATTCTTTACGCTGATGCCATTGTTTCACCGGCCGATACAGGCCTGATCTACGCCACTACCACTGCACGCATCGCCTATGCCATGGGGCGAAGCGGCAACGCGCCACCAGCGCTCGGCAACGTATCGCGCCGAGGCGTTCCGTGGATCAGCGTCATCGTGACCTACGTCGTCGGCCTGCTGATTTTTCTGCCCTTCCCCGGCTGGCAAAAGCTGGCAGCGTTCCTGGTCGCCGCCTACATCGTGGCCTTTGGCTCGGGGCCGGTCGCGGTGCTCGCCCTGCGGCGCGCGCTACCGGACCAGCACCGGCCATTTCGACTGCCGGCTGCACCCTTGCTTGCCTATCTCGCGTTCTACGCCACTAGTTTGCTGCTTTATTGGGTGGGTTGGACCACGCTCTGGAAGATGTTGACCGCGCTCATCATCGGTTACGTGCTCTACGCCATCTACCGGTGTTTGCCCGGAAGTCCAAGACCGTCGATGCACATCTTAGCGGGCAGTTGGTTGCCAGCCTGGCTGCTCGGTATGTTCGCTATCGCCACGATCGGTAATTACGGCGGGGCCGGCTGGCTGACGCCGGCCACCAGTTTCCCATTGATCGCGGTATTTTCAGCCATCGTGCTGTGGTGGGGTGTAATCAACGCGCTACCCGCCGATGGCATCCGCGACCAACTCGACACCACTGTCGCCACCGAGGAAGCAGCCCCCTCGGCGGCAACCTGACGTCCCGACAATCAATAGTAGACGTTGAGCGCCACCTGCGGGCTAACGACCGCACCACTATTACGGCCGGCCACCGCGAACGAACCGCTTGACTTCATGCCGTGATCAACCGGCGTACTGAAAAGCCGTGGCGTTCGAGGCAGCGCATCCATGAACGGCGCAGCGTAGCCGTTTCATTGTTTGTCTGAAGACGACTCGGAGAGCGAACCAGCTAGAACGTCGGCGATGACGCGTTGGGACTGCTGCGGCGGCAGCGCACTGGCAAATGCGGCGGCAATGATGATCAGACTCCAGACGGCGACCGCGACCAGCCCCCAGACGAACGGCAACACGCCCATGCCGCCGCCGAAAGCACTCAGCTTCGACAGCCCCAACATGCCACCGAACCACGGCAACAACCACCAGATCTGCCCCCAGCCAAACTGGTCGGCCGGCAACCGCGCGACCATGTGGTAATAGATCGCATACACGACGAAACCGCCGCCAATGAGCGAAAACAGGAACAGGTTGGTGGTATAACCCGTCCACAGGATGATCCAGTTGCTGGCTATGAATGCGAGCGGCGCCACGACATTCGATGCGCGCACTTTGAACGGGCGCGCTGCATTCGGTGCCTGGCGCCGCAGACAAATCAAGACGAGCGGCCCCAGCCCGTAAGTTAGAACCGTGACGGCGGAGATATAGCCAACCATCTGCTGCCAGGCCGGAAACGGCAGGAAGAACAGACAACCGACAGCCCACATCACGATGACCGTCGTCCACGGGACGCCAAAGCGATTAATACGTGCGAGCCACGCTGGTCCGGCACGGCGCTCGCCGTTGGCCATCAATACGCGGGTGCCGCCGGTCATCATCAACCAACCCGTGCCAGCCGGCGAGACGTACGCATCGACATAAATGATCGCTGCCAACCAGGTCATGCCCAACCCGACCGCGAGACCGGCAAACGGCCCCGTGCTGCCGGCGAAATCCAGACTCGACCAGCCGCCGGCGATATCCGATGGCGACAGAACCAGTAAAAACGCCACCTGCAGCGCGATGTAGACCAGCGCTGCAAGCCCGATCGAGCCGATGACCGCGATCGGCATGTAGCGCTCCGGCTTATGGGTTTCGCCAGCCAGGTCAATGGCGGTTCTAAACCCAAGGAAACTAAACACCACACCGGCTGTGGGTAGCGCCGTAAGAATCCCCGTAAGGCTGTAACTCTCAGGCGCCGCAGTCAGGTTGGATGGATGGAGCGTGCTAGCCAGCAAGGCAACAACCGCCGCCAACGGCACGAACACTTTCCAGATCGTGACCACGGAGTTCAGGTTCAAAAGCCAACGGACAGCGAGCAGATTCAAAAGCGCGAATATACCGAGCAGAACCACCGCGACGGCAAATCCGGTCGCATTCAACAGCCCACCGGAATCGGGCTGGAGAAAAATCGGCAGATAGTTATTGGCGTAGGTCACAATGGCTTCGGCTTCGACCGCCGGGATCGGCACATAGGCAAGGAATAGCAACCACCCCCAGACCCGGCCGAGACCCACGCCATGACTGGCGTGGCTCATGTGCACGAGCGCACCGCTACGCGGAAACATCGTGGCCAGTTCCGCGAAGCACAGCGCGATCAACAGAATAATGCACGCGCCGATTACCCAGCTCAGAATCGACCACGGCCCAGCCAATCGTGCAACGTGGAAAGCACCGAAAAGCCAGCCCGACCCGATCATGCTGGTCGTGCTAGCCAGAGTGAGCCCGATAGCGCCACCACCGCGTTTCAGCTTCCCGTAACCGGCGCCTACATCACTCCCCATTGGGTCTCCCTGAGCCTTTTAAACCGATTGGTCCAAGTAACCGTCCGCACGTTTCAACGTCGGCTGGCCACTCATTTTTCATTTCATTTTTATTTATGCAAGAACTGCGTCACCGGAGACAATCCACGGTCAGTCGCTGGTGCGGCAGCCTGCTTTAAGCACGACAAAGGATAGCGTGTTCTGTAACACGCGCAATTGTTATAGGTATCGACTTTTAGCGTAGTCACGGCCGCTATATACCCTGACCGCATGCAACAACCCGCTCAACTCCTGCAGCCGACGCCATCCAGACAACGCCACAGGCCACTAGCCGTGGCTATGCACAGGATCGGTAACGCGTTCTAGAAACGACTGCGTGCGCGGCTGTCGCGGTGCATCGATAACCTCGGCCGGTGGCCCGGATTCCACGATCCGGCCGCCGTCCATAAAAATTACGCGGTCGGCGATTTCACGCGCGAACATCATTTCGTGGGTAACCACGAGCAACGTCATACCGGATTCGGCCAGTTGCCGGATGGCGGCCAACACATCGCCGACTAATTCGGGATCGAGCGCCGAGGTGGGTTCATCAAACAGCATCAGCTCCGGGGCCATCGCCAGTGCTCTAGCAATAGCCACACGCTGCTGTTGGCCGCCGGACAAATGGGCTGGATAACTATTGATTTGATGACCGAGACCGACGCGTTCAAGCTCTTGCCGAGCGCGTTCGCGCGCCTGTCGTTGGCTCAAACCGAGCACCGTCTGCGGCGCGAGTGCACAGTTTTCAAGCGCAGTATGCAGCGGAAACAGGTTAAATTGCTGAAATACCATGCCGATGCGCCAACGCGCCCGGTCGATGTCGCAATCAGGATTCGTCAACTCGGCGCCCTGCACCATCACCTGACCTTGATCGGGCTGTTCCAGCAGGTTAATGCACCGCAACAGGGTTGATTTGCCCGACCCCGACGGCCCGACCACACACACCACCTCGCCGCGATCGACTGCGAAATCGATATCGGCGAGCACCAGCTCGTCTTTGAATGACTTGCTGACCCCCCGGACCGTAACCATGTGCTGCGTGTGATCGGTCATCGTGTTCGCGCGGTTCTGGCTTCCATGCGCCGCACCAGAACCGACAGTGGCAGTGTAATGGCCAGATACCCCAGACCGGCAACGACCAGCGGCGTGATATTGACGTTGGTGTTGGCCGAGGCGCGGCCAAACTTGGTTAAATCGAAGTTGGCAGCCGATAAGCCGACGATAAACACCAGCGACGAATCCTTGATCAGCATGATCAACTCGTTGGTCAGCGGCGGAATCATGATCCGGAATGCCTGTGGCAGCGCGACCTTGCGCATCGCTTGCGCCGCAGTCATGCCGAGTGACCGCGCAGCCTCGATCTGTCCTTTCGGCACCGCCAGAATACCGGCGCGGATGGTCTCGGCCATGTAGGCACTGCCCACGATGCCGAGCGCCAGCCAGACTGTACCGTACGGCTGCCAGGGAATCGATAGATAGGGAAACGCCAGCGGCAACAAGGAAAACGCGATGAATACGACCAGGGCCGGCAAGCCGCGGAAGAATTCGATGTAAACCGTCGCGAGCCAGCGATAAGGCGCCACATCGGACAAGCGCATCAACGCCAATAGCGTGCCCGCAACGATACCGAGCACAAACGCGCCCGCGGTGTAGACCACTGTATTCCAGAGGGCCAGGCCCAATCCGTTAACCAGCGTTTCCCGAATCAGCTGCGGATCGAAGAATGTATGCGCGATGGTCGGCCAATCGGCCAGCAGGCCGACGACCAAAAGCACAACAACCAACCCCAGATATTGAACGGCACGTGCGACTCTAGCGCGGCGACGCGGGCTCATATCGCTCTCGGGCCACACCCAAATCGATATCGGCGAATACCGGCTATCGAACGCTTAACACTCAAGAGCCAGCCCGCTCCGACGTCTGGCCAAACCACTTGCGCATCAACTTGTCGTAGGTGCCATTATCTCTGGCTTTTGCGATCACCTTGTTGAGTTTCGCGAGTAGCTTGTCGGCATTGGCATTATTCTTCTGGGCGATGAAGCCGTAGCGCTCGCCGGTCTCGAGTTGTTGCACGAGGTGTGCTTCCGGGTGGTCGCGTACGTACGGCACAAGCGCGCTGCGATCCCCCATACTAGCGGCCACCTTGCCGGCGCTAACCGCCGATGTCTCCAGCGCAAGATCATCGAATATAACGAGCTTGTAGCCGTGCTGCGCTTGCTGCGCTTCAGCATAGCGCTTGCCCGTAGTCTCGGTCTGCACGCCCAGTTTCTGGCCTTTCAAATCCGCTAGTTTCTGGATGCCGCTACCGGTCTGCGTCATCAGCGCCTGGGTGGATTCGAAATACGGTTTGGAAAACTGCACGGTTTGGGCGCGCTCTTGCGTAATGGTTGCACCGCCCATGGCCAGATCGCATTTATCGGCCTTGAGCACCGCACCTGAGGTCACCGTATTCCAAGCCACGCTGATCACTTTTGTCTCGACGCCAAGTTTCTCGGCAAGCAGGTCGATCATGTCGACATCGAAACCAACAATCTCGCCTTGTTTGTTCGTGAACTCGAACGGTTTATAAGGCAGATGGGTACAAACCGTCAGTTGCCCTTCGTTGACCAGATAGACGCCGTGCGTCTTAGTGCCGCTCGATTCGCTGCACCCGACCAGTACGAGCGCCGCAACGCCGGCGACCAACATACTGAACCATGGGCGCCTAAACATTCTGCGCGCTCTCTGACAATGGCAAACTCCGAGTGGCCGCGGGATCGCGTGGGCTAATAAAAGCAAAGTCTGCCATATCCGATCCACGCCCGGCGCCGCTGGTCGCTAATCCCAACACTAGCGGTCGCATAAACATAAGGCGGCAATCATACAAACGAGTGCAAGACCTCTAAGCGGCGACCGGGATCGTGACAAATGCGGCGCGAGCACAACCGCCCAATCTCATTGCCAGCGCTCGTTTTTTGCTGCGATCCACGTGCACCATGGAGCGCACAGCAGGACATCACCGCATTGCGTCCGATTCGAACTGGCGACCCGCACCTGCTGCGTCGGTGATACGTGCTTGCGCGCGATCGAGCGCCACGGCCAATGGTGTGGCCTGTGTATGCCGTGCCTCGGCAAAGATATCCGTCAATGTGTCGCCGATATTTGCCACGCGGCGTTGGACGCGCGTGCTGCTATAACCGGTCGGCGCCAGCTCATCGGCCACGTTGATCAGTCCGCCGGCGTTGATCACGAAATCCGGCGCGTAAAAAATGCCTCGTTCGGCGAGCGTGGTCGCCAAGTTCGCATCGGTCAGCGGATTGTTAGCCGCACCGGCCACAACCCGACAATTCAGCGCATCGACCGCACACTCATCCAGCACACCTCCTGCCCCGCACGGGGCAACCACATCCACCGACTGCTGCAAAATAACGCTGTTATCGATGATGTTGGCGCCAGCGGCACGCGCTCGCTCCGCCGCGGCAACTTCAGGATCGGCGGCAAGCACTCGCGCGCCGGCGGCCAACAGCCGCTCAATCAATGACAACCCGACGTTGCCACAACCCTGAACGGCGACCGACATACCAGACAGATCGGCCGACAATCCGGCAGCCATGGCCGTCGCACGGATACCAGCCAAGACGCCGTCAGCCGTGTACGGCGATGGGTCGCCGCTCCCGCCGGCATTCCGCGCGCGGCCGACAGCGAAACGCGTGCGCTCATTCAGACACGCGATATCGGCTTCGGACATTCCCATGTCCTCGGTCGCCACATAGCGGCCGTCGAGACTGGCAATAGCCTCGGCCACGGCGTGCATTCCGGCCACACGATCGGCCGGCAGCGGCGCCAACACCACGGCTTTGCCACCGCCGAAATCCAATCCGGCGCAGGCGGCCTTGTATGACATCGCTTTCGACAGATCGAGGACGTCGGCTAGTGCTTCGCTTTCGTCCGAGTATCGACGGATCCGTACACCACCGAGCCCCGGCCCACGTACCGTCGAATGCAGCGCGATTATCGCGCGTAGACCCGTAACGCGATCGTGATGAAAGAGAACCTGTTCGTGCCCACAGGACTCGATCGATTGGAAAACCATGGTGCAGCTCGTTCCAGCCAATAACGGCGCATTATTGTAGATGCGGGCGACAACTTTGCACGGTCGCTAAACGATATAATCTCGGCTCTTGCCGTTTTGAATCAGACGCACGCGTTGCGCCGATCGACACATCGCACGGGCACTACGCCCCATAACAGCGCCGCATGAACTGGCACCAGGCGACCACCGAAACAACCGAGCACGCGCATGCCGCCGGCGCGCTAGCGCCTATCGCGACTCGCGTTGATTGCATTCGCGAGGGCGGTATCGCCTTCGCGGTACGTCAGATCGAGGCCCGGCCGAACAAGCCCGGCGCCGGCGACAAAAAATCAATCGATCCGTTCGCCCCACCCTACGAGCCGACCTTGTATGTCGGTGACATCAGCAGAAGCCACGTGGGGCTGCTCAACAAATTCCCCGTCCTCGATGACCACTTGTTGATTGTCAGCCGCGCGTTCCGACCACAGACCGCGGCATTGGACATGGCCGATTGCGAAGCACTTCTCGCCGTTGTCTCGGACTGGGACGGCCTGGCGTTCTACAACGGCGGCTTGGAAGCCGGCGCTAGCCAGCCGCACCGACACCTGCAGATGGTCGGCCTACCGCTGTCACCAGCCGGCGACCGGTTGCCGGTTGCCAATGCCCTCGCCCAAACAACATTCCAGGACGAGATTGGCCAAAGCCCGGCACTGCCGTTTCCACACGCCGCTACGCGGATGCCGCCGGACGCACTCGCCGATCCCGTGACGGGCGCACGCGCGGTGTACCGGCGTTATATAAAGCTACTGGCGGCGATTGGCCGACCGGCAGGTGACAGCGTCGACCCCGGGCCGTACAACTTGCTGGCCACGCGCGACTGGCTGTGGGCCGTACCGCGCACCCGTGCCGCATTCAACAACATCGAAATCAACGGGCTGGGGTTCGCAGGCGCGCTGATTGCCGGTGACCAGGACCAGCACGACACCTTGCACGCGTACGGGCCGATGCGTTGCTTGCGTGCTGTTTGTGACGCGACCGCAACACCAGCCGATTAGAGCGTCCACATTCGTAGAAGGCCGCCCCGGGGCCGGACAGACCACACCGGCCGCAAGCAGCGCCAAACGAGCGTTTAGTGATCGTAAGTGGCTACAACCACTTCTTGTGCTTGAAATACCAAAACGGGGCAATGCCGGCCGCGATCATTAAACCGATCGCCATTGGATAGCCGTATTTCCAAGACAGCTCGGGCATGTATTCGAAGTTCATGCCATAAATGCTCGCGATCAGCGTCGGCGGCAGAAACACCACCGCAGCGATGGAGAAAATCTTGATGATTTGGGATTGTTCGATATTGATGAAACTGACCGTGGAATCCATCAAGAAATTGATCTTGTCGGTGAGAAAGGTGATATGGCTGGTCAGTGCATCGACGTCGGTCAAAATCTGGCGCGCGGTCTCCCGGTCATCGTTGTCCAATGACACGCGACGCAAGGCGAACGCGATCGAACGCTGGGTATCCATCAGACACAGCCGCACCTTGCCGCAGGAATCCTCGAGACGGGCCAGTGAGTCGATTGCCGCCTCGTAATCGGCGTCATCGTCCTCGAGCACATCCTGTCCGAGCTGCTGTAGATCCAGATGGATATCCTCGATGGTGTCGGCGAGATTTTCGACTTTTTGATCGAAAAGCGTGACCAACAACGCCGCCGGTGTCACGGCTTCCACATGGCCGGCGCGCGCGCGCATGCGCAGCAGCCGAAAGTCAGGCAACTCCTCATCATGCAGCGTGATCAATCGATCGGGTTGCAGGATGGAAGCTACCGTATCCGTCTGATGCCGGCCTTCGGTTTGCGTCACGAACAGCGAATGCACGTGGATACCGTCGGCATCCACAAAGTAACGTGCCGAAGACTCGATTTCCTCGACGTCCTCGTCCGCCGGCAGTTCATCGGTTAGAAAGCTCGACAGCTCGACATGCTCGGTATCGTCGACTGCGACCGCGTCGATCCAGACAGCGCGCGCCAGACGCTCAGCCGTTGTCACATCGTCTGCGTGATCCTCGACGAGACGCCCGTTTTCGATCGTAAAACTACGTAGCACGGCGTGCCTCCGGTGAAATGCTAGGCGCGCTCAGCATAGCCGAACGCCGACGATTGTGGCACGGCGCCGATCCAACGCCGTCCATCGAAGACGGCAACGAGCGAGTCGTGCAAGCGATTGGGGCGACACGCACTTCGTCAATGCATCGGCGTGGCCCGAAAAACGGCCAGCTGTTGGTTACCAGCGTCGTATAAAACGAGATGTTCGCCCAATATGCGATACGCAGCAACATTGTCGAGCGCTTTGAAGAATTCGTTTTCCACGTGATTCGAAGCCCCGACGCACGCCATACGCGTACTAGCCAGCTTGGCCAGACGTAACGTATCGCCATCGCGGCTATATTGTCCACTCAGCTGGTTGCAGAAACCCGCCCCGACTACGCGCGACCCCTTCGCGCGCAACACGATATGCGGTGTTTCGCGACTGCCTTCTGACGCCGGTTTTGATCCATGCAGACGCATAAGCCGCCAGTAGGTGTCGGCCAGAGGCGTTTCGACCGGCCGCCCCGTTCGCTCGAGTGAATAGTTCAACGACGACTCGATGCGATGTCCATCGCGATCCAGTTTTGCCAGCATGCCAGTATCCGCGCTTCGCCAACGCTGCGCCTTGCCGTCGCCACCATCAACCAACACAAGCGTTCGGGGACTAGACCCCGCATGCCACCGGCCCATCTCAAAAAAACGCTTGTGTTCTGGTGGCGCACCGAGGTAAGTGCGTTGCAGTGCATAGACATGGTCGCGGTACAGATTGAGCACGTAGCGGATACCCGCACAATCGGCGCACGGCAATTTGCCTTGATAGCGCACCGGCAGCGAACCAAGCGCAGCACCTCCGCCGGCCGATGCACCCTCCGGCGACGACGGCGACACGCACGCTGTCAAAGCCACCAGCACGACGGCGGCGGTAAGCGGTTTCACAAAGTTACCCACGGCGCTTCCCAGCTTGTTATCAAATTGATGTTGCCATTGCGATAAAAACCGCGATGGCGATGCCCTTTTAAAACCCATCGCGAAAGAATCGCGGCAACTCGTTGGGAGTTGGTGATCGAGCAGCTTCTTCGGCTCGACAATCGAGTCGTGATCCGAAGCGCCTAAACACTAAGATAACGTCTACGTCCACTCGGGCCCTACCAAGCCAACCGAAGCGAACGCGGATCGAGCCACATTCAATCGCTTGCAAGAAGTCAACTGCGCCCAACATATAGCCCTCATAATAGGACGGGCTTTTACCACGACCTTATTTTGATGTCTCAAGCCGATCCAACCCAGGAACCCAGAATACGTCGACTCCTCACCCTGGCCGGTCTGTTGCTGGTCGCACTGAATCTACGTCCCGCGATCACCAGTGTTTCTCCAGTACTCAGTCGTATTGGCCAGGATCTACAGCTAGCCGCCACCGGACAGGGCATCCTGACCACCCTCCCCGTCTTTTTCCTGGGGGTGGCTGCGCCACTGGCGCCGCGCCTGGCGCGCAAAATCGGCCCGGAGCGCGCGGTACTCGCCGTGCTAGCAGCACTGGCGCTGGTGCTGATCGGCCGACCATATATCGGATTGGTCGGCTTGTTCCTAGGCACAGCGGTGGCTGGCGGCTGCATCGGTGTTTTGAACGTCCTGCTGCCCAGCCTGGTCAAGCGCGACTTCCCCCGAAATGTTGGTCTGGCCACAGGCCTGTACACGATGTTTCTAAATCTCGGTGCATCGCTGGCCGCCGGTGTCACCGAGCCGCTGCGTCTTAATTTTGGCGACTGGCGGCCGGCACTGGCGTTCTGGCTCGTGCCGGCAGTGATCGCCGGGTTGGCATGGTTTGCACAGATGCACACTGTGCATAAGCCCTCCAAACCGAGTGGCAGGCCACGACATCTCTATCGCAATGTGCTGGCCTGGCAGGTCACAGCGTTCATGGCTCTTCAAAGCTCCCTGGCCTATATCGTTTTCGGTTGGCTGCCAACGATTCTGGCCGATCGTGGCATGGCTCCCGTACTCGCCGGCCTGGCGCTGTCCATCTCTGTGCTTCTTCAAGTCGTAAGCGCTGTAGCCGTACCCGCCATCGCCGCG
Organism: Salifodinibacter halophilus; assembly: GCA_012999515.1. NCBI lineage: Bacteria > Pseudomonadati > Pseudomonadota > Gammaproteobacteria > Salinisphaerales > Salinisphaeraceae > Salifodinibacter > Salifodinibacter halophilus. The sequence continues at coordinate 37,892 of JABEEB010000001.1, read as the reverse complement.
CGCATGAAAGATCAACGCGCGGCCTTGGCACTGGTCGTCGCCGTCACGCTTATCGGGCTGAGTGGTTGTCTCTATGCCCCCATCAGCAGCATCTGGGTCTGGGTGGTCGTCCTCGGTCTCGGCCAAGGCGGCAGTTTCGCCATGGCACTGACGCTGTTGGCGTTACGTGCATCGGATGCTGATACTGCCGCTGAACTATCCGGCATGGCACAGGGAATCGGCTACGTCGTGGCCGCGAGCGGACCATTGGCCGTTGGGTTACTCCACCAGGCTTTCGGTGGGTGGTTGATGACCGGTGTCCTATTCGGCTTGATCGGCGCAGGTGCAATCGTGGCGGGCCTATATGCCGGTCGTGATCGCCTGGTCGGACAATAGAGCTGGGATCGTTATTCGGCACGGGCCACCGAATGGCAAGATCCAATCTACGGCCGTATCGAGGCTCGACATCGATACGGCTCTTCTGATGGGCGGCAACGGCCGCCGTCGATGCACATCTTGGCGCCCCAATGGCCGTGATTGTCGGCAGCTCGATGCGGTCGCACAATAGCGGTCAGCGTAGTTGGATCAGTGATCAACGGGAACCACAGTCATGAACGAGCACCTGGACGAACTCGCACCGGCAGCACTCTGGCGCCACTTCAAAACCTTTTGCAACACACCTCGCCCGTCATGGCACGAAGAACCACTTATTCAGATCATCGAACAGTGGGCCGACGCGCAAAACCTGGGCCATGAACGCGATGCGAGCAACAATCTGCTGATTCGCAAGCCGGCCACACCCGGCTACGAAAACACGCCCGGCATTGTTTTGCAGGGACACCTCGACATGGTCGCCGAAGCCGAGCCGGGGCTGGATCACGATTTTCAGCGCGATCCGATCACCACATACACCGACGACGGCTGGCTCAAGGCACACGGCACCACACTTGGCGCCGACAACGGCATCGGCGCCGCCGCAGCGCTAGCCATCCTGGAAAACGACACACTAACCCACGGCCCGCTGGAAGTGCTGCTCACGATCGCCGAGGAAGTCTCGCTGGTCGGCGCTTCGCAACTTGCCGAGAACTGGCTAAACGGCGCCTACCTGCTCAACCTCGATACGGAACAGGCCGGCGACGTCACCATCGGCTGCGCCGGCGGCGCGGTCGTCGCGGCTGATACCGAATTACCCCGTGCGCCACTCGCCGACGATGCCGTTCTGCTCAACGTAGCGGTCGACGGCTTGACCGGCGGCCACTCGGGCATGGACATCCACAGCGGACGGGCCAACGCCAACCAGCTACTCGGGCGCGCGCTGCATGCTATCCAGCCATATGGACCGCGATTGCTCGCCTATACCGGCGGGCGCATGGACAACGCCATCACGCGCGAAGCGCACGCCACCATTGCGGTCGCACCTGCCACCGCTGATGACGTCGAAACCACCATCCAAGCGCTACACGCGACGCTACAAAGCGAACTGGCCAGCGTGGACGACGGTATAACGCTGTCGACCGAACGCAAATCGCCCAATGACTCCCCGAGTGACGCGTTGACCGATGATGCCTCAAAGCGACTGATCGACGTATTGGCTGCACTGCCCTACGGCGTCGAGCGCATGAGCAACGCCGCACCAGGCGTGGTCGAGACCTCGAATAACATCGGCGTCGCGCAACTTGTCGACGGCCGATTCACGGCCCAGCTATTGGTCCGTTCGCTGGTGGATTCGGCCCGGGATGCCCTCGCCAACCGAATTCACGCTATATTCAGCCTTGGCGCAATCGACAGCGCGGTCAAGTCCGGCTATCCGGGCTGGACACCGGATCCAGACGCCGATTTGCTGTCACAGTTCGAACACGTCCACGCCTCGATCACCGGCCAGCCACCGACGCGTGAAGTGATCCACGCTGGTCTCGAATGCGGCTTGATCGGCGCTAAATATCCAAACCTTCAGATGATCTCGTTCGGCCCGACCATCCGCGGCGCCCACTCGCCGAGCGAGCGGGTCGAAACCGCCTCGGTCGCTTCATTCCAAGAGATACTCGAAGGCACAATCGAAAACCTGGCGACTACCGGCTGATCAGAGAAAAGCCCGCATGAGCGGGCTTTTCATCATTCGTTGATTGTGGATCGCCTAGTCGGGCTTAGTCGGCATCCGACTCATTATCGTCATCGTCGACTGTGGCGTCATCACGGATGTCGTCGACCGTTTTGCTACCGATGCCGTTGACACGTGTCAGGTCGTCCAGACGCTCATAGTCACCATTGGCTTTACGATCCTTGATGATCTTTTGCGCGGTGGCCGGCCCGATTCCCTTCAACTCGGTGAGTTGATCCTGCTGGGCTGTGTTGACGTTGACCTCTGCACTCGAGGCGCCCGCAAACAGTAATGCGCCCACCACAGCTACCGCCAGGGTTATTTTTTTCATTTTTTCAGCGTCCTTTTTAGGTAGGAAAAAAGAACTTAGCGCCATTTCGAGTAACGAGCAAGCATCCCCGTTGCAAACGTTCGTGTTATCGATGGCACATTCGGCGATCGTATGGTGCGAACACCGCCGTCACCTATCTCGCGACCTCTCCTTAACATCGGACCGAGTCGGCTGCGATCCGGTCGACACACAACTTGTGCGTGTTCATCCAGGCCTGCGGCTGAGAAGGCTTTTTACCTCCACAGTTTGGGTTTCGGCCCGGATGAACACGCGGCAAACTACGTCGCGTCAGAGCTATGCTTGCCTGTCATCCAGTAGTGCACATCGTTCGCGTGCTCCTTGATGAATTTATCGATGGCTTTTTTATTCGAGGTTTGGTCGGCGTCGTACATAAAGCCCTGCAAAGTACTCAGCGAAATAGTCATGCGCGATAGCATGGCCGCGACCGTCGGGTAATCCTGATAGAACCCGGCGCGCACCAACTTGTCGCTGTGCTCGACAGCGCCCAGCGAGCCTTTCGGATCATCCAGAAAGCGCAGATCGAAGCGGCCAAACGCCCAGTGTGGCGTCCATAGCGTGACCACGGTCCATTCCTTGTTATCGATGGCACGCTGCAACGCTGCCGTCATGGCCGTACCGCTGGCCTTAATCAGATTGTAGTCATTGAGGCCATAGTCCGTCATGGCGTCTTGCGAGTGCTGCATCAGACCAGATCCGGGGTCGATACCCTGCACCTTGCCGCCCATCTTCTTACGCACGGAATCCTTCTTCAGATCCTTGATGGAGCTGACCTCGTCCTTGGGAACATAGTCCGGCACCGCCCAGCCGAGCTGCGCCCCCATATACAGAGGCCCGACGTTCCACATCTTTGTACTGAATTTTTCCCAGTAAGACTTATGGGTTTTGGGGAACCAAGCCTCAAACATCACGTCAATATCACGCTTGGCTAAAGCCTGGAACTTGACGCCGACAGAGAGTCGTTGGGTCTGCACCTCGCAACCATAGCGTTTTTCAAGCAGCCTTTTGAGCAACTTGGCCTCGAGCACGTCCTCGGACCAGGACGAATAACCAACCTTGATTGGGTCCTTGGCGGAACAGTCATTATTTTTCACGGCCGAAGTTTCAAAGCCGGCCGGGTTATCCGCGGCATTGGCCAGCCCGGGTACGAGCGAAACCACGCCCAATGTTAAAGAAACAACACCAAACCACCGCATGATCGTTTTCACATATCTCATCGCCAGTTCTCCCTGTTAGATGCTTTTCAGTCTTGTGTCACGTTCGTCTATGTGGGCCACAATCGCCGGGAAAACGTCATGCCGTGGCTCGGATTAGAGCATCTTGTACTGATCGTCACAGCAACTAAAATCCCTTGTTCTAAACACTATAACTTCAGGTTGTCGGAGAGCGCCTGCTCACTACCACATTCTTAAGGCGCGTATAGTTTTCGAGCGCGACCATGCCGCGCTCACGGCTGTAGCCGCTATTTTTAGAGCCGCCAAAAGGTGTATTAACGCCGCCGGCAAAATATTCGTTAATCATGACATAACCGGCCTCGAGCCCCTCCGTAAGCCACAAGGCGCTATTGATATCACGTGTATAAATACCGGCAGCCAAGCCATAATCACAGTCGTTGGCTAACGTCAGCGCCTCGGCATTACTGCCGAACCGTGTCGCGGTGAGCACCGGCCCGAAGATTTCCTCGCGAAACACCCGCATCTCCGGGGTGACTTGGGTAAATACGGTTGGTGGCACAAAGTAACCGGCCTGTTGCAGCGCGGCACCACCCAGGCGCGTTTGTGCGCCCTGCTCTTGCGCCAGAGATAGATAGCCGCAAACGTGCTCGAAATGCTGTCGTGAAACCAGCGGCCCAAGGTCGGGATCTTCCGCCCCCGGACCGATCGTAAGTTTTGCCGCAATGGCCACAATACGATCAATCAGCGGCTCGGCAATCGAGTCATGCACCAGGAGCCGGGCGCCGGCATCACAATACTGGCCACTATTGGTAAAAGCGCCCTTGGCAATTTCAGCAGCAGCGTCGTCCAGATCGGCATCGGGCAAGACGATCTGCGGCGCTTTGCCGCCCAGCTCCAACACTACGGGTTTAATGTGATCCGCGGCTGCATGCAGCACTTTGCGTCCCGTCGCCACCGATCCCGTGAAGGTAACCGAGTCAGCATCCGGATGCTTGGCAAGGGCCTCTCCGGCTTCCTCACCCAAACCCGTGACGACGTTGAACAGCCCTTGGGGCAGATAATCCGAGAATAACTCGGCCAACTTAAGTGAACTCAGCGGCGTTTGTTCCGCCGGCTTGACCACAGCACTGTTACCCATAGCCAGCGCTGGCGCCAAACTACGACACAGCATATTGATCGGTGCATTCCACGGCACGATGTGAGCGCTTACGCCCAGAGGCTCGTGCTGGGTGTAATCCAGATAACCCGGGCCCAGCGGGATGGTGCTGCCCAGGAATTTATCTATAGCGCCCGCATAATATCGAAAATATTCAATGCAGCCGGCAACATCATGTTTTGCCAGTTGCCGGGGCTTACCTGCATCGCGAACCTCAATATCGGCCAAAAGTTCGACGTTGTCCCCGATGACCGATGCCAGCTGCTGCAGACAGGCCGCGCGCTCCGAAGGCGACATGGCCGCCCACGCCGGTTGAGCCGACCGGGCCGCATCGACCGCGGCATCCACATCCGCCCGGCATCCGCGGGCTACATGCGTGATGACGTGACCGGTTGCCGGATTCGTGGTCGCGAAATCTTCGCCATGAACCGGCCACTTGTAATCGCCCTGTATGAAGGAACTGCCACAGGGAATCCCGAACATAGTCTGTTCCGATGGTGTGGTCGTCATCATGTCAAACTGGCGAAGTCCGCCACGTCGCTTGATGAGCTCTTATCAACCGGTTCTTCCCGGGTCAGAGACCAGCGCAGTTTACGCGCCACCCAGCAATGGAAATGGTGTGTGGCGACATCCTGTACTGGTGAAAAAACACCGCCGACACAGGCCGGAGACGCGCGCCCCCGCTGTAAGCCCTCCACCATGGAAATGTCCTCGGTAAAGACTGTATTCCACGCTCGCGATTGGGCCTCGCGAGCTTCACTATAAGCAGGCGAAGTCGCCGCATCGGCGACATAATAGATGCGCACATGTTCGCGGGTATGCTGCTCATCGATAGGTTCGAGCAGCACAACGAAAAAATGATCGACCTGTAGCCCCAGCAGAACATTCGGATAAAGCGACACATATTCGGCCTGGCGCTGTTTGTCTTGCGGCCATTCCGGGAAACGGGATAATTCGATGCCTGCGGTCTCAGCAAAGCTATAAGTCATCGTTCCCTGGCCGGAAAATGACTCACCGTCCTCGTCCAGCACAATATAATGGTCTTCAAGCGGTGAGTAACTGTTCAAGTCCGGATGGACCATGGGCAAGTGATAGGACTCGCAATAATTTTCAACTGCAAGCTTCCAGTTGGAAGCGACATCCAGCGTATGTTGACTGTCGTGATCACCGGGAACTAGCGATTCTGTTCCCGCTTCGCCCCAAAAGCTTTGCCAACGCTTTTCCAAGGGAGCGATAAACGCTTCGAAAGACGGGCCCTTACCCGACATGTTGATGAACACCAGATCGCACCAGACCCGCGCATCAACCGATTTTAGGCCGTGATGCCCCCGGTCAAAACCATCACACTGATGTTGATTGGCGCCGCCGAAGTGAGGCGTGCCCTTGAGTTGGCCGTCCAAGCCGTAAAGCCAAAAATGGTACGGGCAACGCAGACCGTTTTGCACATGACAGGGCGCATCCACAACCTGGCGTCCTCGATGACTGCAAACGTTGTGAAATACTCGAATTTGGCCGTCCTGATCGCGAAGCATGATCAAAGGCTGGCCCAGCCACCATAGCGGCTGCACATCGCCACCATTGGATACATCACTGGCAAAACCCACGGCCGCCCAAGTCTCAGCGAAAAGTTGATCTCGCTCGAATTCCAAAACCCCCGGAGCCGTATAAAGCACGCTTGGCAAGCCCTGTGCCTTAGGCGCAGGCGCCAACACCGCTGCCAGCTCGGAAGCCAAGTTTTGCCCGGCGACCGAGTTCATGAAGCGGTCCGACATGATAATCCCTCGACACGATTGGACTGGACATCGATATTGCGTTGCCCGTATGTGGCGGACAAGTGATAATCAAGCAGAGCAGATATGAGTTTATTGCATGTCTAATATCCCTTCTCCACTACCGCCTTTGCAGACGTTGCGGGCTTTCGAAGCCACCAGCCGTCTGGGCAGTTTTACGCATGCAGCACGAGAACTGAATGTGACCCAGGGCGCCGTCAGTCGTCAGGTGCGTTATCTCGAAAATCGGCTCGGTGTGCGTTTATTGGTCCGTCTTGACCGTGGCGTCCGTTTGACGGCCGCGGGCCAACAGCTCGCGGATACTGTCACCGAAGTCCTGCATAAACTGGCCGACACCACTGCCGAACTGCTGGATGACGTCGGCCGCTCCACGATTACTGTCGGCGTAACCAGTGCTATCGCCTCACTTTGGCTGATTCCCCGCCTGACCGGTTTTCGCGACCACGACCCGAATCTCGACATCCGGGTTCTGGCTTCAGATACCGATCCCGAGCGACAGGTCGTCAATGCTGACGTCGTAATCGAATATTCCCGCCGTCCGCCCGAAAGCGCCAACGCGATCTATTTGTTTGACGAACAAGTCTTTCCGGTATGCAGCCCAAGTTATTTCGCAGGGCGCTCAGTGCCCGATAATCTGTCTGCCCTGCTATCGGAGACGCTGCTACAACTCGACGATGCGCATCTGGATTGGATGGGATGGTCTGAATGGCTGCGGGCTCTGGGCGGCAATAAAACCAAGAACACAGGCCGGGTCGTTCGCATCAACAACTACCTGGCGCTATTACAGGCCGCCGTGGCCGGTCAGGGCATCGCATTAGGGTGGCAACACTTGTTAGAGGGCTTTCTCACCTCGGGCGCCCTGGTGCCGCTATTGCCCGACCACACTGCCAGCCGCGGCGCATTCTGGCTCACTTCGAGCTGGCCCATCACCACGGACGGCCCAATAGACCGACTATGTCAGTGGCTGCAAACCCGGCCCGCTCCTTCTCTGGAGCACCAACAGACATAAACCAGTAAAGCCAGTCCCGCCGTAGCTAGGCATTTATGTGCCTATTCGCAGTGAGGCAACATCCGACTGTCTGCTTCTAGCCGATACTGGCTTAACTACTAGGTTGGCTGAAACCGCTATGTTTCAGAACTTTATGGCAAATAGCCATTTTTATATATAAATACCACACGCCCAGGCTCACGCACTTTCCGCCAGCCAGCGCCGCATACTTCGGGCATAGCTGCGTGGCACGTACAGATCAAAAGTCTGGTCGGCGACGCGGTGCAATAGAACCGGCATGCGTGCGAGCAGCGTTTGCACACAGGTATCCACCGCAAAAGCCGATGGATGCAGATCGATCGCGCAGCCTGCGGCCAAGATGTCACGCGCGCCGCTATCTTGCAGGCGCAGAATGGCCCGGCCATGACTGGACGCCAGCGCATGACCGCCAGCTGCCCGGATGGCCGCGGTCAACGCCTCGCCACGCGCCTCGCTCGTCAGTACGACCAGCCAGGCATCCGGGCTCAGCCACATGACAGTCGCTTCCGCTAGCTGTACTGCGGTATTGGGTTCCAGCGGCAGGGACGCGCCCAGCCATTCATCCACTTTCGCCGCTAACACTGAGGCGCGCGGCTGACCCCGCAGCGTTACAAGCCCCAACCCGTCACGCTCACTGACAACGGGGCCGTAGGCCTCCGCCGGTATGGTGGCGGCGTCTTTCGCATCAGGCATGCAGCCGTTCTCCTTCGGGATCGAACATGACCGGATCAGTGATCTGAACTCTGACCGGCTCGTGGGTCAGTGGTGACACGGCGTACAGTGTTTCGCCGCCGCACTGGCGGCCGTTAGCCACGAGCGCCAGTCCGATGTGGGTATTCAGCGTTGGGCTGTAGCAGGTTGAGGTGACATGCCCCTCGGCGTTCATCGGTATCTCGGCATGCGGATCCTCGACGACGTGGGCGCCACGCGAAATCGGTCCGTCTGGCCGAAGGCCGACCAGATGGCGGCGATTTGGCGTATCCGCGAGCGCCGGCCGGTTCAGGCCGTAGCGGCCGATGAAATCGCCGGATGTTGGCGTCATGCGTCCCAGCCCCAGATCATCCGGTGTGGTCCGGCCATCAATTTCCGCGCCGATCGTGCAATGCCCTTTTTCGATCCGTAGCACGTCCATCGCTTCCAGACCGTAGGGCGTGATGTCATAGGGCTGGCCCGCTTCCATCAGCGCCCGCCACAGCAACGTGCCATTGCCGGCCGGCACCAGCACTTCGTAAGCCAATTCCCCGGAATAACTCACGCGGAACACCTGTGCCGACATGCCCGCTATTTCAAATGGCCGCCAATGGGCGAATGGAAACGCCTCGTTGCTAACATCCACATTGGGCGCGAGCGCCCCCAGAACGGACCGCGCCCGCGGCCCGGCCAGCGCCACAGCCGCCCACTGGTCGGTCACAGACGTCAGATACACCTCATGGTCGGGCCAGTGTTGCTGACGGCAACGTTCGAGATGCGCTAGCGTCTGACCGGCGTTGGCCGTGGTCGTGGTGAGGTGGAAACGATCCTCGGCCATGCGGGTCACGGTGCCGTCGTCCTGGACGAAACCGTCTTCGCGCAACATGACGCCATAACGACAGCGGCCGACGCGCAGACGTTCCATGCGATTCACATAAACACGGTTTAGAAAAGCCGCTGCGTCCGGGCCACACACTTCGATGCGTCCCAGCGTGGATACATCCACGACCCCGGCCGACTCGCGTACCGCCGCAGCTTCGCGATTAATCGTCTCCTGTTCGCTTTCATCGCCCCGGGGGTAATAGCGTGGTCGCCGCCAAGCCCCGGAATTGCCGAATACGGCACCGGCCTGTTCATGAATCTCATCCATGGGCGTGGTCCGCAGCGGGCGAAACCGCAGCCCGGTTTCCTGGCCGGCGATGGCACCCAGCGTCACCGGCGTATAGGGCGGGCGGAAGGTAGTCGTGCCTACTTCAGGGACTGCTAACCCCCGCAACTCAGCCATGATGGTCAGACCATTGATGTTGCTCGTCTTGCCCTGATCCGTCCCCATGCCCAGCGTGGTGTAACGCTTGAGGTGCTCTACCGACTGATAACCCTCGCGCGCCGCTAGCTCTACATCGGCGACTGTTACATCGTTTTGCAGATCCACAAAGGATTTAGCCGGTGCGCCGTTTGCGGTTTTCACGATCCATAAGGGCTGCGGCACAGGCGAAGGGGCTGTGCCGACATCCGGCAGAGCTGGCTCTCGCGCCTCGAAACTCGCTGCACACGCGGCCGCCGCGCCAGCCTCTCCACCTTCGCGCAGGCAAGCTGCGAGATCATAACGGGCATTGATCGCCCCCGCGCACAAGGTGGCCTGTGCGGGTTGGCCGGGCACGAAGGCCTGATGGTATGCATCGAACTCAAGCGCACCGCACGACTGGGAAAAGAGATGCACCGTCGGCGTCCAGCCGCCGGCAATGCCCAGCAGATCACAGCCAATGGTTTCACTGACACGTCCGGCTCGCTGCTCGGTATCGAGCGGCGCCACTTCCACACCGGTTAAGTGGCGCTTGCCTTTGGCCCGGACGACCACTTGCCCGTTCAGACAACGGAGTCCAGCGTCACGCGCGGCAGTCATCAACGGTCCAGCCACTTCCGTTCGAGAATCGATGATCGCCGATACCGGCATACCAGCCCGTGCCAGATCCAATGCGGCCTGGTAGCCGCTATCATTATTGGTGAAGATGACAGCACGCTTGCCGGCCTGCACCGCGTAGCGGTTGGCGTAAGTTCGGGCGGCCGAGGCCAGCATCACCCCCGGCAAATCGTTGTGACCAAACACCAGCGGCCGCTCGACGGCGCCCGTGGCCAGCACTACCCGGCGGGCATATACCTGCCATAGGCGCTGACGCGCCCCTTCGCCCGGCCCACTGCGCCCATGCTGGGCGAGCCATAGTTCATTGTGGTCGTAGTAACCGAACACATTGGTACGCGCCAGAACGGTTACTTCAGGCAGCTCTTCCAGTTCCACTAGCGTATCGGCGATCCAGCAACCAGCCGATTTGCCATCAATCACCTGACGATCGCCGAGCAGTGCGCCTCCCGGGCGCATACCATCGTCGGCGATGATGACCCGCGCACCGGCTCGCCCCGCCACCAACGCGGCCATCAATCCAGTCGGGCCACCGCCGGCGACCAGGACATCGCAGTGCGCATGGCGCGTGTGGTAATGATCCGGGTCCGGATGCCGGGGTGCGCTGCCCATGCCAGCGGCGCGCCGGATGACACGCTCGTAGTAAGGCCAAAGCCACTGAGGGCCTTTGAAAGTCTTGTAATAGAAACCGGCCGGCAACAACCTTCCCAAAAGGTTATTCACAGCCGACAGATCCAATCCGACGGACGGCCAGCAGTTCTGGCTGAACGCTTCCAGCCCATCGAACAATGGCACTTCAGTCGCCCGGATGTTGGGTTCGGCATAAGCGCCGTGGCCCAACTGGATCAGGGCATTCGGTTCCTCCAAGCCACTGGTGAAGATGCCACGTGGTCGGTGGTATTTGAAGCTGCGCCCCACCAGACGCACGCCATTGGCGAGTAGCGCGGATGCCAGCGTATCGCCGGCATAACCCTGGTATTGCCGACCATTGAAGGCGAAATGCAACGGCTGGCTGCGTTCGATCTGACCGCCATCCGGCAGGCGAAACGACTGACGGGTCATGCTTGTCTGTCGCCTGAACGGTGGTTTGCCGGAACCGTCGAGAGGATTTCGTAGGTCACGGTATCGCGGCGAACCCGGAACCATTGGTGGCAACCATAGGCGTGGTACCACCATTCCTCGTGCGGACCGTACGGGTTATCACGCACAAAGATGTATTCATGCCAGGCGTCATCATCGGCCGCCTCGGATGCCGTCGGTCGGACGACCGTGGCATCACCACCATAGCGAAATTCCTCGTAGCTGCGTTCGCCGCACCAAGGACATATGATCTGCATGACAGCACCTAATGAGCTGCGGGGACCGGACCAGCGCCATTTTCATCCAGTGCTCGCCCCTCTCGGAAACGATCCAGGCGAAAAGCGGCGTTGAGGGGATGGGGCTCGTCGTTGGCGATGGTGTGGGCGAAGACCCAGCCGGAGCCAGGGGTGGCCTTGAAGCCGCCATAGCACCAGCCGACGTTGAGATAGAGATTGTCCACCGGCGTCTTGCTGATGATTGGGCTACCATCCATGCTCATGTCGACCGTGCCGCCCCAGGTCCGCATCAACCGCAGACGACTGAAGTCGGGAAACAGCGACAGCGCTGAACTCACCACGTCCTGTACAACAGCCGGGCTGCCGCGCCGGGCATAGGCGTTGTAGCCATCCAGATCGCCGCCCATGACCAATTCGCCCTTGTCCGATTGATTGACGTAACAATGGGCGGCGCCCGACGTCACTACGGTATTGAGCACCGGTTTAACGGGCTCGGTCACCATGGCCTGCAATATATGTGACTCAAGCGGTAATCGCAGGTCGGCCATGCCGGCAACGGTCCCCGCATGCCCGGCCACCACAACGCCGACCCGGTTGGCTTGAATGCGCCCGCGCGTCGTCTCGACGGCAGTCACCCGGCCGTTTTCGCGTTGCATGCTGGTGACCTCGCAGTTTTCGATGATATCCACGCCCAACGCATCGGCGGCCCGCGCATAGCCCCAGGCCACAGCGTCATGGCGTGCGATGCCGCCGCGTGGCTGGAGTAGGCCACCCCATATAGGGAAACGCGCTTGGTCACTGATATCGAGCTGCGGTACGCGCTGTGCTACCTGCTCGCGATCGAGCAGCTCAGCATCCACACCGTTGAGGCGCATGGCATTACCCCGACTTGCAAAAGCGCCGAGCTGGCCCGGTGTATGGGCCAGATTGAGCACGCCGCGCGGGCTGTACATAACGTTGAAGTTCAGGTCCTGACTCAAGGTTTCCCACAGTTGCATGGACAACTCATAGAAACGGGCGTTGGCGGCCAGATAGTAATTCGAGCGCACAATGGTCGTATTGCGCCCGGTATTGCCGCCTCCGAGCCAACCTTTCTCCAGAACGGCGACATTGGTGATGCCGTGATTCTTTGCCAGGTAATAGGCCGTTGCCAGGCCGTGCCCGCCACCGCCGATGATCACGACATCGTACGCAGACGCGGGCTCCGGCTTGCGCCATGCCGTCGACCAGTGCCGATGGCGGTGTATGGCGTTATAAGCCAGGTTGAACAGGGAATAAGTGTTTTGCACCATGATGTGTCTCTTGCCTGCGCGGCCCACGCCGATACGGGCAATCAGCTCCAGGGATAGGGGCTGTTGGATACTGGATGTGCTTCGCCCTTTGCATAACGGGTGAATCGAAACGGCTCCAGCAACGTGCTGGTTTGACCCATAATCTCGTCAGCTACCAGGCGCCCCACGCCAATCATCTTGAAGCCGTGATTGGAGTCGGCAATGACATAACAGTTGTCGTGAAAGACATCGAACACCGGAAAGCTGTCCGGCGTAAAACAGCCCAGACCGCCGGATCGTTCCTCGGTCTTGTAGAGATGGCGCTGGCCTTCGAACCGCTTCTGGCAGAACGCCAACGCGGCAGACCACATCCGTGCGAAATCGTCCCCGGCCACAAACTCCGGCGATTCCGGCCCATAAGGATCCACGGCGATTTCACCGGCCGGGCGATCCAGCTGCAACGGCATGGCACCGCCCTGAACGCCACCGAAATCGTAATCCGGCTTGTAGTAGATGCCCCAGCTCTGATCCGTAAGCAACGTATCACCGTCATACAGCGGCGCATCCGTATCCACGTGAACAACCGGCGGAAACTCGCCCGTATTGGTAAGCTGGGTATCCGGCGCAACCTCCAATGTGCCCTCCTGCAACACCCAGTAGGTCCACATCGGCGTGTTCGGCCGCAGCGTGCCATCCGACCCCCGCACATCGATCGCATCAGGCAACCCAAGCAGTTGCCAGATATCCCTGATCCAGGGGCCGACCGCAACCACGACATAGTCGCAGGCCACAACACCCTGATCGGTTTCCACATGCGACACCGCGCTTGAATCTTTACGGAACCCCGTCACCTGGACACCGGTCCGAATTTCGATCCCGGCCGCTTCCACCTTGCGGGTCAGCCCCACCACAGTTTGCGTGCAATTGGCATACCCGCCCTTTTGTTCATGCAATACCGAGGTGATGCCTTCTGCCTGCCAATCATCGAACAGGCCCTGCATGTACCGACGGCTTTCCGCCTCGCCTTCGACAAACCAGGAGGGATAGCCAATAGCGGCCTGCTGCTTGGCGATACCAGCCACATCCTCGCGCATGCTTTCACAGCTGATCTGGAGATAGCCGACCGGGTGATAGCCATAGTTTTCGGGATCTTCCTCCCAGACCGATACGCTATGCGCCATCAACTCGCGCATCGCCGGCTGGAAGTAGTTATTACGCACCACGCCGCAGGCGATCCCGGTAGCCCCTGCACCGGGCCGGTTTTTATCCAGCACGACAATATCGCGTCCGTCGCCGCGTCCGGTTTGCCGCAGTCTGTCGGCCAAATTCAAGGCGGTGCTGAGGCCGTGTATGCCGGCCCCAATGATGACGTAAGGGCTGCTCTCGGGTAATGACATGACTGAGAATCCTCTCGCTTTTTTCGGCGCTCTAAGAACACCGACAACTCGAGCATAGCCCTGGGTATTTAATATATCTAATATATTTTTTATTATTTAATTAATATATATTACGAATTAATAACTCAGTTCTGGAACAGCCTGCACAGGCAAGCGTCTTGAAACTCTTTCTGCTGTAGCGACTTATGGAACTTAGACAACTCAGATACTTCGTGGCGGTAGCCGAAGAGAAGCATTTCGGACGAGCGGCCGCTCGCATGCACATCAGCCAACCACCTTTGAGCATGCAAATACGCCATCTGGAAGAAGGATTGGGCGTGCTACTGCTGGATCGGCACACGCGCAAAGTCATGCTCACCAATGCAGGACGGACGTTCCTGCAATATGCCTACCGGATTCTTGCGACCGTGGCGGAATCCGAACAGGCCGTCACAGAATCGGACGCCGGGCTGCGCGGCCGCCTTGAAGTGGGCTTTATCAGTTCGGCTACGCTAACGGTGCTCCCGCCGGCCCTACGCGAATTCCGCCGCCAATACCCGGCGGTGGAGCTGGAGCTCAAGGAAATCAGCAGTGGCGACCAAATTGACGCCCTTTACAGCGGCGACATCCAGATCGGTTTGTTGCGCTTGCCACTACAGGCGCGTGGTTTGCAGATTGAACCGCTGCGATGCGAGACGTTGACCGTTGCGCTACCGGAAAACCACGCATTGGCAGCTCAGCCAAGCATTTCGCCGCTCACACTCGCAGACCATCCCCTCATCTTTTTTGACCGGCAACACATTCCAGGCTTGCACGACCATATAGAGGGGCTGTTTCAAAACCTCGGCCGGGAACCATGGATCGCACAACATGCCATTTCCCTACAGACCATCGTTGGCCTAGTGGCCAGCGATATCGGCCTGGCGATCCTCCCGGAATCCTGCCATCACCTGCGCCGGGACGGCGTCGTTTACCGCCCCCTGGATGCAACCGACACGGAAACCTGGATGGCACTTGCCCATCCAAGCGCCACGGATTCGCGGCTTGTCACGCATTTCAAGCAAACGATACAGACCGTGCTGGCCGGTTATTAACAACGCCGTTTCTCACTGGACAAATTTTCGGCCCATCTCCACGCTCGCACCATCATTTTTGTTGTCGTGCGCCCACTCATGTCGCTCACGCTCTACGGACACCGTCTTTCCCAGCCCTGCCGCGCTGTTGAAATTCTGCTGCGCGAGCTGGGCCTGGACTACACATGGCAGCAAGTCGATTTCGCGAACGGGGCCACGCACGAGCACTGGTTTGTCGATAACATCAACGCGTTCGAAACGATACCGGCGCTCGTAGCAACAGACGACAAGCCAGGGGCCACACCGACCGACCTACGCCTCGGCGAAAGCCACGCCATGATGCGTTACCTCTGTCGCATCGCGATGGACTGTGACACCGCCCATCGCTGGTATCCAGGCGACCAAGATCCGGCGCGTTCGGCACGCATCGACCAGTGGCTCGACTGGCATCACAACCACGTGCGGCGTCACGATATGTTTCACCACATCATGAACCTGCACCTGACGCTGCCGATGCTTAAACGAGAAATAGATACCGATCTACTCCGGCCAAGGCAGGCGTCGCTCAGAACCAGTCTGGGCACACTCGAGCAACAACTACGCAGCACGACAGCTGACTCACCACTAAGCACGCTTTGCGGCGACACCGAACCAACCATTGCTGACCTGGCGATCGCCAGCGAGCTGTATCAAATCGCAGCCGTCGGCTACCACTTCAACAGCTTCCCAGCCGTGGAAAACTGGCTCGATGCGCTAGTCGGGCGCCCGCATTTTCAGGCCGTATCCGAAGCCATCACCGAACAAGGTCGCACCATTAACGAAAACGATGCAGTCTATCTCCGCCTGGACCACGCATTCGCATAAAACGCGCCATTCGCAATCGACCATAGCTGGCGATGCAAAAGCGTAACCAAGCTCGTATGGCATACGCGAACCCTGAAAATTTCAAAAGCCTCGGCCGGGATGTCACGCCCGACTGATTCACGCGGGCCCGATAGCAGCGTTGAACCGGACCCGGTGCGTTGGCGGGTGCTTTTCGTTTTGCTGATCGCAATATTCATGTCGCTGGTTGGCGTGAGCATCGTCAACGTGGCGCTGCCGTCGATTCAGGAAGGCCTCGGTGCCTCCCAGGCCGATCTGCAATGGGTGCTGTCCGGATACGCACTGACGTTCGGCATTGTTTTGATCGCCGCCGGCCGCGCCGGAGATCTCATGGGCCGCGGCGGCATTTTTATTATCGGTGTCGGCATATTCACGGCCGCATCCGTAGCCTCGGGGGTCGCTCCCAATGCGGAATGGCTCAATATCGCCCGATTCGTCCAGGGCGTCGGCTCGGGGCTTTTGAGTCCGCAAGGCATCGGCATGATCCAACAGTATTTCCGAGGCGCCGAACGGGGTCGGGCGTTCGGATATTTCGGCAGTGTGGTTGGCGTATCAGTCGGCATCGGTCCCGTTCTTGGCGGCTTTTTGATTAAGCTCGGCGGCGTCGACTTCGGCTGGCGGCTAACGTTTCTAGTCAACGTGCCCGCCGGCATCGCGGCCATCATTTTGGCTCTGCGCTGGTTTCCGAAACCCCTGATGAACTTCGGCCCCAAGGGGGCAGCGGGTGAACAAAGCCGAACAATGCGTTCACTGCGTGCGCTGGATCCGATCGGCTCAGCGCTCGCCGGCCTTGCCGTTTTTGCCATCTTATTTCCGTTTGTGGAAGCAAAAAGCTCGGCGCTTACGTGGCTGTTGTTGCTATTCGGCCTCGTTCTGGTCGCTGTCTGGGTGTGGTGGGAGCGGCGCTACGCGCGTCAAGGCCACAGCCCGATGGTCGATCTGCGGCTGTTTTCCACCCGCAGCTTCGCTAACGGCACCATCATCGTGACGTTGTATTTCCTGGGCATGACCAGCATCTGGGTCCTGGTTGCGCTGTATATCCAACAAGGACTCGGCCGATCCGCGCTCGAATCCGGTCTCATTGGCATCCCATCGGCCCTGAGTTCGGCACTCTCGGCCAATTGGGCCGGCAAACGCGTGGTGAGATACGGTCGCAAGCTGGTTATCGGCGGGTTGCTTTTCGCCCTAACCGGCCTCGCGTTGAGCATCCTCATTATTCTGCTGCACGCCAACGGCCACCTGAGCGTATGGTGGCTTTTGCTATCGCTGACGCTGATCGGCGTGGCGCAAGGCACCGTTATCAGCCCAAACCAGACACTGACGCTGGCCGATGTGCCTTTGCATTACGCCGGCAGTTCCGGCGCCATCATGCAGACCGGCCAACGAATTGGCACATCGATCGGCATCGCCATGATCACCGCGGCCGTATTCGCCGCCCTAACCGTGACATCGTGGCCCATCGCGGTCACCGCAGGGTTCATCCTGATCGGGCTCGTCATACTCAGCGCTCTCGGCATGGCATTCAAGGATCTCCACGACCGCGCAAAATCCAGCGCCAGCGACGAGTGAGCAGTCGCCTCGACCAAACACCTACAGTCAACAGACAAAATGAAAGACCTGACGCTATGACCGCGCTATTATCATGCTGATGTGTTATGAATGCTTTAACGTTAAAGCTATTAACGCGGTTATCGAGGAGCTAAGGGCCGCTCCACATTCACAGGAAGAAGATGTATGAACGCACGTTTTAAAACCCTCGCATTAGCCGGATTGCTCGGCCTCATGACTATCGGGTCAGCACAAGCCTTGTCTCTCGACAGCGCGAAAGACAAGGCCGGCGATATGATGTCCAGCGGCGAAGGCGGTGGAGGCGCCAACCTGTTGAGCACGCTTTCCAGCGGCTCCTTCAACCCAGCTAGCCTAACCAACCTGACCGGCGTGATCAGTTACTGCCAGGAGAACGGCTATCTCGGCAGCACTGCTGACGTGGCGAAAAACCAGGTGATGGAAAAGCTTGGCGTTTCCTCTGAACCCACGGACGATAGCGACTACCAGAAGGGCTCGAAAGGTGTCCTGCAAGGTGACAAGCAGTCGTTCAATCTGTCTTCTCTAGGAGACAAAGCCGGCGAGAAAGCCTGCGGCATGGTCGCTGACCAGGCCACGTCCCTCGTCAGCGGATAAACACCTATCCCGAGCCCCGCTCCGGCGGGGCTTTTCTTGCAGCGCGACTTGTCCGCACGGTGCAAGAGAACGGCGCAAGAGTCAGGTCTTACCTTTGGCATTTTTACTGTCGATAGAATTTAAAAAGAAGCGGGCCGAACCCGCTATCTTTCATTACCGTCGTCCTGCCCGGACGCTTCTCTCTGCTGCCCTTCGCAAAATTAAATACCTAGCCCTATTGACGCACTCGGTTGGCCGGCCGAAGGCACAACACTTCCAACCGACGGTTTGTCCTGCTCGATCTTGTCTTGCTGCATAGAGACCTCCGGGACGCGGCGTGAATGTTTTGGCGGTGTGATTCAGCCTCGGTTTTTAACCGGCTCGGCAGCGTCAGCGACCAGCCCCTGTTCTCGGGCCATGCGCCACGCCATCTGGGGGCCATTCCATAGCGAAGGCAGCAATACGAGTGATACAGGTACCGCGGTCACAACGATGAACGATTGCAGTGCCGAAACGCCGCCGGAACCAAGTGTTATGAGAATGGCGGCCATTGTGCCCATGGCAATGCCCCAGAAAATGCGAACTGCGATGGGAGGCTCCTCGTTGGCGGTCATGACGATCGATATGGTGTAACTCATGGAGTCGCCAGTGGTCGCGACGAACACCGTTGTCAAAACCAAAAACAGGATCGATATCAGAAATCCAAGCGGCAAAGTCTGGGTAATGGCCATAAGGGCAGCCGGCAAGTTGAAGCCCTCAAAGGCGTTGGAGATCGAACCGGGTGCAGCCAGCTCATAGGCCACCCCCGTGCCGCCAAGCACGGTGAACCAAAATGTCGTGACCATCGGCGCGAGCACAGACACCGCCAGCACCATCTGGCGCACGGTGCGGCCACGCGAGATTTTGGCTACGAAAATCGCCATCAGCGGCCCATACCCTAGAAACCAGCCCCAGAAGAAAATGGTCCAATTGCCAAGCCAGCTCGGGTCGCCGCGATAGGTCGCCATGGGCAGAAACTGCTGAATATAGGTGCCCAAACCTTGCACATAGGCGTTGAAGATGAACGCCGTCGGCCCGAAGACCACGATGAAAGCCATCAGACTCAGACCAAGAAGTACGTTGAAGCGGCTGAGATTCTCGATGCCGCGACGAATCCCCAGCATTGCCGAGAGCACGTAGACCGCAGTGATGCCGGCAACGACAAGTATCTGAGTGAAAAACACATTGGGAATCCCGAACAGCGTCTGCAAGCCATAGCCGACCTGTAGCCCCAAAAAGCCAACTGGCCCGATCGTTCCGGCCGCGACCGCGAGCACACATACAGCATCGATAACGGCGCCGAACCAACCGCGCATCACGGCATCACCGAATACCGGATATAACAGCGTGCGTGGCAACAGCGGCAGGCCACGATCGTAGTGCAGATGGCTCAGTACGATGCCGGTCAGGCTGGCGAGTATCGCCCACGCGAGAAATCCCCAGTGCATGAACGAGTAAGCCAGCGCATGTACAGCGGTGCTAAAGCCGCTGGTGTCGCCAAAAAGCGGCGGCGGATTAACGACGTGAGCGATCGGCTCGGCGGCCGACCAAAACACGCCACCGCCCGCTAAAAGCGTACACATGATGACCGAAACCCAACGGAACGTGGACATGTCGGTGTCCAACGTGTTGCCGATGCGTGCCCGGCTGACCGGCGACGCCGCCACACCCAGGCCGATGAAGAACGTCGCCAGCAGCAGGATCTGCCAGTAGGCACCGAATACGGCTGCAGACCAACTAAACGCCGTGCTGACCGCGGCCGACATCGCCGACTCATCGATCAACGACACCACGACAAAAATCAGCAGAGGTACGCCGCTTAATACGAAAGCCTTCCAGTTGACGCCCTCAAAGCCGGTGGCCGCCGGCGGCGAGTCGGCACACTCGCTCTCTTTTTCACTTACATAAGTCATGGCCTGATCTCCACATACTGTTATTGCTATTAATGGGTGTCGCTGTACGCCTTTAGCGATTTGTGGCCGTATCAGTAGCTGCGGCGAGCACTCGCAGCCAGTTATCACCCATGACTCGTGCGATGTCGTCGTCACCGAAGCCGCGCGCGGCCAACCCGGCAGTCAAGTTTGGGAAGTCGATGCCGTGGCGCAGCCAAGCCAGCAGTCGCGGCCAGCCGACTTCGGGGACGACCCCGGGCACGTCCGGCCGCCCAGCGACCGCCGCGCATCCAGCGCGACACTTCGGCGGGCAGCGCGATGGCGACGTGAGTCTAACCGCAATGCCTTCGGTTACTATTCAGCTGTTACCCCGGCTACTCGCCACGTTCGCAGCACGCTATCCCAATGCGTGCTTAACGCTACAGCAACGATAGCGCGCCCAGCGTATAGGCGATGATTGCCGAGGGTGAGATTAATCCAGGGATCGTGAGCCTACACGAACCAGATCAATCACTTAATTTCGAACCGCTGACCGAGGATCGTATGGGGTCGCCTGCCGCCAGGATCATCCGATACTCGACGAAGCTAAAACATCCCACAGCTTACCTTGGCACCAACCCTCAGAGCACTAGCTAACCGACCACTATACCACGCAGTTTCTACAGGCCACCGAGGCCAAGACCATTGCCGATGCTGCGACCCATTACACAGTCTCCAACATGATGTCGCTTTGGGCACTTGTTAACGCCGGACTAGGCGCGACCGTACTGCCACAGCTGGCGCTTCCCAGCGATGCCCATCAGCCGTTCTTTTACCCGCTCGAAGGCCCGCCGATCCAGCGCGGCGCAAGAGTCAGGCCTTGCCTTTGCATTTGTTCGCTGTCGATAGTCCAAAAAGAAGCGGGCCGGAGCCCGCTTCTTTCTCGCCGTCGTTCTTTATAGACGTTTCTCTTGTTATTCCCCGCGAGGGTTTTTAGTCCCAGGTCAGCGCGCCGCCGGTCTGGTACTCGGTTACGCGGGTTTCGAAGAAGTTCTTTTCCTTGTTGAGGTCCATCATCTCGCTCATCCACGGGAACGGGTTCTCCGCGCCGGGATAGAGCTCGGTTAGGCCGATCTGGCTGCAGCGGCGGTTGGCGATGAATTTCATGTATTCGTCGAACATGGAAGCGTTCAGGCCAAGTACGCCGCGGGGCATGGTGTCGTGGGCGGATTCGATTTCCAGATGCATGGCTTCGTCGATCATGCGCCGTGCCTCGTCCTGGAATTCCTGCGTCCAGAGGTGCGGATTCTCGATCTTGATCTGGTTGATGACGTCGATGCCGAAGTTCAGGTGCATGGATTCATCGCGCATGATGTATTGCACCTGCTCAGCAGTGCCAGTCATCTTGTTGCGGCGGCCAAAGCTTAAAAACTGCACGAAGCCGGCGTAGAACCAGATGCCTTCGAAGATGACATAGAAGGCGATCAGATCACGCAAGAACTTCTGGTCATTTTCGGGCGTGCCGGTCTTGAAGTCCGGGTCGGACAGACTCTGGGTGTACTGCATCGCCCAGGCGGCCTTGTTATGGACGCTGGGCATTTCGCGATACATGTTGAAGATCTCACCCTCGTCGAGGTTGAGAGACTCCACGATGTATTGGAAGCAGTGGCCGTGGACGGCTTCTTCAAACGCTTGGCGCAGCAGATACTGGCGGCATTCGGGGTTGGTCAGGTGCTTGAAGATGCCGAGCACGATGTTGTTGGCCACCAGCGACTCACTCGACGAGAAAAAGCCAAAGCCGCGCTTTAAGATTTCGCGCTCGTCGTCGGTCAGGCCGTTCGGATCGTTCCAGGTGGCGATGTCCGCAGCCATGTTGACTTCCTGCGGCATCCAATGGTTGGCGCAGCCGGCCAGGTATTTATCCCACGCCCACTGATATTTGAACGGCACGAGTTGATTGACGTCAGCACGGCAGTTGATGATCTGCTTTTCGTCGACCGACACGCGGTCGCCGCCGAGCTCGACCTGTTCGAGACCGGTGACGTTGTCGTCTTCGCTCGTGTCCGCCGTTTGTGCCGACTCGTCGGCGTTGTTGACCGCGAACGGGTCCGGCTCACCACCGGCCGGGTTCGGGTTCGCTGTGGTGCCTGGCTCGGCGTTCGACGTGCCTTCGCGGGGTGTATCTTCGAAGTTAAGCATCGTTGGCTGATCTCGCTGATATTGCAGTTAATCGTTGGTCAATGCGGTGTCTTACTGACACGCCTCGCAATCCGGGTCGTCGATGGCGCAGGCCATCGGCTCTGTGGGTTCAGCCGGCGGCGGCGTGGTCGACGCCGCACTGGCACCGCCGGCCTGTGCGTTGGCGCCGGGCGCCTGACCGTTACCGGCACTCGAACCATTGGCAGCGCCACCGCGCGAGCTACCAACGCCCTGCCCGCTGCCACCGCCAGCGCCGTGCTCGACAGCGTTCAGTCGATGGTCAGTGACCGTGGATTTCTCGGTCTGCGTGGCCGCGGCCGAACGCAGATAGTAGGTGGTCTTCAAGCCTTTCTTCCACGCCAGCTTGTAGAGTTCGTCGAGCTTACGGCCAGACGGCTGGGCCATGTACAAGTTCAGACTCTGGGACTGATCCAGCCACTTCTGCCGCCGCGAACCGCATTCGACCAGCCAGCGCGGGTCCATCTCGAACGCGCACTTGTAGCGGATTTTCAGATCGTCCGGTATGCGGTCGATGGCCTGCACCGAGCCGTCGTAATATTTCAGATCGTTGGCCATGACCGCGTCCCAGAGGTCACGCTGCTTCAGCTCTTCGACCAGGTACGGGTTGGCAACTGTGAACTCGCCGGATAGGTTCGATTTGACGTAGAGGTTCTGGTACGCCGGCTCGATCGATTGGTAAACGCCGGTGATGTTCGCGATGGTCGCCGTCGGCGCGATGGCCATGCAGTTGGAGTTGCGCATGCCGACCTGCTGGATGCGCTTGCGAAGCGCGCCCCAGTCCAGCGTAGCGCTCTCGTCCTGCTCCAGATATTCGTCGCCGCGGGCTTCGCGCAGCAAACGAATGGAGTCGATCGGCAGGATGCCCTGATCCCACAGGCTGCCTTTGAACGAGCTATAGGCACCGCGGGCTTCGGCCAGATCGCTCGAGGCCTTGATGGCGTGGTAGCTGAGTTGCTCCATCGAATGGTCGGCGAAGTCGGCCGCCGCATCGGATTCGTAGGGCACACCCAGCTTATACAGCGCATCCTGAAAGCCCATAAGCCCCAGACCCACCGGGCGATGACGCAGGTTGGAGTCACGCGCGGTCTGGACGCTGTAGTAGTTGTACTCGATGACGTTATCGAGCATGCGCATGGCAGTGTGGATCGTGTCTTCGAGCTTAGCCGTATTCAGCGCGGCGTTGCCATCAGCGCCAGTCTCGACATGCTGCGCCAGGTTGACCGACCCCAGGTTGCAGACCGCGATCTCTTTGCCCGGCGTTGTATTCAAGGTGATTTCGGTGCACAAGTTGGAGCTGTGTACGACCCCCTTGTGCTGCTGCGGCGATCGCAGGTTGCACGGATCCTTGAAGGTGAACCACGGATGACCGGTCTCGAACAGTTGCGACAGCATCTTGCGCCATAATTCGACCGCCGAGATCGACTTGGTGTTGGTAATCTCGCCGGCCGCGGCCTGGGCTTCATAAGCCTCGTAGGCGGCCTCGAACTCGGCGCCGACCAACTCGTGCAGATCCGGCACATCGTTCGGCGAGAACAATGTCCAGTTCTGATCGTTCAACACGCGCTTGACGAACAGATCCGGAATCCAGTTCGCGGTGTTCATGTCGTGCGTGCGGCGACGATCATCGCCGGTGTTCTTGCGGAGCTCGATGAACTCCTCGATGTCCTTGTGCCAGGTCTCCAGATAGGCGCAGACCGCACCCTTGCGTTTGCCGCCCTGGTTCACGGCCACCGCCGTGTCGTTGACGACTTTCAAAAACGGCACCACGCCCTGTGACTTGCCGTTGGTGCCCTTGATGTGAGCGCCCATGGCGCGCACCGGCGTCCAATCGTTGCCAAGACCGCCGGCGAATTTGGACAACAGCGCGTTGTCCTGGACCGACTCGTAGATGTTGTGCAGGTCGTCGGCCACCGAGGTCAGATAACAGCTCGATAGCTGCGGCCGCAGCGTGCCGGAATTGAACAGCGTCGGCGTCGAGGACATGAAATCAAAGCTCGACAACAGCTTGTAGAACTCGATGGCTTTTTCTTCGCGCTCGATTTCGTTGATGGCCAAGCCCATGGCCACGCGCATGAAAAACGCCTGGGGCAGCTCGAAACGGGTTTCGTTAGCGTGGATGAAGTAGCGGTCGTAGAGCGTCTGCACCCCGAGATAGGTGAAGCTAAGATCCCGGTCGGCGATCAAGGCGTCGCCCAGCTGATCGAGATCGAACTCGGCTAGCCGCGAATCCAGCAGCTCACGCTCGATACCGACTGCGATGAAGTCCTTGAAATAAGCGGGATAATGCGCACGCATCTCGGCATGCGTAGCGTAGACCACTTCGCCGTTGGCCAGGAAAGTCAGCGCTTCGTGCCGGCAACGGTCGAGCAGCAGGCGCGCCGCCACAGTACCGTAATTCGGCTCGCTATCGATACGTTGACGAGCGGCCAGAACCAACGCGGTCGAGAGCTCGTTTTCGGTCACGCCGTCGTAGACGTTGTTCAATGTATCGGCGAGCACGGTTTCTTCGACCACGCCATCGACACCCGTGCACGCCTCGCCGATCACACGCCGTAGCCGATCGCGATCCAGCGGCGCAGTAGTGCCGTCGGCGAAGGCGACATTCAGCTCAGACTGATCACCGGTTTCGGCGTCGTCCTGCTGGGCCGCGCGCTCTTGTGCGTGTGCTTCGCGGTAGAGGACGTATTCACGCGCAACTCTGTGTTCGCCGGCGCGCATGAGTGCTAACTCGACCTGGTCCTGGATATCCTCGATATGGGCTGAGCCGCCACCGGGAAGACGGCTGGTAATGGCCTGCACGACCTGTGCCGTTATGCTATCCACGGACTCGCGTACACGGCTGGAAGCTGCCGCCTGCTGGCCTTCGACATCAATGAAGGCCTTGTTGATTGCAACCTTGATCTTTTCGGCGTCGAACGCCGTTACCTTGCCGTTGCGCCGGATGACCTTGGTGCCGCCCGGCGCAGTCGCCGCCAGCTCGGCGCCATTACTACCGCTGTCAGCGTTGGAGGAATGCGCGTCGTCGCGCGTAGGTTCTGCCATCTCGGTGTCCGCCATATAAGTGCCATGAGCCGTTGTGAGCCATCTATTATGGACAATATGCTTGCTACAATATAGTGGGTCAACACCCACTATATTCCGGCATCAAAGTCAACATGTTGTGGCTTACTGTTAAGCACCGGTGGACATTCTGTGGATAACTCGACACCCATTGCCATGGCCCTTATCGCGGCTGGCGTCGCGGTACATACGGCTCAATAACCAAGCGCTGCCTATTGGCGCATCCAACCAACTCGATTTCGTATCATGCACAAGATGTGGGACTGGCTGATTATCGGCGGTGGTATCCATGGCGCTTATGCCGCCGCCACACTGACGCGCGCCGCACCCGAAGCAGCGGTGGCGATACTTGACCCTCGCCCGCCGCTAGCAGCCTGGCGTCAACGCGCCAACGCCTGCGGCATGACCTACCTGCGCTCGCCCGGGGCACACCATCTCGGCGCGCGCGCCGACAGTCTGCGCCGTTTCGCTGCCGAGCACGGCTACGCGGGCCAACATTCACTCGGTGTTTACCAACAACCGTCGCGCGCCCTATTCGAACATCACGCCGATACAATGCTCGCCGACTTATCGCGCATCGACGCCGCGGGCGAGTCGATTACACGCCATGGTGCCACTTGGCTGGTCGACGACAATGCCGGCGATACACACCAGGCGCGGCGCGTGGTTCTAGCGACCGGGCCTAACGGCCTGCATCGGCCGCTGGACGCACCGCATGTCTTCGACGCCGCATTTGAGCTGCCACCAACACCGCAACGACTGGCCATCGTCGGTGGCGGCCTGAGTGCCGCGCGGCTCGCGCTGCATGCCCTCGAGGCCGGGCATGCGGTCCGCTGGCTAACGCGCAAGCAGCCACGCCAGGCGACGTTCGACAGCGATCCCTGCTTTGCCGGGCCGAAATGTCTGACACCGTTTCAGACCGCATCGCTGGCCGAGCGCCGGCGTCAACTCATCGCAGCACGCAATCCGGGTACCTTGCCTCCTTCAGTCTATGCCCACATAACAGCCGAAATCGCATCCGGCGCCATCGATTGGCGGCGTGCGCCCGCTCCGAGATTAACCGACGGCGGGATCGATACGGGCAACAATGCCACGCTCGCCGCCGACGTGGTCGTGCAGGCCACCGGGCTGACAAACTGCCCAGATTCGAGTCATTTGCTCGGCCGAACGGCCGCTCAGTTGGATATGGATTTCGACGCCGACGGCAACTTGGAAGCCGACGATGCGCTACAGATCGCGCCCGGGCTACACGTCGTCGGCCGACCGGCCAGTCTCGTTGTCGGACCCATGGCGCCCAACATCCGTGGGGCGCGCATGGCGGCCGAACGTCTGGCCACCGTCGCGCGCAGCCAGGCACTGGCGGCTTGATTCGGCACTCGGGCCTCGGCAATAGGCCAGCGGTGGGCGACGCCCACTCGTTGCGACGACCAAACGCCTTCGATAGGTCGGTGTCGTTGAGCCCGTGTCGCCGGCCGCACTAAATCAGGCCAGGATCGGCGGCACGCGCTTTAGATAATCGCGGCGTTTGTTCGTCGCCTCCCCGGTCAGTGCAAAACCCACGCAGTCGCCGTTTGTATCGACGAATTCGGCTTCCACCGACGCGCCGTCCGCGGCGTTGATCTGCCATTCACCGGGCCGGTGCAGCGGCGGATAAACCACCACCGGACACTTGTGGGTCTTGATGATGATCGGCAGCGCTGGGTATTTGACCTGCCCCGCCGGCTCGTCCGAACCAGCGGCCAGTGTTTTACCGAGCGTACGGGCGCACTGCATCAGCGGCGCGACGTAGGGGCGCCAGTGGCCGGCAACCTCAGCACAGTCACCAAGCGCATAAATATGCGGATCGCTGGTTGCAAGCGTGCGATCGACAACCACACCGCGATCCACTTCCAGTCCCGCATCGATGGCGAGCTGGCTGACCGGGTTCAAGCCGACCGCCGACAGGACGAAATCGGCGCGAATCACGCTGTTGTCGTCCAGCCACACTTCGAGCGTATCGCCGTCACCGTGGTGGACACCACTGCCTGTTCGGCCGAGCCGATAGTCGACGCCGGCCCCAGCCAGCGCATCCTGAACAGCATGGCCGGCTTCTTTAGGCAGAAACTGCGCCAGCGGCCACTCGACCGGGTCGACAACCGATACATCGTGCCCGGCTGTTACGAGATCATTGGCGAATTCGGAGCCGATCAGTCCGGCGCCCAGGATGACCACGCGCCCCCCGGCCGGAAGGTCATCGCGGAAGATCTGGTAGTCGGCCAGATTGTTGATCTTGTGCACGGCTTCGACGCCGTCGCCGGCCAGGTTTAGCCGGATCGGCTCGGCGCCCATGGCCAGCACTAACCGGCTGTAGGTTAGCGTCTCACCGTCAAGCTGAAGCCGCTTGTCCGCCGGCTCGATCGCCTCAACCTGATGGTGGGCCCGGATTTCGATGTCCAGCTCGGCGGCCATGGTCTCGGCCGACCGCTGCACCAAATCATCCGGCGATTTGCCCACGGCGTAGGCTTCTGAAATATCGGGTTTATAATAAACCGCGCCGTCGTCGCGCGTAATCAGGGTCAGCGGCGTTTGCTTATCGTGCTTGCGAAACTCGCGTGCCACCCCGTAAGCCGCCAGCCCGGCCCCCAGAATAACGACGTGCGGATCGCAATCCGCACGTGATGACTCAGACGTGTCCGTCATGTCCTGTAATCAGGTCCTATTATCCGATTGTGTCATCGCATGGAAGTCGATTTTACTCGACTTCCATCATTTCGAAGTCGTCTTTGGGCGCGCCGCAATCGGGGCACGTCCAGTCATCGGGGATATCTTCCCAACGTGTACCAGGCTCGATGCCTTCGTCCGGCAAACCTTCGGCTTCATCGTAGACAAAACCACATACGATGCATTGCCATTTTTTCATCGTCGCGTTCGCTCCCTGCAAATAAGCGAGTAAGTGTCTTGATGCGCGCTTGGCGCGCGACGCAGGTTAGCAAAACGTTGAAGATTTCGTGGCCAGCATCGCTACCATGACGTGCTGCCACCGCCCCAATCAGTGGCAACGGCTTCGCGCGCCTGCCCGGCCAACGATGTTTATGTCGACCGCCGTATACCGCGAGCTGACGGTACCCGATTTACCGAGCCGAGCGCTGGCTACACTAAACATGGCTTGTATACGTTAGTCTTCGCACGAGTCGAACACGGATCGCCATGCACACGACAGCCCGCTTCGCCGACGCACTAGCTGCCGAGTCGCCGCTGCAAATCGCTGGCGCGATCAACGCTTACGCCGCGATTCTGGCCGAAAATGCGGGATTTCGCGCGCTGTATGTCTCCGGCGGCGGCGTGGCCAACTGGTCCTACGGCCTGCCAGATCTGGGCATGACGACCCGCGATGACGTGCTCGAGGACGTGCGCCGGATCACCGACGTTACGAGCTGCCCGCTACTGGTCGACATCGATACCGGCTGGGGCCAGGCACTGAACATCGCGCGCACGATTCACACGATGGAAAACGCGGGCGCGGCCTGCGTCCACATCGAGGATCAAATCGGGACCAAGCGCTGCGGCCACCGCCCCGGCAAGGCGCTGGTTTCCGCCGACGAGATGGTCGACCGGCTCAAAGCCGCTGTAGACGCGCGCGACTCACTGGGCATCATGGCGCGTACGGACGCGATCGCGGTCGAAGGCACCGAGGCCGCGCTCGAACGCGCCGCGCGCTACGTCGAGGCCGGCGCCGATTATTTATTCGTAGAAGCCGCGCCGGACCCATCGATCTATCGACAATTCGCCGAACTGGGCGTGCCGGTGCTGGCGAATATGACCGAGTTCGGCAGGTCGCCGCTAGTCACCACCGACGAATTGGCCGCCAACGATGTCTCGATGGTGCTCTATCCACTTTCGGCGGCCCGCGCCATGGCCGCGGCGGCTGATACCGTTTACCGTGAGATTCGGTCGCAGGGCACGCAAACCCACGTCGTAGAACAAATGCAGACGCGCGACGCGTTATATCAACACCTAAACTACGCCGCTTATGAACAACGCATCGACCACCTATTCAACAAGCAACAGCATGTCGACGATCAAACGGATTAACCCGGGCGCACAGAGCGCGCATACGCCGCGCTTCGTATTGAGCTGCGCGCTCGTTTTTGTCGTGGGGCTGGTTATGTGGCTTACCAGCGTACCGTCCGCATTCGCCGAGGGCGACCGCGACGCCTGCCAAGGTGCCGCAAGCCCAACCGATAACGGACCGCCGAGCGTACAGTCGATCAACAGTCAAGGCGGACTCATCTACCTGTTCGCGCACCAACAGCAAATCCTCCAGCCGTACGACTGCGCGCGTTACTACATTGCACAAGGCTTGAGTGTCGACACCCGGGATCCACGCCCCGACCATCGGCCACTGACGCCGCTTATGTACGCAATTCGACAAAATGACGCGCGGCTGACCAAGTTTCTGATCCAGCAAGGTGCCGATCTGCACAAGCCCAGCGGCCGTGACCAACTCAAGCCGATGGCCTACGCCTACCAGCTCGCCGTCAAATATACGAGCGTCGACAGAAACGCCGTGATCGGCGTTCTCAACAACGCCATCACCGAGCAGGAACAGCGCAACAAATAACCCCGGCCAACTCTGCCGGGGCTGGCACTAAGTCGTCAGTCGCTTCTGCGCCTCGGCGTAGCGTGCGGCGGTCCCATCGATCACCGACTGCGGCAACTGCGGCCCCGGCGCGGTCTTATCCCAGTCGAGTGTATCGAGATAATCGCGGACATACTGTTTATCGAAGCTCGGCGGGCTGGTGCCCGGCACATAATCGGTCCGCGGCCAGAAACGCGAGGAATCGGGGGTTAGCACCTCGTCGATCAGGGTAAGTCGGCCTTGGGGATCGAGGCCAAATTCGAATTTGGTGTCGGCAATGATGATGCCACGCTCGGACGCATAGGCGGCTGCCCGTCGGTAGAGCGCGATCGCCGTGTCGCGCACTTCAGCAGCGCGCTCGGCACCGATCACACGCTGGACCTCGGCAAAATCCATCGGCTGATCCTTGTCGCCGGCTTCGGCCTTGGTCGACGGCGTAAATATAGGTTCGGGCAGCGCATCGGCCTGGCGCAGTCCAGCGGGCAACTCAATGCCGGATACGCGCCCAGTGGCGCTGTAGTCGCGCCACCCGGAACCAATCAGATAACCACGCACCACGGCCTCGACTGGTAACGGCTCGAGGCGCGCAACTAGCGACGCGCGGCCACCAACCTGCGCGTGATCCTCGGCCGACAGGACATCGGCCGGCGTTTCGGCGACGCGATGATCGCGCACCACGTCGCTGAACTCGTTGAGCCAGAAATCGGTTAGCGCGGTCAGCACCGCGCCCTTGCCCGGAATGGGATTGGGCAGAACGACGTCATATGCCGACAGCCGATCGCTGGTCACGATCAACAGTCGCGTGTCGTCGACAGCGTAAATGTCGCGGACCTTGCCGCGGGCAAGAAGCGGCAGGCTGGCAAGCTCGGACTGGTGAATCGCGTGCGGCGCGGCCGACGCGGGTTCGGACGTATTCAAGGCTGATTATCACTGACAATGAGCAGTCGCCGAGCGTAGACTACATCAGCCAACAAAGCCAGCGCACCGCATGCCCCGTTCGCCACTGCCCCCCGTTATCGCCCCCTCAATCCTGGCCGGTGATCTCGCCCAACTCGGGCCCGAGTCCGAGGCCTCGATCGCCGCCGGCGCGGACTGGATCCATTTCGATGTCATGGACAACCATTTCGTACCGAATCTGACCTTCGGCCCGCCGGTCGCCCGCTCTCTGAAAACGCATCTCGAGGCGAGCCATCCCGATACGCCGCTCGACGCGCACTTGATGGTGCGACCGGTCGATCCATTGATCGAGGCCTTCGCCGCGGCCGGCGCCGATTCAATCACGTTTCACCCCGAAGCCAGCGACCATGTCGACCGCAGCCTGCGCATCGCGCGCGATGCGGGCTGTCGAACCGGTCTCGTGTTCAACCCGGCTACGCCGCTGGAATGGTTGAAATATGTGCTGGATCTGGTCGACATCGTGCTGATCATGTCGGTCAACCCTGGTTTTGCCGGCCAACGCTTCATCGAATCCATGCCCGCCAAGATCGCCGAAGCGCGCGCGATTATCGACGCCAGCGGTCGCCCCATCCGATTGCAAGTCGATGGCGGCATCAAGGCGGACAACATCGCCACCGTCGCCGAAGCCGGCGCCGACACGTTCGTAGCCGGCTCGGCGATTTTCGGCCAGCCGGACTACACCGCCGCCATAAGCGATTTGAGACAACGCATTGCGACAGCCAATGCATAGGCAATGCGTGTCCGGCGCGCTACACTGAGCAGGCGCCCGGCCATCAGAGCGCAACAGGATGACACGGTTCCGAAGCACAAGCCGCTCACACAAGCAACGCCCGGCTCAGCCAAGCCGGCGATGGCGCCGCACCAACTGGCGGCTTTAAAGCCGAGGTGTGGCCGGCGCCCGGGCAATCCGTGCGCCGGCAGGTTTGTATCGATCCGGACTGTGTAATGACAACAACCCAAACGCCCGCCAGCGACCGCATCCCGCTCGTGGTCGAAGCCTTCGCCGACCTCGACACGCCGCTGTCGACCTATCTCAAACTGGCCGACGCACCCAACTCGTTTCTGCTCGAATCCGTGCAGGGCGGCGAACGCTGGGGTCGCTACTCGATCATCGGCCTGCCCTGCGACGAACAGATCCGCGTTTTCGGCCACACCATCCTCCATGAGCGCGGCGACGAGGTTATCCAACGCGCGGACGACGTCGCTGATCCGCTGGCCTGGATCCAGGCATTCAACGACGCCCGTCCTCTACCGAACATCCCTGAACTGCCACGTCTTACCGGCGGGCTCGTCGGCTATTTCGGCTATGACACGGTGCGCTATATCGAGCCGCGGCTGGCCGGTGTCGACAAACCCGACCCACTCGATCTGCCGGACATTTATCTACTCGTTGCCGACGAGCTCGTCATCTTCGACAACCTGGCCGGCAAGCTCTACTGCATCGGCCATTACGAGCGCGGCGACGAAGCCGGCTATCAACGGCTCGCGGCACGCCTCGATGAGCGCGTGGAACGCCTGAGTCAGCCTCTGTCGGCGGCTGAGCGCGGCGGGCCGAATGACGCCGCCACAACACCCGGCGACAGCACGTTTCGCTCCGGCCTGACCCAGGCTGGCTATGAAAATGCCGTCACGTGCATCCGCGAGTATGTTCGCGCCGGCGATGTGATGCAGGTCGTACCCAGCCAGCGGCTGTCGGCCGGCTTCCACGCCGAGCCATTATCGCTGTATCGCGCGCTGCGTGGCTTGAACCCATCGCCGTATATGTTCTACTTCAACTTCGGCGATCACTACGTTGTCGGTGCATCACCCGAGATTTTGGTCCGCGCCATGGACGGCGAAATGACCGTGCGTCCTATCGCCGGCACCCGACCGCGCGGCCACGACGCCGAGGACGACGCGCGACTCGCCGATGAGCTGCTCGCCGATCCCAAGGAGCTCGCCGAACACCTGATGCTCATCGACCTCGGCCGCAATGACGTTGGGCGCGTATCCGAACCGGGCAGCGTGCGGCTCACCGAGCGCATGGCCATCGAGCGCTACTCACATGTCATGCACATCGTGTCGAACGTCGTCGGCCGGCTGGCACCGGGCTACCGGCCCATCGATGCGCTTAAGGCCGCATTTCCCGCAGGGACGCTGTCAGGCGCGCCCAAGATTCGAGCAATGGAGATCATCGACGAACTCGAACCCGTCAAACGCGGCGTCTACGGAGGCGCGGTCGGTTATCTAGCCGGCAACGGCAGCATGGATTTGGCGATTGCCATCCGCACCGCCGTGATCAAACAAAACGAGATTCACGTCCAGGCCGGCGGCGGCATCGTGGCCGATTCAGACCCGGCAACCGAGTGGACCGAAACCATGAACAAGGCACGCGCAGTGATGAAAGCCGCAACGCTTGCCGAAGCCGGACTCAATCCGCGCCACGTCGAAACCGGACCGACGGATACCAAGGGGTGCAAATGATCTTGATGATCGAGAACTACAAGGGTCCCTGAGACGCTCTTCCGGAACTTGTTTATCTTCCACACTCTGCAGCCGCTCGGGTCGTTGTTCTCATCCGTGAACTTCAAGCAACAGCCCAACCCCTCGATGGCGGAGCCATGGCCGACGTCGCACTCCAAGTGCTGCGGTCGCGCAATGGGGTCCTATGTCACCTTCAATGGGATATCGAAACCTTTACTGACGACGACGGGGCGCGACTAGCTGATCTCTACGAACGAGCTTGCAGTCAACTAGCTTCTCCGCACAAGTCCACATTTGCAGTGCTGCACGAACTCCGATCCGCATATATTCATCCCGTCTAGCCGACCCGCCGGTTCCTCACTGATTCCACTAGATGTGACACCTTGGCAGACGCGTCTAGCCTTAACACCGGACAGTGGAGGGAGGACAGCCACTCTTCGTGGCGGCGACGACTGCGGCCTTCGAAATCATCATCGTCATACCGTCGCGCCCAGGCGATAAACTCTTCGTGATGTGATCGGCGGTCCCCGCCGGTCTCAATCCTAGGTCCGTACCGACGTTTTTCCCGCGACTGGAGTCGACAGAGACGGACCGCTGGATCGAGCTCCAGAAAGATCACGGCTTGCAGCCGATCGACGATTTCCGATCCCCATTCCATGACTGAACCGGAGAGGACCCAGGCGGGCCGTGGCAGAAAAATTTGACGCATCAGATGCACACGATTCTGGCAATTCCGCTTGATCGTATACGGTTGCTCAGTCGGAACCCAAAAGTAGTCGTCCACATCAGCGTGTGGGACGGACCAATGCGCTGCCAGCGCCATACCGAGAGTCGTCCGAGCCACTTGCCCCGGTCACCAACAGTCTACAAGCGTCCATGGCGCCTCCCCCTAGTGGTCTCCGGCTGCTCTCGCACCGTTTCCCGAGCCCGGTGCTGCTTCGTCGCTACTTTGTGTGCTAGCTGTGATCTTTCAGTGGTCGCCGGCTATTCTAGCTTTCTCATTTGGCTGGATATCAGCTCGGTGAGAATATCGATCCCCCGTGTGGCCACTTTGTTGGACTCAAGCGCCGAATTTAGCCGAAGACAATTCTTGAACTCGCCGTCAGGTGAAAACAACTCGCCCGGAGCAAACGTAACGTGTCTCTCTAGGGCGCAAGACAGCAACTCGCTTGTGTCGATGTACTCAGGCAGCTCGACCCAGATCAGGAACCCGCCATGCGGCCGGCTGATCGAAACGGAAGCAGGAAGCTTTGCCTCTAGCTGTGCGACAAACCCGCGCCTGCATCGCTTATACCCCTGGGCGGCGATATGCATATGCCGATGAATGTTCGCCGTTGATAGATAATTTGCGAGCGTGAGCTGGGCCGAGGTATTGATCGAAACCGAAGCAAGATACTGCTGATACCGAGCTTCCTCGCGACGTTCGGGTGGCACCAACACCCACCCGACACGCAGGCCAGCGGAGATCGTTTTCGTGGCCGAACTGCAGTAGTAGACCATGCCTGACTGACTCCAACTCTTGAGCGGCCGCGATCGTCGCCCCGACGCTACAAGCTCCCCATAGACATCGTCCTCGATGATGGGTGTTTCGTATTTCTCCGCCAGTCGCACCAGCATCCTTTTCTTCTCCTCG
This sequence comes from Salifodinibacter halophilus, assembly GCA_012999515.1. Lineage (NCBI taxonomy): Bacteria > Pseudomonadati > Pseudomonadota > Gammaproteobacteria > Salinisphaerales > Salinisphaeraceae > Salifodinibacter > Salifodinibacter halophilus. The sequence continues at coordinate 2,771 of JABEEB010000001.1, read as the reverse complement.
GAGAGCGTGACCCCCATTGGGTTAGAGATGGTCGGAATCACAGCGATCGCCCTCGGATTCCATCGCTTGAGCGCTTTCTCAAGCAGTTCAAGCGAAATGCCGGTCTGAGGGTCAGTGGGTATAGGCAATGCTTTGAGCCCGCGTTGCTCCAACACCTCTAGCAACCCGTAATAGGTCGGTGATTCAACGGCCACGACATCCCCGGCCTTACACACCAATCCCAAGGCGAGCGTGAGCGATGCTTGGCAGTCATTTGTGATAACCAGATCATCTGGCGAGACTTCGCAAGATGCCAGGCTGAGCCGTCTCGCGATTTCTGCTCGCAGTTCGAACGCGCCGGGGGAAACGCCTGCGTCATACACCGCCGGCGAGCCGTATGCCAGATTCGGCTGCTGGCTTTGGCGATCGCACCGCTGGGCATGAATTCAGGATGCGGTGATGCGGCGCCGAAGTTCGTCATATCCGGCTCTGCAGCGGCGTCCAGCATCCGCAATATCCGATCGCGGCCGGATACAGGGACAGGCGTCTCCGCCTCGGACGAAACGCTCGGTAAGGCAGGGCCCGTTCCGGCAGAGAGGACGAAAAAGCCAGACCGGGGCCGGGCCTCGATCACACCGCGGCGTTCAAGCTCATGGTAGGCCCGAACGCAGGTAGACACGCTCAAATCCTTTTCAACGCTGATGCGGCGGACCGAAGGCAATCTGGTGCCCAGTTGGTACACACCAGTTTCGATCAGATGGGCGAAGTTATCCGCCAAACTCTCGTACAGCACTGCACCCCCTCATTGCGACTCAGGGCAACTGTACCGCGCGCACGCCGTCAATCTGTGCCTATACGGCACAGATGAAAATTCCGAGTATGGATTCTTAGCTTCCCAGTTCTTGCCCAGATGTTCGACGCTCAGCTTGGCGGTTCCGATTCACTTGGCTCCCCCTTTGATGATTCTGAATTCACCGCTCTATTTCAGGAGTTGAACCAAGCCGAGCAACCACCGAGTCGTATCTATACGGACGCACGTTGGCTCGAGCGCGAAAGAACGTCTATTTTTCATAACGCCTGGCACTTCTCCTGCCTCGGTACCGATATTGAAGTGGACATGGAGACATCGCGCCAAACAGTTGCCCTGGCCCCGGAGGATCGGGACAGCGGTTTTACGTTTAATCCTGCTGCTTACGGTATCCGGCTCGAAGGTACGCACTTCTCGATCGTGCTCCCCGGTTTCTTCATCGTCATGGCTCAGGACTGCATGTGGTGGATTCAGAAGACCACCATCAGCGCGACGGAAGTAGAAGTCGATGTGAGCTACTGCTTTCCCACTGAAACGATCAAGCGAACCGATTTCGCCGACGTTCTTGCTCGTTACATGAAGCGTCTCGACCAGGTCATCAAAGAGGATGACGACATCGTCGAGTATCAACAGAAAGGACTGAATGCCCATGTCTCAGGCCGATATACGAGCCATGAGGCTATGGTGCATTCACTGGTTCGGCGCTATGTCGAAATAGCACTGCGCGGCGACTATCCACAATACAGCGGTACTCACGCGTCATGAACGTCCGAGCTCAACAAATGCTCGGGTATTCGCTGCTATCCGTCGCGTTCTTCATCGGCTTTTTTCACCGGTTCGCACCAGCAACATTCGCCGAGCCCATCGCACGAACATTCGACGTGGGCAGCACGGCACTCGGCGGGCTCGCCTCGATGCATTTCTGGGTCTACACCCTAATGCAGATTCCGGCCGGGATGATCGTGGATCGGTATGGGATCCGGGCGCCCGCAAGTGTCGGTACGGCGCTGGTCAGTGTCGGCGCCGCGGTTCTCGCCTTGGCGCCTTCGTTCGCTTTCGCCATGTGCGGGCCCGCTTTGGTCGGTTTCGGTCTGTCGATCGTGTTCGTCAGCGTGATGAAGAACAACGCGATCTGGTTCACAGGGCAACGATTCGGCTTCGTTACGGGCTGCACGATGCTCATCGCAGCAATGGGCTCGATCGCCTCTGAAGCGCCCGCCGCGCTACTGCTCAGAATCAGTCCTTGGCAGCCCATCTTCCTTGTCCTTAGTGCGCTCAGCATCGTTCTGGCAGTTCTCATCGGTCTTTTCTGGCGACCACCACCCGCCGATAGCTTCGGGCACCCCGACCCCGCGACCGGCAACAAGAAAGACCGACTCGGAAGTTTCGCTACGATGCGCTCGGTGATCCGTCGGCCCCAGATATGGCTGATTATGCTGGCCATCTCAGGCACGAACGGAACGTTCTACGCTTTCGCGGGACTATGGGGCACCCCACTTCTGACCCATAGCTTTGGCTTCGAAAGAGGCACGACCGCGTTAGCGATGACCTTATCGTTATTGCCCTACGGCTTCGGCTCTCTCTTCGTCGGGCAACTCTCCGACAAGTTACGGACCCGCAAGGCCTTCATCATCGCGGCATCCGGCGTCAGCGCGCTGTCCTGGGTCTGGCTCGTGTTCGCCAACGCTAATACGCCGCTCGCGGCCTGGATCTGTTTCGTACTGCTGGGCCTTTCGAGTTCGCAAGTCGTCGTGTCTTTCGCGGCAGTGAAAGAAAGCGTGCCGGCCGAATCAACCGGGACTGCTCTGTCCCTAGTGAACATGGGTGTATTCCTTACGACGGCGGTAGTCCAGTTCGGTTATGGCTGGCTCGTGGCCTCGGCGGCAACGGGCCATACCCTGACTGGGGATGTATACCGCGTCGCGCTCTGGCTGCCGGCAGCGATAAGTATCGCCGGACTGCTAGGCGCTTTGAAGGTCGTTGA